>DASRMB010000080.1:0-32551 GCA_035648135.1 Prolixibacteraceae bacterium
CCGAAAATACTGGCCTTTTGGCCCTTGGTAATGTCTTCTTGTAAAAGGGCAACAAGATGGGGGTGCTGTTCAAGAACGGTATCTATCAATCCTAATTCAGGATCCCTGGCCCAGTCGGGCTTCTCAAACTTTATCTTAAAACTTTCAAATAGTCTCATGGTGTTTTTTTCTTAAATTTAATAAAAAACCATTCCCCCAAAAAGGCTATATATGATTAGTTATCAACAATTTGATGTTTATAGACGGACTCTAATTAAGTATGCTGTAAATGAAATTGCCGAACTTGAAAAGATCATGAACCGCCAGAGAGACGATAATAAATCTCAAAATGCGGTTAGTCTTGACGAATTGAAAAGTATGGTTTCGAATAAAAACATTTTGTTGCTGGATGTTCGACCTTCTATCGAATTCGAATTTGGTCATATCACAGGTGCAATTTCAGTGCCTATGAATGAACTGATGGATCAACTCAAGACCATTTCAAAAAATCAGGAAATAATTGCTTATTGTCGTGGACCATTTTGTGTACTCGCCGATGAAGCCGTGAAAACACTGAGTGAACTTGGATACAACGTTCGAAGACTTGACGAAGGTTATCCGGAATGGAAAATAAAACAATTAGCATCCAATTAAAATGAAACGTCCGGTATACCTCGACTATAATGCAACCACCCCTATTGATCCGGAGGTTGCAAAAGAAATGATCCCGTATATTGAATCGATCTACGGAAATCCTTCAAGCTCCTATTCAATCGGACGAAGCAATAAAGAAGCCATTGAAAAAGCACGGGCGCAGATTGCCGAATTGATCAACTGCGATCCTGATGAAATCTATTTCACCAGTTGTGCTACCGAATCGAATAATATGGCCATTAAAGGAATTGCCTGGGCAAACAGACATAAAGGACGGCATATTATTACTTCGGCTATTGAACACCCCGCAGTAACTGAGGTTTGCAAATTTCTAAGTTTGCAAGGATTTGAGATCACTTATATTTCAGTCGATCAATTTGGAATGCTTGATCCTAAACAGATAAAAAAAGCTATTCGACCAGATACAATCCTGATCAGCATCATGCACGCCAACAATGAAGTTGGAACAATTCAACCCATTTCGGAAATCGGAGCAATCGCCCGACATAATAACATTGTTTTTCACACAGACGCGTCTCAATCGGTGGGGAAAATTGAAACAGATGTCAATAAACTAAAGGTTGACCTGTTGACCATTGCCGGACATAAATTGTATGCGCCCAAAGGAATTGGCGCATTGTATATCCGAAAGGGAACGAAAATCGAAAATCTGATGCATGGCGCCAATCAGGAAAAAGGCATCCGTCCCGGAACGGAGAATGTCATTCATACCGTAGGACTTGGGAAAGCGTGTGAAGTGGCGCTGCGCGACTTCAAACAGAATCAGCACAATATGCTGGTTTCCCGCGACAGGCTGCTCAATGGCCTGGTTTCCCAACTTGGCAATCGTGTTCATGTAAACGGAAATCTGAAAAATTGCCTGCCTAATACGCTGAGTGTGGCTTTCGAAAATATAAGTGCACACGCTTTGGCCTCTTTCATTAGCAACGATATTTTGATTTCAACCGGCTCGGCTTGTCATTCCGGAGAAACGACCATTTCTTCTGTCCTTCAGGCTATGAACCTCGATTTCAGGACTGCCACTGCCACGGTAAGGATTTCAACAGGAAAACATACGTCTGAGGAAGAAATAGATTTTGCCATCGAAGTACTTGTCAATGCTATTAATAAACTCTCATTATAAATTAAATCACCAATCTATGAAGAAATATTTTGTCCTTTTGGTAATCCTGACAGTAGTGTTTACCAGTAATATTTACGCCCAATCTTCCAAAGAGCCAAAAGAGCATACCTCCATCGGAATGGTCATCTATTCCAATGACACTGAAACGATTTGGAATGCTTTGCGACTGGCAAACTATTCGAAGAATCAAGGCGATACAGTGAGCATGTTTTTGCTGGGCAAAGGAGTTGAATTGGATAGTATGGTAAAAACAAACAACGACTTGAAAGAGCAAGCTGATAAGTTTTTGGACAATGGTGGCAGCATTATGGGCTGTGGAACTTGCCTGAGAAGCCGGAATAATAAACAACCACAGGTTTGCACGTTCTCTTCGCTGGCCGACCTGTACGCATTGATCCGCAAAAACAAAATCGTATTAACTTTTTAAATTTATCGAAATGAAAATTGGAATTATCCTTGAAACCAAAGAGTTTGAAAAGGCATGGAATGCTTTCCGTTTTGCCGTAACCGCTAAAAAAACAGGACACGAAGTAAAAGTGTTTTTAATGGGCGAAGCCGTTGAATGCGAAGGTTTGACCCACGAAAAGTACAATGTTGACGAACAATTGAAGAAATTCGTTGAAATTGGTGGCGAAATACTGGCCTGCGGAACTTGCTTAAAGTCGAGGCATCTTGAAAGCACCGAAGCTTGCCCGATCTCAACCATGGTTGATTGTGTAGAGTTGGTAGTTTGGGCCGATAAAACAGTAACCTTTTAAAACAAAAAAAACATGCAAAGCGAAAAAATGATAGAAATGGTGATGCACCAAACCGAAAGCAAGCTCACCGCTGAACAAGTTGCCGGACAGGTTGAATCGGCATGTCAGAAATACAGTCTGGCCTTGTTTCAAACTTATATTTATCACGAGATAGTTGAATCAAAAGGCTTTCCCATTCAACGTAAAGTGTTTGTTTACAACATTTGTCAGGCGAAAACAGCGTCAATGATGCTTACCTCGAATCCCGAGTTTTCAACATTTATGCCATGTACCTTAGCAGTGTATGAGGCTGGCGACAAAACGGTTCTTTCAACCATGAATATGGGCATGATGCTTGAAGCCGTCAAATCGAATGAGGAATTGTATAATCAGGCATCCAACCTGTTTCAGTCGTTCAAACAAATGATGGACGAACTGGCAGCCGGGAAATAATGAAAGATAGAGGCTGAATATTTAGCTAAAAATGAGCGAAACCAATATTTCGACATTGAACTGGTTTTTCTAAACAGAATTGAAATTGATCAAAAATGAAGCGGTTTGCAATCATTACAGGTATTCTTTCCGGATTTCTTTTTGGTGTGGCTGCTCCATTTAGTAAGCTGCTATTGAGCAGATTAAACTCTTTTCAATTAGCTGACTTACTTTATTTGGGTGCTGCTTTGGCGATGTTCCCTTTCATTTTCCGAAAAAACAGCAATCTGAAATTACTTTTTCAACCGGGAAGCAGGGCAAAAACTGCCGGGATTATTTTCTTTGGAGGATTTGCAGGGCCTTTGCTTTTATTGGCTGGTTTAAGAATGGCCAATGCTACTTCGGTTTCAATTTGGCTAAATATGGAACTGGTGGCAACAGCCGTTCTGGGTGTTTTAATTTTTAAAGATACACTCGACCGGAATACATGGATCGGCGTTCTATTAACCATTTTGGCCGGAATTGTGGTGTCATTTGGCGAAGGTAACAGCGGCATCATTTCAGGATTGCTCATTACTGCCGCCTGTATTTGCTGGGGTATAGATAACCACCTGACAGCCCTCACCGATGGGGCTTCACCTCAAACAGTCACTTTTTTCAAAGGAATAGTGGCCGGTACGGTCAATTTAATAATCGGTTGCCTCATTGCCAGTCAGACAATGACGTTTGGAAATGTGGTTTCAGCCATAATTGTCGGGATTTTCGCTTATGGTTTCAGCATTGTTCTTTATGTAACTTCCGCACAAAATATCGGAGCAACCCGAAGTCAGATCTTGTTTTCGACCGCGCCAATATGGGGCGTACTTTTATCGTATTTTTTTGTTCACGAACCCTTCCAGTGGGTTCACCTCATTTCGATTGCACTTTTGGCTCTGGCTGTTATCGTCACCAATCTGTTTTCACATCAACATCAGCACACGCATGTTGTTATGGAACACATTCATTACCATAAGCACACCGATGGTCATCATAGCCATTCGCACGATGGAGAAACCATTCCGGAGCTCAAATGGCATTCTCACCTGCATTCTCATGCCGCTTTAAAACATGAGCATCCGCACGATCCGGATTTGCATCATCGGCACGGGCATGAATAATTAAATCAATATATTAGTACCCGATAAAGAAATCGGCAATTATGCTGATTGTTAAAAAAGCAACTTTGTAATTCGGAAAAGAGATTATGAATAATTTTAAAGAGCGTTTAAAAATCCACTATTTGCCGTTATTATCCATTGTCTTCATTGCCAGCATTATGTTTCATTACAACTGGCCGAAAAGAGACACCATAACCTTCATTACCGGGGCAAGCGGATATATTTCGTTAATCCTGATCACCTTCTCATTGTTAATTGGGCCATTCAACCTGTTATTCAATCGGATAAATCCCATTTCAACCTATTTCAGACGGGATATTGGAATAACCGGAGGAGTTCTGGCTGTCATACATTCAGTGGCCGGACTGTTCGTTCATTTGAGAGGCAGTAATTGGAAATACTTCCTGAATAAAACGGACGCTGGTTATTCGATCCGGTTAGATGATTTCGGTTTAGCAAATTATACCGGCCTGATTTCTGCATTGATACTCATTGTATTACTATCAACCTCAAATGATTTTTCTTTCCGAAAACTTAACCCATTCGTTTGGAAAAACATTCAGCGGTTTATCTATTTGGCCTTCCTGTTTGCCATCGTTCATTCTATTTACTACAAGGTTGTTCAAACCAATTTAAGTCTCGTTTGGTACTTATATTTGCCATTATTCCTTACTGTATTGTTAATCCAGATAGCCGGAATCAGGATCAAATCAAGGAAGATATAAAATATTTTTTAGCATTTATCAGATTATCAGTGTGGTGAAGCTAGTATAGCAATTAAATATGCGAAAAATCATTCAATTAAAATCAACAATTACCTGTCCTGCCTGCAGTTTTGCGAAGGAAGAAACGATGCCTGAAGACGCGTGCCAGTTCTTTTACGAATGCGAAAACTGTAAGGCAATATTGAAACCCAACAAAGGTGATTGCTGCGTTTTTTGTTCGTATGGCAGTGTTCCCTGCCCGCCCGTTCAGGCCAATAAAAGCTGTTGCAATTAAATTGAATCACAAAAAAGTCAAAGGTTAAAATTACGCCAATATGCTTTCTGAAAGTAAGGCTACTTGCGGGTTTATATTTCCTGACTATTGAGCCAATTGAAAAGTGGTTTTATTCAGCTTGACCAAGATAATCCATTAATTTGTCGAATAATCTGATTAAATTTCCGATTCTAAGTTTGTAACTAACTTTAAGGCATCAATGATATTTATTCAAAATAATAATAGAACCCGAGGATGAAATTACGAGTTGAAGCAAAACTGCTTATTTATTTTGGCCTTGTTTTATTTGCCATTGCAGTATTTTACAATCAGAGCAGTGCAATTAACTCACCACAAATAGTACCAGTTGCAATAGCCATTGCCGACCAAAATTCCGATTTTATTCCAGACAAATTGGGCGATACTGTTTCAGTTGCCGGAAGGGTTACTGTATCTTCCGGCATTTTATGGAATGGTCGTCTACAAATTGCCATTCAGGATCATTCAGGCGGAATTGAGATATATGAAGAGGAATATTCAGGACCCCGAATTACTATGGGTGATAGCTTACAAGTAAATGGTATTATTGGTCAGTACCTGGGTCAAACCCAATTGACTCATATCCAAATAACCTTTATTGATTCCTTAAACAGAAAGTTACCACAACCCGTTCAGTACGTTAACCACCATCCTGAAACCTATGAGGGCAGGATTGTAACTTTAAAAGGTCGCATTATCAATAAAAGTTCAAATACCGGGGGAGATTACCTGATTGTCTCACTTGCATCAGGAAGCGACAGCACCTTTATAGTTTTCAATTCAAAAAACCATAAATACCCCGATCTACTTAAAAAATTCACCATTGGAGAATCACTTAAAATTACCGGTCTTTATGCTCATTATACCAATAACAAAAACTCTAACAAAAACTACCAACTTTTACCACGCTCCGAAAATGACCTTGAAGTTATTGAATATTCAAGCCAGTTTTATATTTATAGTGTTGCAGGCATTGCAGGTATTGCGATTTTAGTAGTGTTTTTCAACTTAGTTCTAAGCAGAAGAGTCAGACAAAAAACGAAGAATTTAAAAGAATCGGAGCAACGTTTTGCTACTTTAGCTGAAGCCACCACTTCAGCCATTTTGATTTATCAAAATGGGGAGCTTGTATATTTTAACAACGCAGCCATTAAATTAGCCAACGATGCTGCAACAAACCTATTCTATGGTAGTTTTGCAAATATTATAAAGTCGTACGAAGAAAAAATTCATTCTGAATCTTCAGAAGGTAAAGTATTTCGTTCTGAAATTTCATTGAATATTTCCGACAATAAAATGATATGGCTCGATTACACTCTATGCACTTTTTTGTGGGGAAATAAAGATGCAGTGATCATAACATGTACAGATATAACTACGAGGAAAGAAGCTGAAGAAAGCTTGCATAAATTTAAAATGGCTATTGAAAATTCGACTGATGCAATATTTATAACCGACAAGAACGGGATCATTGAATCTATTAATACTGCATTTGAGAAAATATATGATTTTGCTGCATCAGAGGCAATCGGACAAACTCCACGTATCTTAAAATCTGGCCTATTATCTCAAAATATTTACGAACATTTTTGGAATACGTTGTTGGCTAAAAAACCTATTGCTGGAGAGATTGTCAATAAAACCAAAGATGGCCGTCTAATTTCTATCGACGGCACCAATAACCCCATACTCGATGAAAAAGGTGAGATAATTGGATTTATTTCCATCAACCGCGATATCACCGAACGTAAGAAAACTGAAAATGAGTTAAAGGAAAGCGAGGAAAGATTCAGAAACCTGGCTGATTCTTCCCCGTTGGCTATTTGCATTTATCAGGATGAGTATTGGGTTTATACCAATCAGGCAGGGGAAAAAATGAGTGGTTATTCTGCCAAAGAGCTTTACAAAAAAAAATATTGGGAATTTGTTGCTCCCGAATATCAGGAACTAATCCGAAATAACGGAATTGATAGGCTCGCTGGCAAAGGTGAAGAAAATGCTTATGAGTTCAAGATCATAACAAAAGAGGGCGAAACCCGTTGGGTTATCCTAAACGGCAATTCAATTACGTTAAATTAAAGGCCGGCAGGGATTATCACAGTCGTTGATATTACTGAATGGAAAAAGGCGGAAGTCGAACTTCTTGATGCGAGTCATAAAATGAACGCCTTCTTTGAACAGTCGCTCGACGGATTCTTCTTTATGACCATGGACAGACCTATTGAATGGAATGACAAGGCAGACAAGGAACAGTTGTTGGAATTTATCTTTTCGAATCTGAAAATTACCCGAATTAATGATGCCATGTTGACTCAATATGGAGCTGACCTTGATCAGTTTTTAGGAATAACTCCAAACGATTTTTTTGTTCACGATATTGAACAAGGGAAAAACGTGTTTCGGGGAATTCTTGACAATGGTAAATCACATACCGAAACCGATGAACGAAAACTGAATGGTGAACCCATGTTTGTAGAAGGTGATTATACCTGTTTGTATGATTCGGAAGGCAGGATGACCGGGCTTTTCGGTATCCAGCGCGACATTACTGAGAGCAAGAAAATGACTGGGATACTGCGGGAAAGCGAAAATAAATATCGGCATTTGTTCGATAATAATCCGGCTCCCATGTGGATTTATAACCTCGAAACCCTTAGGTTCCTGGAGGTGAACGATACGGCAATTATACAATATGGTTATAGTCGTGAAGAATTTATGTGTATGACCTTAAAAAACATCCGCCCCGAAGAAGATCATGACGGTCTTATAAAAGATATTGAACAAACCACCAAGCCATTCAACAAAGCAGGAACATGGCGTCACATCAAAAAAAATGGTGATATCATATTTGTGGAAATTACTTCGCACAAACTTGAATTCGAAGGACGACCAGCACGAATGGTTTTGATTAACGATGTATCTGAACGAAAGAAGGCTGAAGATGCTCTTGTTGAAAGTGAAAATTCGCTGAAACAAGCCCAGATAATAGCCAATATGGGTGACTGGGAATTTGATTTCATTCAAAACAAGACCAAATGGTCAGATAATTGTTTTCGAATTTACGATCTTCAGCTCAATGAAATTGAACCATCGTATGAATATTTCAGAAGCCGGGTACATCCAGACGATCTAAAACAGGTTGATAATGGATATACGACCATTCTTCAAACTAAACTACCA
This sequence comes from Prolixibacteraceae bacterium, assembly GCA_035648135.1. Taxonomy (GTDB): domain Bacteria; phylum Bacteroidota; class Bacteroidia; order Bacteroidales; family Prolixibacteraceae; genus Aquipluma. The sequence continues at coordinate 8,301 of DASRMB010000080.1, forward strand.
ATAGAACAGGAAATTCGGATAACTTTCCCGGATAAAAGAATTAAATGGATTTTGAATAAGATTATCCCCACTTTCCATGAAAATGAAATTATTCATATGAAAGGTGTAAATATTGATATCACTGAGAAAAAGAATGCGGAAGAACAACTCCGATTATTGAGTACTTCGATCGAACAAAGTCCAGTAAGTATGATGATTACTGATACCAATGGTACAATTGAATATGTTAATCCCACTTATATAAAAACAACTGGTTATTCCAAGGATGAGGTTCTGGGAATAAATCCCCGGGTCTTAAAATCAGGAAAACACGATGTCCTGTTTTATCAGAAAATGTGGAAAACCCTTTTATCAGGTCAACCTTGGATCGGTGAAATTCTAAATCGCAAAAAGAATGGTGATCTATTTTGGGAAAACGTTATAATAGCACCCATTCTAAATAGAAATGGAGAAATAACCCATTTCGTAGCTGCCAAAGAAGACATCACAGAAAAGAAAAAGCTTTTCTCAGATCTGATTACAGCAAAAGAAAAAGCAGAAGAAAGTGACCGACTTAAATCAGCTTTTCTGGCAAATATGTCGCATGAAGTTAGAACTCCTTTAAATAGTATAATTGGTTTTTCTGAACTGCTGGCAGAACCAGATTTTGATGATGAACAAAAGAATGAATTTATTCATCTTATCGTTGCAAATGGGAATAACTTATTAACGATTATTAGTGACATTATGGATATTTCGAAACTGGAGTCCGGTGAGTTGAAAATTTACAATAAACGAATTAATACTTCGATTTATATCTCAAACTTAAAAGCACAATTTGCATTTCAGATAGAGGCTAAAGGTCTCGAATTTATTGTGCTTAATCCTTCCACTCATGAAAATATTTCAATCTTTGCTGACAGAGACCGGCTAAATCAAGTATTCAATAACCTGTTAAGTAATGCGTTGAAATTTACTTCAAATGGCAGTATAGAAATTGGATACCAACCCAAAGGTGAGATGGTTGAATTTTATGTTAAAGATTCCGGGATCGGTATTCCACTGGAATATTACAAAAATATATTCGATCGATTTAGACAGGTTGAAGATGAGAAAACCAGAAAATATGGAGGCAATGGATTGGGTTTGGCAATTACTAAAAACCTAATTGAGCTAATGGGTGGGAAAATTTGGTTAGAGTCTGAACCGGGTAAAGGCTCAATGTTTTATTTCACAATGCCCTGTGAGGATATGCCAAAGTCCGTCGGCTAAAAGCCCCCGCTTACCGACGGGCAGGTAGACAGACTCATATCATTCGAGATTACAAATTTGCTTTTTGTCATCCTGAACTTGTTTTAAAACCCTTTTCTCTTTCCTCCTATGCCCCATGGTGTGAATCATGTAACTTATTTCGAGAATTGTGTAACATTTTAACCAAAAAATCTATCTTGCACCCCGGAAAGTGCGGTTGAATGACACGTGAAGCTATGGATCATTGGATTTAAAATGATTTTATTATGAAAAAACTGATCAATACAAATGATATAACTCTTCGGCAAAGGGCGGAAGAACTTCATAAAAAGAAACGATCTGTTTCTGCCTCAAAACTTTCAGAGTTTGATACGTTGAAACTCATTCATGAACTTGAGGTGCATCAGATTGAGTTGGAAATGCAGAACGAAGAAGTTATGCTTTCAAATAATCAGGCCGAACTTGCTACCGAAAAATATGCTGAATTATACGATTTTGCGCCATTAGGTTATTTTACACTTTCCGAAAAAGGTAATATTATTGATTTAAACCTCAGCGGATCAGAAATGCTAGGCAAAGAACGCTCGCATTTAAAAAACAGATCGTTTAGTTTTTTTGTTTCCAATGATACCAGACCAATTTTCAATCATTTTCTTGGGAAAGTATTTAAAAGCAAAATCAAGGAAACCTGCGAGGTGAACTTTTCAAACAATGGAAGCTTGCCAATGAATGCTCACCTTACCGGAATTGTTACAAAAAATGGAGAGCAATGCCTTGTAACAGTGATTGACATCACCGAGCGCAAGCGGGCGGAGAAAGCGTTGAGAGAGTCGGAAGAAAAGTACCGTGTGCTGTTTGAGGGAAGTACACTTGGCATCTTAGCCACCGACAGTGAAACTCATCGGTTTTTATATTCTAATCAAGCCATCTGCCGGATATTCGGATATTCAGATGAAGAGTTCCTACGGTTGACCATACCAGATCTTCACCCAAAAGACTCAATGGATTTAGTGATATCCGAGTTTGAGTCTCAGATGCGAGGGGAGAAGGTGATATCTTCCGCTCTTCCGTGTCTGCGAAAAGACGGCACGGTTTTCTATGCTGATATTGCTGGTAATTCCACCATCATCAATGAACGAAAATGCAGCGTGGGTTTTTTCGTGGATGTGACTATGCGCAAACAGGCGGAAGATGCGCTTAAACAAGCTAATAGTGAATTGCAAAATCTCCATAACAATCTGGACCTAGCTGTTTTTTCGGTAGATGTGATTCATAACAAAATGCTTCAGGTTTCTGTTGCACACGAAGCAGTGTTCGGCTATTCCCAGGAAGCGTTTTTCAATAATCCAATGTTATGGTATGAAATCATAGTTCCGGGAGATAAACTAATCGTTGATGCCGGTTATCCGGTTTTATTTTCAGGGAAGAACCTTCATCATGAGTACAGGATAGTTCATGCCGATGGTCAAATACGATGGATTGAAGCAAAAATGAAACCGACCCTCGACACGAACGGAAAACTAATTCGAATTGATGGGATAGCATCAAATATTACCGAGCGCAAGAGATTTGAAGAGACATTGCGGGAGAGTGAAGTGAAGTATCAGGAAATATTTGAATCTACCGGCACAGCCACATTTATTGTTGAAGAGGATGCCACTATCCTTATGGCAAACAATGAGTGTTGTTCCATTACGGGATATACTGCTACTGAAATTATTGGAAAGAAATGGAATCGTTCTTTTGCTCCTGTGAGTTTGCAGGAAATGATGAAGAACCACAAGCTTAGACGTCAAAACCCTGATTTAGCTCCCAAAAAATATGAAGTAGAACTTGTTAATAAAAAGGGAGAAAAACGGGATGTCATTCTTAATGTCAGTATGATATCCGGCACCAAACAAAGTATCATTTCTCTTATAGACATTACCGAACGCAAACGGGCGGAGGAAGAATTAAATGAAGCAAAGGAGTTTACCGAAAGTACATTAAACTCCATTACTGATATCTTCTATTCATTTGATTTGAGCGGCAAATTCTTAAACTGGAATAAAACTTTTAGCAGAATTTCCGGCTATAGCGATCAAGAGTTGTCTTCGAAGAAACCGATGGATTTCTTTTCAGGTGAAGCTATTCAACGTATTGCCGAGGCTGTTGAGAGAATATATAAAGAAGGCTCTGCAAAGGTAGATGCTGATTTTGTCATAAAAGATGGAAGGCAAATTCCCTGTGAGTTTACCGGTTCAGTACTTAAGGACGGCAAAGGCAATATCATTGGTTTTTCTGGAACTGCCAGAGACATTACCGAACGCAGACAGGCCGAGCTGGCAATTGCTCATTCGCATGAATTGATGCACTATATTATAGAACACAGTCAAAGCGCAATTGCGGTGCATGACAGGGACTTGAGGTATATCTACGTGAGCCAGCGTTATCTTAAAGAATTTAAGGTAAAAGAAAAGGATGTCATAGGAAAACATCTCTATGAGGCATTGCCTGATTTGCCACAAAAGTGGAGAGATGTACATCAGAAAGCATTGGCAGGGGAGGTATCTAGCGCAGATGATGATTCATACGAAAAGGAAGATGGTACAATTGAATGGATACGTTGGGAATGTCGTCCATGGTATGAAGCGAATGGTTCAGTTGGTGGGTTTATTATATACACAGAGGTAATTACGGAAAGAAAGCAAAAAGAGTTGGAATTATTCAAGGCAAAAGAAAAAGCCGAAGAAAGCGACCGTTTAAAATCTGCATTTCTGGCCAATATGTCGCACGAAGTTCGCACACCATTAAATAGCATCATCGGTTTTTCTGAATTATTGGCTGATCCATTTTTTGAAGAGGAACAGAAGAATGAATTTATTCAGAGTATCGTTGCCAGTGGGAATAACCTTTTAACCATTATCAGTGATATTATGGATATCTCGAAGATGCAATCGGATGAAATTACTATCCGTAAAAAGCAAATCAATGTTCATAAATTTGTTTCAACCCTTAAGGGAGAATTTTTTTTCGAAACCAATGGGAACGAATTCGAACTAATCCTCCCTGACAATGATGAAGAAACATTAGTCTTTGCTGATGTCGAAAGGTTTAGGCAAATATTTAATAATCTGATTGGTAATGCCTTTAAGTTTACTTCGAATGGCAAAATTGAAATTGGATATCTACCTAAAGATAAAATGGTTGAATTTTTCGTCAAGGATACCGGAATTGGCATTCCGGCAGAATACCACGATACAATATTTGAACGCTTTAGGCAGATTGAAATTGAAAAAACGCGTAAATACGGTGGAAATGGTCTTGGACTGGCAATCTCAAAAAACCTGGTCGAGTTAATGGGTGGACGGATCTGGCTCAAATCAGAACCTGGCAAAGGTTCGGTGTTTTATTTTACCTTGCCAACCTATAACAGTGAAATCTAATTTTGGAATGCATTTGAACACATGAAACGAACATGCCGCAGAATTAATTTTAAAGGAGGCGGCGCAAAAAGAAAATGAATATATTGTTCGAAGTGGAGTTCTTCTGGCATGATAGTTCCATCCGAACGTACAAATAATCAAATAATTAACACCAATATATTCGGATGAATTCATCTCTTAAAAGTTTTGAAATTATTCAGGATGAAAGATTTCATCTGATTCTCAAAAAATAATATACCTTTATCGCAAACTTTAGGGGTGCCTTTACCGGCTGAGAACATACCCTCAAAACCTGATGCAGGTAATGCTGCCGAAGGAAAAAGAATCTTTTCTTGCCAAAGATCATTCCTGAAGTTCAACCAAAAAATCAGGAATGGAAATAAAACTCAACAACCAGATTAAAACTTTTCCGGAGCAATGCACCGTTCAGCAGTTGCTCGATGAAATTATCCCCGAAAAACAAAAAGGCATTGCTATTGCCGTGAATTCGTCCGTAATCCCCAAAACAAACTGGGGTCATCATTTCCTTGTCCATCACGATGAAGTCCTGATCATTAAAGCTACACAAGGCGGCTAAAGACTCGCGTCAATCTACTTTGTCGCAGCGTCATGCTGAACTTGTTTCAGCATCTCTACATTGGCGAGACCCAGAAAAAAAATCAGGGTGACCTTGACTTAGACGGTTTAATATTGACATGACACCAGAAACAAGTCAAAGGCGATGCATGGAGCAACGCCGAAGTGGGAAAAGTAAAAAGTAAAAAAACATAAAACAACACCAATGGATACCAAGCAATCACCTACCCAAAACGTAATTACAAGTGGCCCGTTCAGGGGATCAAAAAAAATATATGTGTCCGGCCAACTTCATGACATCAAAGTGGCCATGCGCGAAATCTCGCTTTCACCAACCAGACTTTCGAATGGAAAAACGGAAGATAATTTTCCGGTAACGGTATACGATACCAGTGGGCCGTTTACCGACCCGGACATTACTGTCGATTTAAAAAAAGGTCTGCACCGTTTACGCGAAGATTGGATTTTACTGCGCGGTGATGTAGAACAACTCAAAGATTTCACTTCGGAATATTGCCACCAACGTCTGGCTGATCCGAAACTCGATGAATTGCGTTTTCAACATCTGAAGAAACCTTTAAAGGCTAAATCCGGAAGAAACGTATCGCAAATGTACTACGCCAAACAAGGCATCATTACTCCCGAAATGGAATATGTGGCCATCCGCGAAAATCAACGGATTGACCTTCTGGAACAGCAAGCTGACAAGCAACTGACCCAACAGCACGAAGGTTACAGCTTTGGGGCAAATACTCCAAAAGGGTACATCACTCCCGAATTTGTCCGCGACGAAATTGCATCCGGCCGCGCCATCCTTCCGGCCAACATCAATCATCCTGAAAGCGAACCCATGATTATCGGCCGCAACTTTCTGGTCAAGATCAATACCAATATTGGCAACTCTGCAGTGTCGTCGGGTATCGAGGAGGAAGTCGAAAAATCAGTCTGGAGCTGCCGTTTGGGTGGCGATACGCTGATGGATTTGTCAACCGGTGAAAATATTCACGAAACGCGTGAATGGATCATCCGGAACTGCCCGGTGCCGGTGGGTACGGTACCTATTTATCAGGCACTTGAAAAAGTGAACGGCAAAGCGGAGGATTTGACCTGGGAGATTTTCCGCGACACCTTAATCGAGCAGGCTGAACAGGGAGTTGATTACTTCACCATTCACGCGGGAGTATTGCTGCGCTACATTCCGTTAACAGCAAAACGGGTTACCGGAATTGTTTCGCGTGGCGGGAGCATTCTGGCCAAATGGTGCCTGGCTCATCACAAGGAGAATTTTTTATATACCCACTTCGAAGACATTTGTGAAATCATGAAAGCCTACGACGTAGCCTTTTCGTTGGGCGACGGCCTACGTCCGGGTTGTATTGCCGATGCCAACGATGTTGCACAATTCAGCGAACTCGAAACCCTGGGAGAACTGACCAAAATCGCGTGGAAACACAATGTGCAAACCATCATTGAAGGTCCCGGCCACGTTCCAATGCACATGATTAAGGAAAATATGAATAAGCAACTCAAAGAATGTCATGAGGCTCCGTTTTACACCCTTGGACCATTAACCACCGACATTGCCCCGGGTTACGACCACATCACTTCGGCCATCGGCGCTGCCATGATTGGTTGGTACGGCACCGCTATGCTTTGCTATGTTACACCCAAGGAACACCTTGGATTGCCCAACAAAAAAGATGTAAAAGACGGGGTAATCACCTATAAAATTGCAGCCCATGCTGCCGATCTGGCCAAAGGGCATCCGGGTGCTCAATACCGCGACAATGCCTTGAGCAAAGCCCGTTTTGAATTCCGCTGGGAAGACCAGTTTAATTTATCGCTCGACCCGGATACAGCACGCGAATTCCACGACGAAACGCTGCCTGTGGAAGGAGCAAAAGTGGCTCATTTCTGCTCCATGTGCGGACCCAATTTCTGTGCTATGAAAATAACTCAGGAGGTTCGTGAATTTGCAGAACAAGGCATGAAAGAAAAATCGGAAGAGTTTATAACAGTCGGATCTGAAATCTATCTGTAAAATGATCATCCTGATTTCGAATCCGGCGCCGGTGAAAGATGAACACAAAATCATCAGACAAATCTTCGATGAAGGTCTGGAGATCTTTCATCTCCGGAAGAAGGAATATCCGGAAAGTGAGTTGAGGACTTTTATTAAAAACATTCCTGAAGAACATTGGCAGAAAATTGTTCTTCACTCGCATTATCATCTGGCCGGAGAATATGGGCTAAGGGGAATTCATGTTCCGGATACCTTCAAAGGCGAAATGCCGGATGGTACATTGAGCGTTTCATTTCATACGGTGGAAGAAATACAAAAATCTCAACTGCCGTTCGACTATGGTTTACTGAGCCCAGTGTTCGACAGTATTTCAAAAGAAGGATATAAAAGCCGGTTTAAAGCCGGTGAGTTGAAGTTGTTTCTGAAAGACACGAAAGCAAAAATTATTGTTCTTGGCGGAATTGATGAAGACAAAATTGAAACCGTCAGGGAAATGGGATTTTCAGGAATAGCCTTGCTAGGAGCCGTTTGGCAAAGCGAACAGCCTGTGGACAAATTTAAACGAATAAAAGAGCGATGGTTGAAGTAAAAAATAGTGTATTAAGCATTGCCGGATTTGATCCTTCCGGAGGTGCCGGTATTCTGGCCGACATCAAAACCTTTGAGGCCAATCAGGTTTGCGGAATGGGCGTACTGAGTGCACTTACCTTTCAGAACGACATCCAATTCGATGGAGTAAGGTGGATCGGTACAGATGAAATTCTGCAACAAATCTCCGTGCTGCAAGAACGTTTTGAGTTCTCAGTCATCAAAATAGGCCTGATCAGGGATTTGGAAGTTCTGAAAATTATCATCAAAGCTTTAAAGCAGTCACTGCCCGGATGCCAGGTTATCTGGGACCCGATCGTGAAGGCAAGCGCAGGATTTCAGTTTCACGGGCATTTTGAACGGGAACAATTGTTCTCGGCGCTTGAAAACATCAACTTGATTACACCCAATACCGAAGAGGTGATTTTTCTGGCAGGAATTGACAAGCCTTTGGATGCAGCGCAGCTACTTGCAAAATACTGCAACGTCCTTCTGAAAGGAGGACACAGCAAGGAAGAACCATGCGTTGATTTTCTTTTTATGCAAGATCAGGTTGAAAAGATATTTCCAACGGGGAAAGAGGTATTCCCCAAACACGGTTCCGGATGTGTTTTATCATCGGCCATTGCATCGAACCTGGCAAAAGGGAATGATTTAACCAAATCGTGCCGCGAGGCTAAAATATATGTGGAACAATTTTTATCGAGTAACGAAACTTTATTAGGAACGCATGATGTACACCCGACTTCAATACATTTCACAAGGTAAAACGGTTCAGGAACAAACCGAAAATATTCAAAGCGCTCTCGATGCCGGGTGCCATTGGATTCAGTTGCGCTTTAAAAATGCAGTGGACAATGAACTTTTTGATTTGGCCGTTCAGGTCAGAAAAATGTGTTCCGACTATCAGGCCACGTTCATCATGAACGATCATGTGGACATCGCGAAAAATGCGGATGCGGATGGCGTACACCTGGGCTTGCTTGATACTTCCATTGCTGAAGCCCGAAGCATACTGGGCGAAAATAAAGTCATCGGAGGCACTGCCAATACCATCAGCGATGTGCAGATGCGAATCAGCGAAAGGTGCGATTACATTGGATTAGGTCCGTTCCGGTTTACACCGACCAAAGAAAAATTAAGCCCCATCCTCGGCTTGGATGGAATAGCGCAGATCATGAAAGAAGTCATCTCCGGAGAAATACAAATTCCAATTTATGCCGTTGGTGGGATAATCCAGGATGATTTGGCTGCGATCAGGAGAACCGGTGTTCATGGGATTGCCGTTTCGGGCGTCATCACCACACATCCGGACAAGAAAGAGTTGATACAAAATTTTAATATCCTACTTCATGAATAAATTGAAAATTGCAGGTAAAGAATTTCAGTCGCGCTTGTTTTTGGGAACAGGCAAATTCGGTTCTCCAAAACTGATGGAAGACGCGGTACTGGCATCAGGTTCTGAAATGGTTACGGTAGCGTTAAAGCGTATTGACATGGAGACCAATACTGATGGCTTACTTGCTTATTTGCAGCACCCGCACATCAATCTGTTGCCAAATACTTCAGGAGCACGGAATGCCAAAGAAGCCATTTTTGCGGCACAACTGGCACGGGAAGCCCTGGAAACAAACTGGTTGAAACTGGAAATTCACCCCGACCCCCGGTATTTAATGCCCGATCCGATTGAAACCCTGATCGCCTGCGAAGAACTGGCCAAACTTGGCTTTGTGGTTTTGCCGTATATTCATGCCGATCCGGTTTTATGTAAGCGACTGGAAGATGCCGGGACTGCCGCCGTGATGCCGCTTGGTTCAACCATTGGCAGTAACAAAGGGCTAAGAACCATCGACTTCCTTGAGATCATCATTGAACAAAGCAATGTTCCGGTTATTGTTGATGCCGGAATAGGTTCTCCGTCCGATGCAGCTAGAGCCATGGAAATAGGGGCGGATGCTGTTCTGGTGAATACGGCCATCGCTGTGGCCGGAAATCCCGTGGAAATGGCCAGGGCATTTAGGTTAGCTGTTGAAGCAGGAAGAATGGCATACAGAGCCAGACTGGCAATAACAAAAAGAACGGCCGAAGCAAGCAGTCCACTTACTGCATTTTTAGATTAATAAACAGACACATGAGCTTTAAAGAAATATATAATCAATATAGCTGGGATGAGGTTACAAAATCCATCTATGGCAAAACATCGCACGATGTGGAAATGGCCCTTTCGTCCCATCACCGGACCCTGGAAGATTTTAAAGCCTTAATTTCTCCGGCAGCAACGCCTTACCTCGAAGAAATGGCGCAACTAAGTCACCAGCTCACTCAAAAGCGTTTCGGAAATACCATTCAAATGTATGCCCCAATTTATTTGAGTAATGTCTGCACGAATTTCTGCACCTATTGCGGATTTAATTTCGACAACAAGATCAAGCGTAAAATACTTACTTCTAAAGAGATTTCGCTGGAAATAGCTGAAATTAAGAAACAGGGATACAACCATATTCTTCTGGTAACCGGTGAATCCAAGCAAGTGGTGCATGTTGACTATTTTAAAAAAGCCATTGAAATCATAAAGCCACTTTTTGCAAATATTTCAATTGAAGTTCAGCCTCTTGAAACCGATGAATACAGGGAATTGAAGCAAGCTGGGATATATGCGGTTTTGGTTTATCAGGAAACCTACCACAAAGAGAAATATCCGGAATATCACCCCAAAGGCAAAAAAGCAAATTTCGATTACCGGCTCGAAACTCCCGACCGGGCAGGAAAAGCCGGGATACATAAAATCGGGCTGGGAGTTTTACTGGGACTGGAAGAGTGGCGCACCGATTCATTTTTTTGTGCACTTCACCTGAATTACCTACAAAAAAAATACTGGCAGACTAAATACTCCGTCTCTTTTCCACGCATTCGTCCGGCTGAAGGAGTATTAGCTCCAAATATTCTGTTATCAGACAGAGACCTTGTGCAGCTCATATGTGCTTACCGTTTGATGTATGAAGATATTGAATTATCCATGTCAACCCGCGAGTCGGAACAATTCCGGAACAACATCATCAAATTGGGGGTGACCAGTATGAGCGCTGGCTCTAAAACTAATCCGGGTGGTTATGTCGTTGATCCGGAATCTCTGGAACAGTTTGCAATCTCTGATGAACGAAGTTCACAGCAAATGGCCGAATACATCTCAGGTATAAATTATGAACCTGTATGGAAAGACTGGGATAAATCATTTATCTAGATTATGACAACTTTTACAAAAGAAGAATTAAACCGATACAACCGGCAAATCATGCTTCCCGGATTTGGGCTGGAAGGACAGACAAAATTGAAAAATGCCAAAGTGTTGGTGGTTGGAGCCGGTGGCCTGGGTTGCCCGGTTCTGCAATATTTATGTGCGGCAGGAGTTGGAACAATCGGCATCATCGATTTCGATAAAATAGAACTTCATAATTTGCACCGTCAGGTTTTGTATTCAACGCTGGATGTTGGAAAACCCAAGGCAGAAACTGCTGCCAGGATTTTAAAAGCACAGAACTCCCATGTCGAATTTCAGGTTTATAACGACATCCTGAATAAGAAAAACAGCGCGCAATTAATTTCCCAATTCGATCTGGTTGTAGATGGCTCCGATAATTTCCCCACACGCTATCTGGTAAATGATACCTGCGTGGAGTTAAATAAACCCTTGGTATATGGCAGCATTTTTAATTCCGAAGCACAGCTGGCTGTGTTTAACTACAGTGGAGGCAAAAACTTAAGGGATATTTATCCTGAACCACCGAATCCGGAAGATGTGCCGGGGTGTAATGAAAATGGTGTGTTAGGCGTGGTGCCAGGAATATTAGGCGTTTATATGGCAAATGCCTGCATCCAGGTTATTCTCGGCACTTACAATAATAGAAGCATCATGCTTTTCGACTTCGATCAGTTTGGTCTGGTGAAACTTTCAATGGATTAAGAACAACTCTACGGATTAATCATTGAAAAACCATCAAACAAAACATCATGAAAATCGCAATCGAAATTAATAGAATACTGGATTGCAGTATTTTGATTAATTTTTTTGATCCTTTTTTTAGTCAAATAACAGATAGAAATACAAACCAGAATCCTAGATTTTCATGATCAGAAAAAAAATGGCATATATAACCTTGTAAGGTGCATATATAATCAGACTACTGAAAAATAGTTTCTTTATACGGTGAAATGCCAACTTATAGGGCTGTAGGATGTGACATAGGGATTGAATGTCAGCAAAAGAATTCAGAATGCTTATTGAGAGGAATTGTCAAAAAATTAACCAATTACGAAAATGAAATCTGTTTTTTTTACCAAAAGTTAAATACTTATTCACTGCCCAATTTATTCAATCTCACAACATTCTTTCCAATAATAACCAATGCAGGCATATTCGGTTTTTTATTTTCAATCACTCGTGCAATAGTTCCCAGAGTGCCTTCAAAAGAAGTAGAATCGGGCTGAGAAACTTTGCTTAAAATCTGAACGCTGGTATCTCCTGAAATGGATTGTTCGAGTAATCGGGTGGCTAATTGGATCAGTTTATTCAATCCCATAAAAAGGATAATTGGAGAGCCTGATTTCAGAACTGAGACAAAGGTATCGAGATCCAGAAATTCGCCTTCGCTGTAATGGCCGGTTCCAAATAGTACCATGCTGTTTTTGCCACGTTCGGTGAGTGGTATTCCATACAACGAAGCCGCTGCAAGTGCAGACGTAACGCCCGGGATGACTTCATAATTCAGCTTGTTCTCGATGCAAAACCTGATTTCTTCGGCCCCCCTGCCAAAAATCATCGGATCGCCCGATTTCAGCCGGACAATCTTTTGCCCTTTTTCTGACAAATCAATAATCAGTTGATTGATCCATTCCTGCCTGCCGGTTTGATTTTGGCCGTCCTGATAAATTTTGCCGACGTAAATTCGCTGCACATCAGGTTTGGCCAGATTTAAAATTTCGTCACTTACCAATGCATCATGTAGGATGATATCTGCTTCCTGAATTCGTTTCAGTGCTTTGATCGTTAATAATTCAGGGTCACCAGGTCCGGCGCCAACAATTGAAATTAATGAGGGCATGTAACTTAATTGATTGGTTTATAGAATACCTCGTCATCGCTTTCCATGTATTCTCTGATCTTGTTCCGAACTGCAATTGCACGACGTACCTCCTGTCCATTTGAGCCTACAGCAATCGTGATATGGCTTCGCTTATAAATGGCTGGAGAAACAAAATCGCACAAACCGGGATTATCTACCACATTGGTGAGTATTCCAAGATTCTCTGCATCGAGTTTTATTTGGTGATTCAATTCTCTTATGTTAGAACAGGCATATACCAGAAAAGCTCCTTCAATGTCAGATTTTTCGTAGGATTTTTCTTTGAAAGAATAACCTTTGGCTTTTATATTATCGCATACTTCAAGGGCTACTACTGAAATGTTTTTAGTAAATTGTTCCAGAAAGTTGATTTTATGACTTGCAATCCGACCACCACCAATCACTAATATCTTTTTATTGGTGAGTTTAATTGAAATCGGTAAAAAAATATGATTTTGCGTTTCACTAAATTCCATATTTGGGAGCGATGTTAGTTATTCGTCCAATTCCAATTCGATCTGAATTTCTTATTTTCAACCTCACTATTACTCATCTTCCAATTTGATTTTGACCGTCCTGATTTTAAGAATCATCTATTGCTGCGTTATTTTCATTCATCCATCGAAAAATCGAATATTGAACAAAGGACAACTCTTCTGATATTGGAGATGTATGAACTTTATTGGTAAAAACCCGCCAGGCAGTCCGCGCAGTTGAGTTTTCGTTTGCAAATAGCAAAGATGTGGGATTGGGAAAATTTCCTGAATTTTTAAAACTGTCTATTCCGGAGGGACTAAAAAATAAGTAAGCATCGAAAGTTCCGCTTACCAACTTCTCAATTTTCTGCATTGGAAATTCAATAAAGTGAATTTGTTGTCTGTGAAGCCATTGTCTGGTTATAACCGATAATTCTTCACCAATAAAAAAGATTGGTCTTACCATGATAATGTATTTTTTAAAGTATTTTAATCTCTTTATGAAACAATCTGAATTTCTTCTTTTTCAACTTCTCCATTCTGAATCCGGAATGACTTAATCTCAGGAACTTCGGCTGACAGCGAAACAATCACATAGCTAATGTTCGGATCGAAAGCCAGCCGAATATCTTCTTGCGAAGGCCTGGCAGGCGTTTCAGGATGACTGTGGTAATTGGCCAGGATCTCCAGACCTGCTTTCCGGACTTCACGCACGACATGAAATTGCTCGGCCGGATCGAACGAAAAATGTTCGTTACTGTGATCGACATTTGTAAGCTCAAATTGTCGGGTTATTTCTCTGTCATTTCCGGCCAGATAACCACAAACTTCTTCAGGTAACCCGAGGCGTCCATGATTAATGATGTCATTTATAATTTGACGCGATATTTTCAGCATTTTATTTCGTATTATTTCTGAATAAGAACTCTATGAATAAGACCTTCAACATGCGAAACTTCCAATACCTTATAGCCTTGTTCACGCGAACTTTTAGGTACATTTTCAAGTGGCTCACCTTCTGAAAGTATGACTTCAAGGACTTCGCCTGCATTAAGTTTTGACAACGCGATCTTGGTTTTCACAAACGTCATCGGGCAATGTTCGCGGGTGATGTCTAATTTGAAAGTAGTCATGTTTGCTTATTTTTGAATTAAATGAATATTGTTCTTCCTCCTTCGGATAAATCGAGGAAGGTGGCAACACCCAGAACCCCTTTTACTTCATGAATGAAGTCGCTTTTTTCAAGACCAAGGATGTGCATGGCCATTTCGCAGGCATACATATTGATTTCCAGATTTTTTGCCGCTTCAACCAGTTCTTCGAGTGTGGCAACGTTTTTCTTCCGCATCAGGTATCGAAATATCTTCGGACTAAATCCCATAAAATTTAGCCTGCTGACTGGCGCACTCCGTAAGCCGCCCATGAAAAAGCCAAACATCTTTGGCAGGAATCCTTTTCCGACAAAAGCACGACCCTGTTCTTTTTTAATCGCATTGAGTCCCCAGAAAGTAAAGAAAATATTTACATCATAGCCGACTGCCGCTGCACCAGTGGCCAGCGTAAAAGTGGCTACCAGCTTGTCGAAATCGCCGCTAAAACTAATGAGAGAAAGCTTTTTTTGTGCTTTCGCCTGATTTTCTGTTGTAAATTCCGGGGTTTCCATAATTTAATGTTTGCTTTTAATTTCACAGGTTGCCTGTTCGTAATCAACCAATTCTGTAATCGTTGGATGATCTCCGCAAACTGCGCAGTTATGATTGTGTTTCACCTTAATCGTGCGGAATTCCATTGTTTTGGCATTGAAAGTCAGCAAACGATTGGTCAACAAATCGCCAACTCCGGTCAGGTATTTCAATACTTCAGCAGCCTGAATGGTTCCCAACATTCCTGCAATAGCTCCCAAAACGCCAGCCTGTGAACAGGTTGGCACAGCATTGGCTGGGGGTGGTGCCTGAAAAACACATCGGTAACAAGCTGTTCCCGGCAAAACGGTCATTGTCTGGCCATCAAAACGTAATATGCCACCGTGTGAAAATGGTTTTCCGGCCTGAACGCAAGCATCGTTAATCAGAAATTTTACAGGAAAATTATCCGTCCCGTCAACTACAAAATCGTATTCCTTAATAATGTCCAACGCATTTTCCGCCGTTAGTAATTTGTGATAAGTAATCACTTTTACATCAGGATTTAATTGGTTGATCTTCTCTTTCGCTGAAATCACTTTGGCTTTATTTACATCAGGAGTGAAATGAATAACCTGTCGTTGTAGGTTCGACAAATCGACCACATCACCATCGATGATTCCGATGGTTCCAACACCTGCCGCAGCAAGGTAAAGGGCAACGGGAGCTCCTAAACCTCCGGCACCCACAATCAACACTTTCCCGTTGTTGATTTTTTCCTGGCCTTCAACACCCACATCCTGAAGGATGATGTGTCGGCTGTATCGTTGTATTTGATCTTCAGTATAATCCATGGCGTTTATTACTATCTTAATAAGGAAATAGTGCTTGAATAATTGGTTAATGATAACGAGCCTCCACCCATGAAGTAAAGAAAATCGACTTCGTCATTATCTTTAACCAGAGTAGAACCAAAGTCGTTTCTGTCAACAAATTCGCTGTTCAGCTGTACCGAAACCATTTCAGGTTGCGGCACATTATTGAGTTTAATCAATTCGATAATAGAAACTGTTGATGTTTCAAATTCCTGTACTTTCCCGTTTACTTGTATTTTGCTCATGACATTTCGTTTTATAATTAATTTGCAGATAATTCGGCCGGCTCTTCTTCAAATTGATAAAGTAAAGTTGAAAGGTATCTTTCTCCCGAATCCGGAAGAATAACTACAATCGATTTTCCTTTATTCTCCGGACGTTTTGCTACTTCCAAAGCGGCATACACTGCAGCTCCTGAAGATATTCCGACCAATAAACCTTCCGAACGTGCCAATTCTCTACTGGTTTCAAAAGCATCATCATTGCTTACAGTTATAATTTCGTCGATCACCGACCGATTCAGAACTTCCGGGATAAAACCTGCCCCGATTCCCTGTATTTTGTGTGGGCCAGGCCTTCCACCTGAGATAACAGGTGATCCATCAGGTTCAACTGCGATTATACGGACAGAAGGGTTTCTCTTTTTCAGGATTTCGCCTACTCCGGTAATGGTTCCGCCGGTTCCAATTCCTGCTACGAAAATATCAACCTCACCATCGGTGTCATTCCATATTTCATTGGCTGTTGTATTGCGGTGAATTTCAGGATTGGCCGGGTTTTTAAATTGTTGTGGAATGAAAGAGTTAGGTGTAATCTCAGACAATTCGACAGCCTTTTTAATTGCTCCATTCATACCTTCACTTCCTGGAGTAAGAACCAGTTCGGCTCCCAAGGCTTTCAACAGGTTTCGACGTTCTACACTCATGGTTTCAGGCATGGTTAGTATTAGCCTGTAGCCTTTGGCTGCTGCAACGAATGCCAGAGCGATCCCGGTATTTCCGCTGGTCGGCTCAATAATTACAGAACCAGACTTGAGTATTCCCCTTTTTTCCGCATCACTAATCATGGCGTTTCCAATACGGTCTTTCACACTTCCGCCTGGGTTAAAATATTCCAGCTTGGCGATTAATCTGGATTCCAGTTGATGTTTCCGGTTGAAATTGGAAAGTTCCAGTAAAGGCGTATTCCCAATTAAGTCGGTTAATTTTGCTGCTATTTTTGACATGATTTTTTGTTTTTGTTTTATACAAAGATTGAAGTGTTTTTCAGCCCTTACAATACCTCATTTGGAGTATTTTTTATACCATGTTTTAGGTATGGGGATCTGTATTGTGGGTAGATTTATTGCAAACTTAGGAACTTTGGTACTTCGGTACTCACATTTTTTCCTATTGTTTCCGGATCAGAACTGACCAGAAATTTTCTTCCTTTTTTTCTTCCAGAACATGATGCCCTTCGTTGCGTACCGAACCAGGAACATTCTGAATTGGTGCGCCATCATCCAGTAGTATTTCAAGCAGTTCTCCACTTTTCATACTGGCCAGTTCGATTTTGGTTTTTACGAAATTCATTGGACAAGCAACTCCCCTAAAATCCTTAAATCGTTTTTCATCTGAATGAATGGAAATCACCGAATTTTCAAGCGGAATTTCTTTGCCTATTTTAAATTGAAGCGAATCATCCATGTTGTTGTACAAGTTAATTACAGCAGTTGCCAAGGCCTCAACTGAGGTTTTGAACTGAATGAAAGTGGACTGCGGTGTTTCCATTGCACGACGGACAATTGGTTCAAATGCCCGATCAATATGTCCTTCTTCGATGAATGATTGAATGAATGAGCTGAAAACTTCATCCCGGTTATTGGGTTCTATTCCACGGGTGACGAGCAGCATGCGTGAGGCATGAAAAACAATCCCAAAGAGCGATTTGTTATTCAATTCCTGATCATGGCTGTGTTCAATACCTTTTTGGAGATCAAGAATAGCATCCCGGTCAAAATCAATCATGTCAAACATTCCGGCGGAACATTCAGCCGTACCTTTCCCTTTTAGAGAGAAAATCTCCTCTGCACCCCAATCAAAATAATAATTTTTATCTTTCTCAAACGGAGGAATTGATTCGTAACTGCTTAATAATTCAGTAATATCAGCTTGACCTTCCTGGTCCAGATAAGCATTAAAATCTGCAAATTGGTCATGCTTTAAACTCCATCGTTCCAATAGCTGAGCAGTAAACGTTGGCAGATCGCGTGCGCTGATTTCACCATATTTAGAGGCCAGTTGTGCTTTTTTATCGCCAGTTCGTCCACCGGCGACCACATTATAAGCCGGATATAGACGATCATTTCTCGATGCTTTTCCATAAAATCCGAGTTGCGATAACGAATGTTGTCCGCAGGAATTGGGACAGCCTGACAAATTGATATTTACATTGCTCATTTTATCGAGTTGACTTTCTGAAATACCGGACAAAGATTCTTTTATTGCAGAAGATGCCCCTCTGGCAAGACAGATGCCCAGACGGCAGGTATCAGCACCGGTACAGGCCACCAACGAATTCAGGATACGGGGCTGATCGACTTCAATACCCAGATCTTTTAATAACTGATACAGTTCGTTTAAGATTTGGCCAGGTATATTGCGAAGTAAAATGTTCTGTCTCATCGTAAAACGTAATACATCGTCACCCAGGGGAGCGAGGAAATCTGCCAAACGGATGAGTGTTTCTGCCTTTGCCATTCCCTGATCGAAAGGAACTTCAACGGCATAAAATCCTTTCTGTTTTTGCTTCCTGACGTACCTTTTTTGCCATTTTTCCAGGATTTCATTGGCAGGATTAAAATCAATTACATTGGTTGCACTTATTTCTGGTGAAACTTCAGGAAGAACCAATTCATACTTGCCTTCAGACTTCAGCCGGTCCAATATTTCATAGAATAGTTCGAATACTCGCTCTTCTCCCAATTTGTATATTATGTAGCGAATCCGGGCTTTGTGTTTATTCCGTCGGTTCCCATGTTCCGAAAACAATATTTTTAAAGCTTCGCCTACATATAGTAGGTCGGTGGCCGGGATAAAGTCCGATAATTTGAATCCGGTAGTAGGTTTTGATCCGAGCCCTCCACCAATGTAAACTTTAAATCCTTTTTCACCTGAACGGATAGTCGCAATCAATCCCAAATCACTAAAGGTAGCGTTGGCATTATCCAAATCATTTCCGGCCAAAGCAATTTTATATTTACGTGGCAACGACCATGAATCCGCTTCTGCAATCAGCGTATTAGTTAAAGCTAAAGCATAGGGTGTTACATCGAAAATTTCATCAGTCGAGATTCGGGCATCATCTGAAGCCATGATGTTGCGCACAGTATTTCCGCCACCTCCTCTGGAGGAAAGATCCATTTGGTAAAGTTGTTCCAGAATATTTGGCGCTTGTTCCAACCTGACATTATGCAGTTGCAACTCCTGTCGTGTGGTTATGTGAATTGGTTCTGTTTCCTCTTTTTGAGCTAGAAGAGCCACATTCTTAAGTTGTGTTGGAGTTATCATTCCTGCAGCGCATCGCACCCGAACCATAAAAGTTCCGTTTGCCCGTTGTTCGTAAATACCCATTGGCACACGAATAGCTTTGAATTTGACGGCCTCGATTTCACCGTTGCGAAAATCAGTTACATGTTTGGCAAAGTCACCAATTTCCGTTTTTAAAGATTCTGGTATGTTATACATTTTGGCTTTTTTTAAGTATTCGATCCGAAATGGAATAAATACTCTGCAAAGTTGCAACCACCAAAATTTCTGCGAAATACCATGTATTAGGTATATCATATACCATATTTTGAGTATATGTATTACCTGTGAAGTTATAATTCCAATAGGTGCTTAAATACTGAATAGGATACCGTTTTACTGTTTCAGTAAACTGAGAAAAAGGAAATAATCGATTTGAATAAGAAGGATTTTAAATAAAGTATTCAATATTGTCGATCCATCCACTTTTGATAGCATGAATGATAAGTTCAGATGTATTTGAAACGGATAGTTTTCGGAAGATATTTTTACGATGTGTATTTACAGTATGGAAACTGATATTTTTTTTCTCTGCAATTTCCTTGGTGGTCATTCCTCCTGCAATTAGCCTGACAATTTCTATCTCCGAACTTGTTAAATGAATATTCTCTACCGGAACATTTTTAGAATCACTTATTTCGATAATCATATCAAGAATTTCTTCGGAATAATATTTTTTTCCTTTCAAAATTGAATCTAATGCCATCAAAACTTCTTCGCGGTCAGCGGTTTTATATATGATGTTTTTGATTCCGATTTTCGAGAGTTCTGTAAACTCCACTTTACTGATTGAATTAGTCAGAATTAAAATAGCCAGCTCCGGAAATTTTTGCTTTATTTTCTGAAGGTCAGAAACTCCATTGTAATCCAGAAGGGCGATGTCTGTGATAAGTACGTCGCAACTTTCGTTTCTAAGTATTTTAAACAATTCACACTGTGTCCTGCAAGTACTCAGTAACGAGAAACGGAAATCATTCTCAATCAATACTTTCAGGGACTCAACAATTAAAAACTGTGAATCTGCGATTATTAATTTATGTGAAGAGCTGTTCATGTATAATAAAAATGTATTAATTCTTTTTAACTTTCATATTCACATGGTTTTACGGTATTGTATTACCAATATGAATGTTCAATGTCTCAAAATTGGTAACCATTTTCATTCGCAAAGTAAACAACTGCATGAGAGCCGTCAAAGTTAACAATTGAGATTATAAATCCTTCAAGTTCTGAAATCAAAGGAGATCGGGAAATTTCTAGACATTACCGGACTCGATCACATGACTATTACTTCCAAATTTTATTACTCTTTTGCCGATGAAAGTATCATTTAGAAAAATGACTTTACCTTTTTTGTGCGCTAATCTACTTTCTGGTGAAATTGAGGTAGATTAGAACAGGAGCGATCGCTAACACTGTTATAGTTTTTAACAAATACACTAAAGGGGATCATAAGTTTAAATGGATGTTTGAAAGTATTTAAGTTGTTCTTAAATTACGGCAAGTGATGACAATTTCTCCAGTAAACAAAGTTAGCGATCTATTACCCAAAAATCTCAAGCAATTAATTTTTATCCAAAACTGTGACGTTGTTTGACAAACTGAGGAAAAACGAATGGCAATATTACTAGAGATTATGCTGCATTTAAGTTTCCAGAAAGCTTCAAATCCTCCAATAAATGATTCGAGTTTATGTACATAATGATCTTTTGTTTTGTGAAATCTTTGTTCCATTAAATTTCAAAAATTTCCTGAAAAGCACTTTCAATTTTTTCAGCTTCATCATCCTTTAAACCCGGAAATTCTTTGGCCCTGGCTCTCTTAGAAAGGGTTCCGCCATTTTGTTCAAGAAACCGGACTAGCATTGACACTAACTTATCCGGCATTTCAAATTGGTCGTCAATAAATCGTTTGAACTCGTCGTATTTATAAATGTAATTGACTTCCTCAGGGATAATCCGGTTGATCGTATCCTGAACACAATCGAATAAAAACTCTGATAGTTTGGTTGCATCGAAATATCGATAGTAATCAATGGTATCATTTAGAACTTCAACATTATGGTCCGGTGTTGTTTTCCATTCAATCCATTCAAGAATAGGGTGGGAGTACAATTCCAATACAATTCGGTAATCGTCAATCTTGTCTAAAATAGATGCGGAAATTGGAAAGATTATCCCTTGATAAGTGAGATTCAGTTTTGCTAAAATATGGTGAATCAGATATCGATGAATCCTGCCATTTCCATCAGAGAAGGGATGAATAAAAACAAAACCAAATGCAATTGCAGTTGCTGTTAATACAGGATCAAATTTCTCTTTGTCAAGAAGATGATAGGTGTCAATTAATCCGTCAATGAGTTGTTCTATATCTTGCCATCTGGCTGAAATATGGTCTGGAATAGGTTCTCCTGTTGTTCTTTCACGATCTCCAACAAACCCAGCTTCTTTTCTGAACCCCATTTTTGTAAAGCGCTTGCTTTCAATAATGATTTCCTGAAGTCTCAATAATTCTAATTTAGTCAGTGGATTTATACCTGCCTCTCCAATCGCTTTTCCCCAACGCAATGCCCGGTTTGTTCCCGGATTTTCCCCTTCAATAGTAAATGATGCTTTGGAGTCCTTTAATAATAGGAAAGAAGCAGCACGTTGCATGACTTCCTTATGGATACTATTAATATAGGCGTTCTTTTGGTCCTGAAAGTTTGATGCAATATATTTTTCAAGTTTAGTTGTTTTATATATCAGTGGACAAAAATCGGTTGTCTCTGGTAGATTGTTGATGATGCGATGGCGGGATGATCGTTTGCCTTCAACTGCAAACTGTAACTTTTCGTCAATTAGTGGAATGAAATTGCCCCGATCTAAATCAGGAATATCTAATTGATTTCCCAAAAGCCATTCATACAAAAACCAAATTCTGCGGCTATATTGACTGAGTGGCTCAATCTGTACAAGCTCACTTATAGCATCAGCTTTCAATACATCAAATAACTTCTTCAGAACAAGAAGATTGATACCTTCATATTTTAACGCAAAAACCAATTGTTTGAAAAGCGAATCATCAGGCCGGTGCCTGGGGGTTAAGACTTGCCATTCTTTTGTAGTGTATTGCCTCTTTTTATAGCTGATTAATGCCAATTTGTGGGGAATTGGAACTGGTAAGTTAAAGTGAGCAATGATTGCCCCGTAACCAACAAGGAAGCCTTCTTCTGGTGCCAATCTACCGTGAAAAATAGTTATCTTCTGTGAAATTGGGTTATTATTCATTTGTAAATGTGAAAAATGGTTATTCAAATATAAGTGAAAAAGAATTAATTCAAGTGAAAAATGATTGTAATTTTCAATTATGGGTGAAAAATGGTTTCTGAAATTTCGTTGTAATCGGAATTAAAAAGAGATAAATCTCTATCTTTACCTTACAAATGGAAGCAACCTGATACTCAGGACAGTACGTTTTCGAGGTGGTAATTCGGGAGTTTTGACGAATATTGAAAAATTAAATAGTTGATATTTAGCTGGATAGCTGAATGGTTCCGTTCCCGCCAGCTCCACTTAACATAATTACGAAGCAAACTCCTGTAAAGTTATATTTACAGGAGTTTGTTGTTTTACATCAAAGCATATAAATGCACTTGAATTATACAAAGTTGTTATATTTTGCCTGAGTTGATAATATAATTGTATTTGCAATTCGCGAATTAATAATATTGTATATAAAGAAGCACAACGGAATGCGGCCACAGGATATAGTCGTGTTATTAAAGAATAGTGTCAATTCACAATCAACAGTGGCGTAATATTAATATTGCCAATGCCCTTCAGTTGAGTCCTTCTGAAGTAGTATAACAACCCTGATGATCCGAAGATTTTCTGCAAGGGCAATAATCGGGAGTGTAATCTTAACTCTGTCTGATCGTTTATAGTTCTGTTTTCATCCTGTCCCCAAATTTAATACTTAATTGTTGAACGGTCAAACCCCAGTTTTGAATAGGCATTGTCCATTTTTTTGAGATGTTTTCAACAGCAAGGTAAATCAGTTTCATCAAGGCCATATCGTTGGGAAATGCCCCCTTTGTTTTGGTCACTTTGCGTATCTGGCGATGGAAACCCTCCACTGCATTCGTGGTGTAAATCAGTTTTCTGACATATTCATCATATTGAAAATAGGTAGATAACTTATCCCAGTTATTGTTCCAGGATCGAATAACCACAGGATATTTTTTACCCCAGATTTCTTCGAGCTTTATTAATCCGTCCTCTGCCTGACTTTTATTGGCAGCCTGATAAACGATTTTCAGGTCTTTCATAAAAGCTTTTTGATCCTTTGATGCAACATATTTCAAAGAGTTTCTAATCTGATGGATCACACAACTTTGAATTTCAGCCTGGGGAAAAACACTTAAAATAGCTTCGGAGAATCCTGTCAAATTATCCGTGCAGGCAATTAATATGTCTTTGACTCCACGGCTTTTGATATCGGTCAGCACTGATAGCCAGAAATTGGAACCTTCGTTTTCAGAAATATACATGCCAATCAAATCCTTCCGCCCTTCCACATTCAAAGCCAGGATATTGTATACTGCTCTGGAAACAACCTTTCCACTATCATGCTTATTTCATCCGAGAAGTATACCAGTCATTCAATCCAAAAGTATACCATTTTAATTAAATAAAAAAGGTAGTACTCTTCTGATCGGGGTACCCCGATCAGAAGAGTACTGGCGCTCGGATTTTGGGTTTTTCGTTTT
>DASRMB010000081.1:0-25694 GCA_035648135.1 Prolixibacteraceae bacterium
CACACAATATGCACAGTCAAATTAGATACTGTGTGACCATTTGATCTTTGGTAATCTGGCATATAACAAAGATAACCTTTTTAGAAGCTAAAGCCAGATGCACTAAAGTGCATAGTTTTAACTATTGTTGTGACCAATAAAGCAGATTATTTTTTGATTGGTAAACCGGATTTCCTGAAAATGAGATCCGGTTTTGCTTTTATAACAAATGAGTATTCCGAAGAGGTTAAAATAATCCTGAATAAAATCACAAAGACAACGATCTGTTCAGAAGAACAAAACTCAGGTCAAGGATCAACGTCTTAGTATCAGCCTTTTTTAATGACCGAATTTTCGCACCTGATGTTTGAGACGAAGGCTAAAAAGAAATGCAGCGGTTGAAAGCCCAAAAACAAAACCTATCCAAATGCCGGAATACCCGAAATGAAATACAAAAGCAAGTAGATAACTAACAGGTAAACTGACGATAATATACGAGAAAAAAGCGATAAACATCGGAATTCGGACATCGGCCATTCCGCGCAATGCTCCAAGCAAAACAACCTGTATTCCGTCTGAAATCTGAAAAAAAGCACCCACAATTAGTAATCCAGTCGCTATTTTAATCACCGCCGGATCAGATGTAAATAAGATTGGCAATTGGTTCCGGAGAAGAACAAAGAGAATACCCATCAGCGACATGAAGGCAATAACGATATGAAGCGATGCAAAAACGGCATGTTTAAGTTCATTCCGGTCGTGTTCGCCAACCGCATGACTTACCCGAATGGTCGTTCCGGTAGCCAGGCCAACCGAAATCATGTAAGTCATTGAAGCCATACTGATAGCTATCTGGTGTCCGGCCAGCGATTCTTTGGAAATCCATCCAAGCATAATTGCACCCAGACTAAACGATAACACTTCAATAACCAACTGCAAACCAATGGGCAATCCGATGGAAAGAATTCGCATGATCTTTATCTTTTCAAACCCGGCATGAATCGCTTCCGACAGATAGACTTTTAAATCCTGTCTTCGCATAATGATCAAAACGAATAGTACAGGCATGATCATCCGTGAAATCAGCGTTGCATAACCTGCACCATTCAGGCCAAATACGGGAAAACCCAACTTGCCATAGATAAGGATATAATTCAGTCCAATATTGACCACATTGGTTATTATCGTGATAATCATGGCAATTTTAGTATTTCCGATTCCTTCAAAAAACTGTTTGACTGAAAAAAACAACATCAGCGGAATCAGAGAAGAAACCTGAATCAGGTAATAAGGAATCGCCATTCGAACAACTTCTTCGTTTTGACCCAACCGGTTCATAAAAAGAACAACCGACGACATGGCGGTGCACAGAATAATGGAAGTAATAAAATAAATCAGCACACCATTTTTAAACCAACTCCCGATATTCGCCGGATTTTTAGAGCTGAATGATTGTCCAACCAGGGGAGTCAGGCCAAAAGTTATTCCAAGGCCGAAAAGCATTCCAACATGAAATACATTAATGGCAAATGAAGCAGCGGCCAGTTCAGTGGTTCCGACATGCCCAACCATCATATTATCAGCTAAATTAACCGTAACCTGACCGATCTGAGACAGAATAACAGGAATGGCTAAATTCAGATTTTTACGGTATACAGGTAAATAATCAGAGAAGTTCACAACAATCAAATCAAATATGAGAGGTCAAAAGTACAAAGTAAAAATCATTGAACCGAAGCAGTGTTCACAATATTCCATTTTGAGATCAGAATCACAAAGAAAAAGAAATTCCGGGAATCAGCTCAGCAAAAATATCAGAGTGAAAACCAGTAGCTGAATTTGATCATAAATACATTTTGAGCTTTCACGTTCATGATGTCTCCAAAACTGTTCCAGATGGATTGATCAAGTTTATCAGAATAAGCAGAACGGGTATTTGTCCACACCAGATACAAAGTCGAACCGGGTCTGAATTCCCAGCGACCGACCAAATTGGATTTAAATTCATGAAAATTAAAATCCGGATTATGGATAGTATATGCAGGTGAACCATCTCGTAGAAGTTCATACTTATTATCCGCTGAAGATAAAAGGCTGATATACCTTTTATCCAGCGATTTATTTGAAGCATCTGCAACTTCCCTGAAACCTTCATAAGTACCAGTTGACGCATATGGATTTCCATAATATTGAAGCGAAATTTCAGGCGAAATGAAGTATTCGAAACGTATCGTTGAAGAAATTGTATTCCGGTCAATAGTTCCCACGAGATATTTTGCCGAGCCTGAAACATCATTGGTTCGGGTTACAAACTGATGATGGTCAATCGAATGATCAAAAACAGTCTGAGAAGAGATACTGAACCGATCGCTAAGCTGCCACCTTAAATAGGCTGTGAAATAATTGGTTTTAGAAATTTTATCAGAGAAAAATTTGACCCTCGGACCAAATCCGACCCAAAAATCTTTCACTGCGTTCGACTGAATAAATAATTCAGCATCATTATATCCGTCTTTGTACAATCTGGGGCCACCTCTTAGTTCGCGGGTATCAAAAATATTGTAATTTTTCCTCAGGTTCAGATGCACACTCCACAGATTTTTCAGCAAAAGGTATCCATGTAATTTTAATCGGTCCAGTGTATTTTCCCCGCCAAAACTCCAGTCATGCTCCTGTTCAAATTCAATAAAATAACTCCGGACGATCCCCTTGGGTTGATTGACCGTATATTTCAGGTTTACCATTTGTTCAATCAAGTCGGCCTGATACAAATAGCCCACATCATTAATATCAACTCCGGGCGAACGCCAGTTTAAGGTACCTGTAGCCCTGAATTTTCCACTGCGTTTTCCGCCCATCAGAGAACCTCCCCAGCCCGAAAGACTCGTCCTGTCCGGATCATATTCCAGATAGCTGGCATCCTCGCGCTGAAAATAATGCACCGGCGATAATTGCAAGGTGGAAATGGCTTCCTTTTCGCCATGAATATCACTAAAAAACCCTTTGAAATCGACAAAATATTTTCTTTTTTTCCAGTTGTGCTGGAAGTCAACTCCCCCGGCCACTGCTGAATTGGGCAAAAACTCCAGCTGATCATCTTTAATATTCCGGATGGTAGAAGTAAGCATTCCTCCCAAAACAGTATTTCCTTTATCAAAATCTTGTTTAATCCGCCCGACCATATAGTTTGTAAAAGGTTCTACAGCCTTTTTCGATTTTGAATCTCCACGGTATATGCTTGCTTCTTCCTTCGACGTAAAGCTTTGTACCACACCAACCGACAAGCCTTTTTTCGTTTTTCCGGTCAGTTTCAATGCAGTTAAAATTGGTGTGTTTTCTGCGATTGAAATAGTCTGATTTTCATCCAGATCAGGGGAATAACTTGGGGCATGACCAATTCTGCGGCTGTAAAAAAGCATGTCGTCGCCAATGCTAAAATCAAGAATCGTATTTCCTTCCAGAAAAAACGGTCTCTTTTCTTCGTTGAATACTTCATACGAAGTTAAATTCAATACCGCAGGATCAGCTTCAACCTGTCCAAAATCAGGATTGATGGCATAATCGAGGGTAAGCCCTGAATTTAATCCGATTTTACCGTCTAACCCAAAGCCTATATTTGTTTTATTTTCCTGATCCGTATTTGGGCTAAAACGGGCATTCATGTATGGCAAAAACTCATAATTGGTTTTCGGCCTGACGCCTTCGATACCTCTTAACTCACCAAACAAATAAACCATGGCCGGCGCATCAATCGGAATCAGTTTCCACTGACTCTCTTCCTGAAGCCGGTCAATCCAACGCCAGACATGCATGCCCCAGACCTGCTCCTTGCCCGGGGCAAACCGAATCTGACTGAAAGGAATCTGTATTTCTGATGTCCAGAGCGAATCATTAACCTGTGCCTTCCCATCCCAAACCGCATCCCAGTTAAAATCCCAGTTATAAGCTCCCAGGTGCACCAAATCTACCTTTTGCCCAGAAGCCGCGACATTAAATTCATAGGCTGTTTGTTTATCGTGGTATGAATCCAATGCGATACCAGCAATATCACCAGCCATCTCATCTCTTCGGCTTAAAATAGGCCTGATACCGCCCGGCATCTTATCGTAACATTTGAACCCAACGTACAAATTATTGTTATCGTACAGAATTTTAATTTCAGTGTCCTCAGACGGGGTTTTCCCCTGATAGGGTGTTTGTTGCGTAAATCCTCCTGCCCAAACACCAGTATCCCAGCAGGCATCGTTGAGTTTGCCATCAATTTTCGGACGTTTATCAATCCGGGTAGCATAATATACACGGTTGATTCCGGCAAGCCGGTTGACAGTTGAATCAGTTGAAAGACTATAATTTTCTGAGACCTGAGCAAAAGAAGAACATGCTCCAACGATAATAAATAAAATGGAAAGTACTGTTCGAGTAGTCATAAGATTTTTTAAAGTCACACAAATATATATCAAAATATAGATTTACGCATATGTTAACTGCATTTTTTTTATCAACATTAAGCTCTTTTCCGCAAACAATTCCTACTTTTCACGGTTTTAAAAGGTTGGTAAATACTTTTAGCTTACAAATTCATGATTTGAATTAACGTTTATAACATGCGAAAAATTACTAAAATTCTGATTGCGAACCGCGGTGAAATAGCCATCCGGATCATGCGAACATGCCGCGAAATGGGCATTTCAACCGTTGCAGTTTTTTCCGATGCCGACCGCACCTCCATGCATGTACGGTATGCCGATGAAGCTTATCACATTGGACCTTCGTCCTCTGCGGAAAGCTATTTAAATTCGGATAAAATAATTGAAGTGGCTAAAAAATCAAAAGCTGATGCCATACATCCTGGCTACGGTTTTTTATCAGAAAATGCCGGTTTTGCCCGAAAATGTTCCGAGCACGGAATAAAATTCATCGGTCCTTCTCCGGAAGTGATTAACCAGATGGGCGATAAAATTCAGGCCAGATTAACCATGATTGCAGCCGGGGTTCCGGTTGTTCCGGGCACAACCGAAAGTGTCAAAACTGAAAAAGACGCTATCGAAACAATCAGGGAAATCGGCTTACCAGTTATGGTAAAAGCTTCAGCAGGTGGTGGTGGCAAAGGAATGCGAATGATAACTGAAGAGAAAGATATCATCTCGTTGGTCAGGTCTGCCAGATCGGAAGCAAAATCCTCGTTTGGAAATGATTCTGTCTACATCGAAAAATACATTTCATCACCACATCATATTGAATTTCAGGTTCTGGGCGATCAGCACGGAAACTTCATTCATTTGTTCGAACGTGAATGTTCGGTTCAGCGCCGGCATCAGAAAATGATCGAAGAAACTCCTTCCCCACTGATGACGCCCGAACTGCGTAAAAAAATGGGCGAATATGCTGTTGAAGCCGCCCGTGCCGTAAATTACGAAGGAGCCGGAACCATAGAATTTCTGGTTGATAACGATCGGAATTTCTACTTTCTGGAAATGAATACCCGGCTTCAGGTTGAACATCCGATTACTGAACGTGTGACTGGAATTGATCTGGTCAAACAACAGATATTAATTGCAGAAGGACATCCACTTTCTTTTAGTCAGGAAAAATTAAGGCAAACCGGGCATGCCATTGAATGCCGGATTTATGCGGAAGATTCGGATAACAATTTCATGCCAAATCCGGGTAAAATTCACAACATCACAGAACCTTTAGGGCTGGGAGTCCGGACGGATGGTTACGTTTACGAAGGATACGAAATTCCGATTTATTACGATTCGATGATTTCGAAACTGATTGTTTGGGCAGAAAACCGTACCGAAGCAATAGCGCGGATGAAAAGAGCTCTTTATGAATATAAGATTACCGGAGTGAAAACTTCAATCAAGTTTATGGAGCGGATAATGGACACGGAGGACTTTAAAAGTGGAAATTACGACACGAACTTCATTGAGAAAAATAAAACTTTTCTGCATGCAGAATCTGAATGCCCGTCTGATTGTGAAGACATGGTCATTATTGCTGCTTACATCGAATACCTGGACCAACTAAACATTGCCCAGACTTCGAAAGAAATGTACCCGGCTCAAAACCGCTGGAAGAAATACACCTATCAAAAGAATTTTGAACGTTTATAACCCCCGTAAACCATGTCGATCGAAATTAAACTGGATAAAAGAATTGCTTCAGTAGAAATATTAAAACAGTTTGAAAACCTTCTGGAAATCAAAGTTGATGATAAAATATATCAGGTTGATTTAATGCATAACGACGAAGGGATATTTTCTATTCTGGAGAATGGCCGTTCCCATAACATTGAGTTGGTTCCGCAATCGAAAACCAAACATTATACGGCTTACACACTTTACAACACCTTCGATGTTGAAATAATCGATGCCGAATCGAGGTACCGGCGAAACCGTTCGTCAGTAACACAGCTGGTTTCTGAAAATACAATTACATCGCCCATGCCAGGAAAGGTGGTGAAAATACCGGTAAAAGTTGGTGCTGAAGTCAAAAAAGGCGACACGGTTATTACCATCTCAGCCATGAAAATGGAAAGTGAATACAAATCACCCATCGACGGAAAGATCGTTAAAATTCATGTGAACGAAGGCAGTACCGTTGATGCCAATCAAAAATTAATAGAAATCGAATAAATCAGACCATATGGATTTAAAAGCCAAATTTGATCAGTTTGAATTGCTAAATCAAGAGGCAGAATTAGGTGGAGGAATTAAGCGCACTGAAAAACAACACGAGTCAGGCAAAAATACTGCACGGGAAAGGATTGCCCTCCTGCTTGACCCCGGTACATTTAATGAAATCGATAAAATGGTAACTCACCGTGCCATTGATTTCGGGATTGAAAAACAAAAAATCCCAGGAGATGGACTCGTCTCTGGTTATGGGAAAATAGACGGAAGACTGGTTTATGTTTTCGCACAGGATTTCACCGTATTTGGAGGAACGCTGAGTCGTTCAAATGCAGATAAGATACTGAAAATTCAGGACTTAGCCATAAAAATGGGAGCTCCGCTCATCGGTCTCAACGATTCCGGAGGGGCACGTATTCAGGAAGGAGTTGAAAGTCTGGCCGGATACGCTGACATTTTCTACAAAAATGTCCTGTGTTCTGGTGTCATTCCACAAATCAGCGCGATTCTTGGTCCATGCGCCGGAGGAGCCGTTTATTCTCCTGCTTTGACTGATTTTATTTTTATGGTTGAAAAAACCAGTCATATGTTTGTTACTGGTCCGGAAGTAATTAAAACGGTAACCCACGAAGATGTTTCCAAAGAAGAGCTTGGCGGAGCTATTACACACGCATCAAAGAGCGGAGTAGCACACTTCACTGGCAGTGACGAAGAGCAAACACTAATGATGGTTAGGGAACTGGTGAGTTTCATTCCTTCCAACAACATGGAAGAACCACCTGCTAAAATCTGTACCGATCCGGAAAACCGTGCTGATGCCTCATTGAATGAGATCGTTCCGGTTGATCCGAATAAGCCCTACGACATTAAGGACATCATTCACAAAATCATTGACGACGAACACTTTTTGGAAGTTCAGCCATACTATGCCGCAAATATTGTAATTGGTTTTGCCCGGATGGGTGGAAAACCTATCGGAATTGTAGCCAATCAGCCTGCTCATCTGGCAGGAGTTCTGGATATCAATTCATCAGGGAAAGCAGCCCGTTTTGTCCGTTTCTGCGATGCATTTAATATTCCACTGGTCACGTTGGTCGATGTGCCCGGATTTTTACCCGGAACAGCTCAGGAATTTGGCGGAATTATCAAGCACGGAGCCAAACTGCTGTATGCATTTGCGGAGGCAACCGTGCCCAAAATCACACTGATTACCCGGAAGGCTTATGGCGGTGCTTACGATGTGATGTCGAGCAAACACATTGGCGGAGATGTAAATCTGGCCTATCCAACAGCCGAAATTGCAGTAATGGGGCCTGAAGGTGCCATCAATATTTTGTACCGTGGAAAATTGACCGAAGAAGAAAAAGCCGAAGCCGTTCAGGATTACCGTGAAAAATTCGCCAATCCATACCGGGCTGCCGCACTCGGATATATTGATGAAATTATTTTACCTCAGGATACCAGGTATAAGATTATTCAGGCGCTGAAGATGACTCACAATAAGCGAAAATCCAATCTGCCTCGCAAACACGGCAACATTCCGCTTTAGAATCAATGGATGGAACAAACCACTTCCGGATTTCGTAAAAAAAACGATCGGTTTCAGGAAGGAGGTGTGCCATGGGAAAACTTTACATTAAACGCTATCAGCTTATACTGGGAGCAAGTATTCTTTTAAACGGAATCATCTTATTCGCAATTCCTTCAAACCCAATACGGTATTTGGGGATTATTACTGTTCTGTTTGCCATTCTGTATCTAGCAAAACTTTGCTATTCAATATTGGCAGAAGCCGACGACAAAGTATGCAGAAGCCGAATGAGGGATCAGATTTTGAAACATCAGTACAAGAAATAAATAAGAAAGCCAGCGAAAACTGGCTTTCTTATTTTGTATATTTTACCTCTCGCTGATATTTCGTATCTAGAACATGATAAATTTTTCTTTGCTTGTTTGACAGAATGCACATTTATCATCCACCATTGTTGCATCATATGTATTTCCACAAACCGGACAAACAGCATAAGCCACAGGCAAGGTATTTTCGGCAGCTGATTGATAGGCTTCGAGCGCTTTGGCATAGAAAGCCAAATGTTTCTTTTCAGTATCAAAAGCCCAGGAAAAAGATTTTTCAGCCTTATCCACTTTTTCAGTCTTGGCATCAGCAAGGAACTGAGGGTACATGTCAGTAACTTCGTAGGATTCACCGTCAATGGCAGCCTGTAGGTTTTCTTCGGTGCTTTTCACTTCAAATGCAGGCGTAAATTCTTCCATCTTTATGTCTAAACCTTCCAGAACTTTCAGGTGATTGGCAGCATGGATCGATTCAGCTTTGGAAGCCGCCTCAAAAAGTGTGGAAATATTGGCATAACCTTCTTCTTTCGCTTTCTCTGCAAAAGCAGCATATTTGGCACTTGCAGTTGTTTCGCCAATAATTCCAGCCTTTAGGTTTTCAATGGTCTTTGCAGGGAAGGGTCTGTTGCAGCCCGTTAAAGCGAATAAGCTAATTAATGCAATAAAAAAAATGTTCTTCATGGTTTTTTGTTTTTAAGATTAAAATTAAAGTGGCATCATATAATTATAGACAAGAGTTCCTCCAAAATAACCGGTAATACTTACCGCAACAGCTGCCAGTCCATACAAGGCAAAGCTTATCCATTTAAGATTTGAGTTTTCGTTGTTTTTCGTTTGAAGAAAGATACGAAGAGCAGCAGTGACCAATAAGGTTACCAAGGCTATCCAGGCAAACATTTCGTGCGTTTCCTGTATTTTACCGGCAGCACCTTCCATTTCTGAAGTAAAAAGAACTCCTGAAAGCAAGGCCGTAGCCGCAGTAATTGTGCCGAGAATTAAAAGGTAAAAACCTAATCGGGATAAGCAGGCTTCCTTCTTGAAAAACAAGGAAACACAATCAGCAAGGAATCCAAAAAGGACCAATGCAATTGGAAAATGGATCAGCATCGGGTGAAAATGGTCAGTTGAAATCATAAGGTTAGTTTTTTTTTAGTATTTCGAAAGTTACGGGTATTCAACTAAAAAAACACTGTCAATGAAAAATATTTTTCACCTCATCATTTATTTCCATTACCATACTAATCAAACTCATAACGGTTATCAGGATAATTGTAGTTGTATTCATCATGGTCGTTGTAACATTTCCCCGAATACTCATTTCTGCCCCTGCCTGGCGAACCAAATGTCTTGAAGCGTCCGATTCTTTTTCAAGTTACAAGCCGGTGAACCAGCTTCCTTTGACATTTCCTGGATCTTTACAGAAAGTATTCAGGCCTTAGTAATCCATTATTCTCTCTTTTTGTTATTTTTACAGCATGGAAATTTCGAATCAAACCTCAACCTGATATACATTAAATTATACCATGCAAAAATTAATCATCTTATCATTTCTTATGCTGTTTCTGGCAGCCTGTTCACAAAAAGTCTGGGAACAAACTCCCAACGGCGTACTCATTCATCCTAAATCGGAAACAGAAAACGGAGCTAAAACAATCAATCTTCAGGTGATCAGCGAGCAGATTATTCGCGTAGTCGCCTCACCTTCTGATCAATTATCCGAAATTAAAAGTCTTTGTGTGGTTGATCAAACAAATGCAACTCCCACCTTCGAAGTCACGGAACAAAACGATAGCCTGATTCTGTCAACTTCCAAAGTGAAAGCAAAAGTTTCATTGACTTCAGGAGCAGTGGTCTTCTACGATGAAAACAACAGGATAATTCTTCAGGAACGCGCCAAAGGAGGCAAGTCGTTTTCACCAATCACTGTTGAAGGGACCAAAGGATACAGCTTTTCTCAGATATTTGAATCGCCCGACGATGAAGCCTTTTACGGATTGGGACAACACCAGTCGGACGAATTTAACTACAAGGGCCGCAACGAAATTCTGTATCAGTACAATACGAAAGTAGCAGTTCCATTCGTGGTTTCGAATAAGAACTACGGTCTTTTGTGGGACAATTATTCAGTAACTAAATTCGGAGATCCGCGCGATTATTCGGATATGGACCTTTTTACACTCTATGACTCAAACGGAGAAGAAGGTGGATTATCAGCCACTTATTACACCAATTCAGATACCAGTCAGATTTTTGTGAATCGCAAGGAATCGGCTATCGATTACGAGAATCTAACCACAATTAAAAAATTTCCTGAAGGTTTTCAGTTCAACAACGCCAGTATTGTGTGGAAGGGACAGATTGAACCCAAAGAAAGCGGCGAATTTCATTTTAAATTGTATTACGCCGGATATACCAAAGTGTACATCAACGACGTGCTGGTTGTTCCTGAACGCTGGCGTACTGCCTGGAATCCGAATACCTATAAATTCACTCAGAATCTGGAGCAGGGGAAAAAATATTCCATCCGGTTAGAGTGGAAACCTGATGGAGGCACTTCGTACATCGGACTAAAAGTATTAAGTCCGAGAACTAAAGCCGATCAGGATGCGTTGTCGCTTACTTCCGAAATGGGCGATCAGATCGACTATTATTTTATTCACGGCAACAATCTGGATGATGTGATCAGTGGTTACCGCCAGGTGACCGGCAAGGCGCAGATCATGCCGAAATGGGCCATGGGTTACTGGCAGAGCCGCGAACGCTATAAAACGGAAAAAGAACTGCTTGATGTCGTAAAGGAGTACCGCAAACGCAATATTCCGCTCGATAACATTGTTCTTGACTGGAGTTACTGGCCTACCGATGCCTGGGGTTCACATCAGTTCGATTCGATTCATTTTCCTGATCCGGCCGGAATGGTGAAAAAAGTACACGAGCTGAATGCCAAAATCATGATTTCGGTGTGGCCCAAGTTTTACCATACTACTCAAAACTACAAGGATTTCGACAGCAAAGGCTGGATGTTCCAAAGAGCTGTAAAAGACAGCGTTCGCGATTGGATTGGCGATGGTTACATCGGTTCGTTTTACGATGCCTATAACCCGGATGCCCGCAAACTGTTCTGGAAACAGATTCAGGATAACCTTTACACCAAAGGATTTGATGCCTGGTGGATGGACGCTTCGGAACCTGATATTCTTTCGAATGCCAGCATCGAATACCGTAAAGAACTGATGACTCCAACCTACCTCGGACCATCCACAAAATATTTCAATGCATACGCTTTAATGAATGCCGAAGCCATTTACGATGGACAGCGTGGTGTTGATCCCGATAAACGTGTATTCCTTCTGACCCGCTCCGGATTTGCAGGTTTGCAGCGCTATTCAACCGCAACATGGAGTGGCGATATCGGTACCCGCTGGGAAGATATGAAAGCACAGATTTCGGCAGGACTGAACTTTGCCATTTCAGGAATCCCATACTGGACAATGGATATTGGCGGTTTTTGTGTCGAGAACCGTTATGCGAATGCCAAAGAAGGTTCAGAAGATATGAACGAATGGCGCGAGTTGAATGCCCGCTGGTTTCAGTTCGGGGCATTCTGTCCGCTGTTCCGGAGTCACGGCCAGTTTCCTTACCGCGAAATTTACAACCTGGCTCCTGAAAATCATCCGGCCTACAAAAGCATGGTATATTCCGATAAACTGCGTTACCGCCTGATGCCGTATATTTATTCGCTGGCCGGAAAAACGCATTTCGAAGATTATACCATCATGCGCCCGCTGATCATGGATTTCAACGGCGATACCGCGGTTAACAACATTGGTGACCAGTACATGTTTGGTCCTTCGCTGATGGTTGCTCCGGTGTACAAATATAAAGCCCGTAACCGCGAAGTTTATTTCCCTTCAGCCAATGGCTGGTACGATTTTTACTCCGGAAAATACTTCGATGGCGGACAAAAACTCACGGTTGATGCACCTTACGAACGGATGCCCCTGTTTGTCAAAGAAGGTTCTATTGTACCTTTTGGTCCTGAAATTCAGTACACCGGCGAAAAACAGGCCAATGACATTACCCTGTATGTTTACACCGGGAAAGATGCCGAATTCACTTTGTATGAAGATGAAGGCGTAAATTACAATTACGAAAAGGGAGACTTCAGCACCATTCCATTCAAATACAACGAAGAAGCCGGGAAACTCACCATCGGTGATGCGACCGGTTCGTTTGACGGCATGTTGAAATCGCGCACATTTAACATCGTTTGGGTAAGCCAGCAAAAACCAGAGGCTTACGATTTGAGTAAAAAAACGGATGCAACAGTCACTTACGAAGGTAAAGCACTTGAAATTGAAAGGCCGTAAGGTCATATCAGCGCACAGTTGAAGCCGATCCGGAAGTGCCCGGGGAATGGCATCATTCAGGAAGAATATAAGAAGCAGTAAAGGCCGATTAAGATTCAGAACATTGAATCTTAATCGGCCTTTCTTCAGGACTGGATACCATCGTCAGGTGATCCGGGAAAACGAAGTCCTGCCGGTGCACCCGCTACCGGGAACTTATTTCATCGGATCCATGTCGGAATGATCCATCGAATCCATCATACCCATCGGATAAACATCCGTATTCCATGTTTCAATTTTCACTTTCAGAGATCCGTCCTTTTGTTTTTCCCAAATAGTAAGATACTTGCCATGATCTTCCATGGGCTGATCCATGCCAGGCATCGTCATACTGATCTTGTAAGTACCTATTTCGGTGATCAGTTTGCCTTCAGGAATGACCTTTAGCGTTGTGGCTTCAAATGAGGTGCATTTCCAGCCCGATTTGGTCATTTCCTCGCTGGCTTTTCGGATAGCTGCAATACCATCGTGTATGGGCTCATAACTGGGCAGCGAGATGGCATCTTCGGTGTAAAGACTCAGGTTTTTTTCCGTATTGCCTTCCATCATGTATTTCGCCATCTCTTTGTTGATCTTTTCGATCTTTGTTTTGTACTCCGCAGCGGTTTGAGAGAATGCCACATTGGCCATAAACAGAATGAAAAGCGGCAGGAAGACTGACAACACATTTGTTCTTTTCATAATCGATTGTTTTAAAGATGAATAAATGGATTTAACTGTACAATTAGCTTGAAAAAATGAAACAAATAGTTCGCCGATTTGGTTTATTCAAGCCTGAATAAAATTTGCAGATACTAAACGATTTGGATACTGATTTGGAGTTTTGCAAACGAAAGACCTTTGACCAATCTAAAAACCCGTCGTACGCGTACGATTACCTGCCGGAGGGTATTGGCCAGGCGGCATACGCCTACACCAACTTCGCCAAAATATTAATTTAGATTGATCCTAAATAATTCAGCCGTTGCCCTCCTTTTAAATGGATTGCCTATCTTTGCGGCCGGCAATGAGGTCTGCCTTTAACCGTCTGTTTTCCAAGCAGACTAATGACATCTACCAATAAATTAATATTTGAAAGCATAATTTTATGGTAAAAACGATCATGATTGTTGGATTAGGTGGATTCATTGGAACAGTTGGCCGCTTTTTAATCTCGAGGTATTTTCAGGTCAATTTTACATCGGTATTTCCCTGGAGCACATTCGCAGTCAATGTCATAGGTTGTTTACTGATTGGTATGATTTACGGCATTTCCGAAAAAGGGGATGTATTCAGTCCTGAAATCCGGCTCTTTTTAACTGTTGGAATCTGCGGAGGTTTTACCACCTTCTCGTCTTTTTCGAACGATGCATTTTTACTGCTTCGTCAGGATGAATGGATTCGTTTCGCATTTTACACCTCAATGAGTATCTTTCTTGGACTGCTGGCTGTTTACGCCGGCCGCATCATCATTAAACTTTTCTAAGATGGAAAACAACACACAGGCAGGCATTTTACGAATTTTTATCAGTTCAACTGATCAGTTCCGGCAAACTCCCTTGTATGAATTCATTGTCCTTCAGGCCAAAAAAGAAGGAATTGCAGGAGCTACCGTTTTTAAAGGAATGCTTGGTTATGGAGCCAGTTCGGTTATCCATTCGTACAAATTCTGGGAAGTCAGCGACAAAGTTCCTACTGTCATTGAATTAATCGATGAAGAAGATAAGCTCCTCTCGTTTTTCGAAAGAATTCGCACACAGCTTGAAACCATGAAATATGGATGCCTGGTCACTTTCGAAAAGACAACGGTATTGCTATACAAATCAGGAGAGAAACACCTGTTCGAGGTCTGATCAATCTTCAGGAAAAAGTGTTCAGTCACAGTTTTCAGAAAAAATTGAACCCAATAGACAAAGCAGACCTGGAACGTTGAACATGAAACTAAAAAATACAGTTCTCAATATATTTCAAATTAAAAATTAGACTATATGAGTTTTACACATGAAGTTGAAGGTATGATTTGCGTTGCACAAGGCGCTAATCATGGCTCGGCACCAATTCCGGAAGAAGGACGTTGGGTAAAAGCAAAAGAAGTTAAAGACATTTCGGGTTTAACCCACGGAATAGGCTGGTGCGCACCTCAACAGGGAGCTTGCAAGCTAACGCTGAATGTAAAGGAAGGTATTATTCAGGAAGCTTTAATCGAAACGATAGGTTGTACTGGTATGACTCACTCAGCTGCTATGGCTTCTGAGATTCTGCCGGGGAAAACCATCCTTGAAGCGCTGAACACCGACCTCGTTTGCGATGCAATCAATACTGCAATGCGTGAACTGTTCCTGCAGATTGTTTACGGACGTACCCAAACAGCTTTTTCAGAAGGCGGATTGCCAATTGGTGCCGGTCTC
Source organism: Prolixibacteraceae bacterium (assembly GCA_035648135.1). Classification (GTDB taxonomy): domain Bacteria; phylum Bacteroidota; class Bacteroidia; order Bacteroidales; family Prolixibacteraceae; genus Aquipluma. Next base: position 15,268 of record DASRMB010000081.1, read on the forward strand.
GAAGATCTTGGCAAAGGACTCCGCGGTGTAACCGGAACCATGTACGGAACAGTGGCCAAAGGTCCACGTTACCTCGAAATGGCCGAAGGTTATGTCACCAAAATTGGTTTGGATGCAGGCAACGAAATCATCGGTTACGAGTTTATCAGCCTTGGTCGTATGATGGACATGATTAAAACCGGCATGGATGCCAACGAAGCGCTCATTAAAGCTTCAGGCAAATATGGACGTATCGACGAAGCAGTGAAAACAATTGACCCACGTAAAGAATAGGAGAAAACAACTATGCCATTATTTGAAAGTTACGATAGAAGAATCAAACAGATTAATAAAGTGTTGAATTCTTATGGAATTTCTTCGGTTGAAGAAGCCAGAAAAATTTGCGACGACAAAGGCGTGGATGTTTACAACATTGTAAAAGACATTCAACCCATCGCGTTCGAAAACGCCATGTGGGCCTATATTGTGGGTGCTGCTATCGCCATAAAAAAAGGACAAACCAATGCTGCTGAAATCGCTGCTACCCTGGGCGAAGGTCTTCAGGCCTTTTGTATCCCCGGATCAGTAGCCGACGACCGCAAAGTAGGTATCGGTCACGGTAACCTCGCAGCCATGTTGCTTCGCGAAGAAACCAAATGTTTCGCATTCCTTGCCGGTCACGAATCGTTTGCAGCTGCTGAAGGTGCTATCGGTCTTGCCAAATCGGCCAACCGTGTGCGCAAAGAGCCATTACGTGTGATCCTGAACGGACTGGGAAAAGATGCCGCTAAAATCATCGCCCGCATCAACGGGTTCACATACGTTCAAACTCAGTTCGACTATTATACCAGCGAACTTAAAGTAGTTGAACGCACAGCCTATTCGGTTGGCGACAAAGCAAAAGTAAATTGCTACGGTGCCGACGACGTTCGCGAAGGTGTTGCCATTCTTCACAGCGAAGGCGTTGATGTTTCGATCACCGGAAACTCAACGAACCCTACCCGCTTCCAGCATCCTGTTGCCGGTACATACAAAAAAGAATGTATCGAACAGGGAAAGAAATATTTCTCAGTTGCATCAGGCGGCGGAACAGGCCGTACTTTGCATCCTGACAACATGGGTGCAGGTCCAGCCTCTTACGGTATGACCGACACCATGGGACGCATGCACTCTGACGCACAGTTTGCCGGTTCTTCTTCAGTTCCTGCTCACGTTGAGATGATGGGATTGATCGGAATGGGTAACAACCCAATGGTTGGCGCTTCGGTAGCTGTTGCTGTTGCTGTTTCGCAGGCTTAATTCGGAATCAGAATAAATAATCAGGAAGGCACAAAGATCCGGAGAAATCCGGAGGCTTTGTGCCTTTTGTTTGTTTTATCGGTTTGATCGGGAACAGTAGAATTCCCTTTCGTTGAAACGCGATCATTCTTCTTTTCTGGTTCTATGACGAATCGTGTGGGTTCTGTAAGAGAAGGATTGCAGAAAAATCAATATTGTTACTCAAATTCAATGAAGCATATACTACGAAGTAGTATAATATTATTCACCCCCAGTAATACTGGGGGTAAGGACGTACCACCGAAAACAACCCTGAATAGGGTTGAATATTAATTACAGATTTTTTACCCCCAATTTTATTGGGGGTCATTCAGATTTAGCACCTCCGGTGCATAAGCCCAAATGATCACTGAAGTAAATACCCACACCAAACGTTATAGAGCCTCTTTTCAATTTCTCAAAGAGTTTGCAGGAATAAGTGTAAAATGGTAACATTTCATGCCAACTGCAGTTTAGGCTGAGAACAAATGGTCTGATTCTATTGCCTTCCTGTAATCCGGCTGCTTCTGAACACAATTCTCTTCCGAATGTTAACTTTAATTAAGAATACCGGTATATTGTAGCCTTTATTATAAGCTATCTTTGTGAATCGATACTTTTGAAGTGCTTTTTGCACGGTATTTGGCATGATGCCAGTCCTGTTAAACCTGGCGATGATAAAATGAGCTATCCCATGAATCCTTACCAGCAGGGATAATTTGACAGCGAATCGGATTACTGGTCGTATTAAATGAAAAATTTGAAGTTATTAATTGAAACTATAAGAGGATGAATTTTAGATATAGGAACGCAGGTATTTCGATTTTAATGGGCGTGATGATGTTGGCTGGTGGCAGCGAACTGAAAGCCCAGGATGTACAAAGCAACACAATGAAATTTGGCCGTTTGCTTCGTCTGATCGACAGTTATTATGTGGATTCAACTAAAATGGACGATTTAACCGAAAAAGCCATCGTTGAAGTTTTGCGCAATCTCGACCCTCATTCGGTCTATATTTCGAAAGAAGAAGTTGAGAAGATGAACGAGCCACTTCAGGGAAATTTTGAGGGAGTTGGTATTTCATTTAACGTTCACCGTGATACATTAATGGTTGTCACACCCATTTCTGGAGGTCCATCCGAAAAAGTGGGGATTCGTGCCGGTGACCGGATTGTTGAAGTCGATGCGAAGAACATAGCCGGTATTGGATTGAAAAACACCGATGTTTACGACTTGCTGCGCGGGAAAAAAGGGACAAAGGTTGAAATGAAGGTGAAACGTAAAGGGGAAGCTAATCTTTTGGATTTTACGGTCATCCGGGATAAAATTCCAATCAACAGCCTCGATGCCTCTTATATGCTCAATGACAATACGGGTTATATCAAACTGAACAAGTTTGCAGCAACAACAAGCGAGGAGTTTTTTGATGCGATCACTGCCTTGAAGGAAGGCTCAAAACTGAACAGTCTGGTTTTGGATTTACGTGGAAATGGCGGAGGTTATTTATCGGCAGCAATCGATTTAGCCGATCAGTTCCTTACAGCCTACAGACTGATTGTTTATACTGAAGGATTACATGCTGAAAAAAAAGAATACAGTTCAACTCCGCTCGGAGAACTGGAACAGGGAAAACTGATCGTATTAATTGATGAAGGTTCAGCATCAGCCAGCGAAATTGTGGCCGGTGCAATTCAGGACTGGGACCGTGGAGTTTTAATCGGCCGCCGGTCGTTTGGTAAAGGCCTTGTACAGCAGCCATTCCCGCTTACTGATGGTTCGATGATCCGTTTAACTACCGCTCATTATTACACTCCAAGTGGACGATGTATCCAAAAGCCATATACCGACGGGATTGATGCCTATCAGAAAGATTATTTCAACCGAATCGAAAATGGCGAACTATTCTCGAAGGACAGCATAACTCAGAACAAAACAGAGAAGTTTTCAACGAGGATCAGTGGTCGTGTGGTTTATGGCGGTGGCGGTGTGATGCCCGATTTGTTTATTCCGCTCGACACCTCCAAATATTACGTCTATTATAATATTTTGAGTCGTAAAAGTGTAATTTACTCCGGAGTACTTGATATTATGGACAAAAACCGGGATGACTTCAAACAGAAATATCCTGACTTTAAAACCTTTCGCGATAAGTTTGAAATTTCAGATGAGATGGTTGAAAGAATTCTTGCCGCAGGAGAAAAAGAAGGAGTTAAACGGGATGAGAAAAGTGTTGAATTTGCCCGTCCTCTGGTGAAGCGACAAATGAAAGCTTTAATTGCCAGAGATTTATTTTCGGGAAGTGAATATTTTCAAATCATGAATGATGATGATGAAACAATCAAGAAAGCCATTGAGGTGATGACTCAAAAAGGAGTTTACGAAAAAATATTGTCCGGAAAATAGTTGCCGCAGATTTCAATTAACCGGTAATCATCAGATGATCCGATTTTAGATAATATGTGAATGCAGGGATGTACAGCAGTGCATCTCTGCAAAAAACTCAAACTTTAATCTCCAGTCCTTAGTTCTCATTTATGGAAATTATTATCAGATGGCTTTCAGAAAATTACATTGAGCTACTGGGTGCCATTCTGGGTATTGCCTATATCTTTTTCTCCATTCGCCAAAGTATTCTGACCTGGCCGGTTGGATTATTAACATCCATACTTTACGTCTGGGTATTTTTTGTATCGAAGCTTTATGCCGACATGGGGCTGCAGATGTATTACGTGGTCATTAGTATTTACGGCTGGTACGAATGGGTCCGTGGAAATCAGACGGATCATTCAGAACCGGTAAAAGTAAGCCGTCTGACGCTGAAGCTGGGACTGATACTTTCACTGGTCAGCTTGTTGGTTTTTCTACTTATCTGGGCTATTTTAACGAATTACACCGATTCGCAGGTTCCGATGGCCGATGCACTTGCTACTTCACTCAGTATTGTTGCAACCTGGATGCTGGCCCGAAAAATACTGGAGCACTGGTTGATTTGGATCTTTGTTGATGCCTTTTGCATCGGACTGTTTTGGTACAAGGATCTTCTTCCTACCGTCATTCTTTTTGTTGTTTATACCGTAATGGCATACATTGGTTTTATCGAATGGAAAAAGGAACTATCAGGAGAAATGACGAGTGATCAGCAGGAAGCGCATTAGGGAAGCAGGCCATTGAAAGTCATTTGTTTTAGCACCGGATCGGATTTTTTCAGAACTGCACGGCAGTGAATCCTGGAAAGGCAACCAGAACCCGAAATTTGGAACTTGAAATTAGTTATGAATACACATCAGAAACAGATACGCATCGCCATTACTGGTCCTGAATCGACCGGTAAAACTACTTTATCCAGGCAATTGGCCGAATTATTTAAGGGACAATACATTCCTGAACATGCCCGGGAATACGTAGAAAAATTGCCTCATCCTTATACCTTCGAAGATGTTGAAGTCATCGCGAATATTCAGATTGGACAATATCAGGCCACAAAAAAAAGTAAAGAGCAATTGTTCTTCTTTGATACCTGGCTGATTATTACCAAGGTCTGGTTTAACTGGGTTTACGGAAAAGCACCTGACTGGCTTGAAAACCAGATTCACGAATGTCCGATCGATTTATATCTGGTGTGCCAGCCCGATTTACCCTGGGAAGCTGATCCCGTCCGTGAGAATGGCGGTAAAAACCGTGAAAAACTGCTTGAACGATACCGCGAGGAACTGAAACATTACGGTTTTAACTTTGTTGAAATCAGTGGAACCGGAGATGAACGTTTGACTAATGCGATTGCCTCAATCCGGAAATTTTACGATTTACCATGAACCTTTCGGACGAAAAATGAAAAAAATATCGAAAACATGCCCGTTTCATCCTTAAAAGTCTGATTTTTGTCGGGTATTGAATAATTCCGGCTTCCGGAGTAAAAAATTATTTTTGACGTTTCCATATCGTTTAACTTAAATGCCTGAAAATATGCTTTCAGAAAGAAATATAGAACACAAATTGCGCAGTGCCGTTGAACTACTTTCCGATCCAAAATCGTTAGATAGCGTTTGTCACGAACACCGGATTGGAGAACCACTGCCGTCAATAGAGAAACTTGGCAAGATGGTTGGAATCATCCGCGAGATTTTATTTCCGGGCTATTTTGGAAATACAAGTTTGCGCACCAATACGACTAAACATTATATTGGCGTTTACATCGATGAACTTTTCGAATTGTTATCGGAGCAAATACTGGCAGGATTGTGCTTTACCTGTAAAAATCCGGAAATGGTTGATATGCCGGAACGGTCGAAATTCGCCCAGGGTCTGGCGTCTGATTTTATTTCTTTCCTTCCTGAAATCCGCAGGCTCCTGATTACCGATGTTGAAGCAGCCTATCTTGGCGATCCTGCAGCGAATAACCGAAGTGAGGTCATTTATTGTTATCCGACCGTACGTGCCATTATTAATCACCGGGTTGGGCATCAGCTGCTTCAATTAGGGGTTCCGCTCATTCCACGTATCATTTCGGAGATGGGACATTCTGAAACCGGAATTGATATTCATCCGGGAGCTCAGATTGGTGAATCGTTTACAATTGACCACGGAACCGGTGTGGTTATCGGCTCTACCAGTATCATCGGGAATAATGTAAAACTTTATCAGGGAGTTACCCTTGGTGCCAAAAGTTTCCCGCTCGATGAAGAAGGGAATCCGATCAAAGGTATTCCGCGCCATCCTATTGTGGAAGATAATGTGATCATTTATGCGCAGGCTACTATTCTGGGAAGAATCAGGATTGGCGCCAATTCAGTCATTGGAGGTAATGTTTGGGTGACGAACAGCATGCCACCAAATACGAAACTGGTTCAGTTTAAAGCCAAAGAGACTGGCTATAATGACGGAGCCGGAATCTAGAAGTTCCGGAATGCTGGATTACCCGGGCATCTGTAACCCAGGATTCAGCTATCATGAATCCTTTAAAACAATACTCTACCTTAAAAAATAAACATTGAAAAAACAAGAATATACTGCCACTACGATGGCTGGTCTTGAAGAAGTACTGGCTCAGGAATTGATTGAATTAGGTGCCGATGAGGTTCAGATTGGCCGCCGGTCAGTCTATTTCAGCGGCGATTTAAAGTTGCTTTACAAAACAAATTACTGTTTACGCACAGCCTTGAGGATTTTGGTGCCGATTGATACCTACAAGATTCATTCGGCTGACGATTTATATCAGCGGGCAAAAAATTTCAAGTGGGAAGATTTGTTTGGCTGTGAACAAACGTTTGCCATTCAAAGCACTGTTTTTACAGACTTGTTTAATAATTCGATGTTCGCATCGCTCAAGCTGAAAGATGCCATTGTTGATCGTTTTCGCTATAAAACGGGAAGCCGGCCTTCAGTCAATTCCAAAAATCCGGATATACTGATCAACTTGCATATCAGTAATGAGATTTGTACCATTTCGCTTGACAGCAGTGGCGAATCGCTGCACAAACGTGGATTTCGACTGGAACAGAACGAAGCTCCAATCAGCGAAGTACTTGCTGCAGGCTTGCTCCGTCTTTCGGGCTGGGATCGCCAAAGCGAATTAATTGATCCGATGTGCGGATCAGGAACGATTGCCATTGAAGCTGCTATGCTGGCCAATGGAATTTATCCAGGAAGTATTCGCAAAAACTTTGCTTTCCGGAATTGGCGGAGTTTCGATCCTGAATTATTTAAACAAGTAGAACTCGAAGCCCAGCCGGAAGAGCAAAAACCGGTTAAAATTTCAGGTTCCGATATTCTGCGCCGAAACATCGATATCGCCTGTAAAAATGCTGAAACAGCAGGTGTTCTTTCGTTGATCGACTTTAAAGTTTCTGATTTCAGAGTGCTTGAACCCGCCAATGAAAAGCCTTTTCTGTTGTTTAATCCGCCATACGGCGAACGCTTAACTCCGGATGACACCAACTTTTACGCGATGATCGGTGAACGTCTGAAACACCATTACACCAACGCAACGGTATGGATCATCAGTACACCTCTGTGTCTGAAATCGATTGGCTTGCGTCCGTCACGAAAAATATCCATTCTGAACGGTTCTCTGGAATGCAGTTTCCGGAAATATGAATTGTACAGCGGTTCGAAGAAAGTTGCTGCTAACAGCAGTGAAACAAAAGTATGATTATAAGACACCCACAACTTGAGATTTGAAACTCTTTATGTGTTCCAAATCTCCCAGGCTCTGATAGCCTGAAGGTGAAGCATTGCGAGTCCATTTTTAGTTTGGGCTCCCTGTGCTTTTCCTTTTTTCAGGAACAGGGTTTCCTCCGGATTGTAGACCAGATCGAATAGAATATGATCAGGAGTAATCGATTGATAAGGAATATCAGGACATTCATCCACTTTGGGGAAAGTACCCAGAGGTGTGGCATTAATGATGATCAGATATTCTTTCATTAGCTCATCAGTAAGCTGATCGTACCTGATTTCATTTTCACCCAACTGTTCTTTGGTTGTTGCTGAAAGATAAGCGATTTGCAATTTATCGAATAAAAAACGGATGGCTTTGGAAGCTCCGCCTGTTCCCATAATCAGCGCTTTTTGGTGCTTTTCTTCCAGCATTGGACGAAGCGAATTTTCAAATCCATACAGATCAGTATTGAATCCCTTTAAAACCAGTGTGCCGTTCCGATAAGTAATTTTAACCGTATTCACAGCACCGATCTGTGCAGCTTCAGGATCTATCTCATCCAGATACGCCATGATTTTCTGCTTGTATGGAATGGTGCAGTTTAATCCGCATATATTCTTATGCTGATCAAAAATTCCGCGAAATTCATCGATGTTATTCAGTTCAAAATTCAGGTATTCATGATCCTGAAGGTTTTCCCGCTCGAACTTTTCAGTAAAGAATTTTCGGGAAAATGAATGTCCAAGGCGATGTCCAATTAATCCGTATGTTTTCATTTGCGGTTTCATATGCTGAGTTGCGGTTTCGATTGTTGCTCATTTAATTGTCATACAAATCTTCTTCTAAAATCAATGACTACCAATGACGTGTAACTAATGACTACCAATAACTGATTTCCCTGATCGCTGTAACTGACCACCGGCCACTTTCTTTAGCTACCAAGTTCACTCAGTTCCAGCCAGCGCATTTCCTTTTTCCCAACCAGTTCGGTAATCGCACCATATCGGGTTGATTTGTCCTGCAACTGATCGCTGTCCAATTTTCCGGAATTTAATTCTTCGTTAATCTGTGCTTTTTCAGTTTCGAGTACTTCAATGTCGTTTTCAAGCTGTCCCATTTCTTTTTTCTCATTGAAGCTAAGCTTACGTTCCTTTTCTTTAGCTGGTTTTATTTGCTCTTTGGGTTCCGGCTTTTTAAGTTTTTTCTCTTCAAGTTCCTCTTTCAGTTGTTTATTGCGCCAGTCGGAATAACTTCCAGGGAAATCTTTGATGTTGCCTTCGCCATCAAAAACAAACAAGTGATCAACAATTTCATCCATGAAATAGCGGTCATGCGAAACAATAATCACACAACCTTCAAATACACGCAGATATTCTTCCAGAACGGCCAGTGTCATTATATCCAAGTCGTTGGTAGGTTCATCCAGAATTAAAAAGTTCGGGTTTGTCATCAGGATGGTGCAAAGATACAAACGCCGTTTTTCGCCTCCGGAAAGTTTTTCAATAAACGAATATTGTGTATCAGGAGGGAAAAGAAAGGTGGTAAGCAGTTGCGAAGCAGTCAGTTTACGCCCGTCTTCGAAATTGATGACTTCGGCTATTTTCTGTACGGCATCGATCACTTTATCACCCGGATCAAATTCGATACCGGTTTGTTCATAATAACCAAACCGGATGGTTTGTCCAATTTCAATCGTTCCCCGATCGGCCTTAAGATTTCCGGTTACAATATTCAGGAAGGTTGATTTTCCTGTCCCATTTTTCCCCACAATACCCACTTTTTCCCCACGTTGAAATTTATAGGTAAAATCCTTAATCAGGCAAAGATCGCCGTATGATTTACTGACGAGTTCCATATCGAGAATTTTGTTTCCGATTCGCGAGGAATTCATGCTGAGTTCAATGTTGTTTTCACCGATATTTTGTGATGCCAGTTTTTGCAGGTCACCCACGCGATCCATGCGGTATTTCGATTTGGTTCCCCGGGCCTGAGGCATTCGCCGCGACCATTCAAGTTCGGTACGCAACAGATTCTTGGCCTTGTCGACTCCTGCGATCTGCGCTTCAATACGTTCATTCCGTTTTTCCAGAAAATAAGAATAATTACCGCGGTGACGATAAATAGTATTTCCTTCCATTTCCAGGATCTCGTTGCACACCCGGTCCAGGAAATAGCGGTCGTGAGTAACCATGAACAGTGTGATTTTTGTTTTTTCGAGATAATTTTCGAGCCATTCAATCATTTCAAGGTCGAGGTGGTTGGTCGGTTCGTCGAGCATTAGTAAATCGGGCTCACTAATCAGCGCATTGGCAAGGGCCACGCGTTTTCGTTGTCCGCCTGAAAGCTCCGAAATAGGCTGGTCGTAATCGTATATTTTTAGCTGAGTCAGTATCTGTTTGACCTTAACTTCATAATCCCAGGCATGATGATGTTCCATCATTTCGGTATATTTGTTAATATCATCCTTGTTATTCTGCCTGACGGCAAGTTCAAAGTTCCTGATGGTTTCCACAATTTCGTCGCCTGACTGAAAAACAGTTTCAAAAACAGTTTGGTCTTCATTCAAATCAGGTATTTGTTTCAGGTAACTAATGCGGACATCGCTGGTTTTTGTTATTTGTCCTGACTCCGGAGTATCATTCCCGGCAAGGATTTCCATGAGTGTGGTTTTTCCTGCACCATTCCTGGCAATGATGGCCACTTTTTGATGTTCAAATATGGTAAATGAAATATCTTCGAATAATAATTGTTCGCCAAATCGTTTCGATAAATTTTCTGCCTGCAAAAACGGAATCATATTTTTTTCTGCAAAAATAGCAAATTCAGGCTAAGAAAATAAACCACTATGGACTGAAAGTACCATAGTTTTCGTTCAGACTGAAAGTCTGATGCTATTCGATGATGAAATTTGAATCATCTTTGTCTGTCGGTTTTCTGTGATGCTCCAAATATTCATTCACCATTTCATCTGTAA
>DASRMB010000082.1:0-11888 GCA_035648135.1 Prolixibacteraceae bacterium
CTTCTCAAACTTGATCTTAAAATCTTCAAATAGTTTCATGGTGTATCTTTTCTTAAAACTAATAAAAATGGATACACAATAAAAGGCTGCATATAATTAATTATCAACAATTTGATGTTTATAGACAGACTCTAAATAGTCAAACTCCAATCAGCAAAAGGAAACTGCCCGAAAATAATTTAAAGCTTCGATTACGCGAAATGGAAGAAATTAATGTTCAGCTCATGAATCGTGTGGACAAGGATGCAAATAAACTTTCTGAAGTTATTTCAACAAACGCTAAATTCCTTTCTATAGTAGCTCACGATTTGAGAAGTCCCTTCAATTCCATTATAGGTGTTCTGGATATATTAGGAGATAGTTTTGATGAGTTTAGTAAAGCCGAATTAGAAAAGCTGATCCATATGGCATCAGCTTCGGCAATTAATACATTCCAACTTCTGGAGGATCTTTTAGCATGGTCAACTTCGCAAAACAAAGAGAAAAGTATCAATCCGGTTAAAATAGATTTGAACGAAATAATTACCAGTGAATTTGAAAGTTTCAGTGTATCATCTGCCCGAAAGCAATTATCGTTGGAACATTCCATCCATCCAAAATTGTTTTTAACGGCAGATATTCAGATGGTTAAAGTGATTTTTAGAAATTTGATCAGCAACGCTATTAAATATTCAAATGCTGGCGGCGTCATTTTTATTAGCGCAAAAGAAGGTAGCCAATTTGTTGAAATTTGGGTAAAGGATCATGGCATTGGAATTTCACAAAAGACAAAAGAGAAACTCTTTAAAGCAGATGAGTTTCATTCAACAACCGGCACAGCCAAAGAACAAGGAACCGGATTTGGCCTTTTGTTTTGTAAAGAATTTATTGAGATGCATGGTGGAAAAATCTGGGTAGAAAGTGAAACTGGAAAAGGGAGCGTATTTAAATTTACACTACCACATTACATTTAATTCTACTTTAACAGATTCAATTTAAGGAACAATTTTTCAGCTTTTGGGATTCAGGGCAAAAAAGGTTGATTTTTCAAATGTGTTAAAGTAGAATTAAAAATCAATCAGGCAATTTCCGGACATTCAATGTATGAATTGTGTGATTTTTTCCAAAAGTTATGTAACATCTTAATCAATAAAGGTTTGTATGTTCATTCTAATAAATTTATTATTCAGGTATAAAACAGAAATTATGCAGAAATATGCAGAATCGCCAAACTTCGCCGATGATGTCGTTGTTACATTTCTTAATCTTTTATTGGCCGATGAATATGTACTTTATACCAAAACCAGAACAGCACACTGGAACGTTGATGGTGAAAATTATTTCGAAACACACCTATTCCTGGAAAACCAGTACAATGTGTTAGACTTAATAATTGATGATCTGGCTGAACAGATCCGGTCGCTCGGACATTTTGCATTGGGTTCACTGAAAGATTTTTTGAGTATTTCTCAAATGAGCGACGACAATCAGGATTTTGTTCATTCCGGGCGAATTTTTGAAACCCTGTTGATCGATCATGAAAATATTATACACACTATTCAACGTGAGATATTTCCGATTTCAAACAGGTTTAATGACTTGAATACTGCTGGTTTTTTAACTGAATTAGTGATGCAACACATACAAATGGTACTGAGGCTTAAAGGGTTTATCAATGAATCGGTTTATACTGAAACAATACCCATTCAAGCTAATACAAGATAAAATAACAAAAGTAGGAGTAAAAAATCCGGGAATCACTATAATGAGAACTTGCCCATTGCATCCGAGAAGTTTTTCTTTTCGGTAACCAGTAAAAGATTGGCCAGTCAGATCGATAACATACAAGGGCAAATGGTAATTGTGCATTATGAGCAAAAGAATGGAGCCTTGTTCTGGAATGGCGAATCGGAATACCTCGTTGGCAGTGTGAAGCTGACACCATAGTTCCGGATTAAACTGAATTTTACACGATAGAAAAAGATTAAAACTATGAACCAGGAAACATATTTAACAGATGCTCAGTTGTTGCGCAAAAATGCGGAGAAGAAGTTGAATGAAACGCAAAAGAATTCGGCTGACACAGCAGTAGAAACCGATGTAAATAGACTCGTTCACGAATTGCAGGTGCACCAGATTGAACTGGAAATGCAGAACGAAGAGTTGCATCAGGCCAATGAAAGAGCTGAGACGGCCCATAAAAAATACACCATGATGTACGATTTCGCACCAATGGGCTATTTTACAATCGATCAGAACGGAACAATTTACGAATTAAATTTTACCGGTGCCGAGTTGCTGGGCGACCGACGTTTCAGTTTGATAAACAGTAGTTTTAAGCTATTCATTTCAAAGGAAACGCTGCCCGCGTTTAATATTTTTTTGAATATTGTTTATTTGGGTAAATCTAAAGAATCGTGCGAAGTGATGCTTGGAAGTGACCCGGAACAATTATATCCTGTTTATATGGAAGCCATTGTAACCGGCGACGATGGGAAATGCCTGCTGTCGGTGGTCGATATTACCGAATTCAAAAAAAAGCACAACGATTAAGTACGGAAAAAAGAAACTGCCAAAGAAGAAACAAATACCATACTAAAGTGTTCCATTTATATTGCGCCCAATAATTCCTGATAATGACCGTTAACAATCCATCTGAAAAAAAGAAGGATTTTATAAGTATTGATACTTACAAAAATATATAGCAGCATGGATCTTCACATCAGAAATATGGTAAGTAATCGCGACAAACTGATTTTGAGATCTGAGCTTGAAAAACTCGAACTGCACTTTAAAACTATAAGCTTAGGTGAAGTGGAAATAACAGATTTCCTGTCAACCAAAAAGAAAAACCAGTTGAATATCAACCTGAAAAAATCAGGATTAGCTTTAATTGAAGACAAAAAAGGCATTCTGGTTGAAAAGATTAAAAATATAATTGTTGAATTGGTTCATTATTCTGAAAAACAACTTAAGATAAACTTCTCCGATTATTTGAGCCAAAAGCTGGGTTATGATTACACCTATTTAGCAAACATTTTTTCTGAACATCAGGGTATCTCTGTCGAACATTTTATTCTGAGCCACAAAATTGAAGGGGTAAAGGAACTGCTTATTTACGACGAATTGAATATTACTGAAATAGCCGACAGAATGCACTACAGCAGTGTGGCTCACCTGTCGAACCAATTTAAAAAAATGACCGGGTTAACTCCTTCCGACTACAAACGTCTCAAGGTTAGAAAACGCATATCACTCGAAAAAGTGTGAACATGTAACTCCATTGTGCAATTGTGTAATACTTCCATTTTCCAGTTCTATTTCTGACTGAATGATCGAAATATGAACCTTACCTGTTTTTTAGATAGTCATACGAGTTTTCATTAAACGTGGTCTGATTTTTTTTCCTTACCAATGACTCAACAACAACTGACATCAGGAACATCTGCAATAACACAAAAGCAACTATGCCTGCCAAAAAATTCAAAACTATTTTCGATTTCATCTTTTGATTTGAACTTTATAAACAGTTTTTCCGTTTATACTATATCAAAGATGCTGAAACCTGCTTCAATAACTGTTATAGAATTCAAGAAAAAAATTACAACATTCACACTTTAACTACTTAATTTATAACACAATCAGCATATATTTCTTGAATCTAAAATTTAAGCCCTTCGGAAAAACGTGTGAATTGTGTAAATAATTACAAAAGTTATGTAACACTTTTCGGGGTTCAATAGCATATTTTTAGATCTCTTAATATTCATTATAAAAAAATACGACCATGAAAGGAAACGAAAAATTAATTACAGTCTTAAATTCACTTTTGGCAGATGAACTCACAGCTATAAACCAATATATGGTGCATTCAGAAATGTGCGAAAACTGGGGTTACGGAAAGCTTCACCTGGCCATCAGAAGTCAGGCAATGGATGAAATGCACCATGCCGAGTGGTTGATTGAGCGAATCATTTTCTTCGAAGGTGCGCCAACAGTTTCAAAACTCAATCCAATGAAAATTGGCAAAACAGTTCAGGATATGATCAATAACGACAATGGCGATGAACTTGAAGCTGTACGAGCTTACAACGATGCAATTACACTGGCCCGTGAGGTTGGAGATCAAGGCACTGCGGACTTGCTGACTAAAATTTTGAAAATGGAAGAAGGTCATGTTGATTGGGCTGAAATACAACGCGCACAGATTGACCAAATGGGTTTGGAGAATTACCTGGTCAGTCAAATCTAAAATTCATTAATCTGATTATTCAATCAACATGAGGGATTAGCAATGAGAACACCAAAACATATTGGAATAATACCCGATGGGAACAGAAGATGGGCTGAAGCAAAAAAAATGACAAAAGAAAAGGGTTATGAGAATGGCTTGGATCCTGGCTTAGTACTTTTTAAATTGTGCAAAGAGGCTGGAATTAAAGAAGTAACTTATTATGGATTTACTACTGACAATGTGAAAAGACCGGTAAAACAGCGTGAAGCCTTCACCAAAGCCTGTGTAAATGCAGTAAATATTTTGTCAAAAGAAGAAGCTGAATTATTGGTCGTTGGAGATTCTGAATCGCCGATGTTTCCCAAAGAGTTGAACAAATATACCACTCGACAGACCTTCGGAAATGGAGGTATTAAAGTAAATTTTTTAGTTAACTACGGTTGGGAATGGGACTTAAATAATTTAAAACTATCTGATTCATCTCAAAAAAACATCACCAGTAATATCAAATCTTCTGATGTTTCCAGAATAGATCTGATTATCCGTTGGGGTGGTCGGCGCCGCCTAAGTGGTTTTCTTCCAGTTCAATCTATTTATTCAGATTTCTATGTGTTGGATGACTACTGGCCCGATTTTAATCCAACACATTTTTACAACGCATTAAAGTGGTACAAAGATCAGGATGTTACCCTGGGAGGATGACAAGCATTGAATACTTAAAAATTTAAAACTAAAACTATGACAGCATTAGCAGCCATTTCGAAGATAGATTTCCCCTATAAAGTTGAACAGCAAAAAGTGAAAGAAGGTGCAAGAAAATTATTTGCACCTTCTTATCCACAAGTAGAACGGATGATGAGTGTTTTTGACAACACAGAAATCAAGACCCGAAACATGTGCAAACCTCTTGATTACTATACTACTTTGCATTCGTTTGAAGATCAAAATGCTGAATACATTCGTCTTTCTCTTGAATATTCTATCAAGGCAATTGAAGAATGCATCTCTTCAGCACAAATAAATAAAGACGAAATCACCGATCTGATTTTTGTTTCAACGACCGGGCTTTCAACTCCAAGTTTGGATGCGCTCATCATCAACAAAATGAGACTAAACCAGAATATCAACAGGATGTCTGTTTTTGGTTTGGGTTGTGGTGGTGGAGTTTCAGGGTATGCAAAAGCAAACACTCTGGCGATCGCAAATCCGGATGCCGTGGTATTGTTCGTGGCTGTTGAATTGTGTTCGCTCACTTTTCTGCGAAATGATTTTAGTAAAAGCAATTTTATCGGTTCTAGTTTATTTGCCGATGGAGTTGCGGCCTGCATCATTACTGGTGATAATCATACTAATAAGACCAAAAACGCTTTTACATTTCTGGCTTCACAAAGCAAATTGTACTACGATACACTGGACGTTATGGGCTGGGAATTTCTGGATAAAGGATTTAAAGTTCTGTTTTCGTCTGACATTCCAACCATTATCGCGGAAAATATTCATAACGATGTTACTTCATTCTTAGAAAAACAGCACCTGAAAATTTCAGATATAAAAAATTTTATTTTTCATCCCGGAGGAAAAAAAGTGCTGACAGCTTATGAAGATGCTTTACTGGTAGATGGCGATTTCCTGAAAAACACACGTGAAGTGATGAATGACAATGGAAATATGTCGAGTACCACCGTTTTGTATGTGCTGGAAAGATTCTTTTCCAAAGGATTTGAAAATGGCTATGGATTAATGGTATCAATGGGTCCGGGCTTTTCGAGTGAGATGGTTTTACTTCAAATGAA
The DNA here is from genome assembly GCA_035648135.1 of Prolixibacteraceae bacterium. Taxonomy (GTDB): domain Bacteria; phylum Bacteroidota; class Bacteroidia; order Bacteroidales; family Prolixibacteraceae; genus Aquipluma. Next base: position 6,007 of record DASRMB010000082.1, read on the forward strand.
CAAAAAATAGAATGACATTTATTCTTTTCATATCATTTGTAATTCTTTTACGAATTGGAGAATTGGTACTTTCCAAAAGCAATGAAAAATGGTTGTTGCAAAATGGAGCAATAGAATATGGGAACAAGCATTATCCGTTTATTGTAGCGCTTCATACCCTGTTTATTATCTCACTGATCATCGAATACAGCACAAAACAGTCGGTGTCATTCAGCATATACATGCTCCTTTTTTATTTTTCACTGATTGCATTTAAAACCTGGGTCATTTTATCCCTTGGAAAATTCTGGAATACCAAAATTTATCACATTCCAAATTTTCCCCTAATAAAAAAAGGACCGTACCAGTTTTTTAAACATCCGAATTACCTGATTGTAATTGCTGAAATTGTAGTTATTCCACTGATATTTCATTTGTATTTCACTGCAATTACGTTTACTCTGCTTAATGCAATCATGTTATTCATACGAATTAAGGAAGAAAACAAAGCAATGCTGGCTTGAATCCGGCAACATAAATTAAAAATCAAATACAATGGAAAATCATCTGGTCAAAATAAAATCAATAAAGCACATCACTCCTGATGTGTTGCAAATTGTTACACAGAAACCTGACAACTATACTTTTGCCCCGGGGCAAGCCACTGAAATTGCCATAAATAAAACCGGTTGGAAGGATGAAAAAAGGCCTTTCACTTTCACTTCCTTACCTATCGATGATTTCCTGCAATTTACCATCAAAACTTATCCTTCGCACAAAGGAGTAACCAACGAACTTCTTCAGGCGAAAAAAGATGATGAGTTGATCCTGCACGATGTTTTTGGAGCAATCGCATACCAGGGCGAGGGTTTATTTATTGCCGGAGGAGCAGGCGTCACCCCCTTTATTTCCATTTTCAGGTATCTTCAACTGAAGAATGAAATACGCGGAAACAAGCTTATTTTCGCCAATAAAACGAAAGAGGACATTATTCTTGCAATCGAATTCGAAGAGATGTTGGGTGAAAATTTCATCAATATTTTATCCGAAGAAAGAACAGCTGATTATGCATACGGGCAAATCGACGAGGAATTTCTTAAAGCCAACATTGCAGGTTTTAATCAGCAATTTTATGTATGCGGCCCTCCGCCCATGATGGATGCCGTAGAAAAGCAACTGGCAAATTTAGGAGTAGCTAAAAAAGCAATCACTGTAGAAGAAATATAAATAAAACGACATCATGCGATATATTGGAAATAACAGAACATCCGTAAATAATCACACGATCAGTTACAACGATGACGGACCGGACGGGGCGCCTGCAATCATACTGATTCATGGCTTTCCTTTCAATAAGTCAATGTGGAGCAAGCAGGTGGAAGTATTAATCGAAAATTACCGCGTTATTTCGTATGATATACGCGGGCATGGAGACTCTGATAACGGAACTGATGATTTTTCCATCGGGCTTTTTACAGATGATTTACTCGGTTTGATGGATCTCCTGAAGGTTGAAAAAGCAATTTTATGTGGCTTGTCTTTGGGCGGATACATCGCTTTAAATGCTATTGAAAACTTTCCAAAGCGCGTTGACGCTCTTGTATTATGCGACACTACCTGCACGGCCGATACACCCGAAACGAAAGAGAAACGAAATAAAGCTATCGAAAATATATCGGAATACGGCGTTGAACAATATGCCAATGAAAGTATAAAAAATCTGTTTGCTCCTGAAACCTTTGTATCAGGCAAAGAAAAAACCATTGCAATAAAGGAAATGATTATGAAAACTTCGGTACAATCGCTCTCTGCCACATTGCTGGCTTTAGCCGGGCGTAACGAAACGTGCAGTAAATTGCCTGAAATAACGGTGCCTGTATTGATCATGGTTGGGAAAGAAGATAAAATCACTCCTCCTTCAGCAGCCAGGTTTATGCATGAAAATATCAAAGGTTCAATACTGCAAATTATTGAACATGCGGCTCATTTAAGCAATATCGAAAATCCCAACGAATTTAATGAACACCTGGTGAAGTTTGTTTCCTCATTACATCGCCAGTCAGATAAATTCAGGAAGGGAGATTGGTTGGGTTCCGGAGTTATAAATTCGAATAAAACCTCTGAATACGAGAAAATGGTAAAGGATTTAAATTCTAAAATTCTAAAAACCACCTTAATAATTAAGGATAAGTATCCGGAGTTGTCTAAATATCTGGAAGAAATGCCGGACACCATTCCAAATGAGAAGGATCCGGAAATAAACGTGAATAATTTAAGCACTTATTATGAATCACTGAATTCGTTTTTGAAGAAATATAAAGCGGATCACCCGTCGAGTTAATTAAAGTAGAGTTGATATTCAATCCTAAGGATGCTATAAGAATTACAATAAACAGCACCCAAATATTGGTGCGGTTAAATACCAAGTCATCTTCGAATTGTTCCGTACAACATAGAAGGCATCCTTTTCTTTTCTCAGCCCAAAAGTCTCAAGTAATTTTAAATTCATTTGTTAACCTTTTTGTCTTCATAGTATAGCCGATAGCTCCCCGGCATACTCTTTCCATGAATCAAAAACTCGTTTAAAAAACTGAAGTTGACTGCTGTTTTCAACAGATAAATACTGAAACAATAAATACCCCACCTGGATTTACCCGCGAATAACTCTAAATACGATTGCGATGATTGCAATTACCAACAAAACGTGTATGATTCCGCCAACCTGAAAAGCGAAAAAACCAACGGCCCAACCAATGATTAAAATGACTGCGATAAGATAAAGTAGATTTCCCATGATATTTATTTTTAAGTTATTTGAATTTGACGATGTAAAGTTGCTGTCATTTGGTTACATAACTGTTACATAATTCAGAGAAAAAGTTACAAGATTCACACATCAGTCTGTTTTACAAAACGGTTAAAAACACATGCCAACTACTCCCCTCTTTTGGTATTTTATTGTTTTATAATCAGGCCACTCAAAAATGTGTGAAAGATGTAATTCTTTCCAAAAGTTATGTAATACTTAACCGGCAAAAGGTTCTCAACTTAGCATCTTAAAATTCATTATTCATTAAAAAAACGGAGTGAAAATCAGCATCACTTATAAACAAAAGTGAGCAGGAATTAATAAGTATGTTGTACAAAGAAGTTTTCAAATTATAAAACATCCTTTAAGAACATCAAATAATTAAAGCTATGGAAAACAGGACAGAAAAAACACATGCCGGCAAGGCCCGGGCTGAATTTATTAAAGTAGAAACCAATGTGAACCTTCATATTACCGATGCTGGTGAAGGCAAACCAATTGTTTTAATACCCGGTTGGCCATTAAGCGACGAAATGTATGAGTATCAGTACAACGATCTGATTAATAACAATTTTCGGGTCATTGGAATTACCTTAAGAGGTTTCGGAAAATCGGATAAACCATACGGATCATACAATTACGATGTACATGCATTGGATATTAAGCGGGTTTTAGACAAACTGGATATTAAAGATGCTGTTTTGGTTGGTTTCTCCATGGGCGGTTCAATTGCTATTCGGTTTGTTTCAGCTTATAACGATGGGCAGGTTGCCAAATTGGTTCTGGCAGGAGCCGCAGCTCCAATCTGGACACAACGTGAAGATTTCCCATACAATCTGCCGCAAAGTGCGGTTGATGACCTGATTAAATTGAACTATAAGGATCGACCAAAGCTTTTGTCTGATTTCGCAAAAATATTTTCAGCTACCGAAACTTCCTTAAATGAAGGGATTGGCAATTGGTTGAATGGAATTGGATTAAGTGCTTCTTCATATGCAACGGCTGAATGTCTGGTTGCTTTACGCGATACTGACCTTCGGCCAGATCTTGCAAAAATAAATGTACCCACATTAATCATGCATGGTAAAAAAGATAAAATATGCTCTTTTGATCTTGCGGAACAAATGAAAGCCGGAATCGCAAATTCACACCTCGTTGCTTTTGCCAAAAGTGGTCATAGTTTATTTCTGGAAGAAACTCATAAGTTTAATACTGAACTGATCAAATTTACCGGGAAATAAGATATGGTTAAATTATCCCGTGTCTTGCCAGTCATAAAATAAAAATCTATGAAACCCTTCAGAAAAAATGAAAACTAATATTAATGCTAAAGACTTTCCAATAATTTGCGTGGGCGGTTCTGCCGGAGGTCTCGATGCCTATACCCGCTTACTAAAGAATCTCCCGAAGGATATGGGTGTTGCAATCGTCATTGTAAATCACCTGAGACAGGTAGCCACCATGTTACACGAGATTCTTCCACGCTTTACCCAAATGCCGGTAGAGTTGATTACGGAAAAATTAGATATCAAGCCCAATCATGTGTTTATTATTCCGGAAAAGCGTGATTTGCATGTACTTGATGGAGAATTTCGCCTAAAGCCAATTTCAAAACCCCATGGCTGGCCCGACGTGATTACTGTTTTTATGCGTTCGCTTACGGAAAATTGGGATGGCAAACTAATCGCAGTCATTGTTTCCGGCTATGATGGCGATGGCGCAGATGCACTCTGCGGAATAAAAGATGTTGGCGGTATTACCATCGCTCAGAAACCTGAAACCGCTGCACAGCCTGATATGCCAGTGAGTGCAATAGAAAGTGGATGTATCGATCTTATTCTTTCGCCTGAAGAGATAGCCAAAGAAATCAAACGAATTGCCAGTACAGATAAGGAAGAAAGTTAGTATCGTGTTTTTGCATAGCCGGGAATCCGCTTCAGAATCTGGTAAAGATCTATACAAATATTCGGTCAATTTTACCAGCCAAATTAAAATCCACTTGAGTTATACCCTTAGCTTCATGATTGGTTAAAGCTATACTCACTTTATTATACGAATTACTCCAATCCGGATGATGATCCAATTTCTCAGCCTCCAGGGCAACTGCTGTCATAAACGAAAATGCCTGAACAAAAGTCTTGAACTTAAATTCCCGGGAAATCGTATTCTTTTCTAGGGTCCAGTCCTTTAAATTTTCTTTCAGGAAACGGACAACTTCTTGTTCTGATAATGCTTTCATGGTTACGTTTTAAATTTGGATTCACATCAAAAAAACTTCCAGGTCAAATATAAAGTCTCATGCCTGACAGATTCTTTATTAATCGAACAAATTAGAATACAAAGTGTTCATAATAAATAATTTATAATTTTTTAGGCAAAACCGGTATTGGTAAATTGAATCATATGATTTGGATGATCTTCTAAAAAATAAAATCATGAACTACAGAACTGAAACCGACACCATGGGTGAAATACAAGTGCCTGCCGATAAATATTGGGGAGCACAAACTCAGCGTTCATTACAGAATTTCAGGATTGGTTCGCCTGCATCGATGCAATATTGAATGATTATTAAAATTAAATAAACTTTCAGCTACCTTTTAGAGTTTGAATTACCAAGTTGTTACACTATTTTAACATGAATAATTAAAAATGACTATTTGAAGAATACTTATAATTCTATTAAGTAATGGTTGGTAATTCCGGATTGTTGATGTCCAGGGGAAAATCATCGCCCGAACAGATCCAGTAAATCTCAGGACTGATGATTTTCGAGATGGCAATCTTTAAACTCCCGAGCTGTCCTTCCAACTGCTCACTGGCTCCGCGTTTATGCGCATTAATGAAAGGATTAATAATGTTGGCCACATCTTTTTCCTGTTCCATTACCGCGAACAAATCATCGTAATCCATTTGCAGCAGTTCTATGGCGTGTGGAAGAGTGCAAAACTGACCATCTTTATACTTCTTTAAAAACCAAATTACTGCCGCAAAAAAAGAAACGGCTGATTCGGAGAAAAACTCACCCTGTTTGCGAATCCATTCCCGGTTCAGGTTATACAAAACTGTTCTGGAAGATTCAAAGGCATCAATG
>DASRMB010000083.1:0-140235 GCA_035648135.1 Prolixibacteraceae bacterium
AAACGAAAAACCCAAAATCCGAGCGCCAGTACTCTTCTGATCGGGGTACCCCGATCAGAAGAGTACTACCTTTTTTATTTAATTAAAATGGTATACTTTTGGATTGAATGACTGGTATACTTCTCGGATGAAATAAGCACTTAAAAGTCATATTTTCAATATAATCCATATTAATGGGTAATGCCAGTATTCTGTTAACAATATCAACAACATCATCAGATGGAAAATCAACATGGCTTTCCATATTTTCAATTTCAATAGATGCTTCATCAAATATGTCTTGATCGTCAGTGTTTTTCGGTTTTTCTTCCATTTATGCAGTGTTATTTCAGTATCTAACTCCTTATTTATAGCTCATAATCCGGTAAAGCGTTAACGGCTTTCTTTTTGAGTTCATCCACAACCCGTGTGTATTTCTCAACATGATACAACCCTGAATGTCCTAATGTGCTGGCAACTGTTTTAATGTCGGGTTTCTCTGTACTAGTCAATAAATTAACTGCAAAGCTATGTCTGGCACAATGCCAAGTAATATGTTTTTCAATCTTTGCCCTTTTAACCCATGCTTTAACCGTTTTAACACATCCTTCAAAAGTGGGTAATTCATAGACCAATGCTTTAGGCTCTCCCGGTTCACCAATCATTTTTTTTGCAGTACTGTTGAGGTCGATAATTACAGGCTTTCCGGTTTTCTGTTGGTTAATTTTAATTTTATCGCTTGCAAAGTCAATATCAGAATACTTTAAATCTTTCACGTCACACCATCTCAATCCGGTGCAGCAACTTAAAATAAAGGCTTTTCTAATGTTTGGGTTTTGAATTGGCGTTTTGGCTAACAATGCAATTTCATCATTGCTCAATATGTCTTTTCTCAATCCTTCCGGGGCTTTATACTCTACACCATTGGCCGGGCTTTTGCTTATCAGTTCATTGTCAACTGCACTTTTTAATACTTTTTTAAAGCGTTTAAAATAGCTTTGTCCTCCTTCTCCGGTGCTGTTTTCTGTGAGATATTCAACAAAGCTAACCATCATTAATTTGTCAATTTGGGATAGCTTTAAGGTTTTGATATTTACACCCGGCATCTTATCCGACAGGAAACTTTTGAAGCGTTCTGTTGCACCTTTAATCATTCTCACATCTTTCTTAGTGTAGTTGTTTTGGTAGTTTTCTGCATAAGCCAGATAAAGCGTCTTTTGCTTTGTGGGTGCAATAAAGCCATGTGCAGAATGATTCAATTCACTTTCCCTCTTGGTTCTGATATCTTCAGCGAGTTCTAAGGTTTCTTTGTTGGTTTGTGTTTCAATGGGTGTCCGGGCTTTGCCAATTATATAAAGCTTTAAAAACTCATAAGACCTTGCCCCATCACGGTAAATATCAAGGTATAAGCTAATGTTTCCAGAGGTTAAAATCTTCTCTCTTAAGACAACATTATTCTTCTTTGTGCCTTTTCTGATCTTCTTTTTAGTTTGTGTACCCATTTTGTCTCTTGTTATGTTGTTGGTTTCAAATTTAGTAACAAAAGAGGTACAAAACAATAGCGAGTAACAAAATAGTAACAAATAACAACAAAACAAGGGTAGTACAAGAGAATGTTAAATAACCGATATATGCTTAAAGTCCAATAAAATAAGGAATTTATATGCTCTTGATTTCTCTTTTTAGGTGGTTGAGTACCCACTCCGGGTACAAAGGCTACTGATTTTCAGTGGTCTTTTTTGTGAATAATGATCAATATCCTGAATTTGTTGAATTTCGAATTATTCGTTCAAAGAATAGTTATTCAACGATTGTTTCAATATATTTGAATTGTTTTAGAAGTAAACATCAATCATTCTTACAGATGAACAAAAATAATTCTCCAAACATACTTATTGCAGAAGATGTAGAGTCCAATTTTCTTTATTTAAAGGCTGTTCTCAGCAAATTGAATGCTACCATTTTTTGGGCGAAAAACGGAATCGAAGCGATTGAAATTTGTGACGGCGGTCATGCTATTGATTTGGTTTTGATGGATTTACAGATGCCTGAGATGAATGGCTATGAAGCTACCCAGATTTTGAAAAAGAAATATCCTCAACTCCCGATTGTTGCTCAAACAGCATTTGCCATGTCTGACGACCGCGAAAAAGCTTTGGATTCGGGTTGTGATGATTATTTGGCAAAACCAATCAAATCGAAAGATCTTTTAAATGTGGTTATGAAATTCATAAAAATCTGATAAACTCCAAAATTGATATAAAAAACGTCCATCTTATACTCTGATGGACGTTTTTTGTAATGTGTCAGGTACAATAAATACACATCAATCATTACTTTTGTCGGTTTACGATTCAAGTATCATATTTGCAGTATCACCCAAATGAGAATAAATCATTGAACGCCATGGAAAATAATAGTATTCAGAATAAACAATTTTTACTCGATCAGAGATACTTGAAAATGGCTCTTGTCTGGGCTCAAAATTCATACTGTAAGCGGCGACAGGTAGGAGCACTTCTGGTTAAGGATAAAATGATTATTTCAGATGGTTACAACGGAACACCTTCAGGATTTGAAAATAATTGCGAAGACGAAAACAACAGTACCTTCCCGTATGTTTTACACGCAGAAGCCAATGCAATTACCAAAGTGGCCAAGTCAAACAACAGCAGCGATGGAGCTACTCTGTATGTAACCTCTTCACCGTGTCTGGAATGTTCGAAACTGATTATTCAGGCAGGTATAAAAAGGGTGGTTTTTTTCGATAATTACCATCATGATGATGGTATTAAGCTGTTGAAAAAGGCATATATTGAAGTTGTTCAGGTTGAACTTGAATAGGTTGAGCCCACTCTGAAAAGTCTATTTGCCACTACGGCAATAAGAAAAAAAAGATTATTAGCCACAAAGACTCTAAGACACAAAAAAATAAGCATATTAAATTGCTGATAATCAAAGATAAATGGTAAAGAAGAATTCAATTTTATTAAGGTTTTTTTTCGTGCCTTTGGGTCTTTGTGGCTAAACATGCTTTTCGAAGTAGACTCTAGGTTTAAGCTTCATACACTAAATTAATCATTAACCATTCCGGATTCCGAGCAAAGTTGTTCAATTTTAAAAACCGGATTTTGAACTCAAAAATAAGTCAATGAAAAACACGAAATTCTCAGTTTATATTCCGGTTCTACTTGCGATAGCATTGGTTACCGGTATTTTAATCGGAAACAAACTGACCAGAAACTCAGGGAATAACCTTACTTCGATGTCCCGGGTCAACAAACTGGATGCGATTATGGATTTAGTTCAGAATGCATATGTTGATTCAATTTCGATGGATACCCTGATTGAAAAAACCATTCCGGAACTGCTTAAAAATCTCGATCCTCATACATCCTATATTCCTGCAAAAGATATGGTTGGCGTGGAAGAAGAAATGCGGGGGAATTTTGGAGGTATCGGTGTTCAGTTTTCAATTCAGAATGATACCGTTATGGTTGTCGATGTGATTTCAGGTGGGCCATCGTCTAAACTTGGCGTTATGCCGGGCGACCGTATCGTTACTGTAAACGATACTTTGCTTGCAGGCAAAGGCCTGAAAAACGAGAAAGTACTTTCGAAACTTCGGGGCGAAAAAGGTACAATTGTAAATGTCGGAGTCAAGCGTAAAGGATTTAACGAACTGATTCCTTTCGAAATTACGCGTGGCGATATCCCAATTTACAGTGTTGATATCAGCTATATGATTGATCAGGTTACCGGATATATTAAGGTAAGCCGGTTTGGTGAAAAAACTTATGAGGAATTTAAGGATGGCTTAAAAAAACTTGATCAGCAGGGCATGAAGAATGTGATTGTTGATCTGCGGGGAAATCCTGGAGGTTACCTGAATGCCGTTATCCGGATGGTGAATGAGTTTTTGGATAAAGGAGAACTGATTGTTTATACGGAAGGCAATTCGCAGGCACGGAAGACCTATCAGGCCGACAGCAGAGGTGCATACCGCGATAAAAGAATCGTGGTTTTAATTGATGATTTTTCGGCATCAGCCAGTGAAATATTTGCCGGAGCCATTCAGGATAATGACCGGGGTTGGATCATCGGGCGTCGCTCCTTCGGGAAAGGCCTGGTTCAGGAACAAATACCGTTTAATGATGGCAGTGCTGTGCGTCTGACTGTTGCCCGTTATTACACTCCAAGTGGCAGATGCATCCAAAAGTCGTATGAAAACGGGAATGATGAATATTATAAAGATATCATGGAACGTGCTATTCACGGTGAATTTGAGGAGAAAGACAGCATACACTACTCCGATACATTGAAATACCATACTTTGTCGGGCCGGATTGTATACGGTGGCGGAGGAATTATGCCAGATTTTTTCATTCCGGCAGATACGGTGGGATATTCCAATTTTTATTCGAAAATCACTCAGAAAGGACTGGTATATCAGTATGCATTGGATTATGCCGATTCGAACCGGAAAGAGCTTTCGAAATTGACCGATGCCGCTGAATTTGAAAAACATTTTCAGAAAACTGATATTTTGAAATCGTTTGTAGCTTTTGCTGAGAAAAAAGGAGTGAAAGCGAGTCATTCTGATCTGAAAATTTCATCCGAAATTATTGGTTATCAGATTAAAGCTTACATCGCCAGAAATATTATCGGAGAAGAAGGATTTTACCCAATTATCAAAAACATTGATAAGACTTTGCTTGAAGCTATTGTGAAAATTAAACTTCCAATTCAGCAAAATCTAACGGAGTCAGTTCAAAAATAAGTGATGAAGAATCAGTGTATTCAAATGATAGTCTCAGTTCTATTCTGAACGAAGAACGGATTTGACATCAAATATTCGGAAATAATCGGCTTTAAACTAAAAGAACCGGACATTTAGATGTCCGGTTTTTCTTTTGTTATAGAATTTTTGGTGGATGAATGAGAAGAGATACTCATTTAGATATTAATCCATTTTTTCAGTCATAGGTAACCCCATTTTTTATGCTTATTTGCGAAGTAATCGATTTTTTACACGAAAGGTTCAATTGGGCAAATGAAACAGTCTGTTTTTTATACGAAGATTTACAGCCATTTATTAAGTGCCGCGTACAAAAAACGGTTTACCGGGTATAATTCCTTCATGCCAGCCACAACTTTCGCAACAAAAGCATCGCTGGTTACGACCGAATCGGCAATGGTTGATCCAAAAGCGAAGGATTTATATTTCAGTAAATCAATATCCGGAAAATCCTTCGGGAATCCTTTTGGGGCAGTTTTCAGCTTGTCGTCGTATAATTCCGGATATAACCTGATGAAAGATTCGCTATAAATCAGATTTTTGAATTCTTCCGGATTGTCAAATATTTCAGTTCTGAATGCCTTTAAAGCATCGGGTGGCGGGCAGTAAGAGCCACCGCCAACAAATGAACCTCCTGGCTCAATGTGCAGATAATAGCCAGGGCTGATGCTTTTTCGGCCATCTTTGGCAATAAAACTTCCCATATTGATTTTATAGGGTGTTTTATCGTTCGAAAACCGAACATCTCTAAAAATTCTGAATACGCAGTTTTTAGGATCCTGAACGCCGATTTCCGGATCGAACTTTGCAATTTCGTGATTGATCAGCTCTGTCAGGAATAATATTTTTTTACGGCTTTCCTGATACCATTCGCGGTTTTGATCAAACCATTCCTTGTTGTTATTTTTCTTTAGTTCAGCTAAAAAATTCAGTACTTGTTCCATGATGATTAAATTTTAAACATTCTATTCGGCATAAGATACATCTTTCCGGAATTTGAACTGCAAATCTTTTCCTTATTCTTAAATCAAAGCCGAAATACAGCTGAAATTGCTTCGAAATTGTACTTTTGTTATCAACGTTTTTAGCTATGAAAAAGTTTGTACTAATTGTTGCCGGGGGATCTGGCAGCCGGATGGGCACCGAAATTCCGAAGCAGTTTTTGGATTTGTGCGGAATACCTGTGCTGATGCACACTATTCAGGTATTTTATGAGTTCGATCCGAATTGTGATCTGATTTTAGTTCTTCCGGAAACGCAGCAGAAATACTGGGCCGGATTGTGCCTGAAACATTCATTTTCTATCCCTCACCAGATTGTGTCGGGAGGCGAAACCCGGTTTCATTCGGTTGAAAATGGATTAAGCCGGATTAAGGGTGAAGGTATCATTTTTCTACACGATGGCGTCAGGCCGTTGGTCAGTAGGGAAACGCTCGGCAGATGCTTCGATACTGCTCAAAAAAACGGTAATGCTATCCCGGTTTTACCAGTATGCGAATCTCTGCGAAAACTGGATGGTACTAAAAATATTTCGGTTGACCGAAGTCTTTTTTTTAGTGTGCAAACTCCGCAAACATTCCGAACAAATCAAATCAGGGAAGCCTATCTGCAATCCTTCGATTCTTGCTTTACTGATGATGCATCGGTAGTTGAAAAAGCTGGTTTTTCCATTCACCTGGTTGACGGAAACCACGAAAACATCAAAATTACCAATCCAACCGATTTAATTATAGCAGAAGCTTTTCTTCTGAATAAACACATGAAACATCCATGACAAGAACAATATCTTAACACACAAGAGGATGATTATATAAGCGTTTCGGGTTGCGAGTTACGCGATATCGAAACCCGTAACCCGAAACTCGTAACAAAAACAAAAGAAACCTTTGAGTGAAAAATATAAACAGATGAAATAACTTTTCCTTTGTACTTTTTCAATTCCTTGACATTGCTCTCCTGAACCCTTTCTTTCACTTTTGGTTATTAAACCTGAAAAATCATGCCAATAAATAGAATACGCCATAGTTAATTGCGTGTGAACTTTGCTGGCCAAAGAATTGATTCATGATGATTGATTTTTTAGATTTTCTACTTTCACCGATTCTTTTCAAATACGAATTATGGATTTCAAAAATTTAACCTTATATCGCCCCAAAATGGAATATCGCCGCTTTGGCAAAACCAATAAAATGGTGAGTGTCGTTACGTTGGGGGGAATGCGTTTTAAACATACCGGAGTCGAACCCCGCGAAATGATTCCTCAGGATACACTCGATCAATGTCGCGATACCGTTGAAAAAGCTTTGGCACAAGGCATTAATTTAATCGAAACGGCTTACGGATACGGCAAAAGCGAACATGCCTACGGACGTGTCTTGAATGATGAGCTGAAACTGAAACGCGATTCGTACTTTCTAATGACCAAAGGAAGTCCGAATACAGCAGAAGAAACCCGTGAACTGGTTACCAAACAGCTAAAAGCACTAAAAACAGATTATTTTGATTTTTATGCCTGGCACGGGGTCAACACTTTTGAGTTGTTGGAAAAGGCTTGTGCCAAAGGTGGTCCGGTTGAAGAGTTGCTGAAAATGAAAGAAGAAGGAATTATCGGGCATGTGGGTTTCAGCACGCACGCGCCACTGGAAGTAATTATTAAGGCCATTGAAACCGATCTGTTTGACTTTGTGAACCTGCATTATTACTATTTTTTCCAGCGAAACAAAGCTGCCATCGATTTGGCTGAAACGAAAGACATGGGCGTATTTATTATTTCGCCCAACGATAAAGGTGGTCAATTGTTTAATCCGCCGCAAAAACTGACGGAATTAACCTCACCACTTCACCCGATTCAATGGAATGCCCGTTTTTGCCTCAGCCATCCTGCCATTCATACCCTAACTTTTGGACTTCCGGTAACTGTACAGTTCGACCATATTAATGGCATTTTTCCGGCTTCCACACCATTATCTCCGGAAGATGCTAAAATCAAACATGATCTTGACGGACAAAAACTGCTCGATTCATATGCCGATTTCGACGGACATTGTATGATCAACGACCCGTCAGGCCTCAACATTCCTGAAATCCTTCGTTTCCGCACACTCTGGAAATGCTACGATATGAAAGACTTCGGACTATACCGGTACAACATGTTTCAGGAGAAAGACCATTGGTTTCCCGGCAATTTTCCAACTGAAGAAAGTTTGAAAAAGATTGATCTCAGTCGATGTCCGAAAAATATTCCATTGATTGACCTCATTAAAGAAACCCATGAAGGTTTGTACCGACCAAAGGAAAAGAAATAAATACGGAAGCTGAGATTTTTAATCTCAGTTATCATTAATCGTGGTAAAAAACCGCAACACTCACAAGACAAAACAGGCTGAATTCTTACGAACTCAGCCTGTTTCAGTTTCTAGTATTTCAATTCTCTATTTATTCAATTTTTTAATCCTTTTTAGATTTTTGCGTTTAGCCATTTTTAACTTGATGGTGTAATCGAGCTCATACAAAGCGGGAACAAACATCAGGGTTAAGAAGGTCGCGAAACTTAATCCGAAGATGATTGACCAGGCCAATGGTCCCCAGAAAGCAACATTATCACCACCAAAATAAATATGTGGATTCAGTTCGGTAAACATGGTTGTGAAGTTGATGTTCATCCCAACAGCCAACGGAACCAAACCAAGCATGGTAGCAGTCGCGGTAAGAATTACCGGTGTCATACGGGTTTTACCTCCTTCGATAATCGCGCGCCGGGTTGGTATTCCTTCCGCTTTCTTGGAATCGATAAATTCAACAATCAATATTCCGTTTCGGACGACGATACCTCCCAACGCCACAACTCCCAATCCGGTCATCATGATCACCAAATCCATGTGGAAGATCATTACGCCCAGCAGAACACCGATGATACTGAAAATAACCTCACTTAAAATAATCAGCGATTTACTCACCGATCCAAACTGAGTAATCAGGATAAAGAAAATTGCACCCAATGCAATTACCATGGCCTTCATCAGGAAGGTAGCAGTTTCTTCCTGATCTTCCTGTTCTCCGGTTAATTTGATACCTGTTTCCTGGTGTAAGGCAAATTTCTTCGCTTCACGTTTAATTACCGGGACAATATCGTTGGCTGAATATCCTGAAAGCACATTGGAATAAATTGTAATGATGCGCTTTTGGTTCAGTCGTTTTATTCCGGCATAAGAAGTCGTATAATCAATCTTTGCCACAGTTGAAAGCGGAATACTGCGCAATTGTCCGGAATTCATGTCGCGGTATGTAATCAGCAGATTCACCAGTGAATTAATGTTGTCACGCGTTACTTCGGCGTAACGAAGCATAATTGGATATTCATCCTCGTCCTGTTTTAATTTCGAAATTTCTTTCCCATAAAGTGCGGTTCGAATCTCCAGTCCTATTTGTCCGGTTGAAAGACCTAAACGCTGAGCGCGATCGCGGTCAATTTGAACAATAATTTCCGGAGAACTCATCTCGAAATCGGTTTTCAATTCTTCAATTCCCGGAATATTTAATGAATCCAGATAATCGCGAAAAGCATAGGCATCCACAACCAGCTCTTCCAGATTCTCGCTGGTTACTTCAATATTAATTGGTTTCCCGGTTGGCGGGCCCATGCTGTTTTTATCTACCGTAATTTCTGCACCGGCAATATTGCCTAATTCTTTACGGAGTAATTCCAGGTATTCTGTTGATGAAATTCCGGTTGTACGGAGTTTACTCTCAACAAAATTGATCGAAACTTTTCCACGGTTAAATGGAGTTCCGGTTGTGGTAAAACCTTCTTCCTCCGCACCAATGGTTACGTTCGAAATAATGGATTCAACATCAGGGTTATTCCGGCCAATCGTTTTATAAACACGTTCTTCAGCAATTCGGGTCACACTATCAGTTACCGTCTGATCAGTTCCTCCCGGCATTTTAATGTACACGTAAATGTTGTTGGGTTCGCCTTCCGGGAAAAATAAAACTGTTGGTTTTACTGCTCCGGTAATGAAGATGGTGAGGATGAATAGTCCAATCATTCCGCCAAGAATCCAAATCGGACGAGCACCTTTTAGAATCATTCGCAGCTGCCTTTCATAAACCGACATAACCCATGGCCAGGTCTTTTCCTGAAAGGTTGTGATCATTCCTTTGATCACAAAATGGAATAAAAGTATCATAAGAACGCCAAATACCAGTAAGTTGGCCAATCCATAAACTTTCGTCAGATAGAAAATGGCAGCAAATACAAGCATTACAATAATAATAGTCCTTATCCTTTTCCAGCCACTGCCTTTCTGAAAATCAGCATCGTATTCATGTTTCATAAACGAAACCGCGAATACCGGATTAAATACATAGGCCACAAAGAGCGATGCAAAGAGCGTGATTATCAGCGTGACGGGCAAATAATGCATGAACTGACCTACGATTCCAGGCCAGAATGCCAATGGGAAGAACGGCGCCAGCGTAGTTAATGTTCCGGATAAAATCGGAAGAAATACTTCACCAGCAGCTTTCTTGGCAGCAATATTAATATCAGGATTGAATTTGTGCAGACGGTGAGTATTTTCGATTACCACAATGGCATCGTCAACCACAATTCCGAGGGCAAAAATGAAGGCAAACATCACGATCATGTTCATGGTGTAGCCCAGACTTGGAATAATCAGGTAGGCCACGAAAATGGAGAGTGGAACCGATAAACCAACGAAGAACGCATTGGTAACGCCCATGAAAAACATCAGTACAATGGTTACCAGAATAAATCCGATGATGATTGTATTGTTAAGTTCTTCCAGTGTATTTCGGGTATGAAGACTTTGATCTCCGGTAATGGTTACCTCCATTCCTTTCGGAAACTGGCGTTCCTTCAGTTCATCAACAATTTGCACAATCTGATCCGAAGCATCCAAAAGGTTTGCACCGTTCTTTTTAATAACGTTCAGGGTTATTACATTTTTACCGTCCAGACGAGCAAAACTTTCCTGTTCCTCAAAGCCATCAACTACATCAGCAATATCGCTTAATTTTACGAAAGCACCACTTGATGAATGAACAACAATGTTTCTCAAAGTTTCAACATCCTTGAACTGACCTTTAATGCGGACCGTATTCCGAACACCATTGTTGGTGAGGTTTCCACCCGAAATGGTCATGTTTTCCATGGCAACGGCACGTTCAATATCGCTAAATGTAACCTTGGCCGCCTCCATTTTGAAAATATCGGCATTTACCTGTATTTCGCGGTCGAGTGCTCCAACAATATCAACACGGGTTATTTCCTTCAGAGCTTCAATCCGGTCCTGAGCTATTTCAGCATAATGCTTGAGTTTTACCAGATCAAAATTTCCTGAAATATTAAGGTACATTACCGGCATGGCGGAAATATCGATGTCCATAATATCTGGTTCTGAAGGCAAATCTGTTGGAAGATCACTTTTCGATTTATCGACAGCATCGCGTACCCTTTGCTTGGCTGTTTCGATGGATAGATCCGGATCAAATTCAACAATGATGGAAGAAAAATCAGGAACTGAATTACTGGTTATTTTCTTGACATCCGAAATGGATTTCAATTGTTTTTCGATCGGACGGGTTACCAGGTTTTCGATGTCTTCCGGAGATGTACCCGGATATGCTGTGTTGACAACGATATATGGAATGATTACCTGAGGAAACTGTTCCTTGGGAATTAAATAATAATTCATCATCCCGAGAACCGAAATCAGGATTGCAAGTACATAAACACTTGTCCGGTTATCGATTGCCCAGCTCGTTGCAAAAAATTCTTTAAACTTGTTTTCTTTCGACATGTTTGGTCATTTTTGATATTAGAAAACTACAATTTCCCCTGGATTCAGGTTCTGAAATCCAGCGGTGATAATGTTTTCACCGGCAGTCAGACCTTCCAGAACTTCAACGATTCCATCGTAATCCATACCCGTTTTAATCATTCTTTTTTCAGCAGTAAATTCGTTGCCTTTTGGTTGGGCGACATAAATGAATTTTCCTTCCTGATCGCTTTGGATATAATTTACTGGCAGACAAAACGTTTTTTCATTGGTGTAATCCTTAATTTTCAGATAGGCAATCATATTGGCGCGCAGCGGAATATCTTTGGAAGAAATTTTACATTCTACTTTGAATGTGCGGTTTGTCGGATCAATGTAACGACTGGTGAAATTCAGTTTAGTCTCAATTTCTTTGCCTAAATCCGGAAAGCTCACTAAGGCTGAATTTCCGTCTTTAATGCGGGTTGCATACGTTTCCGAAACGTCAGCAGTAATTTTTGCGATGCTCATGTTAATTACACGGATAGTCGAAGTCGGTTGACCTGCGGCTGCCATTTGACCCACCCGAAGCGGAATACTCTCAACTGTACCGTTGATTGGCGAAATTATTTTGGACATTTTCAATTGTTCCTTAATTGTTTTCACCCTTTGTTCCAACGACTCCTTGCTGGCTTTGGCCTGCAAATACTGAACTTCACTTCCGATTTTCTTGTCCCACAGAGCACTCTGTTTTTCGAAAATACTACTTGCCAACTCCAGTTGTGTATTTATTTCCTGAAGAGATTGTCTGGTGACCTGGTCATCCAAATCAACCATCACCTGGCCTTTTTTAACCGTAGTTCCTTCTTTCACATAAACAGCAGTAACAATTCCATTCATTTGCGGACTTACAGCAATATTCTTATCACCGTCAACCGTTCCCTGAACCTTGATGTAATGGTTAAATATACATTCGACAGAGGGTGTTACTTTTACTGAAATAGATTTTACATCAGTCGCTTCTCCGGAAGGATTGATCTCTGTTTCGAGTTGCGCGATTTCTATACCTAATTGTTCGTGTTGGCTTTTCAGCTTCTCAAGCTCGGCTTTTTTGTCGTTAGTTTGGCCACACGAAACCAAAAAAGCAAGCAGTGTTGAATAAATAATAATCCTTTTCATTGTCTTTATATTTAGATATTTTTTTCTGTTTATGAATCTATTGAAATGATCTAATTATTTTCAATATTCTGATTGATGTTGTATAACTTTTCCAGTTTCGACTTTGACCCCTGCAAATCATAAATACTCTGATAATAATTCGTCAGATTCGTCAGATATTGATTCTGGCTGGTCATCAGATCCATGCTCGAAGCCATACCCAGTTTGTATTTTTCGAGGGTGCGTTGATAAATATCGTCCGACAGCTCTTTGCTTTTTTTCTGATTCAGGTATTTTTCCAGTTTCAGTTTCAGGTCGTTCTGATACTGACTGGCTTGCATCGACAAGCTGCTCGAAACTAATTTACTCGTGTTCTGAGCTTTCTCAAGAGACATTCGTCGTTGTGAAACGACTGACAAACGCTGCCCGCTGCTAAAAATAGGTAAGCTTAGGTTTAACCCGATTAAATCTTTGGGAGTAAAATCGAAAGCTGGGGCATTCAATTTTTCGGTGTGATTGTAAAAGCTTGTAATCGTAGGCATGAAACTTGTTTTTGCCAGATCAAGCTCGAGTTTTGCCACTTTTTCTGAAGTTTGTATCAGTTGATAGTCAATATTTTGCTCAATATTGAATGACTCTGTAATCAATTGGAGGCTCGATTGAGTAAGCGATTCGCCCGACTCTATAATGTCACTTAATTCAACTTTCACGGTTTCCTCCATTCCCAATTGAATTTTCAGTAAACGATAAGCCATGTCTAAATTGCTGTCAATCTGGTTTATCGCATTCCTTATAGTGTTGCCAGTCAATTCAAGTTGATCAACATCTGTTTTTTCAAGAAACCCCTGCTTGTTCATTTCGGAAACTTCGTACAACGTTTTGTTGATGTTTTCCAGGTTTTGGTTCAAAATCTTTCGACTTTCATCTGCCAGTTGAATCATGTTATAGGTGTTTGTAACGGTCTCAATAACATCAATCTTCGTTTTTTCTGCATTTTGTTTAGTCAGACCGAAATAGACTTTGGTAGCCTGTAATCCGACAAAATAAGACCCACTGAAAATCAGTTGGGAAAACGTAAAATCAAATGTGGTATTGTTTTTTACGCCAAGTTCAATTGGAGTGCCAGCCTCACTGTTTAAGTAAATCTTTTCACCCGAATCGAGTGTAACCGAGCTCATCGTACCACTTTGTGTCGCATCACTCCATGGAACTTCAGTATTCGACAAAGTTGTTTTACCACCAAAACTCAAAGTTGGAACTTTAAAAATGTGCTGATAAGTACCTTTTGCATCAATTTGTGGAAGTCCCGTTGCAATGGTTTCCCAGACTTTCTTTTGAGCAATTTTCAGATCAAGATCCGAATTCAAAATGTCGGTGTTATTCTGCAATGCCATTTCAAGGGCATCCTGAAGGGAGAGTTTCACTGTCTCCTGTGCTCCTGAAAGTAATGTTCCACCAAGGAACATGGCCAACAGCAGTAGAATTTGTTTGTGTTTTCTGAACATGTTTCGAAAGGATTATAGGTTATTAATATTTTTATTCAAGTGAGTAAATTCTGATTTACGCTTTTCAAAATAGGCAATGCCTTCAGGAGTTGAAATCGCACGTATGTGGTTTTCGAACATGACCTCAAAAACCTCATCGAAAGTGATGGTTTCGTTGAAACAGTAATCTTTATTGTGCATATCTACCAGGTTTCGTACATACAAACCTGCCACGAGTTCAACATTCACATCGCTTCGATAGAGGCCTTCTGCTATTCCTTTTTGAATGTTTTTGCTCATCTGCTTGAAAATGTTGATATGCTTTTGAGCTATAAATTTTTCGAAAATAGTGGCATAGTATTTTCTCAGCTCGAACTTGGTTTTGGGATCCATCCGGCCCATCTCTTCGGATACCAGTAAACTTGCTTTTAACAAGATTTCGATCGCATTGAGTTCATCAATTTTCAGTTTCAAAAATTGATTATTCCATTTCACTTCTTCATAATAGAAAAGCTTTTCTATCAGATCTTCCTTGCTTTTTACATACTGATAAAGGGTTTTTTTCGAAATACCCAAACTTCGGCTGATGTCATCCATATTCAGATTTCTTATCCCGAATTCGGAAAATAATTCCACCGTTTGTTCCAGAATCATCTGTAGTTTAGGATCATCAAAATTTATTTCGTTCTGCATATTCAAGTTCAATTATAATTTCCGGACAAAGAAAGGAAACATTTACGACAAGAAACGTTTCCGGAGTGGAAATTAATTGTTAAATATTTTGCGCAAATTTTCCGAAGATTTCCGGATAATAAAACAGTAAGGTTGATCACGCAACATTTTTAACCGGTAAATGACCGAATTTAGTAGATAAATGTTTTATCTGGTTGGTATCCGGAAAATACATACCTCGTTCAGGGTATCTATTTCAGGTTGACGTTTCATGCGCCAAAATATTTTAAAATGAAGAAGTTTTATTCTGAAGTGAAAAAGGTAAGTCTGCTGTTTCTTGTCTGTTAAGTTTGAATCAGATTTCTAGAAAATAAATCCACTGATCCAGGCCCAAACCACATAGCGCAAAAATTTACCGGCAAGCATGGCAATTGCCGTAATCCAGATATTGGTGCGTAATAGTCCAAGTCCAACGGCAAAAATATCGCCAACGCCCGGTACCCAACATAGAAAAGCAAAGATGGCGCCTCTTTTATAAAGCCGGTTATGCCATTTTTCGATGGTTTCACGTTTGATGCGGAGGTACTTTTCAATCCATTCCCATTTCCCGAGGTACCCAATGGCAAAACTGCTCATACCGCCCAGCCAGTTTCCGGCTGTTGCTACCAAAACTGCCGAAGTTACATCGGTGCCATTAAATATCAGATAAGAAAGTATGGCTTCGGAACTGAATGGTACAACCGTTGCTGCCAGAAAACTGGCAAGGAAAAGTCCCCAAAGACTGTAATCAAAAAGTGCGTCCATCAGTTGTGAAATTCAATTTGTCTGCGAACTTACAGAAATTTAGCGATCAAACCGGTGATGACTTTTCCTGCTGAAATCTATCATCGAACGAGTTCTTCGATTGAAGCTCTTCAGGAACCATTTGACCGTCCTTATGTTCGAACAATTTTAACTACCTTTGGAAGCTTAATTTTCAAACACAAAAACGATGGAAACGACACGACAAAATAAAATTTCAAGACTGATACAGAAGGACCTGGCTGATATACTGCAAAAAGAAGGAAGAAATTTATTCTCCGGAGTTTTGATCAGTGTCACCAATGTGCGGGTTTCTCCTGATCTTTCAATCGCACGGGTTTACCTGAGTATTTTCCCTTCCGAAAAGGGCACTGAAATTCTGTCGGAAATCAAAAAAGTTCAATCTAAAATCAGGGGTATGCTCGGAACAAAAGTCGGCAAACAACTCCGGATTGTTCCCCAGCTCGATTTTCACATCGACGACAGCCTCGATTACATCGATAACATCGACCGGTTGCTGAAAGAAGACTAGTTTCGGCTTCGACAGGCTCAGCCGCCGCTTGATTTATCAAAGATTTCGGATTCCGTCAATAGATTGCTTAGCTTTTAACTTTTGCCTTTTTACCTTTAACTTTTGCTTTGAATATGCAATACGATCCGATAAAACGTTCGCTGGGAAAAGTATTTAACCAGAACCCGGTTTTGCGCAAGCTATTTTATCAACTACTCGACTTACTTCTGCTTCGGGCATGGCATATCCGTAACGAACTTCGTAGGCGGACCAGCTCGACTCCGGAAGTTAAAAGCGTTCTGGATGCCGGTTCCGGTTTCGGCCAGTACACTTACCGCATGGCAAAATGGTTCCCAAATGCAGCGATTCAGGCCGTTGACATCAAACCCGAACAAATTGAGGATTGTAACCAGTTTATGCAAAAGGCAGGTTTATCTGACAGGGTCAAGTTTGAGCTGGCCGATCTGACTCAATTTCAGGAGGATGAAAAATACGATTTGGTTCTTTCGGTGGATGTGATGGAACACATTGAAGAAGATGTACAGGTTTTCAGAAATTTTTATGCATCGATGAAAAAAGGCGGCATGCTGCTGATTTCAACACCGTCCGATCAGGGTGGATCGGACTCACATGAACACGAACATGAAGGGGGTGTTCATGGATTTATCGACGAACATGTGCGCGACGGATACAATATGACCGAGATTGAAACCAAACTGAAGTCGGTTGGTTTTTCGAAGGTTGAAACCCGCTATTCATACGGTGCTCCAGGTAAAATCTCATGGAAACTGTCGATAAAATATCCTATTTTAATGTTGGGAGTCAGCAATTTATTTTTCCTGATTCTTCCGTTTTATTACCTCATCGTTTATCCATTTGCTATCGTCCTGAACTTTTTCGATCTTGGCATGAAGCATAAAAGTGGAACTGGTTTGATTGTAAAAGCCTGGAAATAAATTGAAGACTGCCTTCTATATCGCCCGTCGTTATCTGATCTCGAAAAAATCGGTCAATGTAATTAACATTATTTCCGGAGTTTCGGTAGCCGGAGTAACTGTTGGCACATTTGCGCTGGTAGTTATTCTATCGGTTTTCAACGGACTCGATTTTTCCATCAAATCGCTTTTTTCTTCTTTCGATCCGGATCTGAAAATTACAGCAGCAAAAGGGAAATCGTTTGATTTTAATGATGGCGATTTTAACGCAATAAGCCAATTAAACGGAATTTCAACAGTAACACCGGTCGTAGAAGGAGATGCCTTGCTCAGGTATGGCGACCGTCAATATTTCGCAACGATAAAAGGTGTGCCTGTCAATTACAACGAAACTTCAGGACTTGATTCCAGTAGCATTACCAGTGGCCGGTTTCTTCTTGAAGCTGATCAGGTTCCGTATGCAGTGGTTGGTCAGGGGGTGGCTTATTATTTGTCAGTTGGCCTTACTTTTTCGGAGCCGATTCATATTTACACGCTGAAAAAAGGAACACGCGGCAGGCCCAGCCTGACCACCGCATTTAATCACAATACCATTTATGCCTCCGGAATTTTCTCTAATCAACAGGAAATCGATTCCAAATACGTGTTGGTGCCGTTCGGTTTTGCACAGGAACTGTTTCAGATGGAAAATCAGGTGAGTGCAGTTGAAATCGGATTAAAAGAAGGTATTTCGGAAGAACTAGTCAAACCGGAAATTTCCCGGATACTGGGCGAAAAGTTTGTCGTCAAAACACAATTCGAGCAACACGAACTATTTTATAAAGTGATGGAATCCGAAAAGTGGGCCATTTTCATCATTCTGGCCTTTATTTTAGTTATCGCATCCTTCAATATTCTCGGATCACTTTCGATGCTGATCATCGACAAAAAAGCCGATATCGCCATCCTTCAAAGCATGGGTGCCAACCAGAAACTCATCCGCACCATTTTTCTGTTCGAAGGCTGGATGATATCCCTGGCCGGTGCCGTTTTTGGTTTAATTCTTGGGATTCTGATTTGCTGGCTTCAGATCAAATTCGAATTGCTGAAAATTCCCGGGAATGATGGTTCGTTCATCTTTTCAGCCTATCCGGTACAGATTCGCACCTGGGATCTTGTCGCTATTTTTCTGCTTGTTTCAGGCATCGGCTTTCTGGCCGCCTGGTATCCCATCCGGTTTATCTCCGGAAAATATCTGGATTCCGCAGTGAAATAACGGACTGTATTCATTTCCATCATTCAGGTTAATCACTGATCGGACAGAGAAGCATTCCGCTTTTTACGTACATGATTCACTTAATTCAGTCATCGGTTTTTTTTATGAAGTTGATTAAATCTAACTTCAAATCCACAAAAAAAACGAAAATCAATGAACAGAATCATAAGCAATACAAGAGTTTCCGAAAATCTGTTGAAATTTGAAGTCCGAACCTCAATCGCAGTAAATGAGATAAAAGCGGGACAATACGTTATTCTCAAGCTTGAAAAAAATGAACCCGGGATTTCCTTGCCTGTATATAAAACGAACAAAGAAAAAGAAACCATCACCGGTTTTGTTTATGTCACTGATGATAGTGCCAAAAGATTGGCTAAACTAAATCCGGGAAACTCGATCTTCGGGATTGATGGTCCGTTTGGGTATCCGGTACTGATCGGAAATTCCGGAACAGTAATATGCGTAGCCCGTGGGCCAGGCATTGTTCTGCTTCTGCCGGTTTTGACTTCGCTGCGTTCCGCCGGCAACCGGATTATTACAATTCTGTCGGCTCAAGCGAAAGAAGACATCCTGCTTGAAGAAAAGATAAAAGCGGTTTCCGACGAAATGATTACAATAAATGAAGGTGGAAGTTGCAAAGAAAATGTATCGATTTGTCAGGTGATGGGGCAGATTTTGAAGGACAACCGAATTGATCAGGTCTTTGCCTTTGGGTCAGCAAAAATTATTAAACAAACGTTCTCGCAATCATCAAGATACGACATTCAGAAACAAGGCGTATTATTTTGGGGCCCAACCGACGAAGATGGGATATATGGCATCTTTCGGGTAAGAATGTGCGGCTCGGGAAAGGAAATTTGCGTGGATGGTTTCAATTTTAATGCTTACTATCCGAATTTTGACGAAATGGTCAGGAGGTTTGGAAGCGGAGAATTGGAAATGGGAAGCAGATCGAATATTTCAGGCAAAGTAAATATTCCGGTTTAATCAGCATAAATAGTTGAACAAATGATGGCTGGAAAACTGGTTTGAAATCCAAAGTGCATGTTTTTTTTGAACGATTTTCCCCATCCAGGTTTCTTCTGAACTTTTTATGTGCTAATTTCGAAGTAACTTCTGACTAGATAGCGTACCAGCTCAGGATTAAATTGGAAATTATGAAAAAAAAGACAGATCCGTCAGAGGTAAAAACAGATTCACCACTAAGATTAATGCTGTTTGTACGTGAGCATCTAACAAGCAGGATAATCGAAATTTTAGATATAGGAAAGGAACTGAACCAATCGTTGCTGCAGGTTTGTGATGCCATTGCAGTAACTTCCGCCTTTGAAAATGAGGTTTTTGTGCGTATTTCGTACAACAAGCAAACCTTTCAAAGTCAACAGTTCGAAGAGACTTCGGTTGTGGTGAAACATGATTTTCAGTTACCCGACAGCAACAAAGGACTTATCGAGCTGTTTTTGTCGCATCAAATCATCACACATTTCTCCGGAACGGCCATTGAAGAAGCTGAATCGACCTTGAAAATGATCGCTCCGCTGCTTGTGGGTCTCATTTCAAAAATTCAGCTTGAAAGGTTTTCTGTCGACATTGGCGAACGACAGAAAGAGCTTAAAAGCATCAACCGTACTGCAGAAATTCTCCGGAAAAGTACTGCGTTTGATGAGTTATTACAGGAGGTCTGTTCTTTTTTGCCTGAAGCCATGCAGTATCCGGGGCAAACCGTTGCACGGATCAAATATGGTGACAAGAACTTCACCAGTCCCCATTTCAGGAAAACCTCATGGAAATTACAGCAAACATTTGATGCGCCCGAATCAACCAAAGGGGCTATCGAGATTTATTACCTGAACGAATTCCCGGAGGCTTGCGAAGGTCCGTTTTTAACTGAAGAACGAAATCTGATCGACAATCTTGCTGCTTTAATTTCGGGAACGGCATCGAAAAAAGCGCTGGAAGAACTTCTCATCCGAAATGCCGAACGCCTTAAAGAGTTAAAAGGAATCAACCGAACAACAGAGATCCTGCAAACAGTGAAATCGCTTGATGAGTCGCTCCCCATAATTTGTTCCTTTTTGCCCGAATCATGGCAATTCCCGGAATATACGGTTGCCCGGATCTTTTACGGTAAAAAAGTTTTTTTGAGTCCCGGGTTCAGGGAAACTCCCTGGAAGATGACACAACGCTTTGAAGCGTCCGGAAGGGGAAAAGGGGTAGTTGAAATATTTTATCTGAAGCAATTTCCAGATGCTGATGAAGGCCCATTCCTGAAAGAAGAGCGGAATTTACTGGTTAACCTTTCGAACCTGATTGCCGGCTCTGCTACCCGCAATGTATTGAATAAACTTCAACACGAAAATACAGAGCGTTTAAAAGAACTGAAAGCCATCAATCACACCTCACTGATTATTGACCAGGGGAAATCGGTCGATGAAACGATGCAGGAGATCTGCGCGATACTTCCCAAATCGTGGCAATATCCGAAGTTTGCGGTTTCACGCATCAGGTTTGAAGGTAAAATATACACCAGCCTGAATTTTAAGGAAACGGAATGGGTACAACGTGAAAACTTTGTGACCATCGACAATAAAAATGGCACAATCGAAATTTTTTACCTGAAGCAATTTCCAAAAGAAGATGAAGGGCCTTTTCTGCATGAAGAACGTAATTTGTTGCTCAATATCGCCAGGCTTGTTAGTGGCTATCTAAACAATTGCAAGGGCCGTGAAATCATGCACCGGAAAGGAATATCTGTTCATGAAATTCATCCATCAGACGAATTCAGAAATTCACTGACAAAGAACAAAAAACCACTCCAGTTATATTTCAACCAACAGGCCATTGATAAGTACGTTTATCTCGATATGATGAAGTACAAGATCAAACACATTCTTTTTGTGGCCACCTTGTACGATGCGTTTACCCTCGAGAGTGAAGACTCATTCTTCGAGAAATTCATGGGAGAAGCCTTCCAGTACAGTCTTTTTTCGGTACCCCGGATAACTGGTGTTTCATCGGCAGAGGAGGCGCTCAGTTTGCTGGAAACCACTCATTTTGATCTGGTCATCCTTATGGCTGGCATGGATCGTGAAGCGCCTGTTATTTTAAGCGAACAAATCAAGGCACAAAACGAATCGCTGCCTATCTATCTGCTTCTGAACAAAAAAAGCGATATCAAATATTTTGAAGATTTAGTACCCACGATTCGGTCTGTCGATAAATTGTTTGTATGGAATGGCGATTCGCTGATCTTGTTTGCTATAGTGAAATCAATAGAAGACAACGTAAATGTTGAAAATGACACCAAAATCGGGCTTGTCCGGGTAATTCTGCTGATTGAAGATTCACCGCTGTATTATTCAAAGTACCTCCAGATTTTGTACGAAATTGTTTTTGGGCAGGTCCAGGAATTGTTGCCTGATGTGGAGAAAAACGAGCTGGACAAAATTTGCAAGATGCGTTCGAGACCCAAAATCCTGTTAGCCAGAAATTTTGAAGAAGCCATCTCCATCTTCAATAAATATAAAGACTTTTTACTCTGTGTGATTTCAGATGTTGAGTTCGACCGGGGTGGAAAAATGGATAAAAATGCAGGAGTAAATTTTATCAAATATGTAAAGTCGCATATTTCCAAGCTTCCGATTATTCTGCAATCATCCGAAAAGCGCAACGAAAAGATAGCCAGAGAACTTGAAGTAGCGTTCATTAACAAAAATTCAGAAACTTTACTGAACGACCTGAAGCAATACCTGACCAGTTATTTGGGATTTGGTAATTTTGTCTTTAGGGATAAGCAAGGTAATAAAGTTGGTGTGGCAAAATCGTTGCGCGAGTTCGAAACCTTGCTGAAGGAAGTGCCTGACGAGTCGTTGTTCCTCCATGCTTCTGAGAATCAATTGTCATTGTGGTTAATGGGCCGTGGCGAAATTCAACTGGCAAAGACACTCAATCCGGTGCCTGTCTCTACGTTCAAAAACATGGGCGAAACGAGACAATTTTTTCTGGATACCATTAAGCACTATCGGGAAGAAAAGAAAAAAGGAAAAATCTTAAGTTTCGATGAAACTTCGAGCCTCGACGAAAAGAATATCGTTTCCTATTCCGCAGGTTCGCTGGGGGGGAAAGGCCGTGGCCTGGCATTTATTAACACGCTGATTTATAATCTCGATTTTCCGACTCTGGCCAATCGTATCAATATCCTGACCCCGATAACAGTAATCATCGGGTCGAATGAATTTCAGAATTTCATCTCGAGAAACAAGCTTTTGGAAAAAATCATGGACCCGAATATTTCGTATGCTCAATTACGACATCATTTCGTTGAGTCCCATTTATCTGTTTCACTCCAGAAAAAGCTAAGGGTTTTCGTTTCGCAAATTGACAAACCGATTGCCGTGCGATCTTCAAGCTCCTCCGAAGATTCTATTGCACAGCCTTTTGCCGGTGTTTTCGAAACGTATATCATTCCAAATAGTAAGCTGAATAAAAAACTATTTCTTCAGCGACTTTCAATCGCTATCAAACTGGTTTTTGCCTCTATGTTTTCGGAGAAGGCCCGAAACTATTTTAAGGTTATTCATCACAAAATTGAAGAAGAAAAGATGTCCGTTGTATTGCAGGAGCTGGTCGGTAATCAGTTCGGCGATTATTATTATCCTCATATCAGTGGTGTAGCTCAGTCATACAACTACTATCCGGTTGCCAATATGAAGCCCGATGAAGGATTTGCTGTGGCCGCAGTTGGTTTGGGTACATACGTGGTCGATGGCTGGAAATCGTTCCGCTTTTCGCCTAAATACCCCAAGGTTTCCATTCACAGCATCAAAGATTTGCTGAACAGTTCGCAAGTACAGTTTTATGCACTCGATTTCCGGAAAAAAGATATCGATTTTTTGAAGGACGGGGAGCTGGCAGCTCTTCAGCTTTTGGATATCAGTGAGGCTGAAAAACATGGTACTCTGAATCATTGTGTTTCGGTGTACAATCCCGATAATGACATAATTGAACCAGGGCTGAGTACTTACGGCCCACGAATTGTTAATTTTGCCGATATCCTGAATTACAACTATATTCCGCTTGCCGAAACGATCAGCGTATTGTTGAACACGGTTAAAGAAGCATTCGGCTCTCCGGTCGAAATTGAGTATGCAGTCGATCTTGACCGGACAAAAAACGGCCTGCCAACCTTCTATCTTCTTCAGCTTAAACCACTGATTGGCAATCAAATCTTGCAAAATATCAACATCGATAAACTTGATCAGTCTAAATTGGTATTGTATACCAAATCGAGTCTGGGTAATGGCGAAATCAAAGGAATCAGGGATGTCATTTTTATTGATACCTCTAAATTCAGCAAACTGAAAACTATAGAAATGGTGGCCGAAATCGAGTACCTGAATAACATGATGGTCAAGAGCAACAAACAATATGTATTGATTGGACCTGGCAGATGGGGAAGCAGGGATCGGTTTACCGGGATCCCGGTAAACTGGTCACAGATCTCGAATGCCAAAGTGATTGTGGAAGTGAGCCTCGACAAATATCCTCTGGATTCGTCTCTTGGGTCACATTTTTTCCACAATGTAACTTCTATGAACATTGGGTATTTTGCGGTACAGCATTCATCACCAACTGATTTCGTATGCTGGGAAATGCTCAATAGTCAGAAAGTAATTCACGAAACCAATTTTTTTAAGCATATTCAGTTTAAAAAACCGCTGACTATTTTAATGAACGGAAGGCTAAAAACATCAGCAATTACTATTTAAGATATGATTGATATTGCAATTTTTGATGAACACAAACTGGTTTTGGAAGGCCTTTCGGGACTTTTGTCAGGCATTTCAGATTTCAGGCTTATTCTGACCTGCGACGACCGGAATGTATTAACCGAAAAGCTGAAATTCTTACAGATCCATGTGCTGATCCTGAATATGCACGACATTTCGGTACGAAACCTAAACCTCATCGTACAGCTGAACATCAGCAGTCCCAAGTTAAAAATCCTGATAGTTTCAGTCATCGACAGCGAAGACATTGTGCTCAAGACCATCAAGGCCGGAGCAAAGGGGTTTCTTGGAAAAGATTCGGATCGGAACGACCTGCTTGAAGCAGTTTATACCCTCCGGAACGGACACGATTATTACAGTAAATCGATCACCCATATATTGCTGAACCGATACATTTCGAATCTGAAAGCCGATGAACAGAATCAGAATGCCGACATTGGCAATTTAAGTTCGCGCCAGATTGAAATCCTGAAATTGTGGGGCGAAAGTTATACCAACCAGGAAATTGCCGACCGCTTTTTCATCAGTGTTCGCACCGTAGAATCGCACAAAAACCATATCATGCAGAAACTGAACCTGAAAAGCACGGTAGATATGGTGAAGTATGCCATCAAAAACAACATCATCGAGATTTAGAACGTGCCTGAAGTTTAATTGCTTTGTAAATACTTTAGGCACTCCGAACTTTAAATTCTCCGAATTTCCTTCCCTTACGTGAAACACGTAATTATTCCACATGAAGCTGTACCCTCGCTAATGGATATTAATTTAGACATCAGAAGATGTTGGGTTATTCATTAACCGAATGAATGTACACGGTCAATCCTGAAAGATTATTCATATTAAATAAATCAACAATGGCTGATATTTTAAACGTAAGAGTAAACGAGTTCATGGCAAAAGTAATTGCCAGAAATCCGGGAGAATCTGAATTCCACCAGGCAGTAAAAGAAGTGGTTGAATCACTGATGCCTTTTATCGAAGAAAACCCAAAATACCATTATGCCAAAGTATTGGAACGAATGGTAGAACCTGAAAGGGTGATGATGTTCCGCGTTCCTTGGGTCGACGATAACGGAGAAATTCAGATTAACAGAGGTTACCGCATCCAAATGAACAGCGCAATTGGCCCATACAAAGGAGGCCTCCGTTTTCATCCAACAGTGAATTTGGGTATCCTGAAGTTTTTGGCTTTCGAACAGGTATTCAAAAATAGCCTGACGACTATTCCTATGGGTGGAGGGAAAGGCGGTTCGGATTTCGATCCAAAAGGAAAATCGGACAACGAAGTGATGCGTTTTTGCCAAAGCTTTATGACCGAACTACAGCGTTTTATTGGCAGTAATACCGATGTTCCTGCCGGTGATATTGGTGTTGGTGGACGCGAAATTGGTTATCTGTATGGACAATACAAACGCATTAGAAACGAGTTTACAGGAGTACTTACAGGAAAAGCCATTGAGTGGGGTGGTAGTTTGATCCGTCCGGAAGCCACCGGTTATGGTGCAGTTTACTTTGCCGATCAGATGTTGAAAACACGTGATCAGGAATTAAAGGGAAAAATTACCTTGGTTTCCGGTTCAGGCAATGTATCGCAATATGCTGTTGAAAAACTGATTCAGATGGGTGCAAAAGTAGTTACCATGTCCGATTCGCATGGATTTGTATACGATCCGGATGGTTTCGACGAAGCAAAACTGGCTTTTGTTTTGGAATTAAAAAATATACGCAGAGGACGCATCAAAGAATACGCCGACAAATACAAGGTAGAATATTTCGAAGGCCAAACACCCTGGGGCCTCAAATGTGATGCGGCTTTCCCTTGTGCCACACAAAACGAAATCAGCAAGGAAGATGCTGAAGAATTGCTAAAGAACGGATGCTTTATGGTTTCTGAAGGTGCCAATATGCCGTCAACTCCTGAGGCTGTTGAGGTATTTATTGAGGCAAAAATCCTCTACGGACCGGGCAAAGCAGCGAATGCCGGTGGTGTAGCAACATCTGGACTTGAAATGACGCAAAACTCGATGCGTTTACCCTGGTCACGTGAAGAAGTAGATGCCAGATTGCACCAAATCATGATCAACATTCATGAAACCTGTGTCAAATATGGTACTGAAAAGGACGGTTACATTAACTATGTCAAAGGCGCCAACATTGGTGGTTTCATTAAAGTAGCCGATGCCATGATTTCGCAGGGAGTGGTTTAAAGCTTCTGTCTTGAATAAAACAAAAAAGGCTGGCTCGAAAGATTTCAGCCTTTTTTATGTTCAAAGTTTATTGTTGGAATTGGTGAGCAAAAAACTGAAATCATCCTTCGGTCCAAGTTCAAGCGGAATTGTTCCTTTTTTGAAAATTCGGGCTGTCCGGTTTCCAATCAGGCGAATTTGCTGATCTTCAACGCGCAACATGGAGCCTTCACGTAAACCTGCCACGTATACATCCGGATTAGTTTCAATGAATTCTTCGATGCGCTGTTCCCTTGTTTCGCCACCATGTCCTTCAGGATTGGCATCCAAATAATGTGGATTAATCTGGAAAGGAACCAGCCCTGCCGTTTCAAAACCTTTGGGATCAATGATGGGCATGTCGTTGGTGGTTCCCAGACTTGGGCAGGCTACATTCGAACCGGCACTCCAACCAATGTAGGGTGTTCCGTTGAATACTTTGTTGCGGATTGCATCAATCAAGTGATTATCGTGCATCATGCGAACCAGCTGCCAGGTATTTCCACCTCCGACAACAATGACTTCAGCATCGTTTACGGCCTGAACCGGATTGCTGAAATGATGAATGCTTTTTACCTGGTATCCCAGTTCAGTAAACCGTTCAGCGACTTTTTGCTCATAAACATCAAACGAAAAAGTGACCGCTGCGTAGGGAATAAACAAGGCAGTCAGGGGTTTATTTCCCAAAAACTTTTTGATTTCATGTTTCGGATAGTCCAGATAGGCTTCGCCTTTCATGGTAGAGTTGCTGATCAGAAGGAGTTTCATAAGCAATTGGATTTTATTTATTGAATTGGTTTTGATGAAAATGCTATTTATTTGTCATACAATCTGAATCTAAGCTAGTCATGCCTCTCCACGAAAGAGAGAGGTTGGAGCTGGTCCGCTAGAATGATATTAGTTTTACACCCACCGAAAAAGGATAAAGTACCGGTCCCCGGTTGGCTTCAAACAAAGGAACTATGTCGTAAGTTGCAAACAGATTAACCCATCGGTAACCCAGGCGGATTGTGCCGGCAACCTTGTAGTTCCGGATCGAATAATCACCCGGCGACTTCAGTTTCTCTCTTTTGCCATCTCTTCTGTATTTCACCTTGGTATGTGTTTCAAGCCTTTTTGATCCAATTATTCCGGTAGAAAAATACATGCGGTTCTGTTTATTTTTGATCGGAATCTGAAATTCAATCAACAAAGGTACTTCCAGATAAACCGACGAAAATTTGGATTTTTGATTGGAATCCAAATACTGATTTTCAGGATAAACTTTACTATTCTGATCAACCAGAATTGTGGTGTTTTTATCGAGCCGGTAACTTTGCAGACTTAATCCCAGGCCGGTAATCAAACCTATATTGTTTCTGTTTTTCTGTAAGCCTCTGGAGTACTGTAATAAGTTAATAATTAGTGAATTCGATAGGATCATGTCATTCCGGAGAAAATTGTTTTCATCAGCCGGATACATGCTGTAATCGGCTTGTGCAAATCCGTTGAACCCCAGTTCAATTCCCGACCAGTGGCCTTCAAATTCTTCATTCCAGTAGTTATATCCTTCATTGACCAGATCCTGAATATTGATCAAACCTGAAAGTCTGCCTGCAGGACTTTGTACCACAATTACAGAATCGGCTGTTTGGGGAAATGCATGAAAGGCAAATATTAATGCGATAAAAATCAGAAATATGCGTTTCATCTGAATGATTCTTTAAGTTTTGAACAGCCCAATACCTGGGAAATACCTGAAGTTATAGGCGTCTAAAGTAGCGACTATGCTTACAATCCCTTTCAACGTTAGCTCTTTCGAATTGTTCAACAAAGTTAATCATTACGAAACAAAAAAGGAGTTTATCTGAACCGATAACTCCTTTTGAGATCTTTGAATAGACAGGATTAATCCATGAAGCTAATCCCAATTGTAAATGGCGTAAGTTCCGGTCCTTTTCCTGACTGAAATAAGGGAGTGAGACTGTAAGTGGCAAACAAGCTGATGTCCTTGTACCCAATCCGTGCAG
Source organism: Prolixibacteraceae bacterium (assembly GCA_035648135.1). Lineage (GTDB taxonomy): Bacteria > Bacteroidota > Bacteroidia > Bacteroidales > Prolixibacteraceae > Aquipluma. The sequence goes on from DASRMB010000083.1 coordinate 28,402, forward strand.
TTGCAGCATATTTAAACGAATTCAAATTAAATCCGCTGCGATCTTTGTCTTTTGTATCACCATGTTTTACCTTCGTGTGGGAACCCAGCATAACTCCTCCTATTAAACCGGCATTAATGAAGACCTTGCCTTCATTTTGATTCACTGGAATCTGGAATTCGAGCAAGAGGGGAACATTCAGATAAGATAATGCAAGTTTAGTCTTCGAAAGATTATCCGGATCCAGAGGAACTGCTTCGGTTCTTTGAACTCCTTTTAGCAGGGTATAAGGATTTTCGAACCGGTAATTGTTGAAACTCAGGCCAAAACCAGAAACCAGCCCGACATTCGATTTACTAAGGCTGATATTTAACTCGTAAAAATTGATATTAAATTCGATTGATTTGCCCTGGTTCAGCGACATAAATTCGGTGCCGTCGTACATGCTGTAATCCGCTTTGTCAAACCCATTGAACCCTAATTCAATTCCTTCCCAGTGACCGTTGAATTTATCGGTGCCGTCTTTTTTGTGTTTATCCTTTCCCCACAGAATTTCGGTTCCGCCACCATGATCGATCACTTTAACTTCCTTCTTTCCAATGCGGACAATGGCTGTATCCTGAACTTCTGAAGACTTAATTGTGTCAGCAGTAAGAAAGGATTCTGATGAGGTATTTAAGGATTCAGTATCTGCTGATATCTCCTGTGCTTTCAAATTCATACTGAATGCAGCGACTGCAATGATTGAGAGAATAACTTGTTTCATGACTGTGTTTTTTTATATTTGCCTGTATGACGGCGAGGTATTGGGAAATGTTACAGCTTGCTCATTTATTTCAGAAGAATTGATATGCCAATAATAAATCGGTTAACCTGATATTTTAAGGATTATAAATTTTCGCTGCGATTCAGAAGTTTAATGATCCTAATTCTATTCATTAATTGATACTATTCTGATCATAAAATCATTCAAGGTTATAACTCGTGATGTAATTTGGTTTTTTCCTTCCTTTAGACTAAATAATCAATTTCCTAATTTAAATTTCTATATTTAACATGAAATCCATGAATTTTGTATGATTAATTAAACATGAAAATCAGACTTAAAGAAAAACTTAGAAGGAATATTAATGCTTTAAAATTGGAGCATCTACAAGAAAGATTCTTTATTTGAATTTGAGCTATTAAAAGGATTTTTTGCCGGAGATTAAACTTTTCACTTGCATGAATTATAAAATATTGATTGGTTTTTTGTTAATCACATTTGGGTTGGGGGCACAACCCTACCTTTGCCATGCTCAAATTAATACCAAAAAATTTGATCATCTCACTGTAAATGAAGGATTGTCGAGTAATCGCATATGGTTCATTTACCGAGATAGTAAGGACTATTTATGGATGAGTACCGATGTAGGCCTTGACAAATATGATAGCTATCAGGTTAAAAAATACCGGTTTGATGAAAAGCAACCGGGTGCAATCAGCAGCAATAATATTGTATGTATTTATGAGGACCAGGGGAAAAACCTTTGGTTTGGTGCTGCTAATGGATTAAACCTATATGATCCGGTAAAAGATAATTTCAAATTGTTTTCCAACAATCCGGCTGATAAAACAAGTATTAGCAGTAATTACATTAGCAGTATTCTGGAAGATAAAAAAGGGAATCTATGGATTCTATCGGATGGAAATTGCCTGAACAAGTGGATTCCTAAAACTCAAAGTTTTATCCGTTACCCATTTGAGAGCAAAAAGAATAGTTTATATGCTCACTCGGCCAGGATGATTGCCAATGATTCAGAAGGTTACCTTTGGGTGGTGTCTTTCGGACGGGGCATTTATCGTTTTGAGCCTGAATCCGGAAAATTCATTAAATATGATGACCCTGCTATTAATTTTGGTGACAATTGTTATAAAAGTTTATATATTGACAGTCAGGATAAAATCTGGATTACGACAGATGGTAGCGGATTTATTTCTTATGATCCGATCGCTGATAAGTTTGAACAATTTGGATCGAACGGCGATGGAAAGGGTACGAATAAAAAAAATATTCTGGATATTATTCCTGAAGACGACCGACATATATTGCTTGCGGTTGATCAGGGAGGAATCAACCGTTTTGACAAAGTTACCAAGACATTTGAATATATCCTGTCTGATCAATCGAATGAAGATGGTCTGAATAACAATGGAATATGGTGTTTTCATAAAGACAGGGAAGGTATTTTATGGATCGGCACTTCCGGTGGTGGAATTAATTATTATAATCCGAAAAAAGAGAAGTTTAAATTATTTAAACATACCGGAGATCCCAATTCCTTGTCATACAATTTTACCGGTTGTTTATTTGAAGACTATAAGGGTGTAATTTGGATAGGTACCGATGGCGGTGGGGTTAATACCTACGATCCAAAAACCGGCAACTTCAGGGTTTACAAGCACGATCCAACCAAGCCATTTAGTTTGAGCGGAGATGTAGTTAGAAGCATCACTGAAGATAAGGATCACGATCTTTGGATTGCCACATGGAATGCAGGCCTTAACCGGTATGACCGAAAGACAGGGAAATTTTACCATTACTTGCCTGAAATAAACAATCCGTCAAGTATATCAACCAAAAGTATCTGGAATCTTACGATTGATCACAGTGGATTAATGTGGTTAAGTATCAACAATGTTGGCATCGATTTATTTGACAAGAATAAAGGAGTGATCAGACGATTCAGACCCGAATCTGATAATTCAAAAACCATTAACAGCAACGAATGCTGGATGTTTTTTGAAGACTTTGAACAAAATATGTGGATTTGCACGGAACATGGATTAAACCTTTACAACAGTAAATCCGATTCATTTAAAGTCTTTGATTTTCCGGAAAATACAATTGGCACATTCCTTAGAGATACCGATGGTAATTTATGGGTTGGTACTTATACGAAAGGATTATTCTATTGTAAGCCAAACGGGGAAATTATAAAAACATTTAATACGTCAAACGGCTTGCCTAACAACACGATTAAATCAATCATCGAAGACAATAGCCGAAATCTCTGGATTTCGAGCAATATTGGCATTAGTCGGTTGGATCCCAGAACACAGAAAATCAGAAACTATACAAAAGATGATGGTCTGCAGGGCGACCAATTTTTTCAGCAGTCCTACCTAAAAACACGGCAGGGAGAAATCTATTTTGGAGGATACAATGGGTTTAACTCCTTCTATCCCGATAGCCTTAAGGATAATGATTTCGTTCCTCCTGTTTATATCACCGATTTTCAAATATTCAACAAACCAGTCACTTTTGGTATTCCCGGAACCCAATTTCAAACACACATCAGCGAAGCAAAAAAAATTACCCTGAATTGGAATCAGTCGGTCTTCTCTTTTTCATTTGCGGCCATTAATTATACCTATCCTGAAAAAAATCAGTATGCGTATATGATGGAAGGTTTTGAAAAAGACTGGAATTACACTGATGCTTCAAGACGATATACCACATATACCAATCTGGATCCTGGCGAATATACCTTTAGAGTTAAAGCCTCAAACAATGATGGCGTTTGGAACGAAAAGGGTGTTAGTGTACAGATCATTATTCTGCCGCCGTGGTGGGAGACATGGTGGTTCAAACTAATTATTATTTCTGCAATAATCTTCACCATACTTTCGATTTTTCTTTCACGTGTCAGACATTTTAAAAATCAGAAGATATTACTGGAAAAATTAGTAGCAATAAAAACGACTGAATTAAACGAACTTAATATTTCAAAAGATAGATTTTTATCTATAATTGCCCATGACCTGAAAAGCCCGTTCAATTCCATTATTGGTTTTAGTGAATTGCTTCAGGAAGAAATAAAATCAGGCGAATCTGCAACAATTGAGGAGTATGCCGGATTGATAAGGACTTCAGCAATCCAGACAATGAGGTTGCTTGAAAATCTTTTGGAATGGGCTAATTCACAGCGCGGGAAAATAGTATTCAAACCTGTACCAATTAATTTAAGTGAACTTTTTAAGGAAGAATTTGGCCTGCTAAATGATATGGCGAGAAACAAGAATATTGAAATTAAGTGCACCTTCCCTGAAAATTTGATGATAGTAGCAGATAAAAATATGATCAGGACTATTTTGCGAAATCTGATCTCAAATGCTATCAAGTATACTCATAAAAATGGGACAGTGGAATTAATGGCTTTGATTTCTCAAAATGAGGTGGAAATTTCAGTATCAGATAATGGCATTGGAATGACAAAAGAAACGATGGCAAAACTTTTCAGGATTGATGCAAACCATTCAACCTATGGAACCGAAAATGAAAAGGGTACAGGGCTTGGCTTAATCCTTTGCAAGGAGTTCGTTGAGAAACACCATGGAAAGATTTGGGTTGAATCAATAGTAGGTGTTGGGAGTAAGTTTAAATTTACACTACCAATAAGATAGAGACTTACACTGCTTAGTCTATCTGTTTTTATCCAAAGGAATTGAAAAGGCCATTAATTTACTTTCGAATTCGAGACTTGTAATTTTACCGTCTTTGACTCCGTAACCAATCCGATCACCCGAAAGTTCAGATGCTACGTTCAGTCCGGCGCGAACAATGCGTTGTGCCGAAAATAAACCTTCATTACCCGCTTTTTTTACCCGTGATGCCAGAAACTCATCCACCGTCATGATATTCTGTTGATCGTCGATTTTCTCCACATTTACAGATTTGGAAATCGCCAGTTGATATTCAGCCGTTTCAATTTTTAGTTGAGCTTGTCTCGGAGCGATTTGAGCAAGAGTTGATAAATTCCGGGTCGGGATGGAATGAACTGTTTGATTTTCTTCAGGCAGCTCTTTGGATTGTTCACGAATGAGCTCTGTTTTTGTGATTTTGTTCGCGTGAGTTAATTCCTTTTTATCCTGAACTGCAGTTTCCCGACTGCTATTTTCTGATTCTGTTTTTTTGACCGGTGTTTCAGGCTTCGTCCTGGTTTCGGCTATTTCCTGATTCGGTTTTTGCGGGACTGTCTGATTTCCATCATGGAAAAGCGAATTGATTCCCCAGAGTAAAACGACAACTGCTGCAGCACGGGCTACCCGGTTCATCCAAATCGCATAAGCTGGCTTCTTGTATAATTTTTGTTTTTCCGGGTATTTGATGCCGGTATCAGGACTTAAACGAGTTTTTGAAAACAAATTATATTCCTTTTGCAATTCAGGATGGCTGGCTAAGTAGCCCTCGAATGCTTTTTGTTCGTCATTCCCTAAATCACCTTCCATGCAGGCAATAACCTTGTTTTCAAATGAAATTATTTTGTCCGTTTCACTTTTATAGAGTTGCTTTTTTTCTGAAAAAATGATTTTCTCATCAGGCAGGCAGACTTTTTTGATCAGTTGCAACTCTTCTTTCAAGTCAGAATTCTGCTCCAGAAAATCCAGAAACTGATCAATATTATCTCCTTCCAGATTACCTTCCAGAAAATCTAAAAAGAACGATTCGTAATTATCTCTGGTTATCATCATATCACTAAATCCATTTTACCGATGTAATTTTTCAGAAAAACCCGGGCTCGGTATATGTATACTTTTACCTGAGCTTCACTCAATGTTGTAATATCTCCTATTTCCTTGTAGGAGTATCCTTCGTAGTCGCGGAGCATAATTACAGTCCGTTGAATTTCGGGTAGTTGTTTTACTGCTCCGTTCAGAATTTCGGCCAGATCAGAATATTGTTCATCGTGAGTATCTTCCGGAATCTGATAATCTTCGATTAAAGTCTGGCGCTTATCTTTCCGTATAACATCAATCAAAGTATGGTAAGCGGTTGTGAATAAATACGATTTGACCTTTTCGAAGTTCACATTTTCTGCGTTTCTCCACAATTTTTCATAGCTATCCTGAACGATATCGCGTGCCCGATCTTCGTCTTTGATGTTTTTCAGGATAAAGCGGAAAACATTATCTGAATACAAATCAACCGATTGGTTGTATTCTTTTACATTCACCCGAATAAAAGTTAGTTATTAAATAATATGTCTGCGAGTTCTAATTCAATGCTTTTTACCTTGTGGGACGATCAAGGTTTCATTTTGTTACAGCCCTTTTTCATTTTTTGTTGAATTTAAATGCTGATTTTTCGGGAAATTTGGGCAGGATGTCCAGAGCATCAACTGATACAAATAAGCCAGGCATCATTTTCCCTTTGTATATTCTGGGTTTTTCAGACATTAAATAGCTGATGGCTTATGTGAAAAGGCACGTTGAGCCTGGTTGTCGGCCCAATTAGAATTTCTTCCGGAGTTTTACTGTTCCCTTTTACCTTGACTGGGTGTACAGATACCTTTTGATATTCCGTTTCGGCGTTTTCTCGAATTCTTTGTCAACCAAAATGATTGAACTCAGTTGGGCGAATTTGGGCAGTTCCTTATTAATATGTTTGCAGTTTTTGGTCATAATTTCCTTCAGGTGGTTTTCGTCAGGTTTTTCAGCTGCAATCCGTTCAGGATCGGGATAAACATAGGCCACCAGCTTGCCTTCGAGTTCTGTAATTACACATTCGAGTACAAAAGGAAGATTGTTGAGTCTGGCTTCCATTTCTTCTGGATAAATGTTTTGGCCTGATGGCCCGAGCAGCATGTTTTTACACCGTCCTTTGATGTATATAAAATTTTCAGAATCGATAATTCCGAGGTCGCCGGTGTGCAGCCAGCCTTCGCTGTCGATAGCTTCATCGGTTGCCTTTTGGTTTTTGAAATATCCAGTCATTACGTTGTCCCCTTTTACAAGGATTTCACCAACTTCGGTGTACGGATCACCCGAATTGATGCGAACTTCCATTCGATCGACCAGTTTCCCGGCCGACGAAGGACGAAAGTCTGACCAGGGTGCATACGAAATCAGTGGTCCGCATTCGGTCATTCCGTAACCGATCGTAAGCGGGAACTTTATTTTCTTGAAAAATGCTTCAACCTCGTGGTTGAGAGGCGCTCCACCAATCACCATTTCGTGTAAATTGCCACCAAAGGTTTCGACCAGACTGGCCCGGACTTTTTTATACAGCAGCAGTTGAATTCCGGGCACTTTGAGCAGAAATTTGACCATCGGTTTTTCGAGTGCCGGCAGTATTCGTTTTTTGTATATTTTTTCGATGACAAGTGGGACCGAAAGGATGAGGCGCGGTTTTACTTCCTGAAATGCCGTGATGATGAGTTGCGGAGTGGGGGCCTTCGAGAGAAAAGTAATATGACAGCCAACAGATACCGGGAACAGAAATTCGAATAATAATCCAAAAACGTGCGCCATGGGCAGGAACGAAACGATACGGTCGCCCGTTTTTATTGGCATGTGATCCTGTGCGTAAATGATGTTCGACAGCAAACTGCGGGCGGGAATCATCACTCCTTTGGTGAAGCCGGATGTTCCGCTGGTGTACGAAATAATACTGAGGTCTTCATCCTGATATTCCGCGAGTTCGAAATTTTCCGGATTCGATATGCCCGCATATTCTGCGGTAAAACAGTTGTTCCAGCGTTCTTTTTCTTTCTGATTCTGAAACGATAAGCCCGTAAAGTCAGTAAGACTGATTACCCCTGCAACCTCCTTAATCTTCGCTGTATCGAGTTTTTCGAATAACTGATCAGCTGCGAAAAGTAAGACCGATTCGGAGTGATTCAGGATATGATGAATATTTTCAGGATTAAAATCAGGCAATATGGGTACTGAAACTGCTCCATATCCTGAAATCGCTAAAAACGTGATGGCCCAATTGGAAGAATTCCGCCCGAGCAGGGCTATTTTATCACCTCTTTGAATACCGGATTCCCGAAAATAGCAATGGATTTGCCTGATCTTCTGAGCAGCTTCTCCATAGGTGCAAACTTCACCCTGAAAGTCGGAAAATGCGGGTAACAACCAGTTTTTCCTGAATGTTTGAGCATACAAACCAATTAATTGATCACGTTTCATAGAGGTGGCAAAGATAAATTTTTTTATGAGAGTCAGGTATCATCCCTAATTTCAAATAGAGTCATTAAATGGTCATTAATTGTCATTGATTGTATATCAAATGACTACAAGTGACGATAAATGTCCATATTCTTCAGAACAAAAATCTCATTGGGTAAGTCTGCGGATATTCATTATCTTTTTTTAGGTTTTTTTTATGCTTTGCCTGCAATACGCATGATTCGGTTTACCGCCTCATCAATTTGTTCGGTGGTAGTCATTCCGATAGTCATACAATCTATGTTTTTACTTTCAATGGCATACTGAAGCGATTTCTCGCGCTGACTTTCCTTCACCATACGTCCTTCGCCAAATATTTTCATCCCAATGATGCCTTTCCCGCTGTCATGAGCTTTTTTGAGTACAGCCATCACTTCGTCAGGACTGGCATCCATAATTAGCCCTTCAGGATTAATGCGCGCCAGGATTACATCCACCCACGGATCGTCGGCAGCAATTTTCAGAGCCTCGAAGCTATGACACGAAAGGCCGACGGTTTTAACGATTCCCTTTTGTTTGGCTTCAGAAAGCGCTTCAATGTATGGTTTTTTCTCTTCCTTCCAGTTTCCGTTTGTCATACAATGCAGAAGCATGATATCGAAATAGTCAGAACCTGTTTCTTTTCTGAAACGGTCGATGGTTTTCGCCGGGGCATCCGCATTCCACGTTTCAGGGCGGGTCCATATTTTGGAGAGAAGAGTTGCTTTTTCGCGCGGTACTTCCTTTAATATCTCTTTTACATTCTGATGTGAGCCATACAGGTCGGCCGCATCATAAAAAGTCATTCCCCTCTCATGAGCATATCGTGCAATTTTCAGCCAGTTTTCGAGGCCCATGCGAGTCATGTCCGAAGATTGATTTCCTCCATGAGTTCCGGTTCCAAGCGCAAGGCGGGGAACCACCAGGCCTGTTTTGCCTAGTTTTACTTTATCTATGAGGGAACTTCCCGTACCAGCATAAGTTATGTTGGTAAAGCCGCTTGTAACAGCTGCTGCACTTATAATCCCAGTCTGAATAAATTGTCTTCTTGAAATCTGTTTCATATCGAATTGGTTTAATTGGTTACCGAAATGATCTTTGTTTCTCAGTTAATCTGTTTGGAGATAGAACAATCTTTTAGCGTTTTGTGTGCATGAAGATATGAAAAATTTCTGCTGGTTTAATTATTGGCACTCTTAAACAACTGTATTTCAACTGAAAGGTATCTGTTGAAAAACTGTTGGTAACAAAATAAGTTGTAAGGAAGACAATGAACTATCGGAAATATTTTTTAACTATTTTTGGCGATCATTAACACGTACAACTTAAAGAATCGATTATGAAGAAATTAGTCCTCTTTTTTATTGCCAGTTTATTTGTATTTGGCGCATTCAGTCAAAATATCCAGTTGCATTACGACATGGGAAAAGATCGTGGTTACCTGACTAGCACGGTTGAAATGTTTAAGCCTGATAAAACTGGTAACACATTCTTTTTTATCGATATGGATTATGGATCGAATGGTGTGGAAAATAGTCCTTCACTGGGTTATTTCGAGATAGCCAGATGCTTCAAGTTGGGTAAATCACCTTTCAGCTGGCACGGTGAATATAACGGTGGTTTATTCAGACCCGCTCCCAGTGCTGGCAGTTCAATCAGCAATGCATGGTTGACAGGGCTTGATTATTCATGGAATGCAAGTGATTTTTCCAAAGGATTCTCAATAAAGGCATTATATAAAAATATCGCAAACACAACTGATTCAAAACCTAACAATTTTCAGTTAACCGCCGTTTGGTATCTTGATTTCGCCAAAGGTAAATTGAGATTTGACGGGTTTGCTGATTTCTGGAGAGAAGGTCACACCGTGTCGAATGATGGCTTTGTTAGCAATTTTCAAAGTAAAAAATTCATTTTTCTGACTGAACCTCAGTTGTGGTATAATTTCACCAGTAAATTTGCTGCAGGTAGTGAAGTTGAAATTAGCAGCAATTTTAGTGGACACGACGGATTTATGATCAACCCAACCTGTGCCGTTAAATACACTTTCTAAACAGAATAACTATGAAATTTCTAAATACGTTTTTTAAACTGCAGGAGAACAAAACGACTGTACGTACCGAAATCATCGCAGGTCTCACTACCTTCATGACCATGGCATATATACTGGCCGTTAATCCTGATATTCTGAGCGCTACCGGAATGGACAAAGGTGCAGTTTTTACTGCAACCGCGCTGGCTTCAGTAATTGCCACCCTGATTATGGCACTTTATGCCAAATTACCGTTTGCCCTGGCTCCGGGAATGGGATTGAATGCTTTCTTCGCGTTTACTGTGGTTCTTGGAATGGGTCATTCCTGGCAATTTGCCCTGACTGCGGTTTTTCTGGAAGGTTTGGTTTTTATCGCTTTAACCGCATTCAATATCCGGGAAATGATTGTCAATTCAATTCCGAACAATATGAAACATGCAATTTCGGTTGGTATCGGCTTGTTTATTGCTTTCATCGGCTTGAAAAATTCGGGTATCATTGTTAGCAGTCCTGCGACTTTTGTGACTTTAGGTGATCTTACTGACATCACTAATAATGCCGGCGCACTCGTGGCGCTGTTAGGACTTGTAATTACCGGAGCTTTGCTGGCATTAAGGGTAAAAGGAGCTTTGCTGATTGGTATTCTTGTTGCTACCGCAATTGGATTCCCACTTGGCGTAACCCAACTTCCTTCTTCGCTGGAAGTTACTCCTCCATCAATTAGTCCGATATTTATGAAATTTGAATGGGGTAGTATTTTAACTATTGATATGTTGATGGTGGTCTTTACCTTCCTTTTTGTAGATATGTTTGATACGGTTGGAACCTTAATTGGTGTTTCATCGAAAGCGAATATGCTTGATAAAGAAGGGCGTGTGCCACGTGTCAAACAGGCGTTGATGGCCGATGCGGTTGGTACAACTTGTGGTGCGATGTTGGGAACTTCAACGGTCACAACTTATGTTGAAAGTGCTGCCGGAGTTTCAGAAGGTGGACGCACAGGTTTGACATCACTGACAGTTGCTGTCTTGTTTTTCTTTGCCTTGTTCCTTTCACCCATTTTCCTGATGATTCCGGGAGCAGCAACAGCACCTGCATTGATTTTGGTCGGTGCCATGATGATGACTCCTATTAAAAATATTGATTTTGACGATTATACCGAGTCAATTCCTGTTTTTCTGACGATCATCATGATGCCGCTAACCTACTCAATTGCTGAGGGTATTTTGTTTGGAGTACTTTCTTATGTTATCCTGAAATTATTGACGGGTAAATTCAAAGATATTTCAATTGTTACTGCATTACTGGCCGTTTTATTCCTGCTGAAATTTCTGATGTAAGCAGATCTTGAAAATTTTAAAAACAGGCTGTTCCGGAAGGTTCAGCCTGTTTTTTTTGCGCCGAGCTGAAGCCGGTGATCATCGAATGAAACCTGATGCTGTGTCGTTAAGCCATATTGCAGTTAATCTGAATGGCAAAAATTCCGTTCAGATTAACTGCAATATGGCTTAAGTTTTCCTACTGGTTCTCCTTGTAACATGATCAAGCCGGAATATAAAATCCATCTTTGATCCATAAAAAAAGCTCTTCAATTTTGAAGAGCTTTTTGCATGGATTATTTCCAGATAATTTTACTTTTTCTTCTTATTCATGTAAAAGAAGGCGCCGCCACCAATCACTATAACACCACCAATAATGGCGTAAGTTATACCATTTGAAGTTTCTTCAGGTGCTTCTTCTTCATAAAAAATGGGATCCATGTTGTCAATTGAAATGGTATCTGTTGGTTCATCAGCAACAAACTGAGCTGTGTCTTCCTGTGCATATGAAGTAGCTATTCCACCAATTAAAAACAGGCCTAAAAGGGCAATCATGATCGATTTTTTCATTGTATCAATTTTAAAAGAGTTATTGTTTTAATTTATTTATCTGTTCATCGTATTTTGCAGCAATTTCAGGAGCAGTTTCCCGGTATGTTTCGGCCAGCTTAACTAAAGCCGGTATGTATTGCGAATTTAATTTCAGACATTTCTTCAGTACTTTACGAGCCTTGCCAACATCTGTTTCTTCATAAATTCCAGCCAGTTTCGGATAAACACTGAAATACTTCCGGTTGGTCTGAATGACCTTTTCATAAAATCCGGCAGCTTTTTTCGTATCTTTTTGTTTCAAAGCCAAATCGCCCGATAAGATTAGTGCCGGCTCATATTCCGGATTGATTTTCAGACACTTTTGAAGTATCTGTTCTGCCTGTTCATTTTGCCCGGATTCAATTAAAGACTCTGCAAATTTAGAATAGATCAATTCATTTTGAGGGTCATAATCCAGAGCATTTTGAAATAACAACGCAGATTTAATGTTATGCCCTTTATCCAACTCCTGAATTCCGAGCAAATCATCTTTGCTAACCCGTTCAATGATTGCACAAACCGGAATTCCATCGGCAAAGATAGTATGAATAGTGTTAACCGGTGGCCAGTTTTTGTTTTTTAACTCATAGGACGAAATATAACTGTTTGCAATTATAGCATAGTCCCAGTTATACTCACTCCTTCTCTGGTAGGGGAAATAAACAAACTTTACAGTTTTATCTTTCCTGAAATACCATTTGATGGGGAAATTACCTCCGACAATAATTTCACTCCCATTGGGTTTGTTTTTCAGGTATTCCTGAAGCCATTCGGCTCCTCCGCGCATGGAGTGATAATAATAGTCGGTTTCGTAGTTTCCGTAAGCTCCTTTTAATCCGCCCGTGAACTGATTGTAGTAAAGGTAATAATACGGATGATTGGCAGCCATAAATCTCAATGGGTGGACGGATAGCACAAGTAGCAGCAAGATGGCTGCAATGCGGATAATCCGGTGTTTAAACCGGACCAAAAAAGCATGAATGCCGAGAGCTGAAATCAGGATAATTCCGGGATAAACGAACAGAAAATGACGCCAGGAACCATAAAGATTTGATTTTTTCAGGATGACAAAAATAATTGGAAAAAGTATGGTGAATCCCAGCATGAACAACTTCAACTTTTGATCGGAAGAATAGTTTTTCCGGATGTTCAGGAAAAAGGCAACTATTCCTGAAAAAACAATAAACGGGATTGTAATGGCCATGTATTTGGGTAAGTAGTACCACGGATGAAAGTCGGACCAATCGAACCGGCCTTCGAAAATCTGCCGGACGGTTGTCGGGAAATGGGTCATTACCTGAAACGATTTCCATGGATTCAGCCATGGATTTTGCAGTGCATATGGCCAGATGATCAGTCCAAGCAGGTACCCGGCCAGGGAAATTCCAACAAACAGAATCAGTTGTTTTTTTAGCAGTTCAGGATTCAGTTTTTTGTTTGAAATCCAGTCCAGTACTGTTTTCATGAACATGAAAAATCCCAGATAAAAAACGACCAAAACACCACCAATACGGATTCCGATGGAAAATGCAATGCTTAAAATCAACAGTAAAATGGTTTGTCTGGTTGGTTTCGTTTCTGAAAAAACAAGTTTAAGCGAATAGTAAATACTTGAAATATATGCCAATGCGAATGGAATATCTTTCAGATTATTTTGCGCGTGTCCGAGAAAAGTTGGTGACAGGGCAAACAGAATTAAAACCCAAATGGCTGCTCCATATCCGGCCAGCCAGGCTGCAAATAAGGCTGTCACTAAAATGGCCAGCCATCCGAAAAAACTGCTCATGAAGTGTCTGAACCCGTAAATGTCTTCAATTCCGAATCCGTGAATCAGCATGGTGACCAGATTGTCAGACGCTTGTCCGTAATATTGAAGGTGGGTTTTGGGTGTATGGAGTGATGATTTGTCGTTGCCAAGGGTACTGAAGTAATTGTAAACCATTTCAGAATGTTTGTAATGCACTTCTTCGTCGCCCGAAATACCGGCATCGCGACTGATAAGTAACATTGCAGACAGCATTACAATGGCTAGTACACTAAAAATTAGCTTCAGATTTTTTTCTCCCATTATTTAGTCTCGTCGTCGTAAAACTTCTTTACCAGGTAGATGGGCCTGTTTTGCGATTCCTTGTAAATCCGGTAAACGTATTCGCCCACAACTCCCAGAAAAATAAGCTGAATGGATCCAAGGAAATAGATGCTTAGAACGGTTGATGGCCAGCCAATTAAGGCGAAACCGAAAATTTTGGCAATCAATACATAAATTCCGGCAAACATGAAGACAATGGTTCCGATTGTTCCTAAATACAGGCAAACTTTAATGGGAAATTTTGAAAATGAAAAAATGGCATCGGCTCCTAAAACCATCAGTTTGCCGAGAGTCATTTTCGGTTCACCCTCCACACGTTCTTCACGGACATATTCAACGTATCCTTGATTGAATCCAATAAATGCACGCAGGCCGGGAAGGTAACGGATCGTTTCCTTCATTGAAACCAGGGCATTGACTGCTGCACGGTTCATCACCGAGAAGTTGCCCGAATTTTCCATATCATCCATTCCGGCTACTTTTTTAAAGAATGCATGAAACAAATTGGTCGTTATCCGGAGTCGTTTCCCTTTGCGGCCGTTTCGTTTTCCGCTCACAATGTCAAAACCTTCATCTTTGATTAACCGGTACATTTCGGCCAGTAATTCCGGTGGATCCTGAAGGTCTCCATCCATCATAGCCACATAATTTCCCGTCGCCATTTCAAGTCCGGCAGTAAAAGCTGCCTGATGCCCAAAATTTTTCGACAGATCGACAATTTTAATCCTCGAAAATCGGTTACGGACTTCAATCAGTTTTTGGAGTGTTGAATCGGTACTTCCGTCGTTAATAAAAAGAATTTCATAGTTAGGCGTGAATGATTCAAGCGCTTTTACCGATCGTGATGCCAATTCATCAATCAGGCCTTCTTCGTTATAAACTGGAATTATGAGTGAAAACATAGGTTTTTTATTTGCACAATACTTTTCTGTTCCTGAATTAACCCTGTTTGCGCAGATTTTAGGTTAACCCGGCCTAAAGATACAGATTTCCAATTTCGATACCGCATTTCCGGAGAAGGTGAGGAGATGATTTTAGTTGAAAATAGCAAAGGTTTGAGCTCAGTATCGATGAATATTAAAAGACTACCAGCTCGGGAAATATAAATATTTCCGTTGCTGGCAGTGCTTGGTTGGTTTAGAAAAAGTATCCCGGTTTGAGGATGAAAAGCTATTATTTGTATTGAGAAAACTGAATTAATTCTGTTTATATCCTGGCCACTTGACAACATTTTTTGCATCAGGAAAACCATTAGGAACTTTCTGGCTTACTTTTCCACTTGCAGCCCATTCGGCTCCACGCTGAAAAGTAACGATGAAACCTGCACATTCGAGCGCCGGAAAATCTTTGTCGTTATTACCGGCATGTCCGAGTACCGTGTGAAAGATACGTCCCTTGCCGTATTTAAGTACCATCAATATTGGTTCTTCGCGGTCGGTTCCTCCTGTTTTAGGATTGGAATAGGCTGTTGAAAGGATTTCCATATTTTCAGCTGGTCCACGCAACAGACCGTACAACTCATCTTCAGCATGCATCCATTCGGTTGGCAAACCTTTGGTGATCGGATGGTTGGTAATGCGATTGGTTACCAGGTATGGCGTACGTTTTCCGTGATCGCCACCTTTACCTGGCGAGTTGTCAACAAAACGCTTACCGTCTTTGAAGTATACATACGGCCCGTTTTTTTCGGTTCGGTTTCCCCAGCCACCTAAGCCAATAATCTGGTTAAATTCTTTCCACTCCGGAAAAGCATTGTCAGCAGCATGATAAACGACCACTCCACCTCCGTCTTTTACAAACTTCAGGAAAGCTGATTTTGTTTTTTCCGGCCAGCTATCTCCAGTGTAATCAAGAACCACCAACTGATATTTAGAGAAATCAGGAAGAAATGAACTCATGTCTTCTTTTTCTTTAGGAGATTCGATTATATCGCATTGAAACAGTTCGGTTTGATCCAGTATTTGTTTCAGTATTGGGGAACTGACCTGCCAATTGTGATTGTTCTGCCCGGTAAGTATCATGGTTTTAAAGGGGGCTTTGTTTTTGGCCTGAGTACCCAAAACCATCAGGATACATAACACAAAGAAAAGATATTTTTTTAGCATAGTGTTTAAATTAAATGTTAGGTGTTGTCCAGATTCCCCTCCTTCGGAGGTCGCAGGCAGTGGAGAGGCCGTTATGCCTTATGCGCTGTCCCCGGCACTGGTACTTCAAACGGCATGTCAACCGGACCGAATGCGATTTCTTTTGGCCCGAGATCCATGTCCGATTTAAAAATGTCGTCCCAGGTTATTTTTTTGCCAGTATAAGCTGCAGTTCGTGCCATGATGGCGGTTAGGGTTGACTTGGCCGTTTCTTCACCCTGATTCACATATTCACCGGTTCGGATGGCGTGAACCAGGTGCATGTGTTCCTGCACATAGGCCGGAATAAGAATCTTGTTGGTTTCGTTGCCGTTTTCATCTTTCGGGTATTCAAATTTCCATTTTACCGAACCATCCATATTCCAGATTGTGTTTGCACAGTTCGTATAACCTTCGGTTCCCATGATGAATTCTCCGGTTGCATTGGCACAGTTGTCGATCTGCCTGCACATGCTGTGCGAGAAGACGCCATCGCCATAATCGAAATCGATGCTGAAAAAGTCGTACTGATCGCCTGTTAAACGGCGTGCGCGTCCTCCGTAACCGACTGCACTTTCGGGCTGGCGGCCAATAAACCAGTTGATCACATCAATGTTGTGAACATGTGTATCCAGAATATGATCGCCGCATAACCAGCAGAAGTTGTTCCAGTTGCGGATCATGTAAGTCATATCGTCCCAGCCTTCCTCGCGGGTACGGAACCAAACGTGGTTCTGATTCCAGAAAGCCCTTGCAGAAACAGGTTTCCCGATGGCTCCGTTTGCCACCTGTTTGTAGGTTTCAATGTAATCTTCCTGGTGACGGCGCTGGGTTCCGGTTACGACATTCAGGCCGATTGCCTGTGCTTTTTTTGCACTGGCTATAACCGAGCGGATTCCGACCGGATCAACCGCTACCGGTTTTTCCATGAAAACGTGTTTATTCTGCAAAACGGCTTCTTTAAAATGTTCCGGCCTGAATTGTGGCGGAGTGGCTAAAATGACCACATCCACATCGGCCAAAGCCATCAGTTTTTTGTATCCGTCAAATCCGGTAAAACAATTTTCGGTCGGAATATCCCTTTTCAACTTTGCAAATCGTTCACGGCAATCGTCAATTTTATCCTGAAAAACGTCGGCCAGTGCAACTATTTCCAAATCGGGGCCGCTGCTAATAAAGTTCATTGCAGCGCCGGTTCCACGGTTGCCAACTCCCACAAGTCCAGCGCGTAATCTTTTCCCGCCTGGAGCTGCTTTCAGAATGGGTGGTAAGCCAAGAGCTTTGGCGTCTTTAACATCTTTGCATCCTGAAATTACGGCACTGGCTCCCAGAAGTCCAATACCAGCCAGAGCTGTCGATTCTAAAAATCTTCTCCTGTTTATACTGCTATTATTTTTTTCCATGAGGCTATTTTTTTTCTTATTGAATACTTTCATCTACTTCACAAACTACCCTGAAACCGATATCACTGCAATCGGAATACCACCAAACGCTCTTTGGCATCTGCGGGTCGGTTACCAGCCATGCTCTTGATTTGGTAAAGTCGCGTGCTGCACACCGAACATCTTTGGCATCGCTTTTAAACGAACCACCTCTGATCACGTGTTCCTGTCCTCTTTTAGGCCCTTTCGGATCAACAACCAGTTTTTTATAGTATGAATAAGTTTTTGGTGAATAATAATCGGAACAGAATTCATACACATTACCAAGCATATTTTTCAGTCCAAAAGGATTTTCCTTTACCGATCCCGGTTCCAGTGTTTGTGTCGGACTATTCTCTTTGTAGGCTACATAGGATTGAATAGTTGTTGTATCAGCACCAATAATTTTTTTGAAGAAACCTTTTGATGTGAATTTTTTGGGGTTTCCTTCAAAGAAGTATGGCGTCTGAGTTCCTCCGCGTGCAGCATATTCCCATTCGGCTTCGGTTGGCAGCCGGTATTTTCTACCTGTTACTTTCGAAAGCCATTCACAATAGACATTGGCTGCTTTCCACGACATCGTGATAGCCGGACGAGTACCTTTCCCCCATCCCTGATCGGGAGCACCCCATGGAGGTGTCGGGCCCGAAATAGCATCCACATTTTCATTCTCCTCGATTTCTTTACGGCCTTGCGACGAAGTGGCTTTAAAGAATTCGAGATATTCATCCCAACTTACTTCAATTTTAGCCATAAAAAACCGTGTGATTTTTACCGGATGGAGCGGACTTTCATTTGGTTTCCTTAAAGGTTCATTCTTTGGGCTTCCCATCCGGAATTCGCCACCGGGAATGGCCACCATATCAAAAGACGAACTTGTACCCGGAATTTTTTCAGTAAAATTGGCAAATGTGTTTACCGTAGTGGGCTCAGTATAAATTTGGGTATTCTCAGCGATCGAATTGCCGAAATTCAGGTTGTGTTCGTGTTTGAAATTTGGGTCATAATGGCCAACATTCAGGTGGCAATTTAAGCAGCTGACTTCGGTTTTACTGGTCAGAAAATTCAGGTGAGCATTTTCGCCGTCAACCGAAAGCGTTTTGGGAAATAAATTCTGATGACATTTGACACACGATTCGACATACACGAATTTTTTTGCTGCTTCGAGTTTTCGTTTTGATTCCCAGTTAAAATCTGCTGAATCTTTAAAAAGGTACCCATAAACGTCAATTGCGCCATGTTTGGCTTTGGCATATAACATTCCGTGCCCTGCAGGCGGAAGGTGGCATTCTGCACAATGCACAATTATTCCGGCGCTGTTATCATGGTGGGTCGAAAGCTTCCAGCTTTGATCTGCATCTGGGTGCACATGGCAGGAAATACAATATTCATCGGTTGAGGTGTATTTGACCGCTTTATTCCCGGCGTACATAAAAGCCAGACCTGCGATCAGGCCTGCAACAATCAGCCAAATAAATGCTTTTCCCCCGTTAAACCAAGAGCGAATAGAATACCAAATCTTCATATCTTATAAACTGTGTAAATGCTTATACTAATTTTTAATTTTCCCGGAAGGGTTAAAAGACCCAATCCGGAATAAAATCAGCACAAAGGTAGTATAAGGTTATTAGCGGGCTTTTATCTGAAGTTTACAAGCGGGTTAAGTCAGGGTTAATTCCGGGTTAATATGATCCTGAATCAGATTTCGGGAAAATGATTAATGTATTGAAAATGAGTGTAAAAATGAGTTGGGTTGAAAACAATTCTGTTTGAAAACATGTTTGTCAAACCGAGATTAATACATCAAATTTTCCTGAATATTTTTCGCCATACATTTCTTCGTAAAGCAAACAAAAGCGGTCGAATGTAAAACGGGCCAGATTGTAATTGTTTTGTTTAACCAGAGCCTTCAGTTTATAGGCAAGGGCCTGATCGTTTACCGGATCGGTAACCAGAATACGGTCGGTTAATTTAAGAATGATTTCGCTATCCATTTCAATAGTGAGCTCCCTGATAAACTTCAGGAGAATATCAACAATGTTGTTTCCGATAAAACCCTTAAAATCATCGAGCCAATCAGTCGATTCACCTTTAAACAGTTCGCCTTCCTGAATAATGTGGTAGAAGTTCAGGTTAAAATCGGTATTGTGTATTTTTTCGCCTTTCAGAAGGTTTAAACATTCTACATAATCGCAGTACACTTTGCTGCCAAAGACCAGCGACCAACTGTCCACATTAAAATTTATCCCGACAGAATCGAGCGATTCAAGTATCAGGCGCAATTTGCGGATGGTTACTCCCCGACTGTTTTTCGCACTTTGTGACGATTGTCCTTGCCAGAGAATATCGGTTAATTCCTGGGTCGATATGCCATTTTTGTTCCGCTGCGAATACAAAAGGATGATCAGGAACAATTGTTTCAGTTTGGGAGTGAACAGACTGGTGATTTCGTTGCCTTCCTTGTCCAGAACTTTAAAGTCGCCAAAAAGCTGGATGTAATTTGATTCCGGCTTTTTAAATTCGGCTCGATCGATGCTTCGTATTTTTTCGGCAACTGAAGGATGTTTTTTCAGCCTGTTCTTCAGTTTGAATCCGGCAAAACCAATCAGCGACATCAGTATAAGTATAACTCCTGACCAGGATAAAGTTGGGAAAAGGATAAAGATATTTTTAATCGGAACAATTTCGATAACCTCCTTACTCAATTGCCAGATTTCTTCTTCGCCCAGGGCTCTCGACCAGATACTCAGGTCGTCGATGTCACCATTCATGTTTGATGACCAATTGAATCCTGCCACTCCGATGTACAGATTATCGCGTCCTTTGTAGGCCGGATGTCCCAGCGAACGGCTATCCAGTTTGCCATTCAGGAAAATAGCCTGTTCTCCGCTCAGTTTATTGTATCTCCAAACCATGTGATACCATTGACCGGCTTCAAGTATTGTTTTTCCCTGCAAATCGTTGTTGTAGAATCCAAAGTATGGTTTTTTATCCCTGATCAACAGGTGAATTCCCTGTTGGTAGGAATTGTTCTTGGTTCCGAGGATGCAGTAGTCACTTTTATTGGGTAAATAGGCTTTGATTTTCACCCATGCAGCTACTGAAAAATCATGATCTCTGATTTTAAATTTCTCAGCTCCGGGCAATACGATGTAACTGTTTTTACCAAAAACAGCTACTGTTGACCGGGTTAAATCGCTGGTGAATTGCACATTTTCGGGTTTTCCGTTGAATCCGTTTATGCTATAATCGTGGCTTCCCTTTGCAAAAGTGTAATGTCCTTCCAGATTGTCGGTAATTTCGAGTGGAGTAGCCAAAAAGTACTGCACTATATTCTGGCGGGGTTCTCTGAATGTTACCGTTTCAGGAGTAAAACGAAACCCGGGACTTTGAGGTGTTAATACCAGATTGTCGCCAGGCCCAACCGGGAAGCAATACTTTCCGCTTGTCATACTTCCGGTTTTTGCCCAGTTCACATAGTCGAGTACCTGTGTTTTGTAAGTAACAGTTCCTTTGATGGTTTTAAAGTCACGAATGTAAGCCAGTACTCCTAAAATCCAGTTGCCGTAACGGTCGAGCATAATAAAGTTTGGGGTTTTCCCCGTGTTGGTCCAGGTATTTTTTACATGCTCAATGAGGTAAGGGTTCTGGTTGGTATCGTATTTCAGGTTTTTGGCAGGTTCTGATTTGGGAGGAAAATTGTAATCGTTGTAAATAAGCAAACTGTTTTTGGGATCACCCTTCAGAAATTCGCCTTTAAAAACGGGAGCTTCCCAAATCGAGAAATAAGGCTCAACGGCGTGATTCCAAATGTAGTGCAGCCATTGAGGACTGTTGCGGTGTTCCTGCATGGAAAAAACCACCAACCTACGGTTTTGTTCAAGCATGCTTTTTAAGGTTGGCCAACCCTCTTTTGCATCGTAAGTATAAAGGTATTGGCTGATTTCAGCATCCTGAAATATTTCATTCAGTTCATTTACATTGGTGCCAAAATCGAGAAACAACGTAAAAATCTTTTCAGGATTGTTCTCCAGATAATTCTTGATTTCGAGCATAGTTTGCCCGAAGGAAATAGAAGCTCCGTCTGCTTTTTTAATCATCAGCTGGTTTTGCTGTTTTTCCCATTCCAGGTAAAACCGGAAGCCTCCAATCTTTTGATCGAGAAGTTCCTGAATGGTTCGGGGTTCGTTGAGGTTGGCATCAACACCGGAAAAGTTCGATATTACAAAAATGGTTTCATCGTACTGTTTCATCAGGATTTCGTCACTTGTTTTGGCATTGACGACCAAAACGAAGCAAAGCCAACAAATTACTATACCTATATATCGAATTCCTGTATTCATGAAAAATAGTTTAAAAACTCAAAACCAACCGATAAAAGGAAATTAACCCAATTTTAACCATAACAAATAAGATTTGAAATAGGATTTATGATTCTGAAATCTCAAATTTAGACGAATTATTTACCAATAAGGAAAGAAAGCAAAATTTTTATACTTTTGTGGCAAGAAAGGGCTGTTAGCTCAGTTGGTTTAGAGCATTACCTTGACAGGGTAGGGGTCACTGGTTCGAATCCAGTACAGCCCACGTAGTTACAGTGGTTTATTAGGTGACGAGTAATAAAATGGTAACAAATCTCAACATTGTTTCACAAGTGGAAGTTATTCAACTTCAACATTTACCATGCTCCTGATCCTTTCAAGACATTTGTATTTTTGATTCCTTGCACTGGCTGCACTGGCATATCCGAGAGAACTGGCAATTTCATCCCAACTAAGGCTTTTGTAGTAGTAACTTTCGAGTAGTTGCTTGCAGGAATCTCCAAGTTTTTCAATGGCACTATTTACATTTTCATAAATATCAGGAGTAGCATCATCAAACCCGACTACTGTAATGTCATCTTTTAAATAGCTGTAATTATCACTAAGTGGCATTTCTCGTTTGTTTTGCCGGAGTTGATCCATCCATAAAAATCGGCAAATAGAATAGAGGTAAGTACTCACGGAACAAGTTAAATCAAGCTTTTTAGTATAAACCTTTTCAATGAATATTACCAAAGCATCCTGAAAAACATCCTTTGCCATATCGGCTCTTCCAGAGTTCTGGATTATAAATCTTACAGCCTTTGGAAATTCATCTTCATACAAATCATTGAAAACCTGTTGATCTCCTGATAAAATACCATTAATAATCTCTTGATTCTCTTTAAATGTTCTTGCCTTTTGTTCAGATTTGCTTAGGTCAATCTTTCTAAACATTGGGGTATCTTCAAGACTATAACGTATCTGTGCACCTCTCCTTTCTTGTTCCTGATGATATTCAAATGCCTGTTGGCAAAATATACTGAACCGCTCAATATGCTTTTGCCGGAAAGAAAGGTAAGTTGACTTTAATATGTCGGTAAAAGAAAAGTTAATTTCATTTTTGTCGCCAGTCATCCAGAGGTTTAATTCCTGATCAGCCAAATCCCATTGATTGTTTTCAGAGCTCATGTTTTATGCAGTTGAAGAGTTTTTTTAAAATTAGCTCAAATTATATTCAAAAGAAAGGGTGACATTTTAATCTTATTAACATTAAGAATAAATACATCTTAAACTTTATCAATGAAAAACACAATCCATTATGTTCTTATCCTCGACCAGAGCGGTTCGATGAGCGACCTGAAAAAGGAAGTTATCCTTAGCTTTAATGAGCAGGTTGATATGATATTGAAACTGAGGAAAAAGGAACCAGATTCAAATATCAAACTTACACTTTGCACGTTTAATGATACGGTTGATTTTAAATTCATTGCTCAGAATGTTGATCTAATCAAGAAATTGACCGATGCAGATTATCAACCTGATTGTTGCACGGCCCTGTATGATGCAATTGGTTCCTCAATTCTGAAAATTACTGAATTGGTTGAGCCAGGTGATCAGGTATTCTTTGCCATTTTTACTGATGGGCTTGAAAACGCCTCCAAATATTATCGGGCTGAGGATATTAAGTTCAAGCTTGAAGTAGCTGAAAAAAATGAATGGAGCGTTAAATTCTTTTGCCGTTATGAAGATCGATTATTCTATAAAAGTCGGTTGAATCTTTCTGAAAAATATGTGGTTGGAATTACCCTTGACAAAGCTGGATTGGAAGTGATGGATAATGAAATTCATTTTCGCTTAAAGGAAATGGTGCATAAGCAAAAGAAACAGAAATCATGACTGATCCTCTTATACAGCACGTCAGAAAATGTTCAATGACCTGCCAGACAAGTGATCTTATGTAAACCATGAAGTTCTTAAGCAAGGCTATTCCAAAGAAGAAAAACAGAATTTTGTACAACTGTGAAATGACAATAAAAACCGATGAGGTCGATTTTGTTATTAGGTGCAAGCAAGGTAATTTATTGCAATGCAACAGGTCCGGTTAAAGTCTCATTACCTTTCTGGTATCTCAATGATATTGTGAGGCTTATTGCTACACATGATTTTAGAATTGATATTTCAGAAGGATTCCTGACCATTGGAAAGTTAACCGTTGAAGCAGATACCTGTTTCTTTCAGGATGATTCGATTCTACGAAGTATAAAGCTACCAATTCACTTTACTGTGTCTGACCTCCTGAGAATAAATGATCGTTACACTCCGGAGGAAATTGCATTTAATAAGCTTGATGTATTGATCAAAAAATATATTGAAACAATTAGTCAGGATATTAATAACCTTAGTTCGATTTAAAATTTTTGTACAAAATTTGTATAATCGCCCTATCCCCAGCCCTTCCCCAATGAGGGAAGGGAGTTTCGGATGCTGAAGTTCTTATTTTTTGTTCTTTAAAGAGTGTTTTTTTTAGAACTTGCAGGATGCAATGTCCCACATTGGGGGGATATGGGGGGCAATATCGAATTAAATATTTTTATGTGGTTGATTTTCAGAAACTAATATATCGAACTCAGGTTAATAAAATCGCTGTATTTTTAAAGAAGTATGGAATTGCCCGGAAGGAGATATAGGAACTTGTCTATGAAAGAATAAACTATAAATTCCAAACGCCAACCAACCATGAATAATCCGATTGATTTTAAGAGTCCGACACACACAAATTGAAGGACGTTCTGTTTAAAGTTAAATTACAAGATGTCCATTCTAATTTCCGGTTCCCAAACACCCTGTTTACATTGCCAGTAAATTATATACTTTAGGCTAGGAAAGATTAGCCACTTTTGTCAGGCCTGGAAGATTGATAAACCTGATCTTTCTTCCTTGTAAATCAATAAGCTGATCTTGTTTAAATTCGGATAATAACCTGATCACACTTTCGGTGGCTGTACCAACCATATTGGCCAATTCTTCACGAGTCAGTGAAATCTGAAGCGTATCGGCATTATCAAGTTCAAAGTTTTGCTTCAGGAGTAAAAGGACTTCAGCAAGCCGCTCACGCACTGTTTTTTGTGCAATGTCGGTGATGTAATCATTTGCTTCGCGCAATTCGATGCAAACAATTTGCAGCATATGGTGCGAAAACTGCCAGTTATTCTGAATCAGGTATAAAAGCGTTTGGTAAGGAATATGGCTCAATACAGCCTCTTCAATAACCTTCGCTGTTGTACACGCCAATTCCTGACTTAAAAGCGAACGATAGGCAATAATATCACCTTTTTTGGCAAAGCGAATGATCTGTTCCTTACCATCGATACCTGTTTTAAAAATTTTTAAGATGCCGCGTGTAACACAATAAAAACCAGTTAACCGACTGCCTTCACTGTAAATAACACTACCTTTCTTGTACAACGAGCAAGTTTTATCGTAATTCAATTGGGCGATTTCCTGTTCGGTAAGTTTTTTAAATAAATGAAATCCGCTAAGATCGCATTCGTCATCTGTCGGCCGTTTAATTGAACTTCTCATCGAGTAGTTTTGTTTTGTTAATAGATTAAACAACAATCAGGACTAAATATACACTGAACTCATCATTGAAATGAAACGGATGTAATATTTATGTCATAAAATTTGAACGTAAATTTAGAACTATTATTCGATTTGCAATAATCTAAGAATTCGATATGAAACATGTACTTGACTTGGCCTGGAAACAAAATTTAGCTTTTGAATGTGATATGGACGGACATCACCTGGTGATTGATGCATCCAAAGAGGGTGGGGGCGATGATCTGGGTGTTCGTCCAAAAAAATTGATGCTTACAGCCCTTGCCGGTTGCACGGGTATTGATGTGATTATGATCCTGAAAAAAATGAAGGTTGAACCTGAGGCTTTCAATGTGATTGTTGAGGGCGATTTAACCGAGGAACATCCGATACGGTATAACAGGATGAAGGTCATCTATCAGTTTAAAGGCAAGGATTTACCCATGGACAAGCTCGAAAAGGCTGTAAAACTTTCGGAAGAGAAATACTGTGGAGTATCGGCTGCTTATCGCCTGGCGATGGATCTTTCGCTTGAAATTCGTGTTGTTGAATAATCCGGCCTTGAAAAATCTCAGACTTTTTAATGAAGGAAACGAGAAGATCTTTACCATCCGGAAGATCTGCGACTTTGACGATGAGGAAATTGAGCACAACTTCATGCCTCATCTGCACGATTTTTACTCTATTTTCTGGATCGAATCGGGTGAGGCTATCCACGCCACTGAATTTGTGGAATACAGCCTGAAAGCCGACACCATTCTGTTCGTTCCACCCGGCTTAAAACACCGGATGTATATCGACCAGTCGGTTGGAGGTACCTACATGCTTTTTAATGAAGATTTCATCCAGTATAACCTCAAAAACCATGTTCCGTTAAAGGAGTACCGCCTTTTCAACAATCCTGACTTTAAAAGCATGATAACCATCATTCCGGAGAAACGTGAAAAGTTAAAGAACATTACTGAATTTATTTTTGATGAACTTCAGAAACCGGATGATTACAGTCAGGATATTGTTCTGAATTTGCTGCACCTCTTTTTGCTTGAATCGCGCCGGATTTTCGATCAGCAGAATCATGAATCCAAAGAAGAACCGGACACAACACCCGATGCCACCATTATTAAGTTTAAGCAGTTGATTGAGGAGAACTACATTACGCAGAAAAATGTTTCACCTTATGCCGAAATGCTGAACATAAATGCTTCGTGTTTGAACGAATTAACCAAACGAACTACCGGGATTACCGCCGGAGAACTCATCCGCAACCGGGTTATTGAGGAAACTAAAAAGTTGTTGTATTCAAGCCGTATTTCCGGAAAAGAGATTGCTTTTCAACTTGGATTTGAGGATCCGGCCTATTTCAGCCGCTTCTTTAGAAAGTACACAGGTACCACTTTGAAGGAGTTTCGGGAGTATAGCCGAAAAAAATACCATTAAATCCTTTTTTAGTCCATTTTTTGGCATCTTCCAAGGATCTATTTTTGTAACTGTATAAAAACAATTAAAAATTAAACAGTTATGAAAACATTTAAATCACTCGCCGTATTTGTGCTGGCTCTTTCGTTAACCACATCTGTATTTGCAGGATCGCAGAAAATTGACGCAGCTAAAAGTTCTGTAAAATGGCTGG
The DNA here is from genome assembly GCA_035648135.1 of Prolixibacteraceae bacterium. Taxonomy (GTDB): domain Bacteria; phylum Bacteroidota; class Bacteroidia; order Bacteroidales; family Prolixibacteraceae; genus Aquipluma. The sequence continues at coordinate 55,464 of DASRMB010000083.1, forward strand.
GTAAAAAAATTGGTGGCGAACATGGTGGAACCATTGGTGTAAAAGAAGGTAAACTGGTCGTTGAAAACGGAAAAATTACCGGAGGGAAAGTAGTAATCGATATGACATCGATTGTTGATACAGACCTGACTGATGCAGGATATAACGCAAAACTCATCGGGCATCTTAAATCGGACGATTTCTTTTCAGTAGCCACATTCCCAACCTCTGAACTTGTTATTACCAAAGATGAAAACAGCGGTAACACTCACGTGTTAAGCGGAAATCTGACCATTAAAGGAATTACCAATCCTGCAAGCTTTACCGCTACTTCAGAAAAAGACGGAACGAATACCATTTATAAAGGAACGCTCACCATTGATCGCAGCAAGTACAATGTTCGTTACGGTTCAAAATCATTCTTCGATAATTTAGGAGATAAGGTGATTATGGATGAATTTACCCTCGACTTCACACTTGTGGTTGCTGAGTAATTAAGTGTCTAAAATACTTAAAGTTCGAAGTGCCTAAAGTTGATCAGACAAAGCCACTTTAGGCACTCCGAATTTCAGGCACTTCAAACTTTTAAAATTATATCATATGAAACTAACAGTACACCGTGCAGGATGCCGGGGACATGCGGATCACGGATGGCTCAACACCTGGCATTCCTTCAGTTTTGCGGGTTATTACAATCCCGACCGGATGCATTTTGGAGCGCTGCGAGTGCTCAATGACGATACTGTTCAGGCAGGAATGGGTTTTGGTACTCATCCGCACGATAACATGGAAATTATCACCATTGTTTTGGAAGGGGAGTTGGAACACCGCGACAGCATGGGTACCGGATCGGTCATCAGGCCGGGAGAAGTACAGGTGATGTCGGCAGGAACAGGGATTCAGCATTCAGAGTTTAATCATTCAGCTGAAAATGAAGTTAGTTTGCTTCAAATCTGGGTTTTCCCGGATCAGAAAAACGTGGAACCACGCTATGATCAGGCTAAATTTCAGGATGATGAAATGAACGGAAAATGGCGGACAGTTGTATCTCCTGACGGGAATGAAAACTCACTGATGATTCATCAGCAGGCCTGGTTTTCGATGGGCGAATTTGAGCCGGAATCCACAGTCAGTTACCAACTAAAGAAAGCAGGTAATTTCGTTTATCTGTTCCTTATTTCAGGAGAAATTCAGATTGAATCGGAAACGTTGAACCAACGCGATGCATTAGGCCTGGAGGAAATAGACACCGATGTGAAGTTGAAAATAATTAAAAAGTCGAAAATACTGGTAATGGAGATACCGGAATAAAAAGGATAAGTTACCGAATGCTTCAAGGTTTTTAAATCCTTGAAGCATTTGTTGTTAATGATCCTTGCTGTAATTTTCAATTATTCCGGAGATGGACCTGTTCAGAATCAGTTTCAACTCTTCAGGAGCTTCTACCCTGGCAAACGAACCGGAACTAATGATCCAGCTTGCAAAACCGTTTAGTTCTGAATTCGAAAAACGGAGGCGGACCTGTTGTTCATCGACCACTTCCTCTTCAGTAAAACCATACCAGTATTTCGATTCTGCAATGAGTTTCAGTCGCCGGGCCGGAACAAGCAGCGAGATATTGGCCTGATCGCTGATCACATTGATCTTCCGGATAAAGTCATCCATCGAAATATGCTGTTTTCCACTGAAGTTTTCGGCACTCATTTTCAGACTGACGATACGGTCGAGCCTGAAATCACGGTATTCGCTGCGCAGCCGGCACCAGGCAAACAAATGCCAGCGCGAAGCGTAATTACACAATCCGATGGGCTCAACCAAACGGTTAGTGGCAACGGCTCCGTATCCTGCCTGATATTCAATTTCGAGTACCTGTTTCGTTATCAGCGCCTGCTGAATTTCGTACAGGTAAAGTTGACCGAATTCTTCGTTGGTGGCTGTAAAGTTGAGCACTGCAATTTGCTTATGAAGTTTCTCTAAACGGTCTTTTTCTTCTGGTTTCAGGATGGCTTTAATCTTGAACAGTGCTGAACGAAATTTTTTTTTCATGGTTTCATCCGACATTTTTTCGATTAGTTTTTCACCAAAAAGCAGAGCCGATGCTTCTTCTTTGGTAAACATCACCGGTGGAAGTTTGTAATTTTCCATCAGAAAATAACCAAGGCCAGCCTCGGCACCAATCGGAACACCCGATTCTTCGAGTGCTCGAATGTCGCGATATACGGTTCGTAAACTGATTTCAAAGCGTTCGGCAATTTCCGAAGCTTTCACGATTCGTTTGCTTTGAAGCTGTATCAGAATAGCGTTTAGTCGTTCAATGTGGTTCATGGTGCCAAATTAAGAGAAAAAGTGATCTGTAATCAGTCTCAGTGCGCAGTAATTCAAAAACTATTGCGATCATTTTCTCTGTTAACTGAGACTGAAAACTGCGACTTACTATTTGCCTTTCAACGATTGCTGACCCGTTTCGGCCATGTGTGCCGCATACCAAATCGCTCCTTTTTTCCGGATAGTCAGGATACATTTTTCGCGGTTTGAACCAAAAACGAATGCAAAAACCTTTGAGATTGGGTTGTTAAATTTTTTGCATGCGTTGGGCGTTTCGAGTGTACAGTCTGCACAGCTTGTAAATTGTTGATCGATATTGCATGTCCGGATTTTGCACCAATAAGGTGAAGTCAGTTTTTTACAGCTCGGGCATTTTCCTGAAAGAAATTTATTGCAGGCTCCGCAATAGAGTCCGCAATATGAAATCAGCATAGGATCATTTTTCACTTCCTGAATCATTTTACTTCAATTTGAATTTCAGTGATGCAATTTTCCTGATTTTCGAAATCACAAACATGGTATACTTCTCTCGAAATCCCGGTGTAGGATAGACCTTGCTGCATGATGGCAGGCATCAGCTTCTGATAGGTATCGCCCAATTTGGCCCATGGCCCATTATGAATTTCGCTGATGCAGTCGATTTCCGGAAATTCTGCAAACCTAAATTTCCCTGGTTCTCCGGCTGTTTTGGTTACAGGAAGGGCAATGGTCAATTCGAAAGGTGTGTTTAGGCTTCCGTCAACACCATCGTACACCCAGATTTGTGGACCGGCAATTTCGAGTTGAAGTTCAAGGGCTTTTTCAACCAATTCATTAGGTAGATTTCCGGTGTCGGTCATCATTGTTTTCAGCGTGGTATTGAGGCTGATACAAAGTACGGTCGTTTTTTGTACGGTTTTCTTTTCCATGGCAATTGTGTTTTAGAGGAATAAAATTATGATTAAAAATTTTTTGAAAAATGTTTCCTTGTTTTCATGACTTCAAGGTTTTTGTATTTCCTGAGACAAAGAAAATACAGGGTAGTGACAACAGTATGTCAGTAGGGTGGGAGAGAGTTAATTTTTTTTCAGCCAGTAAAGTGCTACTTTTGGTAAAAAGAGATATACCATGCAATCCATCAATCCATTTACAGGACAAATAATTGCGGATTACCGTGAATATTCATCTGCCGAATTTGAGGAAATAATCACTAATGTTGATGAAGCTTTTCATTTATGGAAACTAACGAGTTTTGAACAGAGGGCAGTTTCCATGAAAAATCTTCAGGTACAGCTGCTTGTTAAGAAGGGATATCTGGCCGAAATTATTTCTTCTGAAATGGGAAAAGTGAAGCGCGAGGCTTTGAGTGAGATCGAGAAATGTGCCTTGGTTTGCGGCTATTATGCTGAAAATGCCAAAGCGTTTCTTGATAATGAATCAATCAAGACAGAAGCATCTGAATCGTATATTACTTATCAGCCAATTGGAACAGTTTTGGCTGTTATGCCCTGGAATTTTCCTTTCTGGCAGGTTTTTCGTTTTTTAGCTCCAGCTCTAATGGCTGGTAATACCGGCGTTTTGAAACATGCCTCCAATGTTTCAGGTTGTGCCTTGGCTATAGAGCAACTGGTCAGCGATGCCGGTTTCCCGGAGAACGTTTTTCGTACGCTGCTTATTGGTTCTTCGGGAGTAAAAACAGTAATTGAAAATCCGTTGATTAAAGCGGTTACGCTTACCGGAAGTACTCCAGCAGGTAAGTCGGTTGCTTCGGTTGCCGGATCTATGCTAAAAAAATCGGTCTTGGAGTTGGGCGGGAGCGACCCATATTTAATTCTGGAAGACGCAGAGGTGGAAACAGCCGCCCAATTATGCGTAACAAGCCGTTTACTTAATGCCGGGCAAAGTTGTATTGGAGCCAAAAGATTTATTGTTGCTGATAAGATATATGATTCGTTCAAATCTGAATTTGTAAGGTTGATGAGTGAGGCAAAATATGGAGATCCGCTTGATCCGCAGTCTGCCATTGGACCTCTGGCAAGGGCCGATTTGCGTGACGAACTTCACCAACAGGTAGAGAAAAGCCGCGAAATGGGTGCAAAAGTATTGTTGGGAGGATATATTCCGGGAGTAAAGGCGGTGCTTTATCCCCCGACTGTTTTGGAAAATGTGGTTCCGGGAATGCCTGCATATGACGAAGAATTGTTTGGGCCTGTAGCTGTTTTATATCGTTTCCAGACTGAAGAAGAAGCTGTCCGTATAGCTAATAATACTGTTTTTGGCCTGGGAGCCGGAGTTTTTACCGCTGATGTTTTGAAAGCAAAGTTACTTGCCGAAGCAGGTCTTGATGCGGGATGTGTTTTTGTCAACGATTTTGTAAAGTCTGATCCCCGCTTACCATTCGGTGGAGTTAAGGAAAGTGGTTATGGTCGCGAATTGTCAGCAATTGGTATCCGTGAGTTTATGAATGTGAAGACGGTGGTTGTGAAGTAGTTTTTCTAACTAATTTTTACTTCACCAAAAGTTTCTTATAAACCACTGTAAATTGGTTCAAAGTTTCTTTTACATTTATACAGACTGAAAAAAATCAAGTACCAAAAATATAACTAACTTCTAATTAAAAGAATGCAAAGTTTTTTGTCTGAAAAAATCGTAAATCGGATAAGGTGGATTATTTTGTCCGTCTTCTTTTTAGCTTTCTACATCTATTTTTTCTCGTTTAACAAATTTCATCTGTTATACCTCGAACAAACTCAGCTTTTTCGCTTTTCATCTGACTATTTCCGACCATTTATTGAAAAACCGGGTGAGTTTATTTTTTACCTCGGTCAGTTTTTTACCCAGTTTTTTGTTTATCCATTTTCAGGAGCAGCCATTTTAACTTTATTTGCCGCTACGGTATTCTTTCTCTTCCATTCTATTTTAAAAAAATTGGGCATAAGTGCATTGATCTGGAATGTTATACCCATATTTTTTATCGCTGCTCTCCAAAGCGACCATCAGTTTAATGTTGGACTGATTATCGGAATTATTATAGCCTTATCGTTTGCCTATTTCTATTTGTTGATTAACAGTAACATACAAAGGTATATTTTTGGTGGGTTGAGTTGGCTTTTTCTTTATCATATTTCAGGAGGTTTTGTACTATTTGCCTCAGCAATGGCAATACTTTTTGAGCTGTTTTATTTCAATTCAAAAGCAAAATGGGCCTCTATTTCGGGTATAGTACTTATTTATGCAGGTTTTCCGTATTTTGCCCGGAAGTTTTTTTACCTGATAACAATTCGTGACTCCTGGTTTTATCCGTTCCCGTTTTGGGGTATTTCACGAATGCCTTTATTTGCAGCATTACTTGCCTATTTTCTGGTTATTATTTTAATTCTTTTGGTTTACAGGCAGATCAGTAAGAAGGATGTATTGATTGTTCCGTGGAATTACAAATCAATTTTTGCAGGAAGCTTGGTTGTAGTTGCCGGGTTTTTATTTGTTAAGACCAAAGCTTATGATCCTAAAATAGAGATTTTCCTGGGAATGGATCACTACGTTCAAACAGAAGACTGGAATAAGGTTGTCTCGCTTTCAAAAACATATCCGGGGTCCAATCAGCTGGTTATCTATTATACCAACCTGGCCTTATACAAAACCGGACAATTAAGTGAGCGGATGTTTGATTTTCCGCAGTACGGAATTAATGGTTTGCGATTGGAATGGAAGCGTGATGAAGTAACTCCTTTCTTTGGAGGTGAAATATTTTATCACCTGAATTATATAAACGAAGCATACAGATGGGCATTCGAATCGATGATTGCAAAAGGCTTAAACCCCCGTTCATTAAAAAGGTTGGTTCTCACCAGTTTAATTAATGGCCATTACGAAATTACAACAAAGTACCTGAATATATTGGATGAGACTATATTATACAAAGATTGGGCAGACAAATACCGAAGCTATGTTTCAGATACCACTAAAATTATCCAAAATAAGGAACTCACTGAAAAGCGGCAATTTTTGATAAAAGATGATTTTATTAGCGTTAACCTGGGATTAACTGATTTGTTAAAGGAACATCCTGAGAATAGAATGGCTTTCGAGTATCAAATGGCTGGTTTTCTTCTGAACAAGGATATTGTGGGTTTTGCATCCAATATTTATCGTTTAAAGGAATTGGGATATCGCAAAATACCTGTCAATTACGAAGAAGCACTTTTGTTTAGCATGACATATTTCAAAAAGAATCTTGTTCCTGAAGGATACTCAATTAGACCGGAAACAATTCAGCGTAAGAACGACTACATTGCCCAAATCTCAAGATGCGGTGGTGATCGAGACAGGGCAGCAAGGGAGTTACGCAAACAATTTGGCCATACATGTTGGTATTATTTACATTTTTCAGAACAAACGAATTAATAGCTATGAGCCTGTTATCTAATTTAATACAGAATAAATCTGTAAGTTTCATTTTCTCGATTTTTTGTATTTTATTTGTTTCCTGTTCGAATGATATTTCTGAATTTACGCAAACAGATAGAAATGCACTTATTTACCCCGACTATTCAGAAATTACGATTCCCTGCAATATTGCCCCATTGAATTTTGCAGTTAAAGAGTCAGCTGATAAATATGTTGCTGTTTATAAATCCAATGAGCAGGAGATATTTCGGGTTAATTCGAGTGACGGGATTATTTCTGTTCCTGCCAATAAATGGAGTAAGCTGTTAAAAGAAGTAAAAGGACAAAAATTCACTATCGACATTTATGTGAAAAACAACAGTAATTGGGTTAAATTCAAACCTATTACGAACAATGTGTCTTCTGATTCAGTAGATAATTATTTGGTATATCGTTTAATTGAACCTGGTTTCGAAACTTGGAATAAAATGGGGATATATCAACGTTGTTTAAATACATTCGATGAAAGTCCAATTATGGAGAATACTTTGAGTGATGGTAATTGCATGAACTGTCATTCCTTTTGTATGAACAACAGCAACACCATGCTTCTTCACATGCGTGGAAAATATGCCGGCACCTATATTTTCAAAGATGAAAAAATTGAAAAACTGGATACAAAGACTGACAGCACTTTAGGGGCTGGAGTGTATCCGTCATGGCATCCGGGCGGAAATTTTATTGCTTTTTCGACTAACCGCATTGTTCAAACATTTCATGCCATTCCGGATAAAAAAATAGAAGTCCTTGATACTTTGTCGGATGTAATTATTTATAATCTTCAGACACACAGTATTTCAACGGTTCCTTCCATCGCATCAAAAAGCAGGCTGGAAACATTTCCATCCTGGGCACCAGATGGAAAGTCGCTTTATTTTTGCAGTGCAAAATCGCTTTCTCCTAAAGACTATAAAAACATAAAGTACGATTTACTCCGTATTTCCTTCAATCCGGATAATGCCAGCTTTGGTTCGGTTGATACGGTATATAAAGCAACAGAAATAGGAAAAAGTATATCATTTCCCCGTATTTCGCCTGATGGTAAATATGTTATGTTCTGCATGTCAGACTATGGAAATTTCAGTATATGGCATCCGGAGAGCGATTTGTACCTTTTAAACCTTTCCGAAAAGGAAATATCAAAACCTGAAATCAACAGCGAACAGAGTGAAAGTTATCATACATGGTCTTTCAATGGAAGGTGGCTTGTGTTCAGTAGTCGCCGACTGAACGGGCTCTACACCATGCCCTATTTTTCGCACTTTGACGACAAAGGAATTTTTTCCAAACCGTTTATATTACCTCAAAAAGATCCTTTTTTCTACGACAAGTCCTTAAAATCATTCAATATTCCTGAACTTGTAAGATCAAAAGTTAATCTTGATCCGCGAATTATTTCCGCAGAACTTGAGAAAGAACCAACCAAAGTCAAATTTATTTCAAAATTTTAGAACATCTAAATTTTTATTCGGAGCAAAAAACGTGTTGATTGTACATTTATTCAGAACTCTATCTAAAATTTGTATCTTCACGCCGTTGAAAAAGGTATTTTTTACAATAACTAACAATATTAATCCTTCTCCTAAAATGAGGGTTAATGCGACCAAACCCATTGCCGATAAGCTTATTCTGGAGCAATTGAAGAACTCCAATCAGGGTGTGTTCGAAATAATATTCAAATATTACTATTCGGGTTTGGTTGTATATGCCGATCAGGTTATAAGAAATACGCCGGTTTCTGAAGATATCGTTCAGTCGGTGTTCATGAAATTGTGGGAAACCCGTCAATCACTCGAAATCAGATCATTCCGCGCCTATTTAATGCAAAGTGTAAAAAATCGTTGTATCGATCATATACGAAGTCAGGCCGTTAAAATCAAGTACAACAGCCATATTACTGAATCAGATCAGTTTGAAATGCCACAGGATCTCTGGTCAGAAGTTGAATTGGATGAATTACTACAAAGAGCAATGGATAAATTACCACCTCGTTGTCGTGAAATTTTCATGATGAGCCGAATCGATAAGCTAAAAATTGCTGAAATTGCTGAAAAACTGCAGTTATCAGGTCGAACTGTTGAAACTCAAATAAGCAAAGCAATAAAAATACTCCGGGTTGAATTAGCTGAATATATGGCTCTCTTCATTTTTTTTCTCACCTGAATACGTGTTTTGCGATCCTTGTCCGTCTGGTAGATGTAATAGTCAATAAGGATGGACATGGAAAGATTGGATATCGATCAGTTGGTCAGGAATGATTTTTCAGGAATAATAACTCCTGAAGAACAGCAACTGCTTGATCAATGGATAGGAGAAAGTAGTGAAAATGATAGATATTACACTGAACAAAAGAATTTATTGAATTTATTTTTCCTGCGTCAGAAGATGCAACAAGTTGATGAACACAAAGCCTACACAAAAATTTCGTCCAAATTATTTCCGAAGAATAGATTTGATTTTCTGATCCAGCTTCAGCGCATTGCAGCTATTTTGCTGTTACCGGTTCTAATCGTATCTGCCCTTTATTATTACTCAGATAAAAATCATATCGAACAATTCCCATCAGTTTATAACACTGTTGAAACTCCCTTAGGAATGCGCTCCGGTTTAACCTTGCCTGACGGAACTAAAGTATGGTTAAATGCCGGAACCAAACTCAGTTATCCGGTCCTTTTTTCAGACCAATACCGGGAAGTTAAACTGAGTGGTGAAGCCTATTTTGAAGTTAAAAAGAACAAGAAATGGCCCTTTATCGTCAATGCCGGAAACATGAACCTGATTGTGACCGGAACAACTTTTAATTGCAACGCATATCCTGAAAATAATCAGATACAGACGGTTTTGGTTGAAGGCCAGGTTACCGTTATGAATGTGAGTGCTACCTGGAATAAAGTACTTGAACCTGGCGAACTGGCGGTTTTCAGTAGAGACACGCAACAAATTACCAAAATAAAAACTGATCTGGAAAAATATATTGCCTGGAAAAGCGGCAAACTTATGTTCCGTGAAGATAAGATGAACCTGGTGGTTGAAAAATTGCAGAGATGGTACAATGTTGATTTTGAAATTATGGACAAGGAAATTTCGGACTATGTGTATACCGCAACGTTTATTGATGAAAGTTTAGATCAGGTTTTGAAAATGTTATCGCTTTCTGCACCAATAAATTACTCTGTTTCGTTACGCACTAAACTGGAGGATCAAACCTTTGCCAGGCAAATCGTTAAATTATATAAGAAGAAAATATAGATTGTAAAAAGGAAAGCGTATGAAATAAAAAAGGAGAAAGGGTGTTGCAACCATCCTTCCTCCGTGTGATTAAGAATAAACATTGCCTATTTATTAACTGTAATCAAATCAAAAGTATGAAAAAAAATCTGTCATTAAACAGAGTAAGAGGCAATTTGGCCTTAAACTCAAAAGTATTTAAGGTTATGAGACTAACATTTTATCTCGTTTTGCTCACGATGTTCCAGACTTTAGCCGGAACTTCCTATTCTCAAAACACCCGACTTAGCTTTAAGCTTAACAATGTGAAGGTTAAGGACGTGTTAAATGTGATCGAGGAAAAGAGTGAATTTTATTTCCTTTTCAACAGTAAACTGGTTGATGTAGAACGAAGAGTAGATATCAATGTTTCCAACCAGCAAGTCGACAAAATCCTGAGCAATTTATTTGCAGGCTACGATGTGGGTTATACCATGATGGATCGCCAGATCATCATTCAGCCCAGCAGTATCACTGAAGAAAACAGTTCTGAGCAAAACAGATCTCTTTCAGGGAAAGTTTCTGATTCATCTGGGTCCTCACTGCCGGGAGTTTCTGTTGTGGTTAAAGGGACAACCAATGGAACAATTACGGACGTCAATGGACACTATTCACTATCCAGTGTTCCTGAAAATGCAACTTTACAATTTTCGTTTTTAGGTATGAAAATGCAGGAAGTGCCAGTTGAAAACAATTCTACAATTGATGTAGTGTTGGAGGTAGAAAACGTTCAGATTGAAGAAGTTGTTGCAATAGGGTATGGAACGATAAAAAAGAGTGATTTGACTGGTGCTGTAGGAAATATACAAGGTTCTGCAATTAAGGCACAAGGGAAAAGCGATATAACAAGTTCACTGCAAGGGAAAATGGCTGGTGTTTCGATAGAATCAGCAGGCGGAAATCCAGGTTCGGGAACAAGAATCTTAATCCGGGGAGTTGGAACTCTTGGAAATTCATCGCCATTATATATTGTGGACGGTGTTCCGGTTGCAAACATCAATAATTTAAGTCAGGTTGACATTCAGTCTATTGATGTTTTAAGAGATGCCTCTGCTGCAGCTATTTATGGAACAAGAGCAGCAAACGGAGTTGTACTGGTAACTACCAAGTCTGGTAAGTCTGGTAAACCTGTTGTACAATTAAGCGCCAATTATGGAGTTCAAACCATTGCAAATAAAGTAGATGTTCTTAATTCACAGCAATGGGCAACTGTTAGCAATGCAGCCCATGATGCAGCAGGTTTGGCCAGACTGGATATTGCTAAGAATCCAGAATCGCTAGGTGCAGGAACAGACTGGCAAAATGCTATTTACAGACCGGCAGTAGTCCAACAATATGAATTGTTGTTTAGCGGTGGTAATGATACAGGTAATTATAGCGCTTCCGGTGGTTATAATGACCAGCAAGGAATTGTAGAAACTACAGGCTACAAGCGATATAATCTTCGGGTTAAATCCGAATCAACAAAGGGTCGCTTTAAATTTGGAGAAACGGTTTTGTTAACCAATGAGAAGACCATCAATATGGCTGGAGGCTGGGGTGGTCAGGGTGGCAATCCGGTTGGTTCAGCGGCAAAGATGATTCCTGTTTTTCAAATATATGATCCGGCAGCATTAGGTGGTTATGCAGGCGCCTATGGGCCGGTAGTTAATGTGGCCAACCCGATAGCACAGTTAAAACTCGAAAATATTGATCGTGTTGTTACCAGTATATTGACAAATGTATATGGCGAACTAACCATCATTCCGGGTTTTACCTATAAATTGAATTTAGGTTATACCAGTAATTTCGCAACCAATTCTGATTATACTAAAAGATATTCGGTAGGAACTTTATTTACACATCCCACCAATGACATAAGCAGATACAAGGAACAGACCGACGTGCTTTTATTGGAAAATACATTGAACTATATCAATACATTTGGAAAACACAGTATTCAGGCATTGGCAGGTTATACTTATCAGAACAATGACTATAGCTATTTATTGTCAGCAAGGACTGATTTGCCTGATGGAATAAAAAATATTGATGGAGGTGGCGGTACATCAACAACCAGTGGAAATAGCCATGAGAGTAATTTAATTTCTGTTCTGGGTCGGGTTGTTTATTCATACGATAACCGATACTTAATGACAGCTAGTTTTCGTAGGGATGGTTCTTCCAGATTTGGAAGTTCTAATCGTTACGGGAATTTTCCTTCCATTGCTTTAGGCTGGAATATGTCGAATGAGAAATTTTTTGAACCGATTACGAATATCCTGTCCAAATTCAAATTGAGAGCCAGTTATGGTGTATTGGGAAATCAGGAAATAGGGGACTATCAATATAGTGCAGCGATCAATTCCAATATCAACTATGTTACAGGAGCTGATCAGCAGAAATGGTTTGGATCCATTCAAACCTCATTTGCTTCACCCTATATCAAATGGGAAACGACCAAAACCTCGAATGTAGGTTTTGATGCAGGACTGTTCAACAATAAACTGTCATTCACTGCAGATTATTTTATTAAAACCACTAATGATGTCTTGCTAAACCAACCCATCCCGGGTTCTGCGGGTTCTGCTTCCAATCCTGTTGTAAATGCAGGTAAATTGCGCAACAAAGGTGTAGAATTGGGATTTAATTTTAGCGATCAGGTTGGAAAATTGAATTACAGCATTTTTGGTACGCTAAGCGCGGTCAAAAATAAAGTACTTGAACTGGGTACTGGTACTCAGCAAATATTTGGTGGACAGCCAACCCACCATGGTGCATCAAGCACCTTGACTGAAGCCGGTGGCCCAATCACCGCTTTTTATTTAATCAAGGAGGAAGGAATATTCAATTCGTTAGAGGAAGTAAATGACTACCAAAAAGACGGAAAATTGATTCAACCCAATGCTGCTCCCGGAGATATTAAATTTCTGGATAACAATGGCGATGGTCAGATTAATGATCAGGACAAGGTCTATTTGGGTAGCCCATTTCCAGATTTTGAATTTGGCCTTGGATTCAACGCCTCCATATATAACTTCGATATTAATCTCTTTTTCCAGGGAACACAGGGAAACAAAATCTATAATGGGTTAAGACAGGACCTTGAAAGTATGAGTCTTGAATTTAATTATTCAACGGCTACCTTAAATGCCTGGACTCCAACGAATCATTCCAATATTCCAAGGGCAGTAATTAACGATCCAAACTTCAACGACCGGACTTCTTCACGTTTTCTTGAAGATGGCTCTTACTTACGAATGAAAACCCTGCAAATTGGCTATACTTTCGATGATTTACTCAAAAACAGACTAAAGATCACTTCGTTAAGAGCTTATGTTAGTGCAGATAATTTGTTTACGATCACAAATTATACCGGTTTCAATCCTGATATCGGACGCACAGGAAGTATATTTGACAGAGGTGTAGATTTTGGTCACGTAGCGTACCCACTGGCTAAGACAATTTCAGTTGGAATACAATTGTCCTTGTAAATACAAACGGGTTTAAACTGAAAAAAAAATTTAAAGATATAAGTTATGAAAAAGATAATTGTATTTTTTATTATGGCAACATTCATGTTGGCATGTAATAAAAGCGAACTGGAATTGGTGAATCCGAACCAGATCACTTCGGACACTTACTGGAAAACAGAAACAGATGTTCTCAGTTCCCTTGCGGCAACTTATGGCTTGTTGAGAGATGTGAATGGTGGTTTCTGGGGGGTTAGAGGCATTGAATTATCCAATGGCCGTGGCGATGATTTCTTTATCAGAAATGACGTTGCCAATTTATACCAACTTTCTACGTATACGAATACCCCGGATAACGGACCTGCAAATGATTTGTGGAATATTAGTTATCGGGCTATTGCCCGCGCCAATCAGATATTGGAAAATGTGGGTAACGTTCCGGAATTAAGTGATGAATTAAAAACCGCCTATACAGCCGAAGCAAAGTTTTTGAGAGGCTTAAATTATTTTCTTTTAGCCATTAACTTTGGTGATGCACCTTTAATTCTGAAAGTACCTCTAACAAAGGATGATTATTATTCTGAAAAATCTCCTGAGGCTGATGTTTGGAAACAGGTGATACAGGATTTTACCGATGCAGCAGCAGGTTTACCCGTTTCTTATCCAACTCAATGGAAAGGCCGTGCAACCAAAGGCGCTGCTCTTGCTTATCTGGGTAAGGCTGCCTTGTATACCGAAGATTGGTCTGGTGCAGAAACTACATTAAAACAGTTAATGACAACTCCGTTTAGCTACCAGTTAATGCCAAACTACGGCGATAATTTTATTGCATCGAACGAAAACGAAAACAATCAGGAATCAGTATTCGAAATTCAGTTAGCTGATGTGGGAGGTACTGAGCCCTGGGCCGGAGAAAATGCAAGACAAGCTTTAGGTGTGACTTCAGCTCAGGAATTTGCTCCTTCAGAAGTGGCTGGCTGGTTCGAAATAAGCCCAACAGATAAGCTTTTCAACGAGTTCAAAAAAGAGAAAACCTTGAGCGATGATTTTGATCCCAGGATGTACGCAACTTTGATCTGGGATTATCCGGGCGCCACATTTTATAACAAGCCTTTCAGCGACTTTAAACTTGTTTTTGGATACAGTTCCATGTTTAAAAAGTATCAGAATTATAATCAGGACGGAGAAATAACCGGTGCCAGCGGTGCTTCTGATTATATTTCAAGCAATAATGAAAGAGCATTGAGATATGACGATGTTTTATTGATGTTGGCAGAAGCTGTTACTATGCAGGGAAAAGCAAATGAGGCATATCCTTTCGTCAAGCTAATCAGAGACAGGGCTCAGTTAGCTGATTTACCCGCCGGATATAGTCAGGATCAAATGATGGCTGAAATCCGTCACCAACGGATGATTGAATTTGCCAGAGAAAACCAAAGATTTTACGATTTAAAAAGATGGGGATTATTACAACAGGAAATAAGCAACAGTGATAAAGTTGGCAAGCAATTTTACACCTCACCGAAACACGATCTGTTTCCAATTCCTCAGAATGAGATGAACTCTAACCCTAAAATGGTACAAAATCCGAATTGGTAAAAGAATGATGTTAAAGTAATTGATTCAGATTCTGACTGTTTATTCAACACAGTGTTGAATGGTGAAAACAAATTTAACTCAGGTCTGCACTTCTCCAGCATCAAACTGATGTAGCATAAAAATAAAACCATCACTCCATTAGCAACGGAGTGATGGTTTTTTAATAAATTAGTTTAGTTATCCTCAATCAACCTGAAATGAATCAAAAAAACTTCGTGTTCCTGATTTTAGTTCTGTGGGCAACCAATCAGCTTGTTGCTCAGCCATACGAGTTGGATGCGCGGGTAAAACCGATGGAAATCCGCTCCTCCCACCTTAAAATCGGAGGCACTAACTTATTGGGCGAATCAATTGATGTCAATAATTATTACTTGTCGATCAATAAAAAACCATTTATTCCGGTAACCGGAGAGTTCCATTTTTCCCGTTATCCGAACCAATACTGGGAAGAAGCCATCCGCAAAATGAAAGCCGGTGGAATTGATATCATTGCCACTTACGTTTTCTGGAACATGCACGAAGAGTTGGAAGGACAGTTTGACTGGAGTGGCGATAACAACCTTCGTAAATTTATTGAGTTATGTGCTGTTAATCAGGTCAAAGTAGTTTTGAGGATTGGTCCGTTTTGTCATGGCGAAATTCGCAATGGCGGGCTTCCCGACTGGTTATTGGGTAAACCACTGAGCATCCGCTCCAATGATCCGGCCTATCTGACTTTTGTTGACCGGCTGTACAAACAAATCGGTCAGCAAGTTGATGGCTTATTGTATAAGGATGGCGGCCCTATTTTTGCCATTCAGCTCGAAAATGAATACCAGCATTCTGCTTCGCCCTGGGGTCTGACTTATCCCGGACAACCACATGATTTCACTTCTTCGGAACATGATCGAAACGTTACTCAGGAAGGCGTTGGAGTTGCAACCGAAAAGAATCTATATGCCGAACTCGGAAATCAGCACATGTCAGTTTTAAAGTCACTGGCCGAAAAGAACGGATTGATTGTCCCAATCTATACGGCCACCGGCTGGGGAAATGCCGCCGTCATTGAAAATGAAACACTTCCGGTTACAGCAGCATATGCCTATCCGGGCTGGGCGCCAGCCTCACTTTCTCATTTTTACCTGTACACCGATCTACAGAAAACACCTGATTACTCACCTGTTCGCTACAAATCAGAAGATTACCCCTGTTTTGCTGCTGAAATTGGTGGCGGAATCATGGGAACTTATACCCGTCGTCCGGTAATTCCTGCAAAAAGTCTTGAGGCGCTGATCAATCGTTTTCTGGGCAGTGGGGCAAACGGATTGGGCTATTACATGTATCACGGTGGCTCAACGCCCAAAGGAAAACTCTTTTTCTTCAGCGACGAAGCTTATGGTTATCCGAAAATATCTTACGATTTTCAGGCACCACTTTCCGAATATGGAAAACCGGTTGAATCGTTTTACCGGCTAAAGCTGTTTCATTTTTTCCTGAAGGCCTTTGGCGATATACTGGCTCCCATGCAACTAATACTTCCTGAAAATGTTGCCACCATTAAGCCTGAAGATGTGAATGCTTTGAGGTATTCGATGAGGGTCAAAGATGGCTCCGGGTTCTTATTTCTGAATAATTTTCAGGATCATCAGGAACGGAAAGATATTTCAGATATTCGATTCAAAATTAAATTGGAGAGTAAGGAAATAGCGGTTCCTGAAGGAGCTGGATTTACATTGGCAAAAGATGAAAGTGCCATTTTACCGGTTAATCTGGACTTAGGTGAAGTCAAAATTAATTATGCAACAGCTCAGTTACTGACTTCTGGGAGAGATCATGACGGTGAATATTTTGTGTTTTTCGCGCCAGAAGGAATCAGTCCCGAGTTTTCAATTCCAGTTAAAAAAGGACAAACTATTCAGGGTGAGAATTGCACAATCTCTAAAAATCAGGAACGGTGGCTCGTTCGGACAAGCGGAACTGAACCTTCAGAACTGAAAATTAGTCAAAACAACCAAATAACCCGTTTCCTTATTCTGGATAAACCATCGGCGTTAAATAGCTGGTTGATTTCGAATGAGAATGGAACAAAGTTATTGATTTCTGAAAGCCTGGCGATGGACACACAGAATGCCATTGAGTTTGTTTCACGCTCGGATAATGTGATCGATTTCATAGTATATCCGGCAACTGACGCTAAGCCGCTTGCAAGCAGCGGTAAAGTCACCAAACTTTCAAAAAAGAATGAGTTGTTTACCCGGTTTCAGATTGAAATGCCCAAACAGGTTTTGAATTTTCCGGTTAAACACCTCAATAACAAAATGGTGATCGATCTATCGGCTGGCCTGCCATCTGGAGTGAACGATGTAATTTGCCGCGTTAATTACAAGGGAGACACTGGTCAGGATTTTATCAACGGAGAGTTGGTAGCCGATAATTTCTACAACGGCATTCCCTGGGAAATCGGGTTGAAACGTTTCCTGGAAAAACCGGATAGCAAAGAGATGGTTTTCTATTTCAGACCGATGTACAAAGACGCAGAATTCCTTCAGGACATTAATCCCGAATTGATTCCGGAGTTTAACCAACGCGGGCAATTTCTTGAAATTGGAGAACCTGAATTTTTCCCTGAGTACCGGGTGAAAGTGAGTTTTTAATACTTGGAAACGAAACAGTACATGTGAGGACGGGCGTTTCAGCCGATTGCTCATCGTAATCTATGAGGAGGATTCAAACTCCTGCTACTGAACCCCATGAATTCAAATAAACAGGCTTAATACAAATTAAAGTTCAGAAAAGTAATTTATATTTGGTGGTGTAATACTAGTTAGAAACCATTGTATTGGGGGCATCTATCTGATAAGACGAAGGCAGGCAAAGACGCAACTGTAGTGACGGGGAATTCATCTTATGAAGAAACTCTAAATTATGAATAGATTTTCAATTGCGTTAGTTGTTTTTCTCTTTGCATTTGGATGCAGTAGAGATAATTACGATACGCTTGACTCTTATGTCGTTGGAGAAATAGTAAGTTTTAACTTGAATTGCTCAACCTGTATACTAACATTTCCTAATGACTCTTTGACAATAAAACATGATTTTGGTGCAAGTAGAGATAATTACTATCAGACAATTAATCTGATGAAAGATACTTTTAAAATAAACCAAAAGGTGTTGGTTAAACTTAGAAAAGCAGAAGAAAACGAACTCAGAGCATGTATAACATTGTATCCTTCTTATGACTATATTAATATCTACATCACTAACTTTAAGTCTGTTGAATAAAGAACAATGGTTGCTAACAGCAAGCAACCCAGCAAGTCGAGTTTCAGTACTTCGTTGACCGGAAATTTATCAGGTAAAATCCTGTCAAGCATGTATTTGCAAAACGTTTAACTATTCATCGGTCGCCAAAAAAGGCCCTTACAATCAAGCCAATTGATGTATTTGCTGAGAGAGCCTCCCTGTTTCCCTTTCCTTTGCTTGCCTAGTTCTTCACAACTTTTTCAGTAAAAAGTTGACTGGAGGTTTGTACCCGAAGAAAGTACATACCTGGATTCAGTTTGCTTAGGTTCACCTTCAGGTTATTCGTATTGTGAGTCGATTGAAGAACCATTTTTCCGTCCATGGAATATATTTCAACTTTGCGAATCAGGTCGGCAGTTTCGATCGTGAGATTATCACTTACCGGATTCGGATAAATATTTAGAGCCGAATTGCTTAATGTCACGGAAGTTTGTGTGGCCAGATCATGAAATGCCGGTAATTTCTGATCGCTGTACAAACGGTATTCTCCCGCTTTCAGGAGTATTGGAGAATTAACATCTGAAACTGAAAGTTCGCTGTCGGTAAAAAAATCGTACCAGGTTCCGGTATGCTGAAAATTGGGAATAATAGTCTGATCAGACAAACCAAAATTGCCCAATAAGGTGATGTTGTGATCGTTCAGATGGAGTTGAATCTTTTTGACAATTCCATTCACCGAAAGTGTTTCCGTGCCTGAAGTAAATACATCGAACTGCGTGCGCAACCGCAACATGGCGGAATACACATTGAATAATTTAAGACGTTCGGTATCGTCGAGGTAATTCCAGAGAACCGGTTTTTCACCCACGCGACCGTTCTGATCGATTGAAATATCGTAACCCAGTTCGCCAAACTGCCAGATCATTTTGGGGCCGGCAAGCGAAAGGAAGAATGCAGTAGCGAGCTGGCTGCGTTCAAGAGCTGTGCTAAAGTTTTTGGTATCGTATGCGCCCAACCTGTTTCCGTAGGTGAGGGTTTTAAACATCTGTCTTTCTTCGTCGTGACTTTCCATGTACGCTACCAGTCCGGGTTTCGAAAAACCTCTTTGTTGGTACGATGCCAAGTTGAAGTCGGATTTGCCGGATTCGTTGTAGCCCATTGCTGCTTCGTAAAAACTACCAGTTGAATTGCCCCAGATTAACATGCCATTGCCATGAGCAGCCAGTTCCCGTTCTTCCGTATTGGCAGTAAAATGTTCCAGAATAACGATTGCCTGGTGATTAACTTCCCAGATTTTATCGGCCATCCGTTCCAGTATAGCAATACGGGAGGCGTCATAAGCGCTACCATCGCCCGGAGTATTTGTAAATCCTTTGGTGAAATCGAAGCGGAAACCATCGACCTTGTATTCAGTCATCCAGTATTTTGTCACCCGATCAACAAAATCTTTTGTAGCCTGACTCTCGTGGTTAAAATCGGAACCCCAGCTATAGGAAGTATTTGGCGAGGTTTCGTTGAACCATGGATTGTTTGCAGCGGGCCGGTTTAATGCGTCGTTCCAGTACATTTTCACCATTGGGTTCGAATTGTACGAGTGGTTCAATACCATGTCCTGAATAACGATAAAACCTTGCTTGTGAGCTTCGTCAATCAAGTCTTTCAGGTCGTTTTTGGTTCCGTAAGCTTTGTCGGGGGCAAAGTAGAAATTCGGATTGTAACCCCAGCTGCTGTTCCCTTCAAATTCGCTGAAAGGCATCAGCTCAATGGTGTTTATTCCCAAACGTTTCAGGTAATCGAGTTTGTTCTGAACAGCTTTGTATGTTTTGTCCGCCGTAAAATCGCGAATCAGCAATTCGTAAATCGATAGTTTGCTTGCTGTTGGTATATTGTAAGTTGTAGTTGTCCAGCTGTATGGTGTTTGTGCTGTTTGTAAAACAGAAGCCCGGTCGGAAGCTTTTCCTTCAGGATAAGGAATCAGGTTTGGATAAACGGTTGATGAAATGTATTGATCGTCATAAGGATCAGAAACCTTGTCGGTATATGGATCTGCTATTTTCAGATTTCCGTCAATGAGGTATTGAAAGATGTATTCTTTTTCCGGTGTCAGATTATCGATTTTAAGCCAGAAATAATCACCGTCTTTTTTCATCTGGAAGTTGTTTTCGGGAAACCAGTCGTTGAAATCACCGGTCACGAAGATGTAATTCTTTTCCGGAGCATAAATGACAAGTGTGGCCGACTGATCGCTGGTGTAATTGATACCTGCAGTTAGTCCTGAAGGCTTACTTTCTGTTGGAGTGCTTTCGCGTATGCAAACATAAACGGAATCAAGTTTTACTGTTGTACTCTGCGTGGCCTTAACTTTAAGCCAGTAATTTCCGGCATCAGGAATCGTAATATTTTTTGTGATTGTTGTTCCGCTTTGGGACGCTATTTCCAAATTATTCTGGTACAGTTTCAGATCAGAACTAATTGTGGTGGAAGCGGTGAAAGAGAAGGATTCATTCTTCTCGAAAATATTGATATTAGATGGGGAGGAAATACTGACATTCAGACCTTCGGCATAAACAGCAACAAGAATATCTTTTCCACCAGTTGCTTTTCCTTCTTTCGTCCCGTCGGCACTCCGGAATACAAAGGCCATCTGTTTAATTGTTTCTCCGGACGGAACACCATAGAAGCTTAGAATATCCGGTGTAATTTCCAGTGTGTAGATGTTTGTAGTCACCCGTGTAAGTTTCGCTTTCGGAATATTGACTGTCCATTCGGCGATTACATATTTCCAATCTGACGATGAAGTACTTTTATCAGTAATGACTCCGGTATGGGCATAAATATCACCGGTAAAATCTTTCAATCCGGCAGTTCCCTGGGTAGCATCAAAGGTGATGGTTGCCGCTTTTGTTTCGTTTGGCAGGGCAGGATTGGTTGTAACCTGAGCGAAACTTAACTGATAAATAGCTACCAGCCAGAAAAGAAGATTGATTCGACGAAACATTGTATTTGGTATTAAATGATTAAAAAAGCCTATCCGCCCTGAAAGAGCAGATAGGCTTATAAATATTCAGCAATTAGTTCTTTGTAACAGTTGCTTTAAGCGTCCATGGATTGAAGGTAATGGTATAATTACCAGCTGCAGCGATTGCAATATTTGCCCCTCCTTTGGTTAAAGCATTCATCTCACCACCGTAATCCAGATCCCAGGCATCGTTTGCTCTGAATTTGAAGGTTTTTGCAGTTAAATCAAGAGTTGCTGTGAATACCTTATTAGTTGCATCCCAGGTCATGTTAGAGTCAGTATCCCAACCGCCCGGAGTAGCATCGCCAATAAGACCCCAAGTGTTTGCACTGTATGTGTAAGCATTTGGATTACTCAAGTCCATGGTAATTGCATAATCACCAGTAATAGTGACAGGGATATCATCTCCACTTGCATTTAAAGTAGTACCATCAGCAGCAGTGCTGCCATAATTAATCCCCCAATCAGAAGTACCTCTGAATTTAAACTTACCACCGCTTGTCAAAGTCAAAGCAAGAGAGAATACTTTAGTCGTGGAATTATAAGTCATATCAGTTTGGGAAGCCCCACTATTATAATCACCCATAATACCCCACGTTGTTTGTGTCAGCGAGTAGGTCATAGTTAACGGATTGGCTTTTATCAAATAATAACCGGCTGATGGTACGCTGATGTCTTTACCACCCCCAGCATTTGATAATTTACCTGTAGCGGTGCCTTCTTCGCCAAATGTATGAGCATCGTCCCAGCTATGATCTGTTGTAAGTTTAAATGCTCCGGCTTCAGCAAAATTGATATATCCTTCAGCATTGGCCCCGGTTTCAGGGGTATTCATAATGAATAATGCGTTATCGCTGTTATCCCATCCGTTATATCCACCAACTACCCAGAATTTAACTACATCCAGATAAGTTGTTACATTTAGAGTTGCAACATTTGAATATACAGGATTTTCAAAATCAGCACCCTGATAGGCAATTACACGGATAGCCAGGTCACCGCTTGTATTTGCAGCAACACCGGCACTAATTGCGGCTCTGTTTAGAGAAGTAACCGTTATTTCTCCTGTCAAAGCAGTTCCATAAGTGATCACCACAGGAGTTTCAAAAGTGCCATCGGCTTTATCAATCTGAATTGCATAATTGAGAGGAAGATTTCCATACTCTGTTGCATTCCAATTTAAAGTTACTGCCTTGTTTGCAGCAGTTTCAAAAGAAAATGTCAATGGCCCTGCCGGGTCGAGTGACAATGTTACCGGAATGATATAAGGGGTAACAACCACATTTACAGCATTCGATTGATACTGCTCATTGTTGTTGGCATAGGATGAAATGATCCGCATATCAAGGGAAAAAGGAGCACTAACCTCACCAAAACCAAAAACTATAGTATTTAATTCTTTGGCAGTAAAAGAAGTGCTTTGTATTCCCTTTAAAACCCGGGTAACAGGTTTCTCAAAATTCATACCTGCAGGAGCAATTTGTACAATAAATTTTTGATTGACTGAGTCAGTGGCATAATCAGGCCATGTCCAGTTCACTGTAAGTGCTGTTTTGTCTGCATCAGCAATAGCAGCAGCAACTGTAGCTGCACTACCAGTCAACACAACAGACCCTGTTCCTTCTTTATAAAAGGGTAAATCCCCCTCTTTTTGGCATGCAGTAAAAATCAGTGCGATTCCTACTGTTGCGATTATAATTTTTACGATATTTTTCATGTTTAACCGTTTAAAAATATTGAGATTAGTTTACTGTGCTACCACAGTATATTTACCACGCTGAAAGTCTATCGTGATCTTATAAATACCTGAAGCAGCAGGTGCGGGGAATTGAGGATCAGAATTTTTCAGTTCGAAGTCACCACCTGTAAATATGGTACCATCTAAGGCATGATATTGTGTATCCCAATTCCCTTGCGTCTGGATTAATTTATAACCATTACTTGCACCTGCAATCATTGGAACAATTAATGTATAAAGAGTCTCCGATTCTCTGGTAAATTTCTGTGTTACATCGTAAGGTGCAGGAATAGGATTGTCCCACTCTCCGGCTACAGCATTACCAATAATCCATAAAGTACCTGCAGTTGGAGGTACTACTTTTGGAGGAATGGCATAAGGGGTAACTGTATAATTAAGAACATTGGAATACAATGGCACTGAACTGTTTGTCAGTGTTGACATAATTCTAACATCCAGATTATGAGACTTGGCAGGTATCAATGCCATTGTGTTTAGAAGGTAGTCATTGAAAGTACTGTCCGGAATTGAAAAACTTAGGTCCGTACTTAAAGCAACTGCTTTTTTATTTGGATTAGTAAAATTAGCTCCTGTAGTATCAATCTCTAATATATAACTTACGTTTTGGGAACTAATTCCCGTTGTAAACTGGTAATTAGGATTGGTCCAGGAAAAGGTGACAGCCTCTTTCGCTTTAGTCAAAAATGACAAGCTAATAGCTGTTTTGTTGGCAGTCAATACCGGAGCGGTTCCTCCTTCAAAATTGATTTTATTCTCATCTTTGTCGCACGACCAGACTAAAGTGGTGAGTATGAGTAATAAAATCGCGAACTTCGATATATTTTTCATTTTGAATTATTTTTAGAAGTTTAAATTAATATCCGGTATTCTGCTTTAAGTTCGGATTGGACGATATATTGGCTGCAGGAATAGCGAATAAATTATATTTGCTATCAACTGCTGTACCGGAAGCAATTCCACCTTTCCAGGGCCATAAATAGGTTGAAGTTGTTAGTTGACCATAGCGTATCAGGTCGGTACGACGATGTCCTTCCCAAAACAGTTCTCTAGCTCTCTCATCAAGCATATTCGGCAAAGTAATATCTGCAGAATTAAATGATGATGCACCTGCTCTTGACCTGATAAGGTTCACATAAGTAAGTGCAGTTCCTAAATCACCAGTTGTTCCACCACGAAGAACAGCTTCTGCATAGATAAGGTACATTTCTGATAAACGGAATACCGGGAAATCAATATCAGAATAAGTTGTGGTTGGATCACTGACGGCAGCTCCATCAGATCGAATGTTCACATATTTCTTTATATGATATCCTGTAGCAAAATTACTGACATCGTCAAGAGTACTTATTAATGCCTGAGCCGGAGTTCCACTGAAACTGGAGGTATAAAAAGCATTGCCCCTTTGATCTGCCGTAACATCAATATTTCCGGATCCATCTTTTGGAAACTTATCGCCAAATGCTTTCGTTGCCCTGTAACCATTCCATCCACCTGAAACACCATAATCAGCAGCATCATCGCCGGAAGCAGCATGGATCATAAAAGTTGTATTGCCATACGCCTGCCCTGCTAATCCATCACAATTGATCGCCCAAATTATTTCACTGGTACATTTGTCGTTATCGGCCATGAATAATTTGAAATACCCCTGTTGTAAGCTATAACCTGCATCGATTACCTTTTTTGCATAGGTAATTGCATCGTTATTCCGTGCTGTACCGTTATAAACGGAAGCATTCAAATAAATACGTGCAAGTAAAGCCCAGTCGGCAGCCTGATCCACACGGCCATATTCTGCTGTTTTAGCAGGAGCCAGGTCGCCATCAATTGCTTTAAGTTCAGTTTCAATGTAAAGGAATAAACTATCACGAGGAATTTCACGTGGTAAAAATGTACCTATTCCATCATCTTCAGTAATGAAGGTTGATTTGCCAAATAAATCCATCATTACCCAATAGTTGAAAGCACGCAAGAAACGAACTTCGGCCCTTGATGATTTAATATCAGTAGCTGCAGTTCCTGTAATTCCTCTGCCTGCTACCTTT
This sequence comes from Prolixibacteraceae bacterium, assembly GCA_035648135.1. Taxonomy (GTDB): domain Bacteria; phylum Bacteroidota; class Bacteroidia; order Bacteroidales; family Prolixibacteraceae; genus Aquipluma. The sequence goes on from DASRMB010000083.1 coordinate 80,556, forward strand.
TCATCGGTTGATTCACGTAAATATTCATTTATGAGTGTAATGTTATAAATAGGGCGGGCATATATTCCTTTCAGGAAAGGATCACTGTCTGTCCATTTCAGATCGTGAAAATCGTGGATAGTTTGGTCGTTCCATGCCACAATTGCCTCATCAGTAGGAAGTTCCTGACAATTGAAAAACATGCGGATAAAAGCTGTTTGTGAACCTTCATCCAATCCTTGTATATCCGGAAGGTCAGAAGGCCCTTTGTTTCCGGTTACCGATAATCCTCCATATGCTTTGGCGAGAACGCTTTTGTATCCCTCAGGTGTAGCATATGCCTTAGTGGCTGTAAGATCGTTTTGAGGGAACAAATCCAGTTTATCTGCACAGGATGTTGCAACCAAAATGGCAACACATGCAAAAATTATTTTTGTTATTGTTCTACTTTTCATATAATTCACTTATTAAAATTAAAAGTCAAGGTTAAATCCAACAGAGAATATTCTTGGTCGAGGATAGATGACATTATCGATACCTATTTTGGTGTTATCTGAGGTGGCATACTCGGGATCCAATCCGGAGTAATTCGTAATGACAAAAACGTTTTGAACACTTGCTGTTATGCGTAATTGAGATGTTCTGTTTTTGAAAATTTTACCAGCATCATATCCAAAATTGATATTGTCGAGACGGAAGAAAGATGCATTCTCAATGTAGTAATCGGACGTATATTGCATGTTAGTGAAGTTGGTCTTCAGATAATTTGAAGAAACATTATCAAGAAAAAGAAGTGGATCTTTCATGGCTCTTAATGTTCCCTTATTTGAATTAAAGTTATTATACAAATAATTGCCAACCATTGCGTGACCAACTATACCCATGCTCCATTTCTTATAGTTGAACTGAGTATTCACTCCAAACATGAAATCAGGTGCAGGTTTTTTATAATAGTACCTGTCGGCATCAGTAATTTGGCCGTCTCTGTTGAGGTCCTCATACAATCCTTCAATGGGGGCTCCGGTAGTTTTATCATACACTTGTTTGAATACATAAAAAGTATTTGGGGCATACCCAACAGCATGTTTTCCAATTTTATTACCTGTTCCTCCACTGACGTTTCCAACATCAATTCCTGTATAACCAGGAATATTGTTTTTCAGCAGTTTGGTAATTTCAGTTTCATTATAGGTTACATTAAATCCAAGATTCCAGGAAAAGTCTTTCATTTGAACCGGAATGGTGTTTATTGCAAATTCAATACCCTTGTTTTCCATATTGCCAACATTGGTCAATAATTCAATGTCAAAATTGGCTCCCGGGGCAATTGGAACTACACTTAAGAGATCTTTTGTCTTTTTCTGATAAACGTCAACACTTCCTGAGATCCTACCATTGAAAAAACCAAAATCCAATCCAATATTATTTGTAGTGGTGGTTTCCCATTTAATATTAGCATCATAGGCTACCGGACGAAGAAAGCTATAGAAAGCATTGCCTAGTTGATATTGCGCTGTACTTTCGCTTTGGGTGTATCGGGGCATATAAGGATAATAATTACCAATATCCTGTTGCCCTGTAATACCCCAACCTAAACGAAGTTTTAAATCTGACACTACTTTACTGTTTTTAAAAAAATCTTCATTCATTTTCCAGGCCAACGCAACAGCCGGGAAATAACCAATACGTGTGTCAGGTGAAAATTTAGAACTTGCATCTCTTCTTACGGAGGCTGTCAACAGGTATTTTTCGTTAAACGTGTAATTCAATCTGCCCAAATAAGACTCCAGACGATATTCCGGTTTATCTGTTGCAAAGGTTGGAACTGTTGCTTCATCAACTACTCCATCCTGGCTGTAAGAAGCATAATTGTAAACGTCGGTATAAAAATCCTGATAACTATGCCCAACAAGAACGTCGAATTTACTTTTTGCTTCAGTTAACTCTTTGGAATAGAACATTGAAACATCAGCCAATGTATTACTTTTTCCTTGTTTGTAATGGCTGAAAATTCCATTCTTATAGGCAACACTTGCCATAGTTGCAGGCCTGTTATCGTCACCGCTTCCAATAGCTTTGTCAAGACCGAGGTTTAGCAACACATGTAAATCGGGTAAGAAATGCAGCTTGTAATCCAATTGTATATTCCCGATTATTCTGTTTACCTGCGAAGTATTGTCCCTTTGTTCAAGTAATCCAAGCGGATTAGGTGCAACGGCACCTCCATTTGTATTAATTGGAGTTCCATCAGCCCCAAGCCACTCATAATATCCACCGTAAACACTACCATCTTTCATTACAGGTTGAGTAGGGTCAAAACCAACTGCCCCGCCAATTGCTCCGCCTTCATCGGCAAAACGGTTCTGCGTATTGCTGTATTTCGCATTCAGGTTAACCGATAAGTGATCAGTAAAGAATTTTGGTGAAAGATTCAATCCCGCGGTAAAACGCTTGAAGTTGTTCGTTTTAAGAATACCATCCTGGGTTAAATATCCGGTTGAAATACGGAAGGGAATGTTTTTAATACTACCACTGGCGCTCAGGTTATTATCCGAAGTTAAGGCAGTTTGATAAATTTCTTTTTGCCAATCGGTATTGGCTGTTCCCAAAAGGTTTTTATAAGTATTATTACCTGTGGCCAATGCATCGGCAGTAACAATACTTCTAATCTGATCGGCATTAAGTACATCTACATATTTAGCTACCAATCCCACTGATTCCTGCGTATTAAAGTTGAACTTAACGGCTCCGGCAGCTCCTTTTTTGGTTGTGATAATAAGAACACCGTTTGAAGCCCTTGACCCATAAAGAGCAGTAGCCGAAGCATCTTTTAATACACTTATTGACTCAATGTCATTAGGGTTAATCGTATTTAATAGGTTGGCTGATCCGGAAAGCCCATTGCCTTCCACTGGTACACCATCAATGACAATTAATGGATCGTTGCTCGCATTTAACGAGGCACCGCCACGAATACGAATTGTACTTCCGGCACCGGCAGCACCACCGCTTGAGGTAATCTGCAATCCGGGTACTTTACCTGTCAACAATTGTTCGGAGGAAGCAATATTCCCCTTTTGAAATTCTTTGGCGCTAACTGATGTTACTGCACCTGTCAGGTCCGATTTCTTTTTAGTACCATAGGCGATTACAACCACTTCATCCAGTTGTTCATTGTCAACAACAAGAGCTACCTGTAGGTTTTTCTGTCCCTGAGCTACAATTTCCTGTGTTTTATAACCGATAAATTTAAACTGTACGACATCACCATTGTTGGGTTGAAGAGTGAATTCACCCTCTGCATTTGAAATGGTACCATTTGTAGTTCCTTTAACTACGATAGAAACACCCGGTAAAGATTCTCCCGATGAGCTATCGGTTACTTTGCCTGATAATACTAATTGCTGTGCCATTGCGAAATTTCCAAACAATAGCGACAGCATCAGTATTAGTACATTTAGGTTTTTGCGAATAATCCTCATGTTTTAATTAATTATTGGTTCAAATACTCATTTCTGGATTTATTCATCCAATTTTTTGTTAATTCTGTTACTCTATTTCCGTGTTAATGCTTCGTAAAATTAATTCCGTGACCAAAGTATGGAAACCGTTAAGCGTTTGTTAAAAAATGTTATAAGCTATTTTTTGCAAACGATTGCGGTGACGTTTGCACCCTAACTGTTATAAAACAGGTAGTCACTGGTGGGTATGTTTTGGTATATTCGCAACCGATTTTGTCTAATTGAGCATGAGAATAATTCAGTATCTTTCGTGATTGATTAGCGGATCTTTACCTGAAACCTCTTTTTTATGCGCAGTAATCAGATTACAATAAAAGATATTGCCCGGATTTTAGGCATTTCACCATCAACGGTATCGCGTGCGCTGAAGGATCATCCGGATATTAATGTGGATACCAAGAAGGCGGTGAATGAACTTGCAGGCAAACTGAAATACCGGCCAAATGCGGTTGCCCTTAGCTTGAAAAACAGCCGTAGCAATACAATTGGAGTAATTATTCCGGAACTTGTACACTTTTTTTTCTCCTCGGTAATTAGCGGAATTGACGATGTCGCTTCGCAAAAAGGATTTACCGTAATTATTTGTCAGTCGAATGAAAGTTATGAACGCGAGGTGGCAAATGCGCGGACCCTTCTTTCGCACCGTGTCGATGGAATTTTAGTTTCTATCTCCAAGGAAACTCATTCGTTCGATCATCTGCTCGATTTACAGGAAGGTGGAATTCCGCTCGTATTTTTCGATCGTGTAGCTCCTGAAATCAATGCTGATCAGGTTATTATAGATGATATGGAAGCTGCATACAAAGCCACCCACCATCTGATTAAAACGGGTCGGAAACGAATTGCGCATTTTGCGGGACCACAGAATCTGGTTATTGGAAGGAACCGCCTTCAGGGTTACCTGAATGCCCTTACCGAAGCAGGTCTGCCGGTTGACAACCGCCTAATCGTAGAGGCCGATAATTATGAAAGGGCCAGAAATGCTGTAAATGAAATGCTTGATGCAGGAATTGTTCCGGATGGTATTTTTGCAGCCAACGACCTGACTGCTATTGGTGCCATGCAAACCATCCAGAAAAAAGGATTTAGAATCCCGGACGATATTTCGATTGTTGGATTTAGTGACGGACGTTTATCAGGAATCACAGATCCTCATCTTTCATCAGTCGACCAGCATGGTTACGAAATGGGAACCATTGCTGCCGAAATACTTTTCCGACGGATTATGTCGAACGAAGAAGTGTACGTCCCCGAAGTGAAAATTCTGACAGGAGATTTGATTGTGAGGGGCAGTTCGGTGAAGGAATAGGTGATTTTCAAATTCGTCAGCCATGATTTCGGTTTCGGGTGTTTTCTGCTCAATTGGTAAGCATCAGAACATGCTAACAATAAGAAGTTTATTTTTCTCTTCCTACTGAATTACAGAAAGCATTTCACTTTACTCCTCTCCTGTTGTCTTGTATTTTGAAGGTAAAATTTTAAATTCTTTTTTGAATTGCATGGTAAAATACTTTGGATCGTTAAACCCAACCTGGTAGGCTATTTCAGATACATTTAACTGACTTTTTGCCAAAAGGTGGGCGGCTCTTTTGAGTCGCATAATTCGGATAAATTCCAGAGGCGTACTTCCGGTTAACGAAACAATTTTGTTATACAGCTGCATCCGGCTGACTCCTATCTGCCGGCTAAATTCTTCCACTGAAAAATGGACATCTCCCATATGTTTCTCAATAATATCAAGCGCTTTTGCCATGAATTTTTCATCGAGTGATGTAATGCTGATATCTTTTGGTTCGATCAGCATTTTTGTTCTGAAAACTTCTCTGATATTCAGATTCAACTGGATCAGGTTGCGAATTTTTGTCTTCAGTATTTCGAAGTTAAATGGTTTTACAATGTAATCGTCTGCCCCGGTTTCAAGTCCTTCCAGCTTTTGTTGTTCAGATGTTTTGGCGGTCAGGAGAACAAATGGGATGTGACAGGTTATTTTATCATTTTTTACTTTTTTACAAAGTTCTATTCCATCCATTCCTGGCATCATAATATCGCTCAGGATCAAATCAGGCATTCGTTTTTCGAGGATAGTCAGGGCGTGCCGTCCATCTTCTGCTTCCAGAATTTCATAGTGGTATTCCAGATTTTCTTTCAGGTAAAGTCTAAGATCATTGTTGTCTTCAACAATGAGTATGACTGGCTGGTTTTTTTTATTCAGCTGTTGTTTCGATTCATGTTGAACCGGTTTTTTTTCAGTTTTAAATTTGGTTTCTTGAAGCTGGCCGTGAAACAATTCGTTGTGTTGAAGATCGACGGTTTCCTCAACCGGCAAAAACACACTAAAGCAGGTTCCAATGTTCAGGGCACTTTCTACTGTAATGTTTCCACCATGTAAATGGACATATTCTTTGATCAGGGATAATCCGATTCCGGTGCCATTTGCAACAATTGATTTCGAGTTCTCGACCTGGTAAAAACGGGTAAAAATTTTATCCAGATTATCCGGATGAATCCCGCATCCATTATCTTTTATTTTGATCACCAGGTATCTTTTATTTTTCCCTTCGTCGGCAATCTCTTCGAGCCCCACCATAACAATGACAATTCCACTTATAGGCGTGAATTTAAAGGCGTTAGACAAAAGGTTGAAAAGTATCTTTTCCAACTTTTCCTTATCAAACATCATATAAAACTCACGTAGATCAGTAATTTGCCTCAGTTCGATGTTTTTATTTTCGCTAAGGTCATTAAATGAAGAAACAGTTGCTGTGATAAATTCAACAATATTACCCCATGATGGGTTGAATGTCAGGCCCTGAGCTTCCATTTTTCTGAAATCAAGCAATTGATTGATCATGTTCAACAGCTTTTTCGCGTTTTGGTAAATATGCTGCAGGTATTTTTCTTCAGGCAAACCGTTAAAATGGGGCAGTAATTTTTCTACTGGCGATAATATCAGAGTTAAGGGAGTGCGGAATTCATGCGAGATGTTGGTGAAGAATTTTAACTTCAGCATGTCCAGTTCATGAAGGCGTTTTGCTTCCGAACGTTCTATTCTAAGTTCAACTTTCAAACGTTCCCGATACAGGATCATGTAGCGTAAAATCAAAAGCATAAACATCAGGAAGAACACATAGCCCAACATGGCGTACCAGCTTTTCCAGAACGGAGGCAGCACCTTTATTATTAGAGAGATTCCTTCTTCATTCCAGGTTCCATCAGCATTCGATCCTTTCAGATGCAACACATAATCACCATTGTTAAGGTTTGTAAACGTAGCAAAATTTGCAGTCCCGTCGGTTTCAAACCAACTATCATCGAATCCCTCCAATTGGTAGCGGTATTTATTTTTTCCGGGAAATAAATAAGTTAGTGCAGCAAATTCAATGGAGAAAAGGTTTTCTGAATGTTTTAAAATAATTTTGTCCGTATGGCTGATTGGTTTGGTCAGGATTATCCGGTTATTAAATACCTGTCCCGGGGAAATTGTTGAATTAAAAATCCGGAGGTTTGTAAAAATCAACTTGGGTACGGATCGATCCACTTTAATATCGCCGGGCCAAAAGATATTTAGTCCGTTTACTCCACCAAATAATAATTCGCCGTCTTTTGTTTTGAGTGAAGCAGTTTCAGAGAATTCTCGTCCCTGAAGTCCATCGGTTTCATCGAAGTGTATGAAATTCGTGACAAATGTGGTGTCATTTTCGATGTTGGTGAACCAAATTTTTGAAATTCCACGGGAGCTGCTCACCCATAAATTTCCGGTTTTATCTTCCAAAATCCGGTTCACAGAGTTTGACAATAAGCCTGATAACTTATCAATCTTTACCGAGGTATGTGTATCCGGATTGAATTTGATCAGCCCATTGTTGCCACATAACCAGTACCATCCTCTGCTGTCTTCATAACTTGAGACCAGGGCCCCGAAACTATTTATCCCTGTATTTGAATTTTTATTGATATAGGCATCAAACTGATCCATATCTGGATTGTAAATGGCCAAGCCATCCGTAGTGCAAACCCAAAGGCGCTTCTTGTGATCCTGAGTCAGATGGTAAATATAGTTTCCCGGCAGGCCGGATTTCCCGGCAGTATATCGTTTAAACGAGCCGGTCTTTGCATCAAATAAGTTTAGTCCACCTCCCAGTGTACCAATCCAGAGATTGTCATCATCATCTTGAAGAATACTCCAGATGCGGTCGTCCGAAATAGTGGTTGTGTCATTTTCGTTGTGTTTGTATCTGATGAATTGGCCTGTAACCGGGTTGTATTTATTTAGTCCGCCAAAATAAGTCCCAATCCAGATATTTTTTTGATGATCTTCAAAGAGAGATACAACAATATTGCTGCTAAGTCCATTATTCCCTGTGTTGGAAACGTTCATATACCGGAATTTTTGAGTTTTTTCGTCCAGAATGTTAATGCCTCCGCCGTTGGTTCCTATCCAGATATTTCCGTAGGAATCTTCCATACAACAATCAACATCATTTGAGCTTAACGAATTTTCAGCTTCAGGCTCGTTTCTGAATAACTTGAATTTTTTCGAACTCCGGTTGTGAAAATCGAGACCTTGTTTGTAAGTGCCAATCCAGACAAGGTTGGTTGGATCAATGAGCAGACAGTATAATCCATTGGTTGAAATGCTTTTCGAATCAAGACCTTTGAAAGGAAGGTTTAACACCGACAGATCCTTTTTGTGGAATAAATAAATACCTTCTCCGTCAGTGGCTATCCAGATTGTACCATCCCGATCTTCCTGGATGCCGGCGATCACCTTGTTTCCGATTTCTTTATAAAGGATCCGGTTCATATTGGTATTCCAGTCTTTTCGTTTCAGGTCGTAAACGTAAAGTCCTGCCTGACTTCCTACCCACAACAAACGATCGGAATCGATAAATAACTTCTGTAGCCCACTCACATATTTTCCTTCAAAAAGAGGTGGGAGGGGTATGAATTCCAAAGAACGGCCCTGGCTGTAGCGGATCAGGTTTCTGCTGAATGTGCCAAGCCAGATATCTCCGTTTTGATCTTCGGTAAATGAAAAAACATTATTCACGGGTGCATCAAAACGTGTCGAATCAACCAGATGATGCCTGAATTTTCCGGCACTGTAAGTGAAAAATCCTTCATGAGTACCAATAAATACTACGCCTCCTTTAGTTATGAAAATGGTGTTGATGTTGTTAACGTCGTTGCATTGAAAGGCGTTGTGATCGAAAAGTGAAATCCGGTGAAAAGATTGCGAGTTGTGCTCCCTGATATTTAGGCCGAAGGTCGTACCTACCCACAGATTCGAATCCTTATCTTCGGCAATGCTTGCGATAAAATTGTTTGACAAACTTGTCGTGTCATTTGAATTCAGCTCGAAAGTTGTAAGGTTGTATCCATCAAACCGGTTGAGTCCCCGGTTTGTCCCAATCCACATGAACCCATCCGAATCACGGCATAAGGAAGTTACCCAATTGGACGACATTCCGTTCCGGACGCTAATGTTCGAAAAATTGACTGAAGTATGCTGGGCATATAGATTGACTGTACTTAATAACAAAAGGGCACATGTCAGAACATACTTAAGTTGTGTTGTTGCTGCATTCTTTTTCCCCATCAGTTATTCTTGTTAGTTAGAGTTTCAGAGTCATTTTCGGTTAAATTACAAATGTTTCTGAAAAATAGCTACAGAAAACAATTCATCATCGACCACTTTACATTTGAAGCATTTATTATTTACAAACCACAACCATTCTTGTAAAATCGTCATCCTAATCTTTTACATTTCACCCCCCTCTCTATCCTGAGGTCATCCTATCTTTATGCTGAAAAGAAAACCGGACTATGGAAAAAAATCAAAACAGATGGCTCTATCTCTGCCTTGAGATATTGATCTATTTTTTCATCATTGCGCTCATCCTAATTCTTGCATGGTCAATGTAGATACATAACAAATATAGTTTGAATTTTAAACCTAACTCTCTATGAAAAAGAATCTTGTTTTATTTTTATTGTTATTCTCATTGAGCAGTACCTTGCTTGCCCAGAAGAGAATAACAGGGACAGTTCAGGATGCCGTGTCATCTGAAGCTCTACCAGGAGTAAATGTCGTGCTTAAAGGAACAGTCAAAGGAGTAATTACTGATATTAGTGGTAATTATTCTATTGAAGTACCTTCTGATAAAACAATCCTGACTTTTTCCTTTATTGGCTATCAAAGTCAGGAAATTCAGGTTGGTACCCGTTCATCCATCAATATTTTGTTAAAAACAGAAGTAACAGGGCTGGATGAAGTGGTGGTTGTAGGTTACGGAACCATGAAAAAGAGTGACCTGACCGGCGCTGTGGTTTCAGTGAGTGAAGACAAGCTAAAATCCACAATCTCCACCAACATTGATCAGGCGATGCAAGGACGTGTTGCCGGGGTGCAAGTAACTCAAAACTCAGGACAGCCTGGAGGAGCAACTTCTATCCGTATTCGTGGGGCCAGTTCTGTTAGCGGTAGTAACGAACCTTTGTACGTAGTCGATGGAGTTCCCTTTGTAGGCGAAGGACAAAGTATCGTTGGATTTGACTGGGCCGGTGGTGCCAACGGACAAAATAAGGTGAACCCACTTTCAACCATTAACCCATCTGATATTGTAAGCCTTGAGGTTTTGAAAGATGCTTCTGCAGCTGCAATTTATGGTGCTCAAGCAGCCAACGGAGTAATCATTGTTACTACCAGACGCGGAAAGAAGGGGGAAGCCAGAGTAACTTATGATGGTTACATGGCAATGCAGGAACTTCCTGTAAAACTTGACATGATGAACCTGCCTGAATATGCGGTTTATCAAAATCAAATTGCAGATGAATTAGAACGCACAAAATCTTCCAATTACCTTGATCCATCTATTTTAGGTAAAGGAACCGATTGGCAGGATGAGATTTTTCGCAAAGCATGGATGAAAAGTCATCAGATTTCGGTGACCGGTGGAAATGAAAATACTGTGTATGCAATTTCAGGTGGTTATTTTAACCAGAACGGAATTATTATTGGTTCTGACTTTAATCGTTTGACAGGCAGGATGAACATGGACAGCCAGGTGAAAAAATGGATGAAGGTTGGAGGTTCTCTTGCATATGCTGAAACCGACGAAACGATTACATTGAATGATGGTGGCGATGGTGTGATTATTCAGGCTCTGCTAATGCAGCCTGATGTGCCGGTTTACGATATGGATGGAAATTTTGCCGGTCCGAATACAGTTGCCGGTGCTTCACAGTATAACCCGGTTGCTTTGGCTCTTCAGAGGCACAATACCTTAATGCGCCAAAGAACAACAGGTAATGCATATTTGAGCGCCGATTTTATGAAAGGATTAAATTTCCGGAGTGAATATAGTTTTGATGTTAGTAACGCTGTCAACAAAGCTTTTCATCCTACCTATGAATGGGGTGTACTGAAAAATGAAATTAATAAGATGATGCAGCGTGAAGACCATAGTAAATTCTGGGTCTGGAAGAATTATGTCACTTATAATTTAAAATTCGCCGAAGTGCATAGTTTAACGATGATGCTTGGTCAGGAAATGCAGGAATCATCATGGTCAGGAAATTCATTAATTAAACAAAGTTTTACGACCAACGATATTTATGTGATGACTGAAGACGGAACATTTGTTTCAAACAGCGGATGGGAGGACTCTGCAACACAAATGTCGTATTACGGACGTTTTAACTATAACTATGCTGATCGCTACCTGGCTACTTTTACTTTCCGTGGAGATGGTTCCTCAAAATTTGGAGCGGACAACAAGTGGGGTTATTTCCCTTCCGGGTCTATTGCCTGGAGAATTAATAACGAACAATTTATGAAGAATGTCAAAGCCATTTCAAATATGAAACTCAGGTTAAGTTATGGTTCTGTAGGTAACATGCCCGGCTCAACATATCTTTATGGTTCATCAATGACATCTACAAAAACGGCTTTTGGAACCGGATACCGTTTGTCGAAATTCGCGAATCCTTCTTTAAAATGGGAAACCACCGAGCAGTATAATCTTGGATTGGATCTGGGTCTTTTTGATAATCGTGTCGACTTCCGTGTTGATGTTTACAAAAAGAAAACAAGAGACCTGCTTTTGCAGATTTCTGTACCAAGTTACATTGGCGGAGGCACCTATCAGGATATTGCAGCTCCTTATGCTAATGTTGGTAAAATGGAGAACAAAGGAATTGATATTTCATTGTCAACACACAACATTAAAAGTTTGAAATTTAACTGGACAACTGACATGACCTTCTCGTTGAACAGGAACAAGGTTATTAAGCTGAATGACGAAAATGCTGTTTATTATGGCAAAATGAACTGGTACAGTGAATTTCAGACTGCCACAATAACTAAGGAAGGATTACCATTAGGTGAATTTTACGGGTATGTGATGGAAGGCGTTTTTAAAGACGCGAATGACATTGCCAACCATTCCGTACAAATTGAGGATCCGGCAAATCCGGGGACTAATTACGCCGATAAAAAACAGGGCATTTGGATTGGCGATGTAAAATTTAGAGATATTTCAGGACCTGATGGAACACCTGATGGTATTATCAACACCTACGATCAGAAAGTCATTGGTGATCCTAATCCTGATTTTACATTTGGTATTAATAATAGCTTTTCCTATGGAAATTTTGATCTTTCAGTTTATTTATCCGGATCCTACGGGGCAGATATCCTGAACTATACACGGGTTCAGACTGAAGGGCAAACAAGCATCTGGAATAATCAGGGCAAAGCAGTTGTGAATCGTGCCCAGACTGTAATGATTGATCCCGAAGGAAGCACTACTGATGCAGCAAACTTCCAATTAATTAATCCGGACACCAATATACCACGCGTTACATCCAACGACAATAACAGGAACAACAGAATGTCAACCCGGTTTATTGAAGACGGTTCGTATTTGCGGATTAAAAACATCACTCTGGGTTACACATTTTCTAAAAATCTAACGCAAAAGATAGGTGTTCAGCGGTTTAAGGTTTATGCCAACATCCAAAATGTTTACACGTTTACGAATTATTCGGGCTATGATCCGGAAATTGGAGCCTACAACCAAAATGCCATGTTACAAAATATCGACATGGGTCGCTATCCAAGTCCGAAGATTTATACGTTTGGTATTAATGCTGATTTTTAATCCTGAAATATCTTTTGAAAATGAAAAATCAAATTAAATATATTTGTTTGGGTGTGCTTTTGATGGTAACATCCTGTGCAGAAGACTTTTTAACCGTTAACCCGGTTGATAGTATTGTCGCTGAAAATTATTATAAAAATGAAACTGAAGTTCGCTCTTCAACTTCGACACTTTATGGAGGACAAGCCTGGTTCGACTACATTGCAGGATTAATGTTTTATGCCGGTGATATGGCTTCGGGTGATATGTATTATACTTACGACCAGGAAGGTCAGTTTTTTTACTTCTCGTTCAATAGTGGTAATTCCCATCTCGCCAGTGGCTGGAAAAGTCTGTTTCGGGCCAATTCCTATTGTAATGCAGTGATTAACGACATGCCGGCTGCAGCCAGAGGCAATGGAGTGGACGAAAATGTAATTAATGCGGCTCTTGGAGAAGCACGTTTTGTCAGGGCATGGACCTATTTTATCCTGACCGAATATTGGGGCGAAATTCCGATTGTCGAAAATGCTTCAGCACTGATCGCATCAGGAGAAATGAAGTTACCTAAAAACACCCGTAAAAGTATTTACGAATTCATTCGCCGTGATCTGGCTTTTGCTGAAGAAAATCTTCCGGGAAAAGACGCAGTTCCTGGCCGGGTGACCAAATGGGGAGCAAAGGGTTTAATGGCTAAACTTTACCTGACGATGGCATCAGACTTAACTGATTCGCAGTCTGCTGAATATTTCGGCAAGGCCAAGCAATATGCCAAAGAAGTTATTGAAAATACAGATGGGTTTGGTTTGAATGGAAGCTATCAGCAACTCTATACGATTGAAGGAAACAATAACAAAGAATCGCTATTCGCCTTGCAAATGATTGGAGCTGGTGGTTACGGACTTGGCAGTCCCAGAAATACGGCATGGTCAAGAAGTTCTGTAATAGCAGATCAGACATGGGGTGGAGGAAAAGGGCCGACAATCGATTTTCAAAATGATATTGAGCCCAATGATGCCCGTCGCAAATTCATTATCATGCAAAGCGGTGACTATTATTCGGAATTGAACAAGAACAACGGAGGTTATACCTATAACATCCGTACTGCTGATCCTGCTGATCCGAATAACCCAATTGAGGGAGCAGGTTCGATGTTAAGTCATATTAAAAAATATGTGGTTGGGAAAGCTTCTGATGTCAACAATCTGGTAGGTACAAGCCAGGATGCAGGAAATAATATCTATCTCATGCGTTTTGCCGAAATGTACCTGATTTATTGTGAAGCAACTATTGGTTCCGCAGCATCAACATCCGATCCGCTTGCGATCACCTACATCAACGAAATACGCAACCGTGCAGGATTGGCAGCCAAAGTGGCACCATTAACCTTTAATGAGGTCATGAAGGAGCGTCGTATTGAGTTTGGTATGGAGAGTATCCGGTGGTTCGATATTAAGCGAATGTACTACCGTGATGCACAGGGCACCGCAGATTTTCTGAATGCACAAAACCGTGAAGATTATTATTATGCTATTAATACCAGCGATGAAACTGTTCTAAACTCTTACGCGGGCTATTTAAAAAACGTCCCTACGTCACGGATGGTAATCTATCCAAGTCAAATTAAGGCATTTCCAATTCCTTCGGAAGCCGTGGTATCTGATCCTAAATTAGAAGAAGATGCAGTTGAGTATAATTTTGAATAATCTTAAAACGCTTAATTCGATGAAAACAATAAAAAAATTCACCATATACCTGCTGTTGTCGGTTGCTGTAGTTGGAGCAGTATTCACCTCATGCAAAGACGACTCAGAGGATTCCGGAAAAACTCCGGTGGTAAAATACGTTCGTATTACGAATCCTGATTCATCCGACTCCCTGGTGGTCAGCGCTTACATGGGAAGCCTGATTGCAATCATGGGAGAGGATCTGCAGGGTATTAGAGAACTCTGGTTTAATGATCAGAAGGCTAAACTAAATCCTGCCTACATCACCTCCTTTTCAGTTCTTGTTTCGGTACCTAGTGTAATCCCGGAAACCGTTACCGATGAAATTACAATGAAGTTTAATGATGGTAAAACGCTGGTCTACTCGTTCAAAGTTGATGTACCTGCACCGATGCTTTCCAGTCTGTTGTGCGAATATGTTAAGGCTGGAGATACCGCCATTATCAGTGGAAACTATTTTTTACCTGCTGAAGGGCTGGAAGAACCTGTTGTTTATTTTCCCAATAATATCAAAGCCCAGACCATTATTTCATACACCATGGACGAAATTCAGGTGATCGTGCCTTCCGAAGCCGGAGTTGGCAAAATAACAGTAGAATCAATGTACGGATCAACACGTTCTGATTTCATATTCAGGGACAATACAAACCTGATTCTTGATTTTGAAAACTCCGCTTACGGTAACCCTTGGGGTTTGGGCGGTTTTGGAACAGAAAATGGTTGCTCCGGACAATATCTCCAGTTTGTTGGCAATCAAGGCGCCTGGAATTGGGTAAATCCAATGATGTTTGGTTACTGGGCAAAATACGGAGCTGGCGAAAATCCAATAGCCGAAGGCTTGGTCGATAATCTTGAATTGTGCTTTGAAACAAATATTGTAGAGTGGTCGGATGTTCCGATGTTGATCTGGTTTGATAAAATCGGAACAGCTGATGGTGTAAATCCGGATGGAGTATCAGCTCAGGCCCACTGGAAACCATTTAATAAAGATGGAGTAAAGTCAACCTATTCTAGTGGTGGCTGGATTACTGTTTCTATTCCGTTGACCGATTTTATTTACAACAAGGACGAATCTAAATCGGATTTGAAAATTGATAATATTTCGCTCTACAGTAATCTCAGCTTTATGCTCTTTGGTTCTTCCGATGCCACATATCCTATTGATATTCGCATCGATAATGTTCGTGTAGTTCCACTAAAAAATAAATAAGCCATACCATGAAAAAAAATAAATTCATATTAATAGTCTGGACCTTACTATTTGCATTAGTTAGCGGATCAATGTTGACATCCTGTAACGACGACGACGAAGGTTCTAGTGATACAGTAATTCTAAATAGCTTCGGACCATCACCTGCGTTGAGGGGCGGTGAACTAAGATTCATTGGGCAGAACATGAGCCAGGTTACCTCTGTCGTGTTGCCTGAAAACATTGAAGTAACCAGTTTCACCATGGCTACCAATGAAGAAGTCCGAATATTAATTCCGCAGGAAGCACAACCCGGCTTTGTGACCTTGAAAACTCCGAAAGGGGATTTGACCACAAAAACCAAAATAGATTACTCTGAACCAATAACTATTACAAGTTATACACCGGCAAAAGCGAAAGCTGGAGATGTTTTAACAATTGACGGTGATTATCTTAATCTGATCAAAGAAGTTATTTTTGCTGAAAATGTTTCAGTAACTGCTGAAAATTTCATAAGCCAAACCCGCAAAATAATTGAGGTTCTAATTCCTGCCAATGCACAAACAGGGAAAGTAGCCGTTTCAACCGGAGCAGAAATACCGATTGTGGTCTATACTGAAAATGCAATTGAAGTTGTTCTGCCAGTTATTTCATCAATTGCACCAAACCCGGTAAAACCCGGTAGCCAAATCACCATTACAGGTACTGATTTCGATTTGGTAAAAGCAATTATTTTCAATGAAAATCTGAAAGTGGAAGATTATACAGTAAATGATGCTTTCACTGGCATTACAGTAACTGTTCCGGTCAATGCCAAAGATGGGAAATTGAAATTGCTTGCACTTTCTGACGTTGAGGTAACCAGCATTACTGATTTGACGCTGATATTGCCGACCATCAGTTCCATGTTGCCAGGCTCAGTCAAAAACGAAGGAACCTTAACTATTAAAGGAACAAATCTGGATTTGGTTACCGCTGTTACTTTTGGCGGAGGCAAGGTCGGAACAATCGTTTCGACATCAGCAATTGAATTACAGGTTACTGTACCCATCGATGCGGTTACCGGTGCGGTCATTTTGAGTACTCAATCTGGTAAAGCAGTTACCGGAGCATCAATCACCATTATTGATCCTGTATTTACTTCTTTTAGCCCGACTGCAACAAAGGCAAACGGCGATGTAACCATAACAGGAACCAACCTTGACCTGGTGACGGATGTAGTATTTACCGGTAATATTAAAGGAAGTATTACCCAGCAATCAGAAACACAACTTACGATTACAGTTCCAATTGGGGCACAAACAGGCCTGATAACTCTGACTGCAAAAAACGGGAATCAGATAATGTCTCCATTGGGTATTACGATCCTGACCAACTTGCCTGAATTTACATCTTTCACTGAATCTTCAGGTGTTTTGGGTGAAATATTAACAATTAACGGGACAAAAATGAACCTGATAAAAGAGTTAATTTTCCCGGGAAACATAACTGCAACGGCATACGGTACAAAAAACGATACAAAAATTGAAGTTTATGTGCCCGTTAATACTACTAAGGGTTATGGCCAAATCAGAATGATTACATACGAAGGAGAAGAGGGACTTTTACCCGAGATTAATTTTGTAAAAAAAGGACCTGAAGCTATTGAGAAGGACTCCTGGGTATTTTTTGATTTTGATGCATCAGATGCCAGCATTGGATGGAATGACTTGGGTGCATCTGAAAATGAGCCGACTTTGTCAATTTCCGGAAATTATTATCATGTCAATCAAACGGTTGATGGTTCATGGAAGGTTTATTTTGCCAGAAACTGGGGTAAGTTCTCTGCTGAAGGAATTGATCCAACGAAAGATGCTGTTAAAATGGATGTTAACTTTCTTGAATCTGTTGGTCCTGATGTTGTACTGAAATTTAGAATGAGTGCTACTGATGGAAATAGCTATTGGTATGTATGGAAAGTTGGTGAACTATTCCCGCAAGGAACTCCGGGATGGCTAACAGTAACCCTTCCGTTAAGCGGATTCCTTGATCATGACGGAAACGGTCCTGGAACCATATCTGATGTATCTTTGCTCGGTGCCGAATACGGAATAACCTCTGGATGGGGAGCAGGAAAGATTAACATGTGTGTGGACAACATCCGTTTCGGAACGAATTGAACTGGAAAATAGTTTTCCCATATAGATTTAAGTGGGGAGGCTCTTCGGAGCATCTCCACTTTTTATCTTTTTTGAAATAAGTATATGATATCTACAGTTTGGTATAGCCGATAAAGCCATCTGTGGTGTTTTTAGTAGTCTTCATTAAAATAGATCTTTATGTTTGATATTATTTCCGTTCGTCATATTTTAATCTTGTTATTTCCCCTGTTTTTGTTTTCCTGCAGTAAATCTGCTGATGATACGGACACATTTGCTCCAACTTTAATGGAAAGTACTCCTGCTAACGGAGCAACATCGGTAAATATAAATACCTCAATATCATTGAAGTTTACCGAACAAATTGTTTTATCCGCTTCAGGAAAAATACGATTGAATGATCAGGTCGTTAATGCAACCGTTTCGCCACGTACGCTTACCATTATATCATCTGGTTTGCAGTATAATACAACTTATACACTTATTATTCCCAACAATGCGGTGAGCGATGTTGCCGGGAACTTTGCCAGGGAAATTTCGATCACATTTACGACCAAGGAGTTATTTTCTATCTCATCAACTTTGGTTACTCCAAGTCCTTCGGTACAAGCTGTAAAATTGTATGATTTTCTCAGGCAAAACTTTGGCATGAAGGTGATTTCTGGCACTATGGCCAATCATAGTACCAATATTACTGAAGCAACATGGGTTCATACTCAAACAGGCAAATGGCCTGCTTTGACTGCCTTCGATTTTATAGACCATACCAATCCCAACCAAAACTGGATACAATATGCAGCTCCATTTACCTTGGGACAGGATTGGTGGAACAATAAGGGTATCGTTAGTTTAGTCTGGCACTGGAGAGATCCATTAACCAAGTCGGGCGCTTTTTACACCACCGATACCAGCTTTGATGTCAGTAAAGTGAATGATCCCAATTCGGATGAATACAAAGCAATGATCGTTGATATTGATGTGATTGCCGGATATTTAAAACAGTTCAAGGATGCCGGAATCCCAGTTATCTGGCGACCTTTGCATGAAGCTGCCGGTGGTTGGTTCTGGTGGGGTGCTAAAGGCCCTGAAGCATGTAAAACCTTGTGGAAATTAATGTTCAACCGTTTGGTTACTGTTCACGGATTAAATAACCTGATCTGGGTTTGGACTTCTGATACAGAAAGCAGTGCCCTGAGTTGGTATCCCGGCGACGAATATGTGGATATTATTGGAATGGATATTTATCCCGGAAACAATAACCACGCCTCTCAGTCTGATAAATTTAACAAAGTGAACGAGATTTTCAGCAACAAAAAAATTATTGCTTTAACTGAATGCGGTTCAGTTCCCGACCCTGCCCTGATGAAATCAAATGGAGATGTGTGGTCGTGGTTTATGCCTTGGAACGGTGATTTTACCGAATCGGACATTCATAATGGTGCTACCTGGTGGAATAAATTCTTTAGTTATGATTTCGTGATCACACGCGATCAAATGCCTGATTTGAAGAACTAAGCAAACTAAAATCACTTAGGGGAATTTTAAAAGCGGAACATACCTGCAAATCCATTGCTGGTATCGGTTCCGCTTTACTTTTTGTGATGAGTATAGGTCTCATCCAGACTTGGACCTCATCAAGTATGTCGATAGTATTTCAGATCTATATTCTCTTGGTAGGTGAAACCTACCACTAAAAAATCATGATGAACTGGTATAATTCAATAAAGTCAAACTTTTTAGTTTTTTTTGTCCTTCCCTGCAAACGTTTGCAATGAGGTATTTTTTCTTGAAGTGGCTGATTCGCCTTGCAATAAGGTACTTGG
Source organism: Prolixibacteraceae bacterium (assembly GCA_035648135.1). Lineage (GTDB taxonomy): Bacteria > Bacteroidota > Bacteroidia > Bacteroidales > Prolixibacteraceae > Aquipluma. Next base: position 100,076 of record DASRMB010000083.1, read on the forward strand.
ACGGTTCTGCGATTTGGAGTTCTGATAAAATCTTCTTTATATTTGTAACGTTAATTCCGTTTTTCGTTAATTCCATATACTCCATTTGACTTCCTGAAAAGTGTTTCAGGTGGACGAAAATTAATTCCAAACATTTGATGATGTCTTTCTGGTTTGTTTTTTGATCGGCCAGAATTAAAGATGCAATCTGAGTATCTTGAGAAAATCGTTCCTATCAATGAGATTTTTCTGCTTAGTATTTTGTATCAGCTTATCTTGTGTCTTGAAACTAAATAAAATGAAATGAAGAAAAAACCTGCTTTAAGTTTTTGGCAAATCTGGAATATGAGTTTTGGCTTTCTGGGTATCCAGTTTGGTTTTGCATTGCAAAATGCCAATGTGAGCCGGATATTCGAATCTCTTGGCGCCAAAGTTGACGATATCCCCATTTTATGGATTGCCGCCCCGGTCACTGGTTTAATCATACAGCCAATTATTGGGCATATGAGCGACAAAACATGGGGCCGTTTCGGACGCCGCCGTCCATATTTTATGGTTGGGGCCATTTTGGCTTCTTTGGCACTTTTGTTTATGCCCAATTCACCAGCCTTATGGATTGCTGCCGGAGTCCTGTGGATCATGGATGCTTCGATCAATATTTCAATGGAACCGTTTCGCGCATTTGTAGGCGACATGCTTCCCGGGAAACAGCGAACTGCCGGTTTTGCCATGCAGAGTTTCTTTATCGGTACTGGAGCAGTGGTTGCTTCGGCTCTTCCCTGGGTTTTAACCAACTGGTTTAATGTTTCGAACGAAGTCATGGCAGGAGAGAAAATCCCACAATCGGTTAAACTGTCGTTTTACCTGGGTGGTGCTGTCTTTTTACTGGCTGTACTTTGGACTGTTTTCTCTACCAAAGAGTACTCTCCTGAACAACTCAGCGAATTTGAAGCGGAGAAAAAGCAATCGTCGGATACTGTTGAAGTACCGGCTCGTACTACAAAAAGTCTTTTACCGATTTTCATCAAGAGCGGATTTGTTTTCTTAATTATTGGTATTCTGGCCAGTCTTCTTATTTTTCAGATGGGCTGGGAGAAAGAACTGTATGTTCTTTCAGTTGGCCTCGGAGCATTTGGTCTGATTTTACTGACTTCGGCCTGGTACACCCGCCAGGGATTGGTACACAATGGTTTCGTGGAGGTAATTACCGACCTGATGAACATGCCTAAAACCATGAAACAGCTGGCTGTTACTCAGTTTTTCTCGTGGTTTGCACTGTTTGCCATGTGGATTTATTCGACTTCCGCGGTTACCAGTCACATTTACGGAACCAGCGATTCGACTTCGGCCTTGTACAATGAAGGCGCCAACTGGGTAGGAATTTTATTTGCAACCTACAACGGTTTTGCCGCAGTGGTTGCCTTTTTACTTCCGGTATTAGCCAAATGGACCAGCCGCAAAACAGCTCATGCCATCGCCCTGATTTGTGGGGGTATTGGATTGGCTTCGTTTTACGTCGTAAAAGATCCGCACATGCTTTTGTTTTCGATGCTAGGCGTCGGAATTGCCTGGGCCAGTATTTTGTCGATGCCGTATGCCATTCTGACCGGATCGTTGCCTGCAAAGAAAATGGGAACCTACATGGGGATTTTTAATTTTTTCATTGTTATTCCACAAATTCTTGCCGCCAGTATTCTTGGCTTTTTCACCAAAATCATATTCCAGGGGCATGCAATTTATGCCCTTATTCTGGGTGGTGCGTCTTTGCTGATTGCTGCCCTCAGTGTTCTTTTTGTTGATGATGTTGATCAAAAATAATTTTTAGAATGATTGAAGCTTGCATATTTGACCTCGATGGGGTGGTGGTTGATACCGCCAAATACCATTTTATTGCCTGGAAAGCTCTGGCCAGTGAACTCGGCTTCAACTTTACCATTGAAGATAACGAACGGCTAAAAGGAGTTAGCCGCATGTCGTCGCTCGATATTTTGCTCGAAATCGGAGGAAAACAATTTCCGGAGCATGAAAAACTCGTGATGGCTGAGAAAAAGAATACACTTTATGTGAGTTTCATCGAAAAGATGAGTCCGGAAGAAACCCTGCCAGGAGTGGAAAAATTTCTTCAGGAATTACGAAACTGCGGAATCAAAATAGCGCTCGGATCGGCGAGTAAAAATGCACCCATGATTTTGGAACGCATTCAACTCACCGGCATGTTTGATGCAATTGTGGATGGTAATTCCATTTCGGAGGCCAAGCCAAATCCTGAAGTATTTCTGAAAGGCGCTGAAAAATTGGGCGTTTTGCCTGAAAACTGCGTGGTGTTTGAAGATGCCATTGCAGGCGTTGAGGCGGCCCGGAATGCAAATATGTATTGTGTTGGAATCGGTGAACCCGAAAATCTCGGACTGGCAGATTTTGTAATTCCAGGGTTCGACGGATTTACTGTCAGTAAATTAAAACTGCATTTGGAGAAATGACAATTGAAAACCACATAGGCAGATAGGACACAATAGAAAAATACAACAAACCTATGTGGTTTATGTGCCTATGTGGTTATTAACAACTTGTAGAACGTCGATAGAAATTATAATATATGAAAAACTACATCATACACGACGAGTGGAAAATTATTGAAGAGGGATTTCATCAGGAAGAAAACCGTATTACTGAAAGTTTACTGAGCATTGGAAATGGCCGGTGTGGACAACGTGCCAATTTCGAAGAAAAATATAGCGGCGATAGCCTTCGTGGAAGTTACATGGCTGGGATTTATTATCCCGACAAAACCCGTGTTGGCTGGTGGAAAAATGGTTATCCCGAATATTTTGCCAAAATCCTGAATGCCACCAACTGGATTGGAATCGATATTTTGATTGAGGACGAAGAGCTGGACTTAAACAAAGCTGAAATTATTTCGTTTTACCGCGACATTGATATGAAATCGGGTTTGCTGACCCGACGCTTCGTGGCGCAACTGTCGTCCGGGAAACAGGTTGAAGTTCATGCGAATCGATTTGTGAGTATTGCTGATCAGGAGCTTGGAGCCATTCGCTATACGGTGAAAGCATTGAATTTTTCAGGCAAAATTACTGTTACCCCTTATATCGACGGAAATGTTGTAAACGAGGATTCGAATTACGATGAAAACTTCTGGATCGAAAAATCTTCCGGGATCAAAGGTTCCGCAGGGTTTGTATGTATGGAAACAAAAAAAACAGCCTTTCAGGTTTGCTCCGGAATGAATTTCAGAACTTGTCTGAACGGAACAACTATTGAACCCATTTTTACTGCCATTCAGAAAGAAAAATATATAGCTTCAGAATTTACGGTTGAAGTCAATGAGGGAGATGAGCTTTGCATCGAAAAGTATGCATCTCTGATTTCTACGCTAAATTATTCTGCAAATAATATTCTGGATGCTTCTGATAAAGCCGTTAAAAGAGCAACGGAAGCAGGTTTCGCCAGACTTTTTATTGCCCAGAAAAAAGCCTGGAAGAAACGTTGGGAAACCAGCGATATTCGTATCGAAGGCGATGTAGCGGCACAGCAGGGAATTCGGTTTAATATTTTCCAGCTCAATCAAACTTACATGGGCGACGACGAACGACTCAACATAGGTCCAAAAGGATTTACCGGTGAAAAATACGGTGGAGTAACTTATTGGGATACTGAAGCTTATTGTTTGCCGTTTACCTTGGGTACAGCTCCGCAAATGGTGTCAAAAAACCTCTTGCTCTACCGCTATAAACATTTGCAGAAAGCCATCGAAAACGCGCAAAAGCTTGGATTTACCGATGGTGCTGCTTTGTACCCGATGGTAACAATTAATGGAGAAGAATGTCACAACGAATGGGAAATCACTTTCGAGGAAATTCACCGGAATGGCGCCATTGCTTATGCCATTTACAATTACGTTAATTATACCGGCGACAAAGAATATCTTGCTCCCTACGGTTTTGAAGTTTTGCTTGCTTTATCGCGTTTCTGGAGTCAGAGGATAAACTGGTCAGAAGAGAAAAAGAAATATGTGATGTTGGGAGTTACCGGGCCTAACGAATACGAGAACAATGTAAATAACAATTTCCACACCAGTAACATGGCTGTCTGGACTTTAAAATATACGCTTGAAACCATTGATTATCTGAAAAAAGAACATTCTGTTTTGTTTGAAGGTCTGGTGAAAAAACTGAAACTGATAGAACTGACAGAAACTTCGCGCTGGAAGGAAATCATCAAAGACATGTATTTCGCTTACGATTATAGCCGGAAAATCTATTTGCAGCAGGATGGTTTCCTCGATAAGGAACTGATTCCGGTGAGCGAGCTTGATCCGAAAGACCGGCCAATCAATCAAAAATGGTCATGGGATCGTATTTTGCGTTCGCCATATATCAAACAGGCTGATACGCTGCAAAGCATTTATTGGTTCGAAGAAGAATTTGATCGCAAAAGTATCGAGCGGCACTTCGATTTTTATGAACCGCTTACGGTGCACGAATCATCGCTTTCCTGTTGCATTCATTCTATTTTGGCTGCATCTATTGGCCGTCAGGAGAAAGCCTACGATATGTATTTGCGTACAGCCCGTCTCGATTTGGACGATTACAACAACGATACCTGCGACGGTCTGCACATCACCAGCATGGGAGGAACGTGGATGGCTTTTGTTCAGGGCTTTGGCGGAATGCGTGTTCGCAATGGGCAGCTGCATTTTAATCCATTTATCCCGGAAGGCTGGAATTTATATTCGTTTCGCATTAATTTCCGCGAAGCGCATTTGGAATTCAGAATGGAAAAATCGCAGTTCCAGCTGATCAATCACTCCAAAGTCAATCTTGATTTGGTGGTTCACGGAAAATCGTACCATCTGCCTGCTAAAATGGAGTTGACAATAAAACGATAAGTCAATAACCACATAGACACCAAGTTCACATAGTTATTTCATCTATGTGAACTTGGTGTTAAAAACATTAAACACATGAGAAAACTATTTTTATTCATTACCTGTATTGTATTCAGCATTTCAGTTTTTGCCCTGAATGTTGACCGCGTAGAACCCACGTTTTGGTGGGTAGGAATGAAAAATCCAACCGTTCAGCTGATGGTTCACGGACAGGAAATTGCGACTTCAGAAGTCAGCCTGAATTATCCGGGTGTGCGGATCAACTCGGTTTCGCGGCAGGAAAATCCAAATTACCTGTTTGTCGACATCAGTATTTCTCCGGAAGCAAAAGCCGGAACGTTCCCGATTCAGTTCAGGAAAAACAAAAAAGAAATCATCAGCTATTCGTATGAATTAAAGAACCGCGAACCCAATTCGGCAAAGCGGAAAGGCTTTGATGCATCGGACGTGATTTACCTGATTACACCTGATCGTTATGCAAACGGAAATCCAGCCAATGATGCGGTCGTCGGATTGAAGGAATTACCCAACCGGGCTGATAAAAACGGACGGCATGGCGGCGATATTCAGGGAATAGAAAACAGTCTGGATTACATTTCGGAAATGGGTTTTACCTCCATTTGGCTCAATCCTGTCCTGGAAAATAACATGACGCAGGTTTCATACCACGGCTATTCGACCACGGATTTTTACAAGCTTGATGCCCGCTACGGAAGCAACGAAGAATACCGCGAACTGGCTCAGTCCATTCACAAAAAAGGCATGAAGCTGATGATGGATATGATTTTTAATCACATCGGCTCAGAACACTGGTGGATGAACGACATGCCATCGTCCGACTGGTTAAACTTGTATCCGGATTACAAAATCACCAACCACCGGCACACTGTCATAGAGGATCCGTATGCCTCGGAGGCTGATAAAAAAATGTTGTCTGACGGCTGGTTTGTTCCTTCTATGCCAGATCTGAACCAGAACAATCCTTTTCTGGCCACATACCTGATTCAGAACAGCATCTGGTGGACTGAATATGTTGGTTTGGACGGAATCCGTATGGACACTTATGCTTATCCGGATAAATACATGATGGCTGAATGGACCCGGCGCATGTTGGAAGAATATCCTGATTTTTATATCGTTGGCGAAGAATGGTCGATGAATCCGGCAATTGTGGCCTACTGGCAAAAGGGAAATGTCAATTCTGACGGTTATGTTTCCTATCTTCCTGGATTGATGGATTTCCCATTAAACAACGCTGTAATCAAAGGATTAAAAGAACCCGAATCCTGGGATGCCGGTTTTGAAACGATGTATGTAGCTCTATCCAACGATTTCATATACGCCAATCCGTCGAAACTGGTTGTTTTTCCTGATAACCACGACATGTCGCGGTTTTACACCCAGCTGGACGAAAATTTCGATTGGTGGAAAATGGGAATTGTTTATTATGCGACTACCCGTGGAATCCCTCAAATCTTCTACGGAACGGAAATTTTGATGACCAATCCGGGTCCGAAAGACGATGGTATTATCCGTTCCGATTTTCCGGGAGGATGGGATGGCGATCCGATGAATGCGTTCACCGGGGAAGGACTTTCAGATAAACAAAAAGAGGCGCAGGACTTTATCCGGAACGTGTTAAACTGGCGGAAAACGAGCGAAGCTGTTCATTCCGGAGAGTTAAAACATTTTATTCCGGAAGATGGCATTTACGTGTATTTCCGCTACAATCAGGACGAAAAAGTGATGGTTGTACTGAATAAAAATGCGCAGGAAAAAACAATCGATACCAGCCGCTTCGGCGAAATAATGGGAAATTGTACTTCCGGAAAAGATGTGATTTCAGGAATGAATATCACGGATCTGAAAAACCTGAAATCTCCGGCCATGTCGGCTATGATTATCGAATTGAAATAGGTGTCAGCGATTCCATTTGTTTTCGGAAACCTGAAATCCTTTCCCAAACTTTAAACTGAAACCAATAACCATTTAACAGAATAGAAATGAGAAAAATAACGCAATTACTGATTCTGCCTTTGCTGATTCTGGCGATGTATTCGTGCCAGCCTGCAGCAAAAAAAGCTGCTGAAACAACCAATGTTGGCTTGGCCAATGTTCCGGAGTGGAGCAAAAATGCCGTGATGTACGAGGTCAATGTACGCCAGTATACTCCGGAAGGAACTTTTAAAGCCTTCGAAACACAGCTTCCGCGCCTGAAAGAAATGGGAGTGGATATTCTGTGGTTTATGCCCATTTATCCGATTTCAGAAAAGAACCGCAAGGGTGGTCTTGGCTCGTATTATTCCATTCGCGACTACAAAGCTGTCAATCCCGAATTTGGAACGATGGACGATTTTAAAGCTTTGGTCGGCGAAGCGCACGACATGGGTTTTAAGGTTATGCTCGACTGGGTTGGAAATCATACCGGCTGGGATAATCAATGGATTGTTGATCACAAAGAATGGTATACTCAGGATTCACTTGGGAATGTGATTCCACCTGTTCCGGACTGGAGCGATGTGGCCGATTTGAACTACGACAACAAGGATATGCGCAGTGCCATGCTTGATGCCTTAAAATTCTGGGTGAAAGATGCCGGTATTGACGGATACCGTTGTGACTATGCCGGTGGTGTACCTACCGATTTCTGGGAAAAAGCACGTTTGTCGCTTGATTCAATCAAACCGGTTTACATGCTGGCCGAAAATCAGGACCAGATGGATTTGCTCAACAAAGCTTTTAACAGCAACTATGGCTGGACCTTTCATCACCTGATGAACGAAGTGGCTCAGGGTACCAAAACGGCTTTGGACATGGATTCATTGCTGGTAAAAACAAGCACGACTTATCCAGTTGGAACTTATCCCCTGCAGTTTACCTCGAATCACGACGAAAACAGCTGGAATGGTACCGAATATGAACGTTTGGGCGATGCCGTGAAAACAATGGCTGTACTTAGCTTTACGGTGCCTGGAATGCCTCTGATTTACACCGGACAGGAAGCGGGTCTGACTAAACGACTTTTATTTTTCGAAAAGGATAGCATTGACTGGAGTAATCTGGATATGCAGCAGTTCTATCAGAAACTGATTCAGCTGAAAAAAGACGAGCCTGCCTTGTGGAACGGTACTGCCGGAGGTCCTGTCGTCATGGTTGGAAACACCATGCCTAAAAAGGTATTGGCGTTTACCCGCGAAAAAAATACGAACCAGATTCTGGCCGTTTTTAATTTATCGCCCGAAGCTGTTGACGTAATCATCCAACTTCCTCAGGCTGGCGAATATCAGGACTATTTTTCAGGAGATATGGAAAACTTGAAAAAGGGTAGCAGTATCAAACTTGACAAATGGGCTTACCGGATTTTTGTCAGGAAATGAACATCTAAAGGGGTTTAGATTAGTTGATTGAAAAGGCTTGTCCGTAAAGGGCAGGCTCTTTTTACCATTGAACTATTGTTGCTTAATCCTTGCATTTGTTTTGGCCAGAACTAAAAATTCATTTTTTGTTAATCGGTGTAATCAACGATGAAATATTTTCATGGGAAAGCAGTAAATGGTAAATTTTATTGATATACTTGAACGATGTAAAAATAAGCGTATAATTTATGCGCTTATTTGGTAACCCTGAGCTCCGATTTTTCGAATTATCAAACAGAAAATAACTTAATTACGAATATCATGGACGAAGACCTTATTACCCTCGCTTCTTTACCTTATTCCAAGGCCGAAATATTACGCTCTCTTCTGGAAACGGAAGAGATTGATTGTTTCATCGAAAACGTCGATTTTCTTCAGGACGCAATGGATACCGGAGTACGGATCCGAATTCGTGAAAAGGATGCCAGGCAGGCTTTCCCTATTCTGGAAAAGATGTTGGGAAAATCATTCCGCGATTCGACCAAGCGCGAAAACTACGTTCTGATACCAATCGACTTTTCTGGGTATTCAATGAAAGCAGCTATTATCGGATTCGATATGGCTGAAAAACTTGGGTCGAGAATAGTTTTGTACCATTCGAGTCCCCGGCCTGAATTTTTGACTATCCCGTATTCGGATGTTATCGTTTATGATTCGGCTCTTTTTCTGAATTATGAAATGACAGAAACGGAGACCAACAAAAAAATGGAGGCGTTTTTAACTAAACTGACTGATAAAATCGATCCCAAACGGTGGAAGAAAGTTCAGCCTGAATACATTGTTAAGATTGGAGATGCCGATGATGATATCCTTTCATACATTCAAATTCATCCTCCCAAAGTGGTAGTAATGGGTATTCGTGGCGAAGACGCCAATTCGGGTGATCTGATCGGAACAACAACCGCCGGAGTTATTTTTAATTCGAAAGTACCGGTGCTGGCAATTCCTGAAAAAACTCCGGATAACTGGCTGGCGAATTTTAAAACCATTGTTTATGCGACCAATTTTGAGGCAATCGATTTTATTGCAATCGATAAGTTGATCCGCTTGTTGAGCCCCTTCGAAACGAAGTTGATCTGTTTGCATGTTAATCAGGGGAATAATCATGAACTCGATGAAGCGATGCTTGAAGGAATGCGTGAGGCTTTGTGTGAGAAATATCCGTATTCCGGTTTCGATTGTAAGCTGATTCACAATAAAAACCTCTCTGAGGCCATCGATCAGTTTATTCAGGAGAACCAGATCGATGTACTTGCCTTGACCACTCATCGCCGAAATATGCTGACCCGATTATTCAATCCCAGTATTACCCGTAAAATGGTATTGCATACCCAAACTCCCATTCTGGTTTTTCACGCCTGAAGGGGTGGTGGCATAAAGCAAAATGACGTACTGGGATTGAGCCTGTTCTTTTCTGTCAGGGAGTTGTAAACTCAAAACCAGCCCTCATTGCAACTTTAAATCCGTAAAAATAAAACAAGTAAGGATTTCTATGTTTTATTTTTACGGATTTAGTATTGTTACCGGCCATCTCAATCTGGCTTATTCCGGAGGTTCAATACATATAATTCATCAGCACCGAATTGAATGAGCCTGATTCTCCTTTTTTCCCATCCACGAACAGACCGGTTCGCATGGCGACTCCCCATTGTGGTAAAAAATTCCCGTCAACGGAGTATTCATTTTGGATTTTGAACGGAATCCAGTTTGTCTGATCGGTGGAGTAGAAAAACTGATAAATCCGGCCATGGAGAACTTCCAGTTTCAATGAAATTAATGCATTTTCAGGAATTGAAATTTCAGACAAGATTTCTTTTGTTCCGTTTTTGAGCTGTAAAAGAATCAGTTTCGATCCACCGGCTGCAAATGCGAGTAGGTTTTTCGAATTTCCATACACCCCAATTCCACTGTTTTTCGCTGTTTTTTGAGCAAGTTCAGCTTCGAACGAGTAGTTTCCGGTTTTCGGGCTTATTCCAGTAAAAGTAAATCCTTCCCCGAGGTTCGAAAGCCTTAATAATCCTTTGTTGACATTGATCTCCGGCTTCTGTCGGGTTAAATCCCATTGCCACAATATCAGGTTCTGATCGGTCGAAAAATCGTCAGAATAAACAGGATCGCGTAATTGACTGGTAGCTGCAAAAGGCATTTCAGCCTGGACCGAAGGAGTATTTCCGTTTTTGAATCGAGGCCAGCCACTTTTATCGTCCCAAACCAATTCGTCGAGCAAACCTTGCCGGCCAACGTATTCGAAGTCAGTGGTATTGTAGGAATGATAAAGGTAAAAATAACGTTGGTCAGGAGTGGTCACCAGGGTTCCGTGTCCGGGACATTTCCATTCCTTTCCACCCTGCAAAATAGGCTCGGGATATTGTTTCCATCCGTCTTTTAGGTTTTTCGAGCGCGAAACTCTGACCCGGTAATCGCACTGATTGTCACAACAACCGCCGATTGAATAAAGTAAATAATAGTATTCGCCGTGTTTAACGAGGCATTGTCCTTCGTCACCACTGCCTTCCCATCCCTGATCGAAACGAGTTAAACTAAAATGTTCGCCAACCAGCGACAAACCGTCGGAACTTAATTCGGAAGCCAGAATTTCAATGGGCCGTTCCTGATTTAAACCGTAGGCTTTCCAGCTGATATATGTTTTAAGGTCGTCGTCCTGGAACACAAAAGCGTCGATGGCTTCGTTGCCCCATTCCACCACTATTCCCTGGTCGGTAAAACCTTTGTATATATCGGTAGTTGTGCCCACGCCGATGCAGGATACCCGATCTCCTTTACGTTTGGCGGTGTAATAAACATAAAAGACCCCATTCTTGTAATAGAGTTCCGGGGCCCAGAAATTGTCGGAAGCCCACTCCGGAAGTTTGTTGAAAACAGAGCCAATCTGTTTCCAGTTGACCAGATCGCTTGATTCGTAGATCGGATAATTGGGTGCAAAATCGGAAGTTGTTCCGGCTGCATAATAAATTTCGCCTACGCGAATGATTGTCGGATCTGGAAAATCGCCGGCAATAACTGGATTTTGATAGGTAGCGGAGGAATGTTTTTGTCCTAAAGATGGCAGACTGAGCAGCATCACAGCGCATAAAAGAAGGAAATTAAATTGTTTCATCAGTTGGAAAATCTTAAGGTGAATGGTTTTTCCCGGAGCAGTTTGCTGTTTCTGCGGATTAGGGTTTAAAAATTCAGTCAGTCTTTCAGCACGACCGTCTTCCCTGTCCGGGCTGATTCGCGGGCTGCATCCAGGATTTGTACAACCTGAATGTTGTTCTCGAGGGAATAAAGTCCGTAGGCAGGTATCTTAATTTTTTTATTCAGGACATCGGCAAAATAGGTGAACGGATCTTCGTATACGGCAACCTCAGACGCTGTCACATGTTCCGTTTTTTCAGCTTTCATTGCTTTGTCCCTGATGCGCATGTCGTTTTTATCTACTGTTATGATGCTGCCTTTATCACCGTATATTTCCATGTCTTTCCTGCTAAACGGCCAGTTCCATGAAGCCTGAATGATACATTGCGATTCCGTATACGTGACAATTATAGTTGCATCATCATCCACTTTGGGGTAAATTTCAGGCTTAAACCGACGGGTAACAGCAGTTACCGAAACCGGTTTTTCCCCTTTCGTAAGTGCGGTCATCAGGTTGGCGCCATAACAGCCAAAATCAACAATTGCACCGCCTCCATTCAAAACCGGATCAGTAAGCCAATCCAGGAATACAGGAGCACAACCGATTTCAACCGGTCCCTGGTGCCCGTCATGAATGACCACTTTTCTCAGGGTGCCTACAAAATGCTCGTCATTCACCAGCTGGAACGATTTCGCAGTAGTCGGGTACCATGATGTTTCGTAATCGGTGAGTAGTTGAATGTTGTATTTTTTGGCAAGTTCAGCCATTCGATGGGCGTGTTTCATATTTACAGCCAGCGGTTTTTCAACCATCACATGAATACCGCGCGGTGCGCAGGCTTCAACAACTGCCAGGTGATCGAAAATGGATCCAAAAGCAACAACCGCTTCGGGCTTGAGCTCATCGAGCATCTTTTCCAGGTTGGTATAAATCAGATTCGCGGGAAAGTTATACTTTTCGGACAATTGGTTGGCTAAAACCAGATTGGTCTCAAAAACTCCTACCAAATCGAAATCACCTTTGTTGGGTCGTCCCAGAATAAAGGAAATATGCCCGTGCGTCATTCCGGCAACAGCCAGACGGATTGGTTTTTGAGGATCAGCGGATGCCGCCTGAATTGAAATAAAGCCAGCTAAAAGCAGAAAAAACAGTTTGAAATTTCTTTTGGTTTCCATGATTGATGGTAGTTTAGATTTGAAGATCGTACGATTTGGATTTTTCCTTTCATTCTGATTGATGAATATCCAAAGTTATTAAAAGCAGTGGGAGTTCAATTCCTAAGATTTTCAGGGGGATGCCCGGAAAAGCTCATACAGAACAAATCAGGCAAAATCGACTAAAAGGTTAATCTGCCTGCATGTCAATCATGGGAATAATGCTGAACTCGATGAGGCAATGCGGGAAGGTTTATGTGATAAATATCCTTATGCCGGTTTCGATTGCCGCTTGATTCATAGCAATAAACGAACTGAAGCCATCGATAAATTTATTCAGGAAAATCAAATTGATGTTTTGGCGCTTTCGACGCACACGAAACTTTTTGGTCCGTTTTTCAACCCGAGTATTGCACGCAAACTGGTGTTGCATTCACAAACTCCTATTCTGGTTTTTCATGCTTAACCAGTAAAAAGATGTTTTGAAGTACTGGTTGATTAGTTTGTTTTCAGCTTATTATCGCTGATTGCAACACCAACAAACGAATCGGCGGTGCCATAATACAAAAACCATTTCTTTTTGAAATACACCAAACCCTCGCTAAAAACGGTTCCGGCTTTATATTGTCCTGTTAGTTCGTGAGGCAGATCTGGTTTTAAAATACAGGTATTCGTTCGTTGTAAAACTTTCTGCGGATTGTTGGCATCAAGTAAAACCTGACCTACAGAATAAGTACCTTTCGGTAATTTGGGATCAGCGTTTTCTCCGTCCGAGTTCTTTCCATTGTACATCAGCAGAATTCCTTTATCGGTTAATATTGCTGGTGGCCCGCATTCGGTAAGTGCACTGTCGAAAAAACCATCGCGGGGAAGAATCACTTCCTTCAGGTTCCCTTTTTCATCAATTGTCGGGTACCAGTCTGTCAGATTATCCGAAACAGCCAGGTTAACCCTGTTTTCTCCCCAGTACATGTAGTATTTCCCTTTGAATTTTGCTACAACCGGAAGGCCATTTTTCATTCGGGTAACAATGGATCCCGATTTCGTTGCTACATTCAGAAATTTTCCATCATAGGCTTTTGCAAATGCAGGACCTTTCTTTTGCCATTTTTTTAAATCAGTTGATGTTGCTACTGAAAGTCTTGGCGTATCGTAGTTCCAGCTGGTATAAAGCATCACAAAAAGTCCTTCTGCAGACTGAACGACACGCGGATCTTCGCATCCTCCCATATGATCGTATTTTGCAAACTCATCGTTATCGGGATACAATACCGGTTTATCATCGTATTCAAAATGAATTCCATCGGTGCTTGATGCCAGACCAATACGTGAGGTACGACCACCTAAAATAGCTTTTGGATTGTCTTCGCAACGAGTCAACAGAAAAACGCTATCATGAAATACAATTGCGCCGGGATTAAACACATCGGCACGCTGCCATTTGATTTCTTTTTGCTTTACCGGACAGAAAAATGTCTTCGTGGAGTCGGCTCCTAAAATTGGATTTTCGGCCGGTTTAATAAATCCTGAAAAACCCCATGTTGATTTTGAAACTGATTGAGCCATCAGGTTTTGGCTTTGGCCAAAATTTCCTGCAATTAGCAACACCAGCAAAATGTACGTAACCGAACGCATGGAATTTATTTTCATCCTTTATGGTTTTATATCTTCAGGCTTCAATATTCCTGAAATGTAAAGATCACAATTTAAGGTTATGATGAAAATAGTACTGAAGTTTATTTTATACTTTTTCCTAAATTATTTCCAATAAACGTCATTTAGCATCCAGGCTTCAATTTTTGATTTTGGATCTTTATTCAAGTTATTTGTATTCCATGTTGCATCATTAATCATCCAGCTTTCAATTTCTAATTCTGTCTCTGTTTCCTGAACTAATTCTGTAAACATTTCAGAATTTGTTTGCCAGAATGTTACATCAGTCATCCATTTTTCCAACGGAAGTGTAGTTTCAATACTTTCATTGACTGCGAATTTTTTTTCTGTTCCCTCTGCGTTAACATTTACGACTAATAACCTGAGTTCGATATAAAAAAAGAAGTAAAATATTTTGAAAACATAAGGATTGTATGTATATTAAAGTACTGAAACACAACAATATACACTTTAAAAACAACCCTTATGTTGATAGACTCAAAATTAGTAGATATTTTCTTCTATACAGATGAATTTTGCAAAGATTTTAACAAGACATTAGATGGGGTACAATTAAGAACCAATAACTCTAAAAAGAGCAGAAATAAGCCTTGCAAACTTTCAGACTCAGAGGTGATAACGATTTTAATCGCCTTTCATTTAGGAGGTTATCGTAATCTAAAACACTTTTATACTCAATATGTTCAAGTTCATCTAACAAAAGAATTTCCAGAAACAGTTTCGTATAACAGATTTGTTGAACTTCAGCAAAAAGCACTTTTGCCAATGGTTATATTTCTGAAACTGATGAGATTAGGGAGCTGTACTGGAATCTCAATAGTTGATTCAACACCGTTGAGAGTTTGCAACAATAAAAGGATCTTCAACCATAAAGTTTTTGATGGAATTGCACAAAGAGGTAAATCAACGATGGGTTATTTCTTTGGATTTAAGCTACATCTGGTAATTAATGACAAAGGGGAGATACTGAATTTTGTCATCACTCCTGGAAATGTCGATGATCGGGAACCACTGAAAAATAGCGATTTTCTGAAAAAAATATTTGGGAAACTCTTTGCTGATAAAGGATATATCGGACAAAAACTCTTTGAACAATTATTTATTGATGGAATACAACTGATTACTGGTATAAAAAGAAACATGAAAAATTGTCTTATGTCGATGAATGATAAGATATTACTTAGAAAAAGATCCATCATTGAAACAATTAATGATGAATTAAAAAACATCTGTCAAATTGAACATTCACGACATAGATCGTTTGGAAATTTCCTTACAAATCTGATTTCGGGATTGTTGGCATATTCTTTCCTTCCCAAAAAACCATCAATAAAATATGATGTAGAACCAACTTTTGGACAACTAACTATATTCTAATGTGTTGCTTATATCGAACTCAGGTTAATAATAAAAGTGCTAAAAATGTTCCTGTTGCTAATTGTTTTCCTGTTGTTTTCATGTCTTGAAATTTTAATTTGATTCAAAGCTAAATGCAACACACCATATCCTAATTATAAAATAGAGGAAATGTCAGTTTTTATCGACTAAAGGGTGAATTGTCTCGGAGGGAAATGAAACAAACAAGCAAAAATAAAAAATCCCGGTCCTTCAAAAGGCCGGGATTCTGTATTTGTGATTGGTGTATTTTCTTAATTTGCTGATTCAAATTGTTTCAGGAACCGCACATCGTTTTCGAAGAAATGGCGGATATCCTTGATGCCGTATTTCAGCATGGTGATGCGTTCAATTCCCATTCCGAAAGCAAAACCGGTGTATTTTTTACTGTCGATGTTGCAAGCCTCCAGAACATTCGGGTCAACCATTCCGCAGCCCAGTATTTCGAGCCAGCCGGTATATTTACAAACATTACAGCCTGTGCCGCCGCAGATCGAGCAGCTTACATCCATTTCGGCCGAAGGTTCGGTGAACGGGAAATAAGAGGGACGCAGACGGATTTGTGATTTTTCGCCAAAAAGTTCACGGGCAAAATACAGTAAGGTTTGTTTCAGATCAGCAAACGATACGTTTTCTGCCACATACAATCCTTCAATCTGGTGGAAAATGCAGTGCGACCGGGCTGAAATAGCTTCGTTCCGGAATACACGTCCGGGGAAAATGGCACGAATTGGCGGCTGAGTTTTTTCCATGACACGGATTTGCACGCTCGAAGTATGTGTACGAAGCAGTACATCCGGATCTTTTTCAATAAAGAAAGTATCCTGCATATCGCGGGCCGGGTGTTCCGGTGGAAAGTTCAGGGCTGAAAATACATGCCAGTCATCTTCAATTTCAGGTCCTTCGGCAATCGTGAAACCCAGTCGGGCAAAAATGTCGATCATTTCATTTTTGACAATCGATAATGGATGCCGGCTTCCCAGTCGGATCGGGTCGCCTGGCATGGTCAGGTCGAGGCCTGAATCACCCTGATCGGCTGTCTCAAAATCGGCTTTCAGTTCGTTGATCTTGTTTTGAGCCAATTCTTTCAGATCGTTGATCGCCTGGCCAACTTCTTTCTTCAGTTCGGCAGGAACATCTTTGAATTCACTAAAAAGCTGCCCAACTAAACCTTTTTTGCTGATATATTTAATGCGTAGTTCGTCAACCTCTTCTTTGGCCGAAACCGAAATGTTTTCAATTTCTTCCTTTAATGCCTTTATTTTTTTTAACATTTTGTTCCTGTTATTCAATTGAGGGGCAAAGATAATGATTCAGTACAAATTATTCCAGAATCCTGATTTTTTTGATCCGGATGTCAGTTTTAGGCCTGAAGTCACTTCCGGTTTCCACTTTCGAAATTCGGTCAGCCAGATCCATTCCTTCAACGACTTCGCCGAAAATAGTATATGTTCCGTCGAGATGCGGGGCTCCTCCTATGGTTTTATAAGTATTTCGCTGCTCTTTGGAAAACGTATGATTCATTTCTTTTTCAAGATCATTAAGCTCAAGATCGCTATAGGTACGACCAGTCACAATATAAAACTGTGATCCATCGGAGCGTTTGTGCGAATTGCGGGTGTCCGGTTTCCGTGGTGAACCGATCACTCCCCGTTTGTGGTACAGTCCCGGAACAATGTGTGCCGGCAGCGTATATCCAGGCCCCTTCCAGCCGACTACATCATCAGCTTCGGCATAACGTGTGTCGGCAGCACCGCTTTGGATACAAAAATCCTTGATTACCCGATGAATCAGTAATCCATCGTAATATTTTTCGCGTACCAGTTTGATCATGTTGTCGCGGTATTGGGGAGTGCTGTTGTAAAGTTTTATCCTGATATTGCCCAGATCGGTTTCAATAACCAGCCCTTTAATGGCACTGTTGTTTTGGCTTTCCTGAACCGGTTGCTGTTTTTGAAGTTCGCTTAAAGCCTGAACCTTGTCTGCTTTTTTTAGCAAATCGGTGATGAAAACAGACGGTGTTACAAATGTCTGAATTTCTGAATTAGCAAGCTGACTAAACGCCAGGCCTACACACTGCATGCCTGAATTGAATACCGGACTTCCTGCACTTTTTGACCAAAGCTGGTTGGTGATGCGGTACAGTTTTGGTCCAGGTATAGTCGAATAACTTAGCACTTTTCCTTCATGAAGAGGAACGGTATTTCCCTGAGGTTTGTCGAAATTGATTGTCTGATCATTTTCAGTTAAGAGAACACCGGTCAAATTCACAGGGTTTTTTGCAAGTCCTTTTATTTGGAGTAAAATGAGGTCGTTCATACGGTCGACTCCGGCATATCCGCTTACCTCATAGCTTTGGGTTTCGTCAAGCGGTTCAATGACCGCACGGTTGGCTGATTCGAAAAAGGAAAGGCGAGTCACTGCAAGATCTTCAGTAACAAAAAAACCCATTCCGGTTTCCAGAATCCTGTCGTTCTCGTAGGTGTTGATCTTAAAAACCGAAGGAACCAGATCCGCAAAATTTGACGGCTTCTCTTCGCCGGCGATCTGTGTTTTTTCTTCAGCAGTTTTCTGACTTTGCTTTTTCGCGGGTGAACCGCAGCTGATTAGGAAAAGGCAGACCATTCCAACTAGGTATTTGCTTCGCATCATTCAATTATGGTTACTGTGATTTTTACGTCGGTCAACGGGCGGTTATTTTCATCCGTCTTTAAGGAAGCTATTTTGTTTATGACTTCCATTCCTGAAATACATTCTCCGAAAATGGTGTATTTTCCATCCAGATCAGGATAACCACCAACAGACGTGTAGGCTTTCCGTTGTTCTTTGCTGAAGATCAGTTTCCCCGGATTAAGTGTAAAATCGGTATCAATCTGGCGTTTTACTTCATCTGCAATAGTCCTGAACTCATCCACTTTTTTTTCAGCTTTCAGTTTTTTCAGTGTTTCCTTGATTTCCGGAGTCAGATATCTGGCATTAATCTTTTGCCGAATGGGGCGGTTCACTGCAATTTCCATCGTGTCAAGTTCTCCTTCCGTGTAAACTTTTCCTTTGACGATAAAAAATTGTGAAATGTCTGATTGCTTGTATGGATTCACCTCGTCGGGCTGACGAGGTGCGCACAATGATCCTTTTTGATGGAAGAACTGAGGCAGGATTTCATCGTCAACCGTTTTGTCCGGATCACCGTATCCAATTAGTTTGCCGGGTGCCGCATTACGCGATGAGTGTGATCCGCCCTGAATCAGAAAATCCTGAATAACCCGGTAAAAAAGGGTTTGGTCGTAATAACCTGAATTGGCCAGCTCGATAAAGGCATCACGGTGTTTCGGTGTTTCATCATACAACCTGAACTTCATTGTTCCCAGGTTGGTCGATATTTGCACGATGCGGTTTTGTGCGGGTGACAGCTGCGCTACAAAAAGGAATAAGCATATAATGAGGATTTGTTTCATGTGTTTATATTTTTCACTCAAAGGTTTCTTTTGTTTTTGTTACGAGTTTCGGGTTTCGAATTACGGGTTTCGATATCGCGTAACTCGCAACCCGAAACGCTTATAATAGTCATCCTCTTGTTTGTCAAAACTTTGGTCTTGTCATGGATGTTTCATCTCCTGATATCGGTATTTAATTGATTAAGGTTATCTTAAATTTAATATCTTTCTGTGGCCGGTTAAACTGACCGGTAGACTGTTCTGCTATTTTATCAATGACATCCAAGCCCTCAGTTACTTCGCCGAAGATGGTGTAATTATTATCAAGCGATGGATATCCGCCAACAGTTGTGTAAGCTTCTCGTTGCTCTTCAGTGAATTTGATAGGAGGTAACTGATCAGCTTCGGCTGTAACTTCATTCTTTAAGGTATTGTAACGAGCCATCATCTCATCCTGTTTCCCTTCAGCTCCCAGTTTGTTCAGTTCAGGTTCAATCGTTTTCATTCTGATTTGCATCATGTTCTGTTTTCGTTTTTCTTCCAGTTCCGTTTGAAGCGAATCCAGTTCGCCTGGTCTAAAAACTTCACCCTGAAGAATATAAAATTGCGAAGCGGATGATCTTTTCTCCGGATTTGTCCGGTCTCCTTCGCGTGCTGCGGCCAGAACACCTTTCCGGTGAAAAAATTTAGGATTTATTTCTGACGGAATGGTGTAACCCAGATCACCACTACCAAGTTGTTGTCCCGGTACAGCATTTTTCGAATCCGGATCACCACCCTGAATCATAAATCCCTGGATGACGCGATGGAAAAGTAAATCGGTATAAAAACCCTCTTTGACCAAAGAGATGAAATTATCGCGGTGCAACGGCGTTTCATCATAAAGTTTGATTTTTATTGTTCCAAATTCGGTTTCAATCTGTACTTTTCGTTCACTTTTCTTTTCAGAGATTCCGCACGACATGTTTACAAATAAACCCGCAAACACCAATAGCATTGATAATTTTTTCATTCGATTCTATTTTTTGAAATCTTAATGCATTGTATATTATTCACTTCCTTTGACTTTGTCCGATTCTCCATGAAAACAAAGATAATGAAACGGGCAAGTTGCAGAAATAATTTTCAAGGCAGCAACACAAAAGGAATAAAAATTATCTTTAGATCCCAATTTTGTCACATGCAGGCTTCCAGTCTGCCGGTAGTGTGGCGTGTTAACGCACATCTAGCCAGCATGGTTGCTTGTTTTCCAGTAACACGATCACACTGGTTTTTATTTGAATTGAAGGTTTGTACTATGGAAAAGCTTTTTATCGATGATCATCAATTTATTGAACTGTTGAATATTACACATGTTCAGTCTATTTTTAACGCAATCGACCAGAACCGGAAATTTCTTCGCAGATGGCTTCCGTTCGTCGATTTTACTTACAAGTTAACTGATACTGAACGATTTGTCCGTTCGATCCTTGAAAAGCCCTGGGCAAAACGCGATGAAGTATATGTCATTTGGTTTAAACATGAATTTGCCGGATTAATTGGATTTAAAGATATAGACAGGGTCAACGATAGAATTGAGATTGGATATTGGTTAATTGAAAAGATGACCGGAAAAGGAATTGCTACTGCGGCTACCCGGAAAATGGTAAACCTTGCCTTCCGGAATATGAACATGAACCGGGTTCAGATAAGGTGCGCAGTGGGAAACGTTAAAAGTTCTGCTATTCCCCGGCGGCTCGGTTTTTCGTTCGAAGGAATTGAGCGTAACGGCGAAAGGCATGATCGTTCCTATGTTGATCTGGAAGTTTTCAGTCTGTTGAAACGGGAATGGGCTGAAACTTTGTTTTAAGCCAATCAATTACATACCGATATTAATTTAATGTATCTTCCTAAACTTCGGGGTACGCAACTGTTTTTGATTATATGTTAATGTCTTGAATGGTATGTCGTTATGCTGTTTTATGTGCTGAATTAATCGGAATGACAAGCGATTTATCCATATTCTTTGTGCTGATTTTGTTTTTGAATAGAATAATCGTTTAGTCGAAAAAATTATTTCCTACTTTTGCAGGGTTCAATCTGAATTATTTTTGGAAAACAAATGATTTGGAATTAAAACAGAAGACAATGGAAAACAGAACAATTCAGCGCATCATGTACAAGGTGCTCAGAAAAACAGGAGTTCATCGTGATCAGATAAAACCCGATGCCTCTTTTAATGATGATTTAAATTTTGATCAGGTTGACTGGGCTCTTTTTGTGTTTTATCTCGAGGGCTTTTTTGAAATTCACCTGGAAGACCAGGAGATCAACAAATTATCACATGTGAACAACACTATGGAAATGGTGCGTAAAAGAACATGTGTTGGATATTCGTAAGAAAATTCAACAAAATTTCACATCTAAGGTATTCAGGTTTCTGAATACCTTTTTTTTATGCCTTTTCGGATCAAATCATTGAACAATGTGTGTATGCAACTGTTTATCTACTTGTTTGTTATCGTTTAAAAAATAACGCTAAAAATAATCTGATGAAAAAATTTTTAATCGTATTCATGTTCATTCCGGTTTTTCTGTATTCAGAAGAAAAGGTTGATTCACTTAAGTCATGGAATTTTGGAGGTCTGGTTTCGGTTAATTTCTCGCAGGTTTCGCTAACAAACTGGGCTGCCGGAGGACGAAGTTCTTCTTCAGGAGTGGCCCTGTTTAATGTTTTCGGGAATTATAAAAAAGATAATCTGAGCTGGGAAAACAGCCTGGATATGGGATACGGATTGCTTAAGGAGCAGGACAATGATGTGGTAAAATCGAACGATAAGTTTGAATTGAATTCGAAGTTTGGATTGAAAAAAACTGAAAAATTGTACTATTCAACGCTGTTTAATTTTAAAACCCAATTTGCTCCCGGATACAAATACCCAAATACCGATGATGCGATCTCCCGATTGATGGCTCCTGCGTATGTTACTCTTTCATTAGGTATTGATTACAAGCCAAACAAAATTATTTCTTTTTTTGTGTCTCCGCTTACCGGAAAAATGACCATTGTTTCTGATGATGATTTATCTGCAATGGGTGCTTTTGGTGTTGATCCGGGGGAAAAAGCCAGATACGAAATTGGATCTTTCGTGAAGATGGAACTGAAAACTGAAATCATGAAAAATGTGAGCCTGCAAAGTAAAATCGATTTGTTCTCCAATTATTTAAATAAACCTGAAAACATTGACGTGAACTGGGATTTGCTCATCAATATGAAAATTAACGATTACCTTTCAGCAAATTTGATTAGCAATTTGATCTATGATAATGACATTAAAATTGCAATCGATGAAAATAAAGATGGAATAATTGAAAAAAGTGGCCCACGTGTGCAATTTAAGGAGATGTTTGGATTGGGCTTAAGTCTTAAATTTTGATTGACTTTTTTGGTTTTCTGTGTTTAAATATCCTGCTGTATTTAAACTTTTAATATACTTTTGCTGAAAATTATCGTTATGCTAAAATTTAAACGAATTTTGCTTAAGCTCAGTGGTGAGTCACTTATGGGCGAACAGCAATACGGAATTGACCCCCAAAGACTGGCTGATTATGCCGATCAGATCAAAGAAATTGCTGACTTGGGTGTTGAGATCGGAATCGTAATCGGAGGAGGAAATATCTTCAGGGGGATGAGTGGAGCGACCAAAGGATTCGACCGAGTGAAAGGCGATCAGATGGGAATGCTTGCAACCGTAATTAATAGTCTGGCTCTGAATTCAGCACTTCAGAGCATTGGATGCAAATCGCGTGTTTTGACCGCTATCCGAATGGAACCTATTGGTGAGTTTTACTCAAAAGATAAGGCCGTAGAGTTTCTGGAACATGGTGAAGTTGTGATCTTTTCAGCGGGTACCGGAAATCCATATTTTACAACTGATACCGGTTCTTCCTTGCGGGGAATTGAAATTGAAGCTGATGTTATGCTCAAAGGTACTCGTGTTGATGGAGTTTATACAGCTGATCCGGAAAAAGATCCAACTGCAACTCGCTTTGAAAGGATTTCGTTTGATGAGGTACACAAGCGGGATTTAAAAGTGATGGATCTTACAGCAACCGCTATGTGTAAAGAAAACAATCTGCCGATCATCGTTTTTAACATGGATATTAAAGGAAATCTGAAAAAAGTATTGGAAGGCCAAAACATTGGAACCTATGTTCATAGCTAGTGAAAGATAGATTTTGTTGATTTAAAGAAATGGAAATTTTAGATTTCCCTTTAATTTTTTATATATTTGTTGCCAGCACTTTTAATAAACGAAAAGAGTTTAGTTCATATGCAAGAAGAGGTTCAAATGATTCTGGATATTTGTAAGGAGAGAATGGAACAGGCGATAGGCCATCTTGATAAAGAATTGGCTCATATTCGTGCGGGAAAGGCTTCTCCAAGAATGTTGGATTCAATTATGGTAATTTATTACGGAGGTTTGGTTCCGATTAGTCAAGTATCTAACATCAGTACTCCGGATGCAAGAACAATCGCTGTTCAACCTTGGGAAAAAACAATGATTCATCCCATTGAGAAAGCGATTATTAATTCAAATTTAGGTTTTAATCCCGATAATAACGGGGAGTTTATCCGGATTAATGTTCCCGCGCCAACCGAGCAACGCCGTAAAGATATGGTGAAAATGGTTAACAAAGAAGGTGAAGTAGCTAAAGTTAGTTTGCGTGGTGCCCGGAAAGATGCCAACGATAATTTAAAGAAACTTTTAAAGGATGGCCTTTCTGAAGATCTTGAAAAAGATTCTGAAGCTGAAGTTCAGGGAATGATTAATGACTTCAGTAAAAAAGTGGATAAAATACTCGAGGATAAAAACATCGAGGTATTAACGATATAATTGTTTCTAGTTTTCTGTTTTCTGAACATTGTTTAATTGTTTTCATGGCTTTGAGGCGGCTTAATTAAGCCGTCTCAATTTTTTTATACCATATTGATCTCAGGCCAGCGCACTTGCACCGTGAAGAACAACATGGACTACAACCTACTCCGTAATTCCTTTACTCTGTTCATAAACGTTTTCAAGCGTTCTTCTGAAATGGAGTTTTTCCAGTTCCCTTCGATTTTCAACCAGGAGCCAACAATAAAAGCATCAGCCAGATTCCAGTAATTTTCAACATTTCCGGCAGTTATTCCCGATCCAACAATTACTGGCAAATCTGTATTTTGTTGTGCTGTTCTTACATCTTCAATTAAAGCCTCTTTCCCGGTTGAGGTTCCGGTAACGATAATTCCGTCACTCCTGAAATAGCTTGCAGTTTCAACGTGATCCTTTAAACAGAGGTCGGAAGTAATTGCATGCGACGAATGTTTTTTCTGAACATCAGTAAATATATGAATGTGATCGGCTCCAATTAGTTTGCGGTATCTGAGCAACTCGCCCGCACAACTTTCCAGATAGCCTTCGTCGGCGACATGTGCAAATACAAATCCTTCAGCCCTGATGAAATCCAGATTGGCAGCCAGCGCAACAGCCAGGGCTTCCCGGTTGGCAGCAGCCAGAATCTGAATGCCCATCGGCAGGTGAATTATTTTTCGCAATTCAACCGCGACAGCGGTCATACAGGCCACAATTTCTGGCCCGACAATCTTTTTCAGGTAGGGAACATCGTGCATGTTTTCGATCAGAATGGCATCAAAGCCGGCATTCTGTAAGAGCAATGCTTCTTTAAGGGCTTGTTTAATAATGAACTGGAATGGTTTTGAATGCATAGGTGTTCCAGGTAATGCATCAACATGAACCATTCCTATGACCCACTTTCCTCCTTTAATTTGATGAATCGATTGTGTTTCCATACCCGTAAAAATACTGGTTTTCGGATAAAGGAGTTTATTTCCGGAAGTATTTTTAAAATCAAGACATTTATAGCTTGTTCATTTCATTTTTAGTTGATAATTTCAGAAGTTTATTGACGAATGATGAATGGTCTAATCTGAAGTTTATCCTGAGGTTTGAATCTTTCATGGAGTCGTACAAATTGTTTATCGAAAATGCATGTAATATGAAGAATCTAATTACTCTATTTCTCGTAATAGCAGCTTTTGGAACAGTAACAGCCCAAAGTAAATCAATAAATACGCTTACTGAAAAGGAGAAAAATGAAGGTTGGCATTTGTTATTTAACGGGAAAAATCTAGCTGGATGGAAAACTTTTCAGGGGAGAGATATTACCGGATGGAAGGTGATTGATGGAGTTCTGAATAATTCAGGAGTTGGAAGTGATCACGGTGGCGATATCATTACCAGGGAAAAGTTTCAGAACTTCGAACTTTCTGTTGAATGGAAAATCGCTCCGCAAAGCAACAGCGGGATATTTTATCATGTGAACGAAAAAATAGGGACTGCAATTTACGAATCAGGTCCTGAATACCAGCTTCTCGACGACAGGGGATGGCCTGAAAAGTTGCACGATGACCAGTATTCAGGAGCGAACTACGGAATGCATGCTCCAAAAAATGCTGTTGTAAAAGATTTAAGCGAATGGAATGAAACGCGCATCGTTGTGGATGGAACACATGTTCAGCATTTCCTGAATGGGGTTAAAGTGGTTGATTATCATTTGTGGGATGCCGACTGGAAATCGCGTAAAGAAAAAGGAAAGTGGAAGGATTACCCTTACTATGGAATGGCAAAAAAAGGTCATATTGGGTTACAGGATCATGGCGGACTGGTTCAGTTCAGAAACATGAAAATAAAAGTAATAAAGTAGAATATGATTAGAATGGTTGATTACCACATGCATACAGTCCTGTCTGACGGGAAGAATTCGCATGAAGAAATGATTCAGGAGGCAATTGCCATAGGTTTAGACGAGATAGGTTTTAGCGATCATGTTTGTCTCAAACCGGTCGATTGGAGTATGAGGTTGGAGGACATCCCGGTAATGACCAACCAAATACTTGAGCTGAAGTTGAAATACGATGATCAGATTAAAATACGATATGGTATTGAGATGGACTATTTCCCGGGGCGTGAGAACGAACTGAAGGAATTAATTGAAAGTATTCCGGTTGATTATGTGATCGGATCGGTTCATTTTATTGGTGACTGGAATTTCGATACCGATCTGTCTCTTTATGGGAAATGGACCAATGACAAGCTCTATGAAATGTATTTTGGCCTGATTCAGCAGGCTGCACAATCTGGTTTATTTGATGTTATCGGTCATCTCGACTTGATTAAAAAATTCAGGGTTTACCCAGAGTCTAATCAGGACAAGCTTTATGAGGATACCATTCAAATAATTAAAGATAACAATCTGGTCGTTGAATTAAATACCGGAGGCATGGATCGTCCCTGTTCTGAATTTTTCCCCGGAGAAAAATTAATGGAGTTGTGTTACCGCCATCATGTACCGATTACTTTAAGTTCTGATGCTCATCGGTCGGTACAAATTGCCCGTTATTATGAAAGTGCAATTGCCCAGCTTTCACAAATCGGGTTTACTGAAATGGTTGGCTTTCATAATCGCATCCGGCAGGTTGTCAGGTTATAGTATTCGTTTATGAATAAAAAAGGGATTGCATCGTTTGAATTTGCAATCCCTTTTTTAGTTCATAATAAGCTAGTTTTAATTGCTTTCAAGAATGCGGAAAATCTCGTCAAGGCGGGGAGTCAGGATGATTTCAGTCCGTCGGTTTTTCTGACGTGCTTCCGAAGTGTTGGCATCATCAATGGGGAAGAATTCACCACGTCCGGCCGAAGTGATACTTTTGGGGTCAATGGCTTTATTTTTCAGCAAAATACGGGTAACTGCAGTGGCACGCAGAACACTCAGATCCCAATTATCTTTAACCGAACCGGTTCCCCGCATGGGAACATTATCGGTGTGACCTTCAACCAGAACATTGATATCCGGATTTTGACCCAGCACTTCGGCCAGGTTCGAAAGTGCCTGCTGACCTTTTGGATCAACTACGTATTGCCCGGTTTTAAACAGAAGTTGCTCATCAAGTGAAACATATACCTTTCCGTTTTTCTCATGAATGGTTAGCCCTTTGTTGTTAAAACCCAACAAGGCATTCATGACTTTTTGCCTGAGTTCTTTTACTGCATCGTCTTTTTGCTGAATTGCGACTTCCAGTTCCTTCATACGGGCACTGCGCTTTTCCAGTTCATATTGTGCTGATTTTAGAATGTCTTCACGTTTTTGTAAATCACTTTGAGTCTGCTGAAGTTTTTCCATTAATTGGGCAATTTCTTCCGAACTGCCAACCTTTAAGCTTTTTAACTGGCTTTCAAGTTCAGTATTGAACTTATCGAGTCTCTGGTTTATTAAACTTGAATTTTCAAGATTCCGGCTAGTTTCATCCAATTTGGCCGAAAGCTCTTCGATGTCTTTGATTTGTTTTTCAACTCTGCTTTGAAATTCAGTGTTCTGAACCTTTAGCGACTGATTTTGTTCCTTGAGTGTTTCAACAGTCTTTTCACATTCCTGAAAATTTCCGCTTAATCGGTAATATTTCTGGGAGGAAACACAGGAAGAAAGTAGAAAGATGACGGATACAAATAATAATTTATTCATGTCTTATGTTTTTAGATTGCAAATATAAAATAATGCTATGTTTTTGACAAAGTTGAATTTTCGGATCTAAAACGAATGAATTCGGTGATTAATCAGGTTCTGTAATTCCTGAAACGTTTCCTAGGAAGAAATTTCACACACCGGATCCTGATTTTAACGGCGAATTCCAGTAGTCAATAAAAACAAATTATAAACGGAAGATAAAGCCTTATTAGTGTGTGGCGAATCAATGATTTTGAATTTTTGACTCGTATTTTTATACACTACTGGTCATTAGTTGTATATTTGAATTCAAATTAGATAGGTGATGGTTGATAATACAGGAAGTTTGCTGGATCAGATTAAAGACCCTTCCGAATTAAGAAAATTAAAAGTAGAGCAGTTACCCGAAGTTTGTAATGAGTTGCGGGATTTTATTATTGATGAGGTTTCAACCAATCCAGGTCATTTTGGAGCCAGTCTCGGAGTCGTTGAGCTGACTGTTGCACTGCATTATGTATTTAAAACTCCCTATGATCTGTTAGTTTGGGATGTTGGGCATCAAGCTTACGCCCATAAAATTCTGACGGGCAGAAAAGCTGTTTTTCATACGAACCGAAAATACAAAGGTATCAGCGGATTTCCCAAACCATCTGAAAGTATTTACGATACTTTTGGGGTTGGACATGCAAGTACATCCGTTTCAGCAGCTCTTGGAATGGCCGTTGCATCCGGTCTGAAGAAAGAACATGACCGGAAAATTGTAGCTGTAATCGGTGATGGTGCAATAACTGGCGGAATGGCTTTCGAAGGCCTGAACAATGCGGCTGTCAACAAGTCTGATTTGCTTGTTATCCTGAACGATAACAACATGGCCATCGATCCGAATGTAGGGGGGATGAGTGTTTACCTGCTGAATATTACCAAATCACAAACCTATAACCGAATTAAGCGTGATATATGGGAAGGACTGGGAAAGCTAAATGGATTCGGTCCGAAAGCCCGACGTCTTGTTCAAAAAACTGAAAATGCAATAAAAATCATGTTGCTTCGACAGTCGAACCTGTTTGAAGGATTGGGATTTCGTTATTTTGGTCCGGTCGATGGGCATAATGTGGTTTATCTTACGGAAGTTCTAAAAAGTCTGAGCAGTATCCCTGGGCCAAAACTTTTACACGTAATTACCAAGAAGGGGAAAGGGTTCAAGCAGGCTGAACTTCGGCAAACAGATTATCATGCCCCCGGAAAATTTAATAAAGTTACCGGTGAACTTCTTGACTGTGACTGTGCAGTTAATAAACCGCCTAAATTTCAGAATGTATTTGGGCACACTATTATTGAACTGGCCGAAATGAATGATCGTATCGTGGCTATCACTCCAGCTATGCCTACCGGTTGTTCGCTCAATCTGATGATGGAAAAAATGCCGGATCGTACTTTCGATGTTGGAATTGCAGAGCAACATGCTGTGACTTTTTCTGCAGGCTTGGCCATACAGGGAATGCTCCCGTTTTGCAACATCTATTCAACTTTTATGCAAAGAGCATACGATCAGGTTATTCACGATGTTGCTTTGCAGAATCTGCAAGTGGTGTTTTGTCTCGATCGCGGTGGACTGGTTGGAGCCGATGGTGCTACCCATCACGGGGTGTTCGACCTGGCTTATATGCGATCCATTCCGAATATGATTGTTTCGGCTCCGATGGACGAGCTTGAATTGCGGTATATGATGTTTACTGCACAGAATGAAAATCACGGCCCATTCTCGATAAGGTACCCGCGTGGTTGTGGTTCTGTGGTCGACTGGCGTCAGCCTATGGAAGCCATTCCAATTGGCCAGAGCAGGCAGCTTTCGGAAGGATCAGATCTGGCGATTTTAACCATTGGTACGGTAGGAATTCAAACCAGCCGGGTTGTTAAAATGCTTCGAAAGGATGGAATTAGTGCTGCGCACTTCGATATGCGATTTGTGAAACCGCTGGATGAAAAAACCCTGCATTCTGTCTTCAGGAATTACAAAAGGGTAGTTACCATTGAAGATGGAGTTTTGATGGGAGGTTTTGGCAGTGCTGTTTTGGAGTTTATGGCCGATCATCAGTACGATAGCCGATTGAATCGGATAGGAATTCCTGATAAGTTTATTGACCAGGGAACAACCGAAGAGTTGAATCGCGATTATGGTCTCGATCAGCAGGGGATTTATAAAACGGTTAAAGAGTTTATGACAAAATAATAAACTCTTTTTTATACTTTTAAAAGGGTGGATTCGTTTATTTGCTATTAATCTATACTACTCTCACCTTGGACTTTTATTCTAAAAAACGTCGCTGGAAAATATTACTGCTGCTACTTGCTGTTGTAATCGGTATCGGGTCATTTTCGTACACGAACTGGTTGGTCAAAAACATGGCCAAAGAAGAGCGTAAAAGTGTTCAGCTATGGGCTGAAGCTACCCAAAAACTGGCTAGTTACGATATTAACTCCAATGAGGATATTACTTTTCTGGTTGATGTCATTAACCGGAATACGACCATTCCAATAATTATTACTGACAGTCTGGATCGGATTGGAGATACCCGAAATATATCGTTTTCAGAAAACAGAAAAGAAAAAGTATTGGAACGGGAGTTGCAAAAAATGAAGGAGGAAAACGATCCGATCATTATTCCCGTTTCGGAAACTGAGACCCAATACCTGTACTACCGTGATTCGATTTTACTTGAAAATCTGAAATATTATCCGCTTATTCAGTTCTCTGTTATCATTTTGTTTATTCTGGTGGCCTATCTAGCATTCAATTCATCCCGTAATGCGGAACAAAATCAGGTGTGGGTTGGCATGTCAAAAGAAACAGCTCATCAGTTGGGGACACCTATTTCGTCTTTAATGGCATGGGTTGAACTCCTTAAAATGCAAAAGATTGATGAGAATCTGATTCAGGAATTTGAGAAAGATACACAGCGGCTTCAAAAAATTACTGAACGTTTTTCAAAAATCGGGTCTGTTCCTGAACTTATCCGGACTGATGTTGCTGAAACCATCCGGTCGACGGTTGAATATTTGAAGAATCGTTCGTCAGGGAAAGTGATATTTATACTGGATTTTGATCAGCAAAAACAAATAGAAGTTCCGCTGAATGCTTCTCTTTTCAGCTGGGTTATTGAAAACCTGTGTAAGAACGCCATCGATGCCATGAACAATAACGGAACCATTCAGGTAACGATTACGGAAAAGGTTGACCAGGTATTCATCGACGTATCTGATACGGGGAAAGGAATTTCAAAAGCCTATTTTAAAACGGTGTTTCAACCAGGCTTTACAACAAAAAAAAGAGGATGGGGGCTTGGGCTTTCACTGGCGAAACGAATTGTAGAGAATTATCATAAAGGAAAGATCTTCCTGAAACAATCTGAAATCAACAAGGGAACCATCTTTCGGATCATCCTGAACAAGGGATAACTTATTAATAATCTGTGTTTGGATAAATTATTGACAACGAAGGATTTGTTGTGTAAAAAGTTTTTTAGGTAGAAACGATGTTAAAAAAATGAATATATTTTCTGTGTTTGTATATTTTTTATACTTTTGCAAAACTTTTTTCTGGCAATGAGCAGTCAATCATTATATAACATCGCATTCAAAGGGCTTTCGCAAGGGAAGCATACTTTTGATTACGAGGTAGATGGAAAATTCTTTTCTGGATTTGACGGTGGCGTTGTCGATCAGGGTAGTGTAAACGTTCGTATAACTCTTGAAAAGCAGAGTTCGATGATGATCCTCTGGTTTGATGTGAAAGGAATCGTTCACGTTCAGTGCGACCGTTGTCTCGAAATGTATGATCAGCCAATAGAAGGTCTGGAACGAATTTTCGTAAAATTTGGCGAAAAGGAGTTTATTGACGGCGATGATGTAATTTGGGTAAGTACAAATGATTATCAGTTGAACGTAGCTCAATTGATTTATGAGTTCATTTGTTTAGCAATGCCGATCAAAAAAGTTCATCCTGACGATGAAAACGGAAACACAACTTGTGATCCGGAAATGATCGAAAAGCTGGATAAATATATTGTCAGGGAGGGTGAAGAAAAAAACTCTGTCTGGAATGAATTAAAAAAATTATTAGATAACGAATAAAGATTAATTAAGATGGCACATCCAAAGCACAGGATTTCAAAATCCCGCAGAGACAAAAGAAGAACACATTACAAAGCTACACCAGCAACATTGGCAGCTTGTTCAAATTGTGGTACAACTGTTAAATATCACACTGTATGTCCGGAATGCGGATATTACAGAGGTAAGTTGGCAATCGAAAAGGACGTAACAGTTTAATAAAACTCCACTAAGATCAGAAGAATTGAATTCTTCTGATCTTTTTTATTCCCTCCTGTTTTAATATTCGAACAATTTAATTTATTGTTTCAAAAGGAGTTAGGTGAATTTTTGCCTGATTTTTCTTTGCTGTTCGGTTTTTTCATTCTAACTTCGCCGCAATTTAATTTCCAAAGGTTACAGTGTGATTTTTATCTTTCGGAGTCGTCCGGAAGTTTGGGTTATGAAAGATTTGATTAAAAATTTTTATTATGGATAAAATACGTGCTGCAATTACAGGCGTTGGAGCATTCTTACCTGAGTATCGATTAACCAATGAAGAATTAAGTACATGGGTTGAAACTTCTGATGAATGGATCATGCAGCGTATCGGTATCAAAGAACGCCGGATTTTGAAAGAAGAAGGAATGGCAACCTCTGACATGGGAGTTGCGGCCATTAATCAATTACTCGAAAAAACCGGAACCAAACCCGAAGAAATAGAACTTCTAATTTGTGCGACCATCACTCCCGATAGTCCACTCCCTGCTGCTGCAAATATCATCAGTAACAAGGTTGGATTAATCAACGCCTGGAGTTTTGATCTGAATGCAGCATGTTCCGGATTTGTTTATGCCCTAACCACAGGTGCCAAATTTATTGAAAGTGGTCAATATAAAAAGGTAATTGTTTTAGGTGCAGACATGATGTCGTCGATTACTAATTACAAAGACCGCGCAACCTGTCCGTTGTTTGGGGATGGCGCCGGTGCGGTATTACTCGAACCTACTACTGAAAATTTGGGAGTAATGGATCACATCAACCGCGTTGATGGTTCAGGAAGTCAGTTTCTTTATATCAAAAGCGGAGGATCACTTCGGCCAGCTTCAATCGAAACTGTTGAGAATGACGAACATTTTGTAATTCAGGAGGGACAAACTGTATTTAAATCAGCGGTCTCAAACATGGCCGATGTTTCAACCGAAATGATGGAAAAACATCACATTACGGGTGAAGATTTGGCGTGGCTTGTTCCGCATCAGGCGAATATGAGGATTATTGATGCAGTCGGTCGCAGGATGGGGATTGACAAAGAAAAGGTGATGGTAAATATTCATAATTATGGGAATACTACCGCAGCAACTATTCCGCTATGCCTGAATGATTACGAGAAAAAATTAAAAAAAGGCGACAATATTATTCTGGTTGCTTTTGGAGCTGGCTTTACCTGGGGTAGTATTTACCTGAAATGGGCTTATGATACGAAATAGAAAATGATGTCTAAATACATTTAAATCATTCCGGTTATGGGGAAACTGATTGTCAGAAGTCATGATGAATTTGAAAAGTATGTCGGTCAGGAGCTTGGTGTTTCAGAGTATTTAACGATTACCCAGGAACAAATCAACAAGTTTGCCGATGCGACGTTCGACCACCAGTGGATTCATGTTGATCAGGAAAGAGCTAAAACTGAAGGTGCATTTGGAAGTACAATTGCACATGGGTATCTGACTCTTTCGCTTTTGCCATACATGTGGGATGAGATCATTCAGGTTGAAAATACCAAAATGCTGGTGAATTACGGAATTAATGATTTCAGATTTAATCAGCCTGTTCGGGTTAACAGCAGAATCAGAGCTCGTGTAGTTTTGCATTCGGTGACTAATCTGAGAGGGATCACCAAAATACTGCTAGATATTTGTATGGAAATTGAGGGGAACCGGAAATCAGCTTTTGAAGGAACCATGACCTTTCTGTATCATTTCATTAAATAATGGCAAATTCAACCAATAGATATAAAACGTGTTTCCTTCCGGAGGCACGTTTTTTTTTTGATGTTTTCACTTTTTGCTTATTCGGTTAGTGAACTAGGGCGAGCTTTAGTATATTTGGAGTTCATTGGAAAAATATGAGAAGGATGGCTAAAGAACTAAATGAGATTAAACCTCAGGTTATTAACCTGATTGCAAAAGGAACCCGAATTACAGGAGATCTTCTTTCAGATGGAGACTTTCGTATAGATGGTGAATTAACCGGAAATATTGACAGTAAAGGAAGACTGGTGATTGGAAATTCAGGAAGGACTGAGGGGGAAATCAGATGTAAAAGTTGTGAAATTGCCGGAACCCACAGTGGAAAACTATTTGTTGCTGAGCTGCTTTCTTTAAAAGATTCGTCTAATATTTCGGGCGAAATTGTTACCGGTAAATTGTCGATTGAACCTGGAGCTCATTTTGCCGGCACTTGCACCATGGGTGATGAATCTGTCAATAATGAATCAAAATAAGTATCAAAAACCGAAGAAAAAACTGGCTGATTTTATTCAGTATTCCAGTTTGGCTTTTGAAATGATTGCTATCATGGGTGTTGGAACCTGGTTGGGTATGAACATAGACAAGTGGCTTGATTTAAGTTTCCCGGCTTTTACTTTGGGGCTGATGATTTTATCGGTTGTTGGCGCTATTTATTATGCGGTCAGGAAATTTTTATAGTCATACAAAAATAAGGCTTAACGATTAATTCATTTGTTCGGTATGAAGAAATTTCTTCTTAAATCCATTGTTCTGACAATCATTATTTTAGCCTTGGGAGCAATTGGCTATTCTACGATATTCAAACAATTTTACTTATCCATTCTACCAGTTGTAGTACTCTTTTTCTTTATCGTGACCAACCTTGTGCATGCTTATCTATTAAATATTGCAGGTAAATCAAGTTCGGGTTTTTCATCGAAGTATATGGCTGCCAGTTTTTTGAAGATGTTTCTTTATCTGGCTGTGGCTATTGTATATTTAATTTTTAATCGGGAGGAAGCACGGATTTTTATTGCAAATTTTTTACTGCTTTATGTTTTTTATACCGGGTTTGAGGTGTATGAGATTTTAAAAGTTGTAAGGCCGGTAAGCTAGTGATTGCACTTTATAGCCTTGGGATTCGTTCTAATCACATAAAAAAATTAAATTTGCAGTCGGCTGAAAAATAAAGAGAAATAAAATGACAGGAATAATAAAATCGATTTTATCAATCATTTTTGCAGTTTTCCTTCTTACAGGAACCAGCAAGGCCAGTGAGAAGGCAGAAAAGAACGAAGAAGATAATACTTCTAAAGTTTTTGATGCCGGGAAATTTGTCATGGAGCATGTTTCTGATTCTTATGAATGGCATATCGCTACTTTTGGCGAAACACAAGTCAGCGTTCCTCTTCCGGTTATTCTTTACAGTTCGCAAAAAGGTTGGAATATTTTCCTGTCATCCGGATTTCATCATGGTCAGGAAGCATACAAAGGTTTCAAAATTGAAGAAGAAGGGAAGAACGAAGGGAAAATCGTTGAATTGAATGACGCAGGTGAAGTTATTGGCTTACCCATTGATTTATCGATAACCAAAACCGTAGGTGGAATTTTTGTTAGTGTGATTATTTTACTTCTGATTTTTCTGAATGTTGCCAAATCTGCCAGGAAAAGCGTTAATAAGGCTCCTACCGGAATGCAAAACCTTTTTGAACCAATTATTCTTTTCGTTCGCGACGATGTCGCCAAACCAGCTATTGGCGAAAAAACGTTCGAAAAATTTATGCCTTTTCTTTTAACCATATTTTTCTTTATTCTGGTCAGTAACCTTACCGGACTGATTCCAATTTTTCCTTTTGGGGCCAATGTGACCGGAAATATTGCTGTGACTATGGTGTTGGCCTTATTTACTTTTGTCATAACAACCTTCAGTTCCAATAAACATTACTGGAAAGAGATTTATAATCCGGATGTTCCCTGGTGGCTTAAATATCCGATACCACTTATGCCAATTGTTGAATTGACCGGCGTAATCACAAAACCTTTTGTATTAATGATTCGTTTGTTTGCCAATATGTTAGCCGGACATTTGATCATTACCGTTTTTGTAAGCTTAATTTTTATTTTTGCCCAATTAATGGGTGTCGAGGCTGGATTGGGTGTATCGGTGATCTCCGTTTCTTTTTCGGTATTTATGGTTTTACTGGATGTACTGGTTGCTTTTATCCAGGCTTATGTTTTTACTTTATTATCAGCGCTGTACTTCGGTATGGCTTCACCTGAACATCATTAGTTTCTATTATATATTAAATTAAATCTTATGACTGCATTATTTATCATTTTAGCAGAATTGGCTCTTGGGAAAATGGGAGCTGCATTGGGAGCTGGTTTAGCTGCAATTGGTGCCGGTATTGGAATTGGTAAGATTGGCGCAAGCGCCATGGAAGCCATTGCACGCCAACCTGAGGCCGTTGGAGACATTCGTTCAAACATGATTGTTTCTGCTGCCCTGATTGAGGGTGTTGCATTCTTTGCCGTGATCATCTGTGCTTTGGTCATTTTCATCTAAGAAATTTTTGTTTTGTGGTCTGCTCCCGGGATTGCCGGGAGTTAAGACTTCTTTTAACCAACATTCACAAGAAGACTATGGGATTTGTAACTCCGGATTACGGTACAATATTTTGGATGCTTATCATTTTCGGGCTGGTTCTTTTCATCCTGAAAAAATTCGCGTGGAAGCCTATATTGAAAGCATTAAAAGATCGTGAAAAATCGATTTCTGAAGCCCTGAATTCTGCTGAAAAAGCCAGAAAGGAAGTTGCCGGTTTAAAGGCCAGCCACGATCAGATTATTGTTGAGGCCAGAAAAGAAAAAGATATTATACTGAAAGAAGCCCGCGCCATCAAAGATAAAATTGTTGACGAAGCCAAAAATCAGGCTAATGCCGAAGCCCAGAAAAGCATTGAATATGCCAAACAACAAATCAATGCTGAAAAATCAGCTGCCATTAACGACATCAAGAAACAGGTAGCCGAATTGTCTGTAATGATTGCTGAAAAAGTGATCAGGAAACAGCTTGAAAAACCAAAAGATCAGGAAAAACTGGTTGAAGATCTGTTAAAAGATCTGAAGATGAAATAATTGTATGGATCAAAGTATAATCAACGTTCGGTACGCCAAGGCATTCTTTACACTGGCTAAAGAAAAAGGTCTGACCATAGAACTGCGTAAAGATGCAGGTTTGATTGCTTCTGTTTGTTCTTCAAGCAGGGATTTTAATCTGATGCTCGAAAGTCCGGTAGTAAAAACCTCCAATAAGATAAATGCAATCAAGCGTATTTTTGAGGGAAAGGTGAATCTGTTGTCGCTTAAATTTCTGGTACTTATTACCGAAAACAAACGCGAAAGCTATCTTGCCGGTATCTTCCGGAATCTGGAAAATTTATACCGTCAGGAGGAAGGAATAAAAACGGCCATCCTCACCAGCGCAGAGCCACTGGACGAAGCTCTGGTGCTTCAGGTCCGGAAAATACTTGAAACGGAATTCAATGCAAAAATTGAATTAAGTGAAACTGTTGACGATGAATTGATTGGAGGTTTTGTGCTTCGGGTTGACGATAATCAATACGATGCAAGTATATCGACACAATTGAGAAAAATCAAGAACAAGTTGCTTCATACCGAATTGAAATAGAAACGATAGAAAAAATAGAATAAAATGGCAAATATAAAACCTGCTGAAGTTTCAGTAATACTCAAGCAACAACTGGAAGGCTTTAAAAGTCTGGCTGAACTTGAAGAAGTAGGCACTGTACTTACGGTTGGAGATGGAATTGCACGTATTTACGGACTCTCGAATGCTGAATCAAACGAAATGATTGAATTTGATTCGGGTGTAAAGGGGATTGTATTAAATCTGGAAGAAGATAATGTTGGTGCGGTAATTCTGGGCCTTACTCAGGAAATCAAAGCAGGTGATACCGTAAAACGGCTTGGCCGGATCGCTTCGATTGAGGTGGGTGAAGGACTTCTCGGACGGGTTATCAATACAATTGGCGAAGCTATTGACGGGAAAGGCGTAATCACGGGCGAAAAATTTGAGATGCCCCTGGAACGAAAGGCTCCCGGAGTAATTTTCAGGCAGCCGGTATCAGTACCATTGCAAACGGGCTTAAAAGCCATCGATTCCATGATTCCTATCGGTCGAGGTCAGCGTGAGTTGATCATTGGTGACCGCCAAACCGGGAAAACCGCTGTAGCGATTGATGCGATTATTAATCAGCGCGAGAATTTCGAAAATGGGAAACCAGTCTATTGTATTTATGTGGGCATTGGACAGAAAGGTTCAACGATAGCTCATCTGGCCAATACGCTCGAAAAGCATGGTGCCATGGATTATACCGTGATCGTTTCGGCTACGGCCTCAGATCCGGCTGCACTTCAGTATTATGCACCTTATGCCGGAACTTGTATCGGTGAATTTTTCCGCGATACCGGTCGTGATGCCCTGATTGTTTTCGATGATCTTTCGAAGCAGGCTGTTTCGTACCGCGAAGTTTCATTGTTGCTGCGTCGTCCGCCAGGCCGCGAAGCCTATCCGGGTGATGTCTTTTATCTCCACTCCCGTTTACTCGAAAGAGCTGCCAGAATTATCGTTTCCGACGTAATGGCTGCCCAAATGAACGATTTACCTGAATGCCTGAAAGGAAAAGTAAAAGGAGGCGGATCATTAACCGCTCTTCCGATTATTGAAACTCAGGCAGGCGATGTATCAGCATACATTCCGACCAACGTGATTTCCATCACCGATGGTCAGATTTTCCTCGAAACCAACCTGTTCAATTCCGGAGTTCGTCCAGCGATCAATGTTGGAATTTCGGTCTCGCGTGTTGGAGGAAATGCTCAGATCAAGCCTATGAAAAAGATTGCCGGAACGCTGAAGCTGGATCAGGCACAATTCCGTGAACTGGAAGCCTTCTCGAAGTTCGGAGCCGATCTGGATGCCGCAACCATGCGGGTGTTGGATAAGGGCCGGAAAAATGTTGAAATACTGAAACAGCAACAGTATGCTCCGATGAAAGTGGAACATCAGGTTGCCATTATCTATTGCGGTGTAAAAGAGTTGTTGCGTGATGTACCGGTCGAAAAAGTCGGAGCATTTGAGCGCGATTTTCTTGAATTGATGGAAATGCAGTATCGCAGTGTTCTGGATCAATTGAGAGCAGGTAGTTTAACTGATAAAGAAACACAGGTAATTGAAAAGGTCGCTGCTGAAGTTGCTGAAAGATATTCAGAATAATAAGGAGCTTGACTGAAAACTCATTCATTGATTTGAAATGGCCAATTTAAAAGAAATACGAACCCGGATAACATCTGTAAAAACAACCAGACAGGTTACCAGTGCCATGAAAATGGTGTCGGCGGCCAAGCTTAAAAAAGCACAGGATGCTATTTTGCAGATTCGTCCGTATGCTGAAAAGCTTTCGGAATTGCTTTCATTTTTAAGCACCGTACTGGAAAATGTGGATGATTCGATTTACACGGCTCAGCGTGATCCGGATAAGGTTTTGATCGTTCTGATCAGCTCAAACCGAGGTCTTTGCGGCGGTTTTAATTCATACGTTTCGAAAACAGCCATCTCATTGGCTAAAACAAAATACAGCAAACAGCTGAAATCCAGGAAACTTGATTTTATGGTCGTTGGTAAGCAAGCCGGTAAAGTTTTACATTCCTATTCCATTGAGCCTGTTGGCGAAAAAAATAAATTGTTTGACGAGCTGACCTTTGAAAATGTTTTGGTCGTTGCTCAATCCGTTATGAATGATTACACGAACGGCAAATATGACAGGGTGGAACTGGTTTACAACAAATTTATCAATGCCGCCATTCAGGAGCAGGTAAGTGAACAGTTCCTGCCGGTATTACCAGCCGACATTGATGTGAATCAGCGAAATAATGTCAATTATATTTTTGAACCTTCACTGGAACACATCGTTAAGGAGTTGATTCCGAAATCGCTGGCCATACAGTTCTACAAAGCTTTGCTTAATTCACATGCGGCAGAACACGGGGCCCGTATGACAGCGATGCACAAAGCGACGGACAATGCCACGGATTTGATTGAAGACCTCACACTGACCTTTAATAAAGCACGACAGGCCAACATTACCAATGCCATTATTGAGGTAACCAGTGGTGCAGAGGCAGCAAAATGATTATTAGTAAACTCCATATCCGAATCCCGGCCGCGTAAACGACCGGGATTTTTTAGTTTCATGTTAACCCACATTGCAGCTCAAAACCTTCATTTCAGTTAATTTTCGACTAAAAGTGACTTTTTTCAGGTCATATTGATGGCATTGAATTCTCAACCAACTGATAATCAAGTATTGAATTTTTATGGATTTGCAAAAGTGCGTTT
>DASRMB010000084.1:0-21540 GCA_035648135.1 Prolixibacteraceae bacterium
CACTTTTGCAAATCCATAAAAATTCAATACTTGATTATCAGTTGGTTGAGAATTCAATGCCATCAATATGACCTGAAAAAAGTCACTTTTAGTCGAAAATTAACTGAAATGAAGGTTTTGAGCTGCAATGTGGGTTAAGAACTTCAGCATTCGAAACTCCCTTCCCTCATTGTGGAAGGGCTGGGGATGGGGTGATTATACAATAATCATACAACCAATTTTATATCGAACTCAGGTTATTAGTCTCTTAAAATCCTCCGTTAATCCTCGTTGGCAACAATACCTTATCCTGATATTCGTTAACAGACCGTCAGGTCTATCGCTCGTTTGCATATTATGATCAAATTCAAAACAACCCTTCCAAAATAATTCATTATATTTCGGCTCATGAAGATCAGCTGCATTCCAGTGAGCTTCAACATTAAACTTTTTAGACAGACGCTGGTTATGCGTCAATAACTTATAATTTCGAATATGACTCAAAAAACTGCATTAATCACCGGAGTTACCGGTCAGGACGGTGCTTACCTAAGTGAGTACCTGTTAAAAAAAGGATACATGGTTCATGGAATCAAACGTCGTTCCTCCATGTTTAATACAGATCGTATCGATCACCTGTACGAAGATCCACATGTGGAAGACCGGAAATTTAAACTGCATTACGGCGATTTGACCGATAGTATGAACCTCACCCGTATTATTCAGGAAACACAGCCGGATGAGATCTATAACCTGGCGGCAATGAGTCATGTGGCTGTTAGCTTCGAAACTCCGGAATATACAGGTAATGCCGACGGACTCGGTACACTTCGTATCCTCGAAGCCGTCCGTCTGCTTGGATTAACAGAGAAAACACGAATTTATCAGGCGTCCACTTCCGAATTGTACGGAATGGTACAACAGGTACCGCAAAGCGAAAAAACTCCCTTTTATCCACGTTCACCCTATGCCGTAGCTAAAATGTATGCCTACTGGATAACAGTCAACTATCGTGAAGCTTATAAAATGCATGCCAGCAACGGGATTCTGTTCAACCATGAATCTCCTGTCCGTGGAGAAACCTTTGTTACCCGTAAAATCACCCGTGCCATTAGCCGGATAGCTTTAGGCATGCAGGAACAGTTGTTTTTAGGAAACCTTTCTTCGAAACGTGACTGGGGGCATGCAAAAGATTACGTCAGAGCCATGTATCTTATTCTGCAACAAGATCAGCCTGATGATTATGTGATTGCGACAGGAATTACAACGAGTATACGCGACTTTATTAAACTGTCCTGTGCTGAAATTGGACTCGAAATCGCTTTTTCCGGCGAAGGAGTTGATGAACACGGAGTTTTAGTTGGTATCGATGAAAAAATATTTACCGAAAAAGTAGGGGAACACTATTTGGCTGGAATAAAAGCACGAATAAAACCTGATGTTGTAGACAAAAGTATGACAAAAGGGATTGTTTCTGTGGATCCTAAATATTTCCGCCCAACCGAAGTGGATTTATTAATCGGCGATCCAACCAAATCAAATACAGTACTCGGATGGCAGCCCAGATACGACCTCCAGGGACTAATTACCGATATGATG
The DNA here is from genome assembly GCA_035648135.1 of Prolixibacteraceae bacterium. Classification (GTDB taxonomy): domain Bacteria; phylum Bacteroidota; class Bacteroidia; order Bacteroidales; family Prolixibacteraceae; genus Aquipluma. Next base: position 1,579 of record DASRMB010000084.1, read on the forward strand.
CAGTCCGACGTTAAACTCATGAAAAAAGACTCATGGCTCAGGGAAGGCGGATACCGCACATTAAATTATTTCGAATAAAATTCTAATTTCACAGATTAAAGCGGATTACGCGGATGGCACTGCAATTTGAACAAGAAACCTATAAAATAATTGGAGCCTGTTTGAACGTCCACAAAGCATTAGGCAATGGTTTCCTGGAATCGGTCTATCAGGAGGCATTGGAAAAGGGAATGAGAAAATTGCAAATTCCTTTTATCCGTCATAAAAAACTGCATATTCTTTTTGATGGTAAGCCACTGGATAAATTCTTTGTAGCTGATTTCACCTGTTACGATAGTATCATTCTTGAAATCAAGGCTGCAAGCTTTTTGCACCAAAGCAATTCAGATCAAGTGATTAATTACCTTAAAGCGACGGGGTATACTGTCGGCTTACTTGTCAACTTTGGAGAATCAAGTATGAAGTGGAAACGATTCATTCATACGCCGAACAAATCCGTGTAATCTGCTATAATCCGTTTAATCTGCAAATCATAAAACGATGAATAAAACAAGTAAAATATATGTCGCAGGCCATCATGGCCTCGTAGGATCTGCTCTTTGGAAAAACCTTCAATCGAAAGGATATACCAAGCTGATCGGAAGGTCATTTGAAGAACTGGACCTCATGAATACCGTCGCAGTTAACCGTTTCTTCGAACAGGAAAAGCCCGAATATGTCATCCTTGCAGCAGCAAAGGTAGGAGGCATTGTTGCCAACAGCACCTACCGCGGACAATTTATTTACGAGAATCTGATGATTCAGAATAATGTGATTCATGCAGCATACCTGAATAAGGTAACTAAGTTGTTGTTTCTGGGCAGCACCTGTATCTATCCGCGTGATGCTCCGCAACCGATGACAGAAGATTGTCTGTTAACAGGTCCTCTTGAATACACGAATGAGCCCTATGCCATAGCCAAGATTGCGGGAATCAAAATGTGCGAAAGTTACAACCTGCAATACGGGACAAACTATATCTCGGTCATGCCCACCAATCTGTACGGCCCTAATGACAATTTTGATCTCGAAAAATCGCACGTACTTCCTGCCATGCTCCGGAAAATGCACTTAGGCAAATGTCTGGAAGAAAATAACTGGAACGCTATTCATGAGGATCTGAACAAACGACCAATTGAAGGAATCTCAGGTAAAAACACCACCGATGAGATTTTAACCATCCTATCAAAATACGGAATCCGGCAAAATCCGGCAAAATCAGTATCCGTCGAAATATGGGGAACCGGTGCTCCCATGCGGGAATTTCTCTGGAGCGAAGAAATGGCAGATGCCTGTGTCTTCTTAATCGAAAACACGAACTTCCAGGACCTTACTTCAACAAACACAGGAGAAGTAAGGAATACCCACATCAACATCGGTACCGGCAAAGAAGTTTCCATTCTCGATTTGGCTCACCTGATCAAAACAAAAGTAGGTTTCAGCGGCGATCTGGTATTCAACACTTCCAAACCCGACGGCACCATGCGCAAACTGACAGATCCATCCAGATTACATGCACTGGGCTGGCATCATCAGATTGAAATTGAGGAAGGAATATTAAAACTGTATAACTGGTACCTTCAAAACTCATAGCTTGGAACAAGTCTGTTTAAAGTACTAAAAAAGCGTCTCAAACTCTACTCAACTGCCACTCTGTTCCGGAGCTGGCACGTATGTAGTGTTATTTAGGGTTTGCTGAAAAACCGAAGAAGGTGAGTAAGACCTCAGAGAGGTCACCTGTTTATAGAAAATGATGATTAGTGCGCTGTACAACCCCAGTCGGGGTTGAATATCCGCTCGTATGATCCATTTTCTATAAACATTTTATTCCTCTGGAATATTTTTTGATTGACTGAAAATTTCGAGTGCTAGCTTTTATCGATGTTCCTTTTAAAATGCTTGTACTTCGCTCTTGTCAATTGTTTTTATGCTATTCATTATCAGAAAATAAACCATTTCCTGGCAGACCTAATTTAATGAAAACAAAATTTACATCAATCTATTCTTCAATTTTCACAAACGTATTAACAACAATCCGGCATCTCAAACCACAACGCATGAAGTTTTTTTGTTTGATCATCTTATTTTTCACTACTTCCCTTTCATTTGCACAAAGCCGGATCACTGATGCAGTGATTGAAACTACAGGCCTTGTTGGCAGTGGAAATGATTTACCTTTTTGGATGACACACAATCAGCTTGGAAAATATTCGTCAACCGGAAACGGACAGGAATTGACCGAAGGCACACTTTTCGGAGAAACGAAACTCTCCGGAAATTTAAGTCTGACTTATGGAGCCGATCTGGCTCTTTTAATCTCACAGGAAGGAATCGATCCTAAAATTATTCAGGCCTATCTGGGTTTATCGGGAAAAGTCATTCGACTTCAGGCCGGTGCATTTGCCGACGAAGAACTGCTGGGTGGTCTTTCATCAAGCAACGGGGATTTGCTCCGCTCACGAAATTACCGTCCCTATCCAAAAGTTCGTTTATCAACTCCGGGCTTCATACCCTTTTTTATTGCAAAAAGCTGGTTCCGCTTAAATGCCGAATACGACGAAGGAATCTTGACTGACGAACGGGCTATTGACCGTCCGCATCTTCACCACAAGTCGCTGATGATCCGTGCCCTGATCAATCCTTCTCTGCGTTTTACCGCCGGGATGAACCATTATGTATTTTGGGGTGGAAGTTCCGATCAGACCGGCCAGTTGCCCAATGATCTGAAAAGTTATTTTCGTTATATAGCCGGGAGCAGCGGCAGTTCCGAATTTGTGTCAGACGAACAGAAGAATGTCGCCGGAAATCAACTGGGATCATATCTGATCACTGTCGAAAAAGATTTTGAAAACTTTCAGCTTGAAATCCGTGCCAGCCATCCGTTTGAAGACCATTCAGGAATGGAATTCGACAACATAAAAGACAACCTCTATACTTTCCATTTCCGAAAAAATAAAACCGGTTCTTTTCTGGATGAATTCCTGTTTGAATATCTGTACAGCAAGCATCAAAGTGGTAACCGCCACCAGCTCGTTGGTCCCAAAGAAGAACACATGCGCGGATTGGATAATTATTTTAATCACTATATTTATCAAACGGGTTATACCTATCTGGGGCAAAGTATGGGAACTCCCTTATTTGAACCCATTCGTAGAAATCATGAAGGTGTAGTTTCCGGAGTGGCCAACAATCGTGTTTCGGCTTTCCATTTTGGTGCAAAAGGATATGTATCAAAAAATCTAAAATGGAAAGGGATGATCACTTATTCCCGGAATTTTGGAACCTATGCACAACCTTACAATGCCGTTCGCCAGCAAACCTATTCACTCGGGGAATTGAGTTGGAAATGCCAGAACCATCCACTCCTGCTTTCGGCAATTCTGGCAGTTGATCTCGGTCATTTGACCCAAAATCAAACCGGGATTGGCTTACAGGCACAATGGACGCTCCGATAAATGTAAAAATCAACATCCCTGTAATCTTTTCAAATCCTCGTAATCCGTAAAAAACATGAAGCACCTTATCTCCGTTCCATCCAATACCATATCTCATTTTCACCAGATATCAGGTCTGCCAGCCGATCAATGGTTTGTAACTTCTGATCCGGAAGAAAAAAGAGTAGGCTCAGGAGGCGGAACAGCTCATTTACTCACCGAATTGTTTCATCAGGAAGAAGAAACTCAGTTTGACGAATGGCTTCAGAAAGAAAAACGGGTCATTATTCATGCAGGAGGACAAAGCCGGCGTCTTCCGGCTTATGCTCCGGCAGGCAAAAGCCTGCTCCCCATGCCGGTGTTTCGCTGGTCACGTGGTCAGCAACTCAATCAACGGCTCATTCATCTCCAGACTCCCTTGTTCGACCAAATACTCGACCGGGCTCCTGACAGACTCAACACGCTGGTTGCCAGTGGCGACACACTTATTTTTTCAGGCAAAACCATTCCGGAGATACCTGATGCCGATGTTGTCTGTTTTGGACTGTGGCTCGAACCTGAAAAAGCAACGAATCATGGTGTTTTCTTCGCCAAACATGATTCTCCCGGCAACCTGCAGTTCATGTTACAAAAACCGTCCATCCCGGATATTAAGGAACTTATTCACAAGTACTATTTCCTGATGGACATCGGCATTTGGCTGCTGAGTGATAAAGCGGTCAAGCTCCTGATGAAACGCAGTGGCTGGAACGGGAGTACCTATGAGAACCAACTTCCGGACTTTTATGACTTATACAGTGATTTTGGCATCGGAATGGGTGATTCACCAATTAATGCCGACAGCGAAATCAGCCAATTGAAAGTAGCCCTGGTCAACCTGGAGGGAGGAGAATTTTACCATTTGGGGAATACTTCAGAACTGATCACTTCCAACCTGTCGATTCAAAACCGGATAACCGATCAACGCGAAATCTGGCACCGGCAGATTAAACCACATCCTTCCATTTTCGTTTTAAACTCGGAGGTCAGAACTCAGCTAACATCCCAACATACAAACCTTTGGATTGAAAACGCATTTATTCCGTCGGGTTGGAATTTGCAGGGTAATCATGCACTCACCAATATTCCTGAAAATAACTGGAACCTGAAGCTGCATAACGGAAATTGTCTCGACCTGGTTCCCATCAGTCCTCAGGAAGTAGTCGTTCGAAATTACGGGTTCACGAATCCTTTCCGGGGAACCCGGAACAGTGAGTCCACCCTTTTTATGGAGCTGTCTTTACCAGGCTGGCTGGAAAAACGAGGCCTGTCAAAAGCGTTCAGCAGTTTGCCTGAAGCTACCGACATCCAGTTTCTTCCTCTATTTCCTCTACTAAAGAAGGAAACGCTAAGCGAAGCATTCCTTCAGTGGCTGATAGATCCAATGCCGGCTAACAAACCGGAATTTACTGAGCTTTGGCTCAGTTCCCGCCGTGTAAGTGCGGAAGAGATCAGTCTGAGGTGTAATATTCCATTGCTGGAGGAGCAAAGATCCCATCTCCGGGTAAAAGCGATTCCTGCCATAGCAAACAATTATAACAATTCAGTTTTTCACCAACTTGATCTGGATAAACTGGCTTTGGAATATGTTCGTCATAATCTGGAACTTCCGGATGTTCCGGCAGAAAAAAGCAACATCTGGCTACCCTTGCATTCCCATATGTTTCGTGCAACAGTCCAACGCAGGAGAGGAGATGATTGGATTCAGGAAGAAAAAATGGCATTCGACTATTTGCGCGACGCCGTACTGGAACCTTTCCATCAACATCTTGTTGATCCATCTATTCAGCTTTTATCCGATCAGATTGCATGGGGTCGAAGTCCGGTAAGACTCGACCTTGCAGGCGGATGGACCGATACCCCACCCTATTGTTTTCTGCACGGAGGCAAGGTTGTTAATCTGGCCGTTGAATTAAATGGTCAGCCACCTTTGCACTGTTACATCAAAGCATCTGAAAAGCCGGAATTTGTAATCCGTTCTATTGATCTGGGTGCACAGGAAACAATTACAACTTTCGAAGAGTTAAGGGCATTTCGCACGATAGGTTCGCCATTCGCCATTCCGAAAGCGGCACTGGCACTTGCCGGCTTCATTCCTGAATTCTCGTTTCGTAAATTTTCTTCACTGCACAAACAGCTTTCCGATGCCGGTGGCGGACTGGAAATCTCCATCCTGTCGGCAGTCCCGAAAGGTTCAGGCTTAGGTACAAGTTCAATCCTGGCTGCAACTGTGCTTGGAACTCTTTCAGAAGTTTGCGGCCTGGGTTGGGATAAAACAGAAACCGGCAGACGTACACTTGCACTTGAACAACTTCTAACTACAGGAGGTGGCTGGCAGGATCAGTTTGGCGGAATTCTGGAAGGCATCAAACAGCTTGAGACCGTTCCTGGCAAACTTCAAACTCCGGTGATCAAATGGTTGCCCGAATCATTGTTTTGCGATCCGGACTATAAAAACAGAATATTGCTTTATTATACCGGTATTACGCGTGTCGCCAAAAGTATTTTGGCCGACATTGTCAGAGGTATGTTTCTGAATTCGTCAGCCCATCTGGCCATACTTGAAGAATTAAAAGCTCATTCTGACATCACCAGCGAAACGCTCTCAGTTAAAGATTTTGAAGGACTAGGAAGGAATATTCTCCGAAGCTGGCATTTGAACCAGAAATTGGATGCAGGAACAAATACTCCCGAAATTCAAAAAATCATTGACCGGATTACACCATGGACAATCGGACACAAGTTACTGGGTGCGGGAGGCGGTGGGTTTATGCTCATTTTTGCCAGCGACGGGAAAGCTGCCGTTCAGATCAGAAACGAATTAACAGCAAATCCAATCAATCAAAGAGCCCGGTTTGTCGATTTCAGTGTTTCGAACACTGGTCTGCAGGTAACCAAAAGTTAACGAATTTTGAATTGATCCTATTTAAACCATACCAAACCTCCAAAGTTTTAAAAACTCTGGAGGTTTTTTTTTGAACTTGGAATTTGGAACTTCTACTTTCTACATCTCCACCACAATCCCAATACTTCCGGTCATCAAACTTTTACTTTCAGGAGCAACAACCTGACTTGCATTACTTTTCCACCATGTTTTGGAATAGCCTAGACTTCCCACCAAACGATAATAGTTCAGCAAACCGGAGTTGCGAAGCTTCAAGTCAAACTTCAGTTCCGACTCCACAGTCCAGTCATAAATTCCATCTTTCGTAAAATTCATCAACGGATACTGTGTGAGATCATTAGCCGGTCCCTGAAGCTGATGACGATATACATCACCGTAAATCTGGTAAACATTATCGCTTGCCAGATCATTCGTCCCGTGGATAATCAATCGGTTGTCCAGCGATAAAACCAGATCAGGAATAGCAATATTCACCAGTTTCCAGTTCAGTTCTGCAGAATTGGGTGGCAAATAAAAACCCAGGTTAAATTCATCGTGGGTATATGTCATATCCAACGCACGACCACTTTCGAAAGTATTAAAGTCAGTTTCAGGATAATGCGTATAAACATATGGGGTAAGGCGTGTATACTTTAAAGTTGAAGTCGTCCCGGGAATGATTGCTGATAAAAGGGTTGTTTTCCAACCCAACTGCCAGGCATAACGGTTTAGTGGCATTTTGAGCGGATTGCCTGATTTGGTAAAATTAAATTCATCGACAAAAAAACCTCCCCATATTTTACCTACATCGGGAATAAGTGTGGCTACATCAAAATACAGCGACAGATTATCGTGATCTCCTACATCGATCTGCGTAAAATGCGGCAAAACAAAAGGAATCATGTAAGCAATTTCGAGTCGTTTTGACCAGATATTACCACCTCCTGCCGATATCTGCAACCATCGGGTGGGCATCAACTCAAGCAAATGATACGAAAAGTTCTTCTGAACCTGTCCCAGATCGTAACCGTAAATATCTCGTCTGTAACTTGAATCCTGATTGGCGTATGAAAACAACGAACCAGTCAGGAACGAATAGCGGATCCAACTTGCGGGTTGAATTTTGAACTCAATTCCCGGAAATCTTCGGGCTGTATTTGAAAGTACAAGGTTTCCCTGATCGTGCCCCCACGCCCTGCGCTGATTGTTGACACTAAACTGAACGGCTCCGTTGAACCATGAACCATTCAATTCAGTATGGTAAATCATTCCTGCTGTCAAATTATCCCGAACTGGTTTTCCTTCTCCTGAAGTTCCTTCCGCCAAAACATGCGCCCACATCGTGTCAAAATTAAACTGATAAGGCAAATAGGAATACCCTGTTGAAGTGTAAGGAAAAACCACCTGCTTATCTCGTGTGTACGACTGGTAAAAGATATCAGGAGTCAGGCGTTCAACGGCCAGTCCCATGGCTGCTGTAAACGTAAGATGTTCGCCCAGATCTCCGGAAAGGTAAGGCTCTCCAACAAAACTGGCCGCCCATGTACCATCATCGCCAAATCCTGAACGGACTGAAGTTTCGGCACTGAAGCCGGCAAGCGCATAGGTGTTTTTTGAGGCTTCTTTGTAAATGGGCAATCCATTGTAATCCTGGGTAATATCAGAAAGATTCTGTTGAACAATTTTCTTTTCCCGGGTCGACAGATTTCCTTTTTCGGCAAGTTTCACCAGCAACTCTGCAATAAATATTTTGGTATAGGGTTTCGCCTGAGGTAAAAATCCCAGATATCCTTTAGCCTCAAAGTATTCAATAACCTCGTAAACAGGACTGGACAATGGAATGATCTTATTTTTTAACCGAAGTGTTTTCAGATCAGGAGAGACTGATTTTGCAGCTCTTTGCCGGGTTTTACTTTCCGGATTTTTCGTCACCAATGTTGTTCCGGACAAGTTTTCTCCTGAAGTTCGTTCCATTTGTAATGATACATCAGATTGTCCGGAAGAGATGGGAAGATCATTTCCGGTAAAATGCTCTGAAGGAAGATCCTGTGCAGTAACAAGACAGACTGTTCTGAAAAAGAACACAATTAAAAACGGTATAATCAGCCTCAGATTCATAAAGGGAAAATTAAGTTAGTAATCTACAATACAGCACATTATCTCAAAACCAGGCCGACAATTCAGTGTTTGTTCTATCAATGTAACATCCGGCTTGAATCTGTAAAGATAGAAATCAGAATTAACAAAAACTTACACAATTAAAACAGAATAGAAAACCGTATGGCTGATCCTAAGAAAGAACGCTGCTGTATCTGTCTTTTTCAGAAATGTAAACTGTTTATGCTCCGTTAACCATTCACAAAAAAAAGAACCAAAAAATCAAAGTCCGGTTCAGTCTGTATGTTTGCAATGCGCCAAAAAGGTATTCATTTGCTGATCAATCAAATTCAAATATTGAATCCGAAAACAACAACAAATCCGAATTGATTTAACTCAGAAAATGTTTAAAAATAGAATTAAAAGTATTTAAACACAGAGAAATAGTATTAATCCATAGCAAATGCCAAGTTGAATTGAAGATTTCAAAAGTATTGTTTTTCATTTATAAAGAGAATACACAGAGTACACTGAGCCTAAAATCGCAAAGCGATTTTTTCTTCTCTGTGATCTTCATGTTTTCTCAAATAGTACTTTTTATTGAAGTACAATCTATAAAGCTGAACGACAAGTTCTTTAATCGAAATTAAAACTCTCTGTGTTAAATTTAAACAGTCACTCAGAAAATGGAAAATATCTTAGCATTGTGTTTCTCAGAGTTAATTGCACAACAATATCAGTTGACGTTTGTTCGTTATTTTGTAATCTTCAGCAATTCAGCGAAAGATTTTTGGCCCTTTCATTTTACACGGATTGAGAAATTTGATGAATAAACGAAATAACATATCCTTTCTGGTTCTGTCTTTGGCAGTTCTGATTTTCTACCCGGGATTTGTAAAATCGGTACACATTCACCACGAACAACACAACAGCAGAGAACGCGGTCATGTTTTAGCATTCGGTCAATTCCATTTCAGGCAATTTTAGTTTTCAGGCAAAATACGATTTCAGAACAAGCAGTATAAAAGTAAATTGTTAATTCAAGTTAAGAGCCTGAGCATTATTTTCTAATCCTGTTTAAAAAACGATACTTTTGTGTAACAAAACTGTTCACTATTTAAAACGAATATAAATTATGGCAACGCATAAAAAAGCACTTTTAATGATCCTCGATGGCTGGGGAATTGGTGATGGAACTAAAAAAGATGTGATTTCATCGGCACCAACACCATTCATGGATAACCTGAATGCCAACTATCCACATTCGCAGCTACTTACCTTCGGCGAAAATGTTGGCTTGCCTGATGGACAAATGGGCAACTCCGAAGTGGGTCACCTCAACATTGGCGCCGGACGTGTAATTTATCAGGACATGGTTAAAATCACCAAATCGATACGTACCAAATCGCTTTGGGATGAATCTCAAATAGTTAAGGCGTTCACCTACGCAAAAGAAAATAATAAAAATGTGCATCTGATCGGATTGATTGGACCTGGCGGGGTTCATGCCCTGAGCTCGCACATGGTTGCACTTTGCCAGATCGGAACCGACTTTGGATTAAAAAACACTTTCATTCACGGATTAACTGACGGCCGCGATACGGATCCACGTTCAGGATCGGGATTTCTGGAAGAAGACCTGAAAAATCTGGAAGGAACAAACGGAAAATTTGCTTCACTGATTGGCCGTTATTTCGGCATGGATCGTGATAAAAACTGGGAACGTGTAAAACTGGCTTACGATTTATATACCGAAGGAAAAGGAGCTCCTTCAACCGATTTGCTAAAAACGGTCAAAGAATCATACGAAGCTGGTGTAACCGACGAATTTCTGAAACCAATCGTCATGGTTGACAAAAAAGGAGAACCGCTGGCAACCATCCAGGATGACGATGTGGTCATTTGCTTCAACTTCCGCACCGACCGCCTGCGTCAGACAACCATTGCTTTTACACAACAGGATCTTCCGAAATTTGGCATGAAAACGATGCCGCTGCAATGGTACACCATGACCAACTACAAGGCTGACTTCAAAAATGTCAATGTCATTTTTGACAAGCCGAACCTCAATAACACCTTAGGCGAAATCGTTTCGAAAGCCGGGATGAAACAAATCCGTATTGCGGAAACAGAAAAATACGCACACGTGACTTTCTTTTTCAGCGGTGGCCGCGAAGAGGAATTCGAAGGTGAAAAACGACTGATAGCTCCATCACCGAAAGTTCCGACTTACGATTTTCAGCCCGAGATGTCGGCTCCGATGGTTCGCGACCTGATTGTTCCTGAATTACTCAATCAAACTGCCGATTTTGTTTGCCTGAACTTTGCAAACGGGGATATGGTTGGACATACCGGCGTTTACGAAGCCATTTCGAAAGCAGTAACTGCCGTTGACAGCTGTGCCAAAGCAGTAGTTGAGGCAGCTCAGAAAGGTGGCTACGAAGTCATCATTATTGCCGACCACGGAAATGCCGACAATGCAATAAACGAAGACGGATCAGCCAATACAGCCCATTCACTAAACCCGGTACCATGCATCTATATTTCTGAAAATAAAAATGCGAAAATAAAAGACGGGATTCTGGCCGACGTTGCGCCTACCATTCTATCTATCATGGGCTTGGAAATTCCAGCGGAAATGACTGGAAACGTATTGATTGAAAAATAATATTACTCAACCCATAAATGAGGCTGTCTTAAAAGTCAAAACACACGTGAATATCGTCACCCCGAATTCATTTCGGGGTCTGATATCCATTTCGTCGAGATCCTGAAACGAGTTCAGGATGACGAGGTCAATGATTTTTGATACAGCCTCATTTTATTTTACCTCTTATGCTCGAAATCGGACGCACCATTGTTAGTTTAGATGTTTTGGAGAAAAAATTCCTTTGTGATTTAATGATCTGTAAAGGAGCTTGTTGTGTCGAAGGCGATTCGGGTGCACCCGTTACTCCGGAAGAAACAAAAGCCATTCAGGAAGCCTATCCTGAAATTGAAACCTATCTGTCCGAAACCCACCGTACAGAAATCAGAAAACAAGGATTTGCTGTAATTGATCTCGATGGTGATCTGGTAACGCCGCTGGTCAATAACAGGCAGTGTGCTTATACGCTCGAAGAAAAGGGCATTCTGAAATGCGGAATCGAAAAGGCTTTTCTGGACGGTAAAATCGGTTTCAGAAAACCGGTTTCCTGCCATCTTTTCCCCATTCGTATTACGGAATACAAACGTTTTGATGCGGTGAACTACCAACAGATAGACATTTGCAAACCCGGTCGCAAATGCGGAAAAAGCGCACAACTTCCCCTCTATGTTTTTTTGAAAGAGCCTCTGATCCGCAAATACGGTGAAGATTGGTATAAGCAACTGGAATTTGCCGCAAAAAATTATCCTGCAGAAAAATAGATCAGAAAGGCTCGATGAAAACCCGGATCCGTATACATTGGTAATATTCAGGAAATACTATTGGTAGCCATTTATTACCGGTGCATTCGGAACAATAAATGGCTAAAAGACGATCAGTGACAAAAGCTTATTTGAATCCCGAAGCTTTCCCTTAGGCCACAATTTCAATCCTGTTTTTTTCGGGATCAAACACTGCACTTTCATAATATCCGTCACCTGTAGTTCTTCCGGGACTAACAATTTCAAAACCATCCTTGCGCAGCATTTCCGTAATTCCGTCTACCCTTTCGCGTGAGCCAACCTTAAAGGCAAAATGGGTAATTCCGGTAACGTACTTGTGATAATCATTTCTATTATTGGAAACAGTAGGCATTTCCATCAGTTCAAGCCTGCATTCACCTTCGAATGAAAGAAAATAGGATCTGAACTCTTTGGAATGGTTGTAGTAACACGATCCTGATACTGCGTCAAAATAATGCGTGTAAAAATTACGCATTCCCTCCAGATCACGGGTCCAGATTGCTAAGTGTTCAATTTTCATACTCGAAGTATTTGTAAGTTGTTTAGTTTTCATCGTGTTGCCTCCCATTCTTCAAAAAACCGGACTAAATAATCCTCCATAAACTGATGTCTTTCCTCTGCAATAATCCGTGCCGTTTCCGTATTCATCCGGTCTTTGAGTAATAACAGTTTTTCATAGAAATGGTTAATTGTCGGAGACAAACTCTTTTTATATTCCTGAAAATCAGGATGCATAACCGGGAGAACTGCCGGATCATAAATCAGTCGGTTTTTATGGCCTCCGTATGAAAATGTACGTGCGATACCAAGTGCTCCCATCGCATCAAGGCGGTCAGCATCCTGAACCACTGCGGCCTCAACCGAACGGACCGGAGTTTCGGTACCAGCTCCCAGAAATGAAACATCCTCAATGACACGCAGAATCTGCGAAGCAAGTTCGGGTTCAACGCCCATCTCATTCAGCCATTTTTCTGCGCCTGAGGGGAAATGGGAATCTGAACCAACCAATTTCCAGTCGTCAAGATCATGAAGCAAGGCTGCCATTTCCGTCACAAATAAATCACAACCATTCGAAAAGCCTATCCGAAGAGCCATCTTTCGCACCCGATCGATGTGAAACCAATCATGCCCACTTCCCTCCAACTGAAATTCGGAGACAATAAAACTTTCCGTCTGCTGTATGATTTCCCGCTTATTCATTTCCTTTCAAATTTATACTATTTACGGGCCATTCAGACTATCCGCCTCAGATTATTTCAAGTTTTTTTAACAAGCGGTACGGTTTTCTGGTAAACACATTCAACATGAGTCTGTTTATATAAAAACAGCAATCAGAACAACTAATCGCATCTGACTGAATCGACAAAGCTCTGACGAAACTTGAATTAGTTGACAGAAAACTAAGCATGAAAGCAAACTCAGGCCAGTTATTTTTGATCAAATGAAAAAAAAACCAGAAGCATTCGGTTTGTAAAACTTTTATTCAGTAATTTTAATGAATCTAAATACAAATTGCTGCCATGTTCCTAACAAAGTACAAGACTGAATCTTTTTCAGGATATATTAAAATCAATGAGAATCTCCAGATTGAGGAGTTTTCCGGGCAAATAAACCAAATCCTGCGAGATGAGAATCTGGATTTAAATGCGAATTTGCTTCAGATTACCGTAGTCCTGAAAAAAAACATCCGCTCTTTCTTTGAGAATGAAGTATTACCAGCAATAAAATTGCAAACGATCAAACATCTGTTTTTTGACCGGAAAAACAGCATTCTCACCATCGCCATCACTCCGCTCAGTTCAGGATTGACGCTGATCAGTTTCGAAGAAGCCGCACAATCAGACAAACAAAACAACCTGACTTTACCTGAAAAATTGAAAGAAGTATTAATCCGAATTAATGCTGACATGCAGGTGGTATATGTTTCTAAAAACTTCACGGACAAACTAAAGGAAAAAGCCTCAGAAATTATTGGAAAAACCCTGGAAGAAAAACAGTTATTTGGAGAAATCACACCAACAGTCACTCATCTGATTGCTAAGGTTTTTCAACAGCAAAGGAAGAAAGAAGAAGAATTTCTGGTAAAAAAAGGCAATAAAGAGGTGTGGTGGAATATGCTTCTTTATCCTGAAACAGATCCGGTCAATCAGCATCAGTCAGTATTAATTATCCTGAAGAACATCAACCGTTACAAAATTGCCGAGAAAAAGCTGACCGAAAGCGAACAACGTTATGAAATGGCCGTAGAAGCTTCTGATCTCGGGATTTGGGATTATACAATAGGAACCGGCAAGACTTTCTACTCCAGACAATGGAAATCAATGTTAGGATATTATCCGGACGAAATACCCGATAATTATTCGATATGGGAAGAATTACTTCATCCTGAAGATAAAGACAGAGTAACCAAACTCATCAATGACTTCCTGAACAGCGACTTACGAATCTACGAATCGGAATTCAGGTTGAAACATAAAAACGGTCATTATATCTGGATCAGAAGCCGTGCCTCTGTATTACGCGACGAAAACGGGAAAGCTCTCAGGATGCTGGGAACCCACCGCGATGTCACTGAAGAGAAAAAATCGGAAAATGAATTAACGAAACTTCACCAGGCAATCATTCAAAGTCCGATATCGGTAGTTATCACAAATGCCGAAGGATTCATTGAATTCTTCAATCCGGCATTTTGCAAAATTACAGGATGGAATGATCAGGAAATACTCGGCAAAAAACCCAGTATTCTGAAGTCTGGTTTTCATTCTGAAGCTTACTACGGGAAATTATGGAAGACAATCAGTTCAGGAAATGAATGGCAGGGAGAATTTAAAAACAGAAAAAAGAATGGTGAATTCTATTGGGAACTGGCCAGTATATCTCCTATCAGAAACCATTTCGGTACGATAACTCATTACGTAAAAATATCTGAAAATATTTCATACCTGAAAAAAATTGAAAAAGATCTAAGAAAAGCGAAACAGGATGCCGAAACGGCCAATAACTACAAAAACAATTTTCTGGCGAACATGAGCCACGAAATCAGGACGCCAATCAATACCATTATTGGTTTTAGCGAACTCATTAAAAATGAAAATCTGCCCTATCAGAAACACAAAAAATACTCTGAAATCATTGAAGAAAACAGTCAGGCTTTATTACGCTTAATTGACGACATCATTGATGTGGCAAAAATTGAAGCCAATGAACTGAAAATAAAAAAAGAAGCCTGCTCACTGGGTGATTTATTCACAGAACTTGAAATGACCTATAGCAATTTCCTGAAACGAAGACAAAAACAAAATCTCGAGCTTATTTTTCAACTTCCGGAAGAAGTACATCATGACGTGATTTTTACCGATCCATACCGGCTCAAACAGATCATCAACAATCTATATCTGAATGCCTTGAAATACACCAATGCAGGACACATTGAAATTGGGTACTCCATTATAAACGACAACAAATTACAGTTTTTCGTCTCAGATACCGGATCTGGAATACCAGCCAACCGCATTAAAAACATCTTCAAACGGTTTAGCTTTAACGATGAGCCCATAGTTGCCGATTCTCCTGCTTCAGGATTAGGTTTATCAATTTGTAAAGACCTGGCTCTTCTGCTGGGTGGAGATATTAACGTAAAATCGGTCGAAGGAGAGGGAAGCATTTTCTTTTTAAACGTACCCTACGATAAAATTAAAATCCCCATGGTCCGATCAGCGGCTAAAACTCCAGTTCAGGCTAAGTATAACTTCAGCCAGTATACAATTATGATTGCCGAAGACACGCCATACAATTACGAATACCTGTACAGCATACTTCAAAAAACGGGAGCCAATGTCGTTTGGGCAAAGGATGGTATTGATGTCCTGACGCTTTTTAACACAACAAAAATCGACCTTATACTGATGGATATTCAGTTACCGGAAATCAATGGCTATGAAGCCACTTCCCAGATCAGACTCAAGGATCTTAAAATACCCATCATCGCTCAAACGGCCTATGCCATGGCCGAAGACAGACAAAAATGCATTGAATCCGGTTGCAACGATGTTTTGGTAAAACCCATCCGGATGGATGATGTACTGACGACTGTTGCAAAATATCTGAAAAAATAATACCTGAAAATCATCGGCATGGTCCATTTAATCGATTTCACTGATTAAATTTGACGTTTATTAAAGAAATGGAATATGCATATTGATCGGTTTCCATCAAGATTATTGGAAAATGCAGTAAATGAATTTGCCAAACTGCCAGGCATTGGACGGAAATCAGCCCTGAGGCTTGTATTACACCTTTTGAAACGAGAGGTGGAAGAGGTGGAAATATTCGGGAACAGCCTGATTCAGCTACGTTCTGAAATTAAACATTGCAAAGTCTGCCACAACATTTCGGATACCGACATTTGCAACATCTGCGCAAATCCGTCACGAAATCCGGGCCTGATCTGCGTGGTTGAAAACATTAAAGATGTGATGTCGATCGAAAACACGAATCAGTTCAACGGATTGTATCATGTTCTGGGTGGAATCATATCCCCAATGGATGGAATTGGCCCTTCTGATCTGGAAATAGATTCACTGGTCAGTCGTGTCAATGAGAAGTCTGCCGAAGAAATTATTCTGGCTCTGAGTACAACCATGGAAGGCGACACAACTAATTTTTTCATTTTCAAGAAGCTGAAAGACTCGAATATAAAAATTTCAACGCTGGCAAGAGGGGTTTCAATTGGAGACGAACTGGAATATACCGATGAAGTTACACTCGGACGCTCGATTGTAAACCGGATGAATTTCGAAGAATCGATTATCAAATAAAGAATGAAGCTATCAGTCGTCATTGTCAGCTACAACGTTAAATATTTTCTGGAACAGTGTCTTCATGCTGCACAAAAAGCTGCAGCAAAG
This sequence comes from Prolixibacteraceae bacterium, assembly GCA_035648135.1. Lineage (GTDB taxonomy): Bacteria > Bacteroidota > Bacteroidia > Bacteroidales > Prolixibacteraceae > Aquipluma. The sequence continues at coordinate 18,408 of DASRMB010000084.1, forward strand.
GTCAGTTCCGAAATAATCGTGGTCGACAACAATTCGGTTGATGGTTCATGCCAGCTGGTTGAAGAGAAATTTCCGGAGCTGAAATTAATCCGAAACAAAGAAAACAGTGGCTTTTCAAAAGCGAACAATCAGGCCATCCGCATTGCACAAGGCGAATACATCTTATTACTTAATCCGGATACTGTAGTTGAAGAAGACAGTTTCCTGAAAATCGTCCGGTTTATGGATCAGACACCTGATGCCGGTGGTCTGGGGGTGAAAATGATCGATGGTACCGGCCGATTTTTACCCGAATCGAAACGCGGTTTGCCAACTCCGGAAGTTGCGTTCTGGAAAATGTCCGGATTCTCGAAATTATTCCCGCGCTCCAAACGATTTGGCCGCTATCACCTGGGCTATCTCGACAACGATCAGATTCATGAAGTAGAAGTTCTTGCCGGTGCGTTTATGCTCCTCCGCCGCGAAACGCTCGATCAGGTCGGATTGCTCGATGAAGATTATTTCATGTACGGCGAAGACATCGACCTTTCTTACCGCATCACACAGGGAGGATACAAAAACTACTATTTTCCAGAAACAACCATCATTCACTACAAAGGGGAAAGCACCAAAAAGGGAAGCATCAACTACGTGAGGATGTTTTACAAAGCAATGATCATCTTTGCCGAAAAACACTTTTCGAAAGGCAACGCACGCCAATACGCCATTCTGATTCATATGGCCATCTATTTGCGGGCCTTATTAAGCTTAACCGGTCAATTTCTGAAAACAATCTTTTTCCCGGCAGCCGATGCCATTTTAATCTACCTCGGGTTTGCCGTTTTGTTGCCAAACTGGGAAGCCTACAAATTCGTGCAGGGTTATTATCCTCCGCAATATCTGCATGTTGTCGTCCCTGTCTATCTCCTGATATGGATTGGTAGTATCTGGCTCAACGGAGGTTACCGAAAAAACATTCAGTTTCAGCGTATCTTTAAAGGTTTAGCCTGGGGTACACTGAGCATTCTGGTATTCTATTCGCTGGCCAATGAAAGCCTGCGTTATTCAAGGGCATTGCTTCTGCTTGGTTCTGCATGGGCATTTGTTGTGCTTCCGGCTTACCGCTACCTGTTATCCAAATTCCGGATAAGCGGCCTTGATCTCGAATCGGACAAGCGCAAACGAGTAGTTTTGGTGGCCGGCGAAGCTGAATCGAAACGAATTGCGGAACTCATTGTCAGTTCAGGATTAAAAATTGAGACGATTGGCTTTGTCTCGCCTGAAGAATCGGTTCACCACCTCCTCTTCCTCGGCAAGCTCAATCAGTTGGCCGAAATCGTCCGCATCAACAAAATTGACGAACTCATTTTCTCTTCCGGAGATATTCCGGCACAGGAAATTATCCGGATCATGCTTGAGTTAAACGACCTCAACATCGATTATAAAATCGCGCCTCCGGAGAGTCTTTCCATTATTGGCAGCAACTCCATTTCAACAGCCGGCGATTTGTATGTGGTAAACATCAACTCCATTGCCAAAGAAAATAACCGGCAAAACAAACGGGTGTTCGACTTGATCACATCCATCTTTCTGTTCGTTTTTTCGCCATTCATCATCGGATTTATTCCTGAAAAATCAGGTTTCTACCGGAGTATTCCTGAAGTTTTATCCGGAAGAAAAAGCTGGGTTGGTTACTGCTCCGAAAATCAGAATCATCTGCCACTCCTCAAAAAAGGCATCCTCTCCCCTGCTTCTCTTTTCCCGGAGAATATTCCGGAGAAAAAGAAAGATGAATTAAATATTGTTTACGCTAAAAATTACCAGCTGATTAACGATCTTGAAATCGTGCTGAAAGCCTGGCGAAAAATCGGAAAATCATGACTGACAAAAGACTTGAATTTGGCAAAGTTCGATTCAGAGCCCTCGAACCCGACGACATTGATCTGCTGTTCGAATGGGAAAACAACACGGAAATATGGGAAGTGAGCAATACGTTTGAGCCATTTTCAAAGTATATTCTGGCCAAATACATCAAAGAATCGCAGCGCGACATTTACGAAAGTAAACAGATCCGTATGGTTATCGAAACGCTGGAAGGAAAAGCAGTCGGGGCCATCGACCTGTTCGATTTCGACCCATTTCACTTCAGAGCCGGAGTCGGAATACTCATTCACGACGTAAAAGACCGAAAACTGGGATATGCCACCGATGCCTTGAAATTGCTTTGTACTTATGCCGGGAATTATCTCCGGCTGCATCAGCTGTACGCCAACATCAGCGAGGAGAATGAAACCAGTATTCACCTGTTTGAGCAAAATGGATTTGAACTCTGCGGAACGAAAAAGGACTGGCAAAACACCCGGGATGGCTGGAAAACGGAACTGATGTTTCAGAAGATTCTGTAGATTTGGAAGGAAGTCAATCGCAGAATCAAATTCAGAACAGGACAGCCTTTGGTCCTCCCGACATAATCCTGATTTTCAAAACATTTTCGACATACAGGAAATAGTAAAACAGCTGGTGATTGAGTTCAAACCCGTAATCAACCGTTGGATCGTAACCAACTATCGGTTCGAAAAACGAAGCTTTTCGTGAGTCCATCGCATTCGCATTCCATGCCGAAACATATTGCCGGTTCCATCCCTCGTAATACGACTGCGAGTGATATTGCGACGGATTATCATGCAACAGATACCAGCTTTCAAAACCCTGATCGAAGGTTTCCAGTTGGTATTCGAGGCTGTCTTCTGTCGCAACTTCAATCGTTTTATGTTTTGTTTCAACTGCTTTCTTTTGGCTTGAACACGCAGCAACAAACAGTATAATTCCTATCCAAACTATTATTTTTTTCATCGTTATTATTTTGTAAGCTACAAAGTTCAATACGGATATTGCATCCGAATTGTTTGAATCAGAACATTTATAATTTTTCGGGGAAATAATACTTAGGGTTTGCTGAAAAACTAATAAGCCACTGTATTTCATTTAGATAATGATTATTTATTTCAAATAAGTGCAAGGAAATTTGAATTGATGATGTAAAACCCATGCACTTTCAATATTTCACCTTCAACCTGGGAGTTGTAAGAAATCCTGAAAGGATTTAATATGAATAACCGCCGGTGAAACCGGTGGATGAAAATACGAGATGATT
>DASRMB010000085.1:0-8512 GCA_035648135.1 Prolixibacteraceae bacterium
TCGTATTTAAGCCAGTCATCGCTGGCTCCATTTACGAATTTGTATTCGATTGTTTCTCCTTTTTTTAGCTGAAGAGTTGTCATGTAAACCGTTCCGGCTGCCGTTAATTCGACAGCATCGGCGGTTGACCAGTTACAGAAACTTCCATTGAGGTGAACTCCGGAAGCAGAAACTACTTCGTTGATCATGTCCACACGGAAAGTGACATTCACAAATTCAGTTGATTCTATTACTTCACACAACGATATGTTATCGAACCAGAATTCGGCATTCTCAGCTCCAATGTTGAAATGCAGCTGAGCAATAGTACTCGATGCACTGGCTGTAAATTCGTCCGAAAAGTTTAAATAATCGGGATTGTGCCACATCTGAACGGTTTTATACTGGGTATCATTGGCATCGAGATGGAATGTTACAGGAATTGCTTGAGCATTAACAGAGATAACTAGAATGACCAAAAGCGATAGAAGGTTAAATTTTATTTTCATGTCGGTTGTTTTTTTTTATTTAGGATTGCATGCAGGAGTGTCTGTATTTATAGCTCGTTTTTTAATTACAAAAGGGTTGAAAATTGGATACTGTCATTGAGTCATTTGGAACCGCCGTACTGATTTTAGGTGTTTTTTATAGTTCCGTATGAAATTGTATGTGGAAACAATTGCATTGCAGGCTCATAAAGAGAAGTATGCTTTTTCGCGTTATGGCAGTTGTATCGTTCAATGGTTATTTGCAATTAGTTTACAGTATGAAAGTTAAGACTATTATTAGCTAAAGTTAATGCGTTATTGGCTTTTTTTTTCTGTTTTGCAGCAGGTTCGTTGATTTGCAGTTTTAAACTTCTTTCTTGTGCATAAAAAAGCACTTCGGGTAACCGAAGTGCTTTTTTTGTTTCAACTTTTAATAATGTATTACCGGTTTGATGGTGTGATTTGAATCAGGTATATGATTTAGAAAATGTCAAACTTACTTATTCGATCTGCTGCCATTTTATTGATCATTCCGGATACTTCGGGTTTTGCTCCGGTTAATAAATAAATTTCAGTGCCCTTTTCGCGGGCAAATTCATTTTCTACAACTCCAACCAGTTTGATCGCAGTAAACAAATCAATTATTTTCTGACTAGGTTTATTTCCAACCAATAACATATTTTGAATCTGATTTTGAGTAGGTATCCAATAGATGTAATCGGTATTAAAGGAATAGGCTTCGGGCATTTTGCCCCGGTTATAGTAGTTTAATGCCCCGGTCTGTCCGTAGTTGTCGCAAAAAATCAATGTGTTTTTTACTTCGCTTGCCTGAATCGTTTGATAGGCCACCAGTGCTTTGTCTGCCATTTCCCGCCAGCCGAGCATATCAGCAAAATCCTGAGGTAACGGATGGTTTTCCCCATCTTCCCAGTGAAGTAGTCCCATCTTTTCGTAAGTCTCATGATTCGTTATAATTTCAGAAGGACTTTGGACCGGCATTAGGAATTTGGCGATAGAAAGGAAAACAACAATCTGGATCACTGCCAGAATGGGAATAAAAATAATTTTCCATTTTTTAAGTATGGCTTCCAGATAAACACTTCCAAAGGCAAACAGCACCGGATACAAACCTATTGCGTAATAACTTTTGCCTCTTGAAAGTGTGTATAAAGTGATGACGGTAATAAATGTCCATCCAATAAATCGCCAGGATTTGAAAGGTTTGTAAAATGCCAGGCCCCAGAATGCAGCCAATGTTATGATTCCGATCAGACCAAACTTCAACTGATCCATCAAAAAATCGATTCGATTGATATTTACGAGTTGGCTTCGGCCAAGAGCTTCCATGTGGTGAATGACCGGGAAATGATTTTTTATCTGCCAGATTATATTCGGTAGAAAGAGAATTAGACCCAATGCAATGGTGATGTAAAAGGCCTTTTTTGTGAAAATTGTACGTTGTGGGGTGAGTAAAAGTCCGGCGAAAAGTCCGGCAATCAGGAAAAGAATATTGTATTTATTATACAATCCGAGTGCAATTATTCCTGCCAGCAACAAGAGCCACTTTGTTTGCGGTGTATTGATGTATCTGATCAGGAAATAGAAAACGATTGTCCATGCCAGAATATCAAATGAATTGGGTTGAAACAAAACGTTTAATCTGGCCAGAACAGAGAAAATCAATAAAACGGAAACTAATATTTTTGAAGCTAAACGCCCGCCTATTTCTTCGGCGATGAGCCAGGCAAAAACAATAGTCAGCGCTCCGAAAAAAGCCGGGAAGAAACGGATCCAGAAGATTCCACCTCCAAATAAATAAATGAGACTTGCAATCCATGATGAAAAGGGAGGGACAGAAATGTAGCCAGCTGCCGGATGAAATGCCTGATCGAGATGTAAAAACTCATCGCGGTGTAATTCGTAAACCGGATTGACCAATACAAATTGTAAAATTAGTTTGACTGCAACCAACAGGATCAATATCCAGTACTTACCAAAAAATAGTTTGGTTTTTGATGAATTCATATCAGACATCTTTTTCGTTTTATTGACTGTTTTTAGGGAGGTTTTGAGAAAACGAAAGTTACAGATTTTGAATGTAAATATCAATATGTTCGGTAGGTTTGTTTTTTATGAAGTGATCTGCAGGTGCAGTCTCGTTTGAAGTATCTAAAAAAAGGGCTGCATTAAAAGTCAAAACACATATGGAAATCGTCACCGGAATTTATTTTTTTTGTTCTGATATCCAGTCTGTTGATGTCCTGAGACAAGTTCAGAATGACGGGATCAATGACTTTTAATACAGCCTCTTTTATGTTCTTATTGAATCCATTTGGGAACAAGTTTCTGATAGCTTTCTGTGCTTCTCAGGAACTGGCATCTTTCTGCAAATCCTTCAGTATTTTATAGGAGTTTAAACGTGCCCCGTGATCATAGATGTGCGAAACAACCATCAGTTCATCAATTTGCGTGTCGTCGACGAACTTCATTAAATCAGCTTTGATTTCTGAAGGACCTCCGATAAAAGAATAGGTTAAAAACTGATTGATAAGCGGCAGGTACCTGGGATCCAGAATAAATGCTTCATCAGGAGCCTGGAGAGGAAGCCTATTGTTGGTGAAAATACCTAAAAACATTTTTTTCATGGATGTCGCCAGTAATTGAGCTGCTTCGTTGGTTTCGGCTGCCGTTACGTTAACGCAGGCTATTGCATAGGGCTCTTCCAGTTGCTTCGAAGGCACAAAGGTCGACCTGTAGACATTAAGAGCCTGACGTAGTTCCTGTGGTGCAAAATGACTTGCAAAAGCATAGGGCAAACCAAATGAAGCTGCCAGTCTGGCGCTTTCGGTGCTCGATCCCAAAATCCAGATTGGAATATCAAGTCCTTCGCCTGGAATTGCTCTGACATTCGCGTTTTTATTATCCGGTGAAAGATAAGTTTGCAATTCCTGCACTGTCTGCGGAAATTGATATGCTGCCCGCTCATCGCGTTGCAAAGCTTTGGCCGTTGGTTGATCGGTTCCCGGTGCCCGGCCAAGTCCTAAATCAATTCGATGAGGATACAAGGAAGCGAGTGTCCCGAATTGTTCAGCAATAACCAGCGGAGCGTGATTAGGTAGCATGATTCCGCCGGAACCAACGCGAATGGTTGATGTTCCGCCGGCAATGTGACCTATCAGAACTGATGTGGCAGAACTTGCAATGCTCGCCATGTTGTGGTGTTCTGCAAGCCAAAAGCGGAGATAACCCAGTTTTTCAACATGCTGTGCCAGGTTCAGGCTGTTTTGGAATGATTCGGCCGGGGTTTTTCCTTCCAGAATCACTGCCAGATCCAATACCGATAAAGGTATTTTATTGAAATCTTTTTTCATCTCTTAAGTAAATTTGATAAGGTTAGCTTTCTGATTATCGCCAACCTGTTTGTTTCTTGAATGTGTCATCATGTTAATGACATTGTATCATTCCGGATTAGAAAACGTTTCACTCTGGCTTATTGTTCGAACGTGGGGCAATCGGAACAATTAAAGACATGGTTGTTAGTGATATGTGCTATTCTGTGATTTCCGGGTTGTCGGTGAAATAGCGAACCATAGGTCTGTTTTTTGATGTCCGGTCAACAATTTCAAATCCGGCACGTTCAAAAGATTTATACAGTCCAATCCAGGCAAATGAATCCGGAAGATTTTCCTTGGTCGGGATCGTTGGATAAGCTTCAATGATTTTTATTTCTTTCGTCCGGGTATATCGGATAACTTCCATCAGTAATTCAACGGAAACACCTTGCCTCCGGAAGTTTTTATCGATAAAAAAACATGGAATTGACCAAACTGCTTTGTCGTCGATTCGTTTGTGAACACGCGATTTTTCAAGTTTTAAAAAATCTTCACGAGGTGCAAAAGCGCACCAGGCGATTGGCAGATCCTCATAAAAACCAAGAATACCCGTAGCCTTACCAGCCCATACCAGTTCTTTCATGGCCGATTTATTTCCATCATTCTTTTTTCCTTCCTGAAAGTCCTGTTTCCGGAGGCGTGGCCACATGCACCAGCAACTGCCACATGCACCTCTTTCTCCAAAAAGCTGAACAAACTTTCCCCAATTTTTTGGAGATAAGGGTTCGAAAGTCAATTGATTCAGAAATTCCGGATCGTTAACCTGTTTGGCTTGTGTCATCGAATAAAAATTGTCTTTCAGAGTTATTCATTTTTATGTAAATGAACATCCATTTGTGGAAATGGTATATTCAGGCCTTCTTTACTGAAAGTTTTATAAATATTCTCATTCATATCAAAAAACACTCCCCAATAGTCTGGCGAATTTACCCAGGCTCTTACTACAAAGTTCACAGAGCTGTTGCCTAATTCGGAAACTGCAACGAAGAGTTCCGGATCTTTTAGTATTCGTGCATCTTCATCAGCTAAACGCTTGATAACAGCTTTGGCTTTATCCACATCATCACCGTATGCAATTCCAAACGTCCAGTCAACTCTTCTTTTCTCTTCAGTTGAATAATTGGTCATTGAAGAATTTGATAAGTTTCCGTTTGGAATGATGATTGTTTTATTGTCGAATGTTTTCAGAATGGTATTAAAAATCTGGATTTCGCTTACTACTCCGATATGACTTTGTGCATCAATCACATCGCCAACTTTAAAGGGTTTGAAGATTAAAATGATAACCCCTCCGGCAAAATTCTGCATGGTTCCCGAAAGTGCCAGGCCAACTGCCAATCCAGCAGCTCCCAATATAGCAATGAACGAAGTCATCTCAATTCCTACCATGCTTAATACGCTGATTACGAGCAGGGTTTTCAGCATGATGTTCACGATGCTTTTCAGAAATGGTTTTAACGATTCATCCATTTTTCGTTTTTCCATCATGGAGCTAAAGCCACGTGTAATTCCTTTTATAATCCAACCTCCAATAATGAAAACTACAATAGCACCTATTAGTTTGGGGCCATATTGAACAATCATCTCAGTTGCCTGAGTCAAAATCTGGTCTGTGTTCATGATTTTAGTTTTTGTTAAAGATAAGAATATCAAAAAAAGACATGGAAATCAAGGATTAACTACTAAAAAACAGCTGGTTTCGTATCAATTCCTTTTCATAGTTCACTGAACGAATTGCTGATTAAAGTGTTTAAATTTAATGATTTTACGGGAAACATTGGGGTTTGAAAGAAATACAAATAATTATTTCCGATTGAAAATTATCTTGAAGGAGAATAAATGAAACGAACAGGCTAAAAAACTTCGGGAAAAGATAATCCAATCGAAAATGGTCTGAAAGATTGATATTTTTGGCTCTGTGACTTTTGGTGTGGGTATTTACTTTTTCGAAAGTTATCAATTTACTTTATTGACCATTTGGGCTTATGCACCGGAGGTGCTAAATCTGAATGACCCCCAATGAAATTGGGGGTCAAAATTAGCTATGACTTCAACCCTGAATAGGGTTGAATAAGTGCTATGTAATTAATATTCAACCCTGTTCAGGGTTGCTCTCTTTGTTTTACGTCCTTACCCCCCAGTATTACTGGGGGTGATTAATATTATACTACTATGTAGTATATGTTTCATTGAATTTGTGTAATACTATTTTTTTTTTGCAATCATTCTCTTACATGCCCCACACGATTCGTCATAGAACCATATTTTTCAAGCGCGAAAAAATAGTTGGGTTGACAAAAAAAGAGGAGGTTTTTCACCTCCTCTTTAAAAGATACTCTAAGGATTCATAATTTCTGCTGAATCAGCGGCCTCGAAAAAGTGTGAAATTTTTTCGCCTTTAAAAGTCCAGATGTTCGTGGCATTTGCCGTAAACTTTTTCCCTGTGGCTTTCCATGTCCCGGTATAAAAGCCCACCATAACTATTTTATCACCACCATCAATTAAATCGGAAATTTCGATGTTAAAATCCTCAAAGTAATTTGGAATTTGAGCAAAAACACCATTGACAATCTCCTGTGAACCCTTATAAATTCCGTTGCTATTAATATATGGAATTCCAGTGCATGCCTTCCACTCAATGTCTGGATGCCAAATTGCAATAACCGCATCTATATTGCCTTCAGCAAAATTTTTGTACCCTTGTTTTAACAGTTCTAGTTTATTCATTATGGTTAAATTTTAGGGGATTTAAAAATCATATTTATCTCACCATCATTTGCAGTTTGCCAATTTTTACTTCCTTCCAATCTCTTGTTTTCAATCCTTCCTTTACTGCAAGTTGATTGGTTAAATCCATATCGCCGCCAGATCCTTCCATAAATGCGGCAAGTTGGGCAACATCATTATACATGCTAACGGTAATGTGTGTTCCGTATGATTCGCTTCCTGCGGGTAAGATAGCCTGTAGCAATTGCCAGTTTCCTTTTTTACCCTCATCGACCATTTTTTGATGCCAGGGTTTAAAAATTTCTGATTCAACTGTTTCATAGCTGTCATCCACTTGTTTCATGATATCAAGCGTAATATATGTGCCTACTTTCATTTTAAAATCATCTTTTGTTTGGTCGATAATTTTAAACAAAACCTGATGTGCCATGTCTCTCGATTTGCCTGTTTTTTCAAACATGGCGTATAAGTCTTTTTCTGATTTATTGGGGTATGCTTTTTTGGCATATGCCATCACATCCAATGAACCGATTGCCTGCAACATATCCTTCAAACTGGCAAAAACAGTTACCGTTAAATATTGTGAGCCTTGTTCTTCTCCGGAAGGAGTTAATGACCACAGATCCCAGCCTAGAATTGATTTGTCTGCCACCCGCTGTTTGTGAATGCCTGACCAGAAATCTTCAACCGACCAGTAATCAGATCCTTTGTCTGCTTTTACATGCATGAACTCGAATAATAAATACTGCTGAGCAGGTTTCTCCTGTGCTTTCAAACTAAAGGTCATTAAAATGACCAACCCTAATGTCAATAGTCTTTTCATTTTTGTGATTTTAATGTTAATGATGGAGAAAAATGTTTGAAATATTTTGTCTTCAGGATACAATCCTTAGAAAAACTTGGTGTTAATCAGTGCTTTGAAGTGCCAGTGTGATGTTCCCACCGGTATTTTGATAAACCCTAAATGGGTTTTGAATATTTTAATCTTAGAGGACTAATCCGATTTCAGTCTGAAACATATCTTTAAATCGTCGGAGTAATCATATCCCCAAAATGGATGTTTATTGTGGTTCTTTAAGCTCACAAATTCAGTACTTTAGATTTATTTGTGAAAAGTAAGCATAAAAAGACCTTAAAATCTCAATAACACGATTGAAACAAATTTTGTTCATTTTTTTGTTGAGAAAATTTAAAAAGAAATCATGACGAAGTAATGTGAATGAAATTGCGCCGCATTTAATATTGGTCTAAAATCTTGACTCACTCCCTGTTATACCATAGGTGTCGGTTTTTGGGGTGAGTAGAAATAAAAAATGCGACAATAAATTGGTTTAAATATCTATACCCGTTTCAAGGTATTGGTATATGATGAGTTAAGGCGAATGAAAGGCTTTGGGTTTTCCATGTTTTTTGATATTTAAATATCAGGGAACAGAATTGGCGTTTTTTTTTAGAATTAAGAGGAGCTAAGCTTAACGAATAAAATTCGTGGAGCGATTTTGAAAATTGGACGGTGCAGGAAGACGGATAACGGAATATATCCTAATGTGAAATAAGGGATCAGTTGATATTGTTATGGGGAAAGGTATTGTTGTGGTTTTTAAGTATCGAATCAGAATACAATTATTTAGCCCGAAATGAAAGATACTGTCCTCAATCCGGACGGGCTTTTACTTTTTTACTTAAGGGGAACAACACCAACACTGCATAAATTCTCGAATGAATTGGATTGAAACATCATTCTTCGAAATTGAAGCAACAATTGATCGGAGCGAGTGCGAGGGTCGTCAAAACGCCCGGCTGAGGGTTCGTTTTGACAAGATTTTTGCTTACTTTTCATCCCCGCCTGCCGTCGGGCAGGGATTGGAAAAGTAAGGGCCAGTCCGGCCTAAGGACAGAAAACGGATTTGAAATTGACCGTTTTAA
>DASRMB010000086.1:0-31943 GCA_035648135.1 Prolixibacteraceae bacterium
ATTGAAGTAAACCTACAAAAACGGACAAAAAGGATGAAAAACAGATCTTATTGAAAATAATCAAAAATGAAAATCTCGATTTTTTTCTTTGGAAAAGAAACATATCAATAAATCATCGACTCTATGGACAGACTCTATTTAGTATCAAAAAACAATTCTTCCTTAATTTTCCGGATTCTGCCTAATGCATAATCAGCATTTTTCGCCTTCTCTCTGGCAGTTTTCAGGTAGGTCGAATAATAATTCAAAGCCAGTGTTTTATTGAAGTTGAATTCTTCATAGGTTGTAGCAATCTCAAACAGCACTTCAACTTTTTCATTGTTCAGTTCGAAGGCCTTTTTCAAAGCCTCAATCGATTTTTCGAATTCGCGGTTGCTCCCGTAAACCTGCCCCAGATGGTGATACATCTCCGACAAATATGGAGGTTGGGAACATGCAATAGCAGCTATGAGGCATTCAGCACTACTTTCTAATCTGGACAGATTTTTATAAGCCAGCCCAAGGTAAAAATAGACGTACTGGTCGTTTAGCGACAATCGCATACATTTATCCAACATATAAATGGCTTTTTCTTCATTTTTACAGAAAAAGAGCGAAATCCCATAATTTTTCAAAACTTCAAAAGTTGAATCATTTTCTGCCAGGTATTTCTCGTAAGGATATAACGCCCGTTCGTAGTCTTTCAGCTCAAACAAAGCATCAGCCTGCCGAAGCAGTAGCGTTGCATTTGACGGAAAAATAGACAGGGCATGATTCCCTGCTTCATAAACTTTTTCAGCATCTTTCATTCGTTTGTAAATCGCTATCAGATTCAGATGCGAGCCAAAATCACCCGGATTCGCCAGAACAACCTGTTCAAACAATCTGACAGCAAGATCAGTTTTGCCCATTTTGAAGGCAGCAAAAGCAAATTGTTTCTTGAAATAGACATTGACCGAATCGACCTTGTGAATGGCCTCAAAGGTCTGATAAGCCTGCTCAAAATCATCGAGACTAATATAGGTTCGGCCAAGTTTTCCTTTCAAACTTAAATCATCAGGAGCTAATAAAACCGCCCTTTTGAAACATTCAGCGGCCTGATACAAATTACCCAGTGAAGAATAATCTTCACCCAATTCGGTCAAATACAAACTACTGGCCGGATCGTAAAACAAAGCTTGTTCAAGAGACTTAGATGCCTGAAGTGGTTTCGACTGTTCTTTGAAAATGATGGCCTGTTTGAAGAATAATTCAGCTTCAGGTTTTTCCTGAATTTTGGACGATATAGCCTCCAATGCTTTTGGATAATTTTTATTCATAATAAGTTCATCAATCGATTGGGCAAAAAGATGAACAGGAAGAATAAACAACAACAAAAGAACAGTTTTCTGTTTCATGGCAGTTACATTTTAGGTTCGGAAGTATTAACATCCGGAAAAGAATGCGATTAAAAATCACATCAACCCTGTCAGGTATTAAAGACCTGACAAGGTTAATAGAAAATCTTATTTCAATGCAAAATTGATTGGAACGGTGTACTGAACAGCAACATTTTTTCCGCCTTGTTTCCCTGGAGTCCATTTGGGCATACTTTTCACCACACGCAAGGCTTCTGCATCAAGCATCGGGTCAACTCCGCGGGCAATCTTCGCATTCGAGACAGAACCATCACTTCCGACGACAAAACTCACAAATACTTTTCCCTGAATTCCTTTTTCAATAGATTCCGGAGGATATTTAACCGATTGGCTTATAAAACTCATCAACTCCTTTTCACCTCCCGGATATTCAGGCATTTCATCAACAATAAAGAAAACAACGTTCTCTACTTTTTGGGGTTCAACTGGAGGTGGCGGAGGTGTTCCATGTTCCTCTACAAGGATGAATTCTTCCTTCTGATTTGTACCTGAATTTTCCTGATTTCCACGGGCAAGGTTAGCAACTTCATTTACATTGTTGGTTTTATTGGTAAGGGTTAGCTGGCCAGTTGATGAATCTGATTTGAGTTCATAACTTTCGGAACCGGAAATCACGCTCTTTATCTTTTCAATCCCGGCAGAATCGCCTGTAATTTGTAACGGATGACCATCAGCAACAATAGTAACCGACTTTTCGGTTGAAGTAAGCGCAGTCGTTACCGATTCCTTTTGCTCGCAGGCAAATACGGCGATTAAACTGACTGCCAGTACAATCCCGGCAAGGACTTTAAAACTGGCTATTTTTGAGGATTTTATTTTTGACATCATTTTGATTCGGGTTTTAATTAACGAATAATTGAAGTTGTTGGTCAGCACAATTTGGTCGCCAACATACTGATTGATTAGGATCTGCTTGTACCACGAAGGTGCAGTTCCCTGAGAGATTACAGCCTGATCGGCCAGAAATTCGTGATTCTCGCGCAGTGCCCGCCTGAACATCCAAAAGAAAGGATTAAACCACTGAAATACAGCAACAAATTCAAGAATGAGAACATCAAATGTATGGCCTTGCCTGATGTGCTGTTTTTCGTGTTCGAGCATTTTTTTCCAACCTTTGGTGTCTTTCAGGTTTTTACTCACGAAAATATAATTCAGAAAAGAAAAAGGACTGAGCTCTCGTTCCAGAATAACCAGTTTGATTTTCCCTTCAGGAATAATTCGGTTGTGCGCAATTAACCGGACAATCTGGTAAATCTGGATCAAAAATTTTCCGAAAAGAAACACCACCCCTATCAGATACACGTAACCAAACAAACTGTAAGTCAGCACAAATCGTTCAGCGCTCTGCGAGAATGTTGTACTATAAATGGTAACTGCACTCAGCAAATTGACATACGGAGTTACAGTTACTTCCTGTAATAAAACTGCTTGCGGGGTGTAAAACGGAATATGTAACAGTGGCAATAATGCAGAGAAACCTATGGAAACCAGCAGAAACCACCGGTTAACATTGAAAAAAGTTTCTCTCCGTAAAAACAGGAAATAAACAAGCGCAAAAAGGCTCAGACTTATTCCTGACTCCAGCAGATAATTTACAAAGCTAGTCATTGGGTGTTGGATTTTCAGATTCCAAATCTTTTCCTACTTCCTTGATCAATTCTTCAAGTTCTGAGAGGCTCATTTTGTCTTCTTTGGCAAAAAACGAAACCATTTCCTGAAATGAGTTACTAAAATAACCATTTAAAAAATTCCTGAAATATGATTTCGTGTAGTCTGTTTTACTGACAACCGGAAAGTACTGATGTGTTTTTCCATACGCGTAATGGTCAACAAACCCTTTCTTTTCCAGAATGCGGACGATGGTAGAAACCGTGTTGTATGCGGGTTTTGGCTCCGGAAGCTTCTCGACAATTTCTTTTACAAAAGCTTTTTCCAGTGTCCACAATTCCTGCATAATCTGCTCTTCAGCCTTGGTTAATTCTTTCATTTCGCAAACAGTTTAATTTTAAATTCAAATCTCAAAAATCCTGCCAAAAACTAAGCAATTAGTTCGTCAACTAATATTTTAGTTATAAAAGACAAAAAAAAAGTTCAATTTCATTCAACTTGATTCTGAAAACTGGCTGGTCAATGCCAACTAACCGTTTCATAGCTGATTGGATATCCGGTATAAACATACAACTAATTTGTTAGTTATCAAACTAAATAGTTAGTTTGACGAGATATTTTTAGTGTATTGAGAATACTGTCATCAATTGAGAAGCTTAAACAAGTTCAGCTTGACGCTCCGATCATCTGCAATACATGAGGGGAAAGTAGAGACTATCTCAAAAATCAATGAACTCGAAAAACCAGTCACCCAGAATTCATTTCAGGGTCTTTAAATAACCAAAATTGAAAAACTAAAATGTTCATTAACCAATATAGAACATTGAACGAAAAATAAGGAGCTATGACGTTTGGTGTGGGTATTTACTTTTTAAAAAGTTATCAATTTACTTCATTGATCATTTGGGCTTATGCACCGTAGGTGCTAAATATGAATGACCCCCAATAAAACTGGGGGTCATTCATATTATACTACTTCGTAGTATATGCTTCATTGAATTTGTGTAATACTATTGACTTTTCTGCAATCCTTCTCTTACATGACCCACCAAAAAGAAGGCGCAAGAAACCGGAATTCCAGATTGTCGGAATTTGACATCTGGAAAGAAAAAAGGATAAAAGAAAGAGGCCGCCTGATTTAACTCGGGCGACCTCTTTTTGATCCAAATGGTTCAGGTGGTTTAGGTGAACGTGTGATCAAACTAACTAAAATTACTTGGTATTAGGTTTTTACCTTTTCTCGTTTTAATGACAGTTGCACTGAAAGAAACCCTTACTGCAACTGTCATTTTTATCAGATCTTTTTACAAATTGCTGCCCAGCCTCCTCCTTTTGCCAGATCAATTTTCATTTTGGCAGCTTTAGTAACCTGTTTCACAATTCGTTTATAATCGTTGCCGCTTTTTTCAGCATTAATTCCGTCCTGCATAATTTCGATCTCATATGTTCCTTCACCCAGAAAAGAAAAATCAATATTCAACGAGCGTGCAGTCCAGTCGGTCATGGCACCCAAATACCAGTTGTTGTCTTTTTGGCGGGCCATCAGAATATAATCACCAACTTTTGCATCCAGCACTTTCGTGTCGTCCCAGACAGTTGGCATTTGACTAATGAATGAAACACTTTCCTGCTCCTTGTAATAATTAGTTGGGCTATCGCACATCATTTGCAGCGGCGCATCATAACAAACATACATGGCAATTTGATGGCAACGGGTTCCCTGACTCATCGGATTAGAAAAACTTACGGCAAAATCCTTTTCGTTTTTATTCGTCATAGCTCCGGGCGTAAAATCAAGCGGACCGGCAAGCATTCGGGTAAAGCACAAAGTCACATCATGTTCAGGAGTAATGTCCTTGCCCCATTTGCAGTTTTCCATTCCTTTAACCCCTTCATGATTGATAATATTTGGATAGGCCCTTGCCATTCCTGAAGGTTTAAAAGCACCGTGAAAATCGACCATAAGTTTACGGTCAGCACAAGCTTTGGCTGTTCTTTCGTAAAAGTTAACCATGTACTGCTCCGAGCGGGCCATGAAATCAACTTTAATCCCTTTAACTCCCCATCCGGCATAAATATCCAGAATGGCATCCATTTCAGCATCGAGCGGATTCCACAGACACCACAGAATGATGTCGACATTTTTAGATTTTCCGTAGGAAATCAATTCTTTGATATCCAAATCAGGATTAGCTTCCTTGATGTTGGTCGTCGATTTAGTCCATCCTTCATCTAAAATAATGTACGGGATATTATTTTTGGAAGCAAAATCGATGTAGTATTTATAGGTTTTGGTATCCAGACCAGCTTTAAAATCAACTCCGTAAATATTGTTTTCATTCCACCAGTCCCAGGCAACCAAGCCAGGTTTAATCCAATTGGTTTCTGTCAGTTTGTTTTCTCTGGAAAGAAGGAAGACCATCTGATTTTCGACCAGACGGGCATCTTCGGTACTGATCATGAAGACGCGCCATGGAAACGTACGTGTTCCTGAAGTTTTTGCAATATAACCGGTTTCCTCAATATCCTGAATTTCCCGGTCACCCTTAGGATTCGATTTCAGGATAACATGCGGATATTTGCTCTTAAAGGCAGTCTTTCCGGTTGCTTCCATAAATAAACAAGGGTAATCGAACAAGTCAGCTTCGGTAATTCCGATTTTGATGTTGTTGTCGGCTTTTACAAGCGTTGGAAGCGAACAGAATCTTCCGGCATTTAAAGAGCTTAACTTCTGATCGAGGTAAAGCCTTTCGTAATGCGAATAAAGTGTTTCTTCCTCCGGAAAAAGCACCCCGTAATCTCCGGAGAAATTCAAATTTACTTCTTCATTTTTTACCGTAATTTCATCTTTCAGGCTTGTTTCGAAACGATAAGCAATACCATTGTCGAACACCCGGAAACTCACAGCATAGTTTGGTTTAAAAACAAGGTTGAGTTGGTTATAGATATTGTCGATGGTTTTCGATTTGACTGCAACCACCGTTTGAACGGTGTTGGAAACTGATGTTGTTTTGGATTTCACTACTTTGGGATTAACACCCAATACGGTAGTTCCAAGATCAACACTCATCGTATTATTGGTAAATACTGACTGATTGCCTACAGTTGCCGACCATTTAATCTGAGTGTCGACAGAAACGGTTACCTTTATTTTCCCGTCAGGAGAAGTAACTGAATACTCTTTAGCAAAAGCATTAATTCCTAATGCCAGTAAAAAAATTAATAATCCTAATTTCATATGTTTATAATTTGTGGTTTATTTATTTCTATGATTTTTTGATAAAACGGTACACTTTGACTGAATGAGGTGCAAGTTTCACCCAAACAGTACTTTTTTCGGTATTCACTTCTTTGTGTTTCCACAAATCACGTGTTTTATAATCAATGAGTTTATAGGGATCTGATGACCAGTAATTGTCGTTGGCCTTCAGCAATACGTTAAAATCAACCTGAACCAATTTTTCCTCGTCACCACGATTGAGTAAACAGGCAGCCTTTTCTTTTCCCGCCAATTTTTTTATCCAGATTTCATAATCACCGTTATCGCGGTAGCAGAAACCTTGTTTTCCCAATGTATCCTGATCTAACGCTATAATTTCATCGTTTTTGAGGATCTCCGCAGTTTCGGATGACATGTTTCCCAAATCGTTTCCGGCCATTAAAGGAGCAGCCAGCATACACCACAACGAAAAATGAGTTTTATATTCCTCCGTGGTCATTCCTCCGTTTCCAACTTCCAGCATGTCAGGATCGTTCCAGTAACCTGGTCCGGCATATTTGGCCAGATCGCGTTCCTTATCCAGAATATCAATCATAGCATCCCAGCGGTCAACAATATCTCCGGTTGACCGCCACAAATGACCAACTTCTTTAGCCCATTCCCATGGTTTTGAATTTCCCCATTCGCACAGACTAAATACAATGGGGCGACCTGCAGCAAAAAGGCCATCCCGCATGGTTGAATAAGAAGCTCTTGAATCTTGTGTAGTGGTATTGCACCAATCGTATTTCAGGTAATCGACACCCCAGCGGGCATAAGTGCGGGCATCCTGATATTCATGTCCCCGTCCGCCCGGACGACCGGCACAGGTTTTTGTTCCTGCGCATGAATAAATTCCAAATTTTAAACCTTTTGAATGAATATAGTCAGCCAGATATTTTATTCCATTCGGAAAACGATCTTTGTCTACAACAATTTCTCCGTTGGCATCCCGATCAACCTGCCAGCAATCATCAATTACAACATATTCATATCCGGCATCCTGCATTCCACTACTCACCATTTCATCGGCCATCTGCATAATCAGTTTTTCGCTGACATTACAGGCAAATTTATTCCAACTGTTCCACCCCATTGGAGGAGTCTTTGCAAGGTTTTCAAATTTTTGGGCTGAAGCTCCTACAAATGTTACGACAAGTAGCAGGAGTAAAAATTGTTTTTTCATCATAGTCTTAATAAACTTAATAATTCATGAATTATTGGCATCGCAATTTTGCTAATTCCACAGACTAAAGCATGGACAAATGGTCAGGAATGATGGAAAAATAACCATTAAAACGAACTGTTCAATTTGGGAAATGAGAGACTAACAAAATACAACCGATTATTTTTCAACAAAGTAGAAGTCATCCGAATCATTCAGTACAGGAAAAGCGGCTCTGAATTTCAAAAGTTCAGTATACGAAAACTCAGCCGAAACAATTTTTTGTTCACCACCTTCAGTTTTTGACAATACCTTACCTTTCGGACTAATCAATTGTGAGTCTCCGGAATAAGAAATACAATTTCCGTCAAGCCCTACCCGATTTGCTCCAACAACATACACCTGATTTTCGATTGCTCGTGCTTTTAGCAAAGTGTTCCAGACATCGGCTCTGGACTGCGGCCAATCTGCCGAATAAACCAACAGATCGTATTCATTCCGGTTTCGGCTCCACACCGGAAACCTCAGATCGTAGCAAATCAGCGGGCAAATGCGCCAGCCTTTGTAAGTCACGATTAAACGTTCCGAACCTTTTTGAAAATGACTTTCTTCGTCACCCATGGTGAACAGGTGTCGTTTGTTGTAAAAATAAATTTCTCCGGAAGGTTCAACAAAAATCAGGCGGTTATAAAACTGGTGGTTTTCACTGATGATTAAACTTCCGCAAAGAGCAAGCTGATATTCCCGGCTAAGGCTTTTCATCCACTCAACCGTTTCGCCATCCATCGTTTCAGCCAAGTTGGAGACATTCATAGAGAAACCGGTGGAAAACATTTCAGGTAAAAAAACAACATCTGTTTTTGGGTCTGTCTGTTGAAGCCATTGGTCAATTTGCAAACGGTTAGCGGCAGGATTTTCCCAAACCAGATCGAGCTGAAATACTGCAATTCGTAACGTTTCCTGAGTCATAACTAGTATTTAGATTAAAGTAAGAGTCTTCTCCTAAAAGTTATTTTTCGTCATTGCGAGGAACGAAGCAATCTCATAAGATTAACAGGAACCCTGTTGAGATTGCTTCACTTCGTTCGCAATGACGTCTATCACTTATTCGATTCTGAATTCACGCACAATTGTCGCCTGACAATAATTTTCCAGCAAGCGAACAGACATATGCAAAGCCTCATTCAATTGATTATCTCCTCCAAAATCAATCAGGATCATTAAAAAGCGTTTGGTTTGGCCGCTGACTTCAGTGCGTTGTGAATCGCTGGTTGGCGTACCAAAAGCTCCCAGTTTATCCCTGAAGACCGGCAGATTTGCAATATTCAACTCTCCCTTGCCAATTCCGGAATAAGGTTCATCCACTCGTCCAATTCCGAAAGAGATATCGCCATAAATCTGATCCGCATCATATCCGCCGATCGAAAAGCCAGTAGACATCGAAACCAAGTTCAGCTGATCGACCACATTGCTGATACGGTACAATTCTTTTCCGGAAACTACTCTTCGCAGCAAAGCTTCTGCAGATAAACGGTAACGTGCCGGATCTTTTCCACAGGCTTTGTATGCCATTCGCGAAGCTGCAATAGCTGGTATTTTACTGATATTTTCCGTCACCAGCGACTGCTTTATTCTTTCGATGTTAGAACTGATTTCAATCAATAATTCTTCGGAAGGTTCAGTAACCTGAACTTCTGCATTAATACAAGCCAGTCTTAAGTTCGGGCATCGGGTTCTAAGCTCTTCGCTGATCGTAATTTTCGTCATTCCCAAAAAGTAGATTTAAAATGGAAGATGCACAACAGGTACATTCCCAAAAATAAGAATTTCAGGCAGACCATTTGTTTTCAACAAAAAAAATCCTGAATCAGATTCAGGATTTCTATTTCAAAAGAAAACTTCGGTTCGTATATGTTCGGGTGGTAATCCGTACTTTTCGAGGATTGTTGTGACTTCCTGAATCATGTCTGAATTACCGCAGAGGTAGCAGATCATGTTTTTATCCACCGGATTTTTCTTTAAATAATAGCTTACCCGGCCAAAATAGTCGCCATCATCGCGCCGCGAAGTACACAGCAAATATCTGTCAGGACTGAATGTTTCACGACCATAAGCTTCGTCACCAAAATGTACTCCGTGTAAAATCTGGTAATTCAGATCCGGATAGGATTTAATGTACGAATGAAATGGCGAAATACCGGTTCCGGTTGCGATCATCATCGCCGGATGACCCTGTTTAGTCTTCTCGTCGAGGATAAAATAGCCTTTTGGACCTTCGACATCCAACTCCGAACCGGGTAACAAATGGCGTAAATAGCGTGAAAAGTCGCCCTCCGGAATTTCGCGGACCAAAAAGTCAAGATAGTCATCGGTTGTTGCACTATAGATAGAATACTCCCGACCTTTATTCTGATCAGGGATGCGGATAACCACATACTGACCGGGTTCAAACTTAAAATTCTTGCGGTCGAGTCTGATAATAAAAGATTCCGGAGTCAAATTAATAACCTCCAGAACAATATGTTTTTGGCGTTTCATAAATAAGTTTCAAGTTCCGTGTTTCAGGTGTGGTGGAAACCTAAAAAACGGATATTCAATTGTGTTTGCTTGTTATTCTAATTTGTGGCCGAATGTATTCGGATGGATCATTAAGTTGGGCAACGAGTAACCCCCTGGTAAGGCAACGAGTACCGAGACCACGAGATCTTCGAAAAAATCTGGTAGGGCCACGAGATCTCGTGGCCCTACCAGATAATTCCTAACCATTTACATGCCGTTCAGCGTGATAAGATGAGCGAACGAGCGGACTGCTTTCAACATATGAAAATCCTTTTTTCAGACCTTCAGTTCTGTACATTTCAAAAATTTCAGGTTTAATGTATTCCTGAACTGGAAGCAAATTGGAGTCTGGCTGAAGATATTGCCCGATGGTCAGAATTTTGCAGCCGGCAGCCCGAAGATCATCCATCGTCTGCAAAACTTCTTCTTCAGTCTCACCCAGGCCAACCATGATGCCCGACTTTGATACAATTCCGGCTTCAGAGATGATTGAAATAACCCTTAAACTACGGTCGTAACGGGCCGTACTGCGAACTTTGGGAGTTAAGCGCCTTACTGTTTCCATGTTGTGAGAAATAACTTCAGGCTTGGCTTCAATCACTTTCCGGATCAATTCCGGATTGGCATTCAAATCCGGAATCAGAGTTTCAATCGTTGTATTCGGATTCAGCTCCTTTATTTTACGGATGGTTGTTGCCCAGAATTCAGCGCCACCATCCGGCAGATCGTCACGGGTGACCGATGTAATCACACAATGTTTTAAACCGAGTGTCTTAATGGTTTTGGCCAAACGAAGCGGCTCCAGCCAGTCGACAGGTTCAGGAACATCGTTTTGGACGAAACAAAACCTGCAATTCCGGGTACATTTGTCGCCCAGAATCATAAAACTGGCGGTTCCTGCATTCCAGCATTCACCTTTATTCGGGCAATTTCCGCTGGTACATATGGTGTTCAAATGATGTTCAGTGATTAATCGCTTGACTTTCGAATAATTTTCACCTTTGGGTAGCGTCGATTTCATCCAGCGTGGCAATCGTTCTCTTTCTGTTTTTAATTCAGTCATCTTTCCAAATTGAGTTCAACCACACAAACAGAAATCGGGGAATGAAGTTCACTGTTTCTGTTATTTGAACACGATTTTCAGAAAAGATACTTAATTTGCATCCTTAATTACACCAACAAAACAAGCATGAGCAAAACATACAACTGGGCCATTCTGGGATGTGGAAAAATCGCCCGCAAATTCGCCTCTGACCTGAAACAATTACCAAACGCAAGACTTTATGCCGCGGCTTCCCGTTCGATTGAAAATGCCCGGGATTTTGCTTCTGAACTCGGTTTCGAAAAAGCTTACGGCAGCTACGATGAAACGCTTAATGACCCAAAAGTTGATGTGGTTTATATTGCCACGCCGCATTCGCATCATCAGGAGCATGTTCTTTTGTGTTTAAACCATCAGAAAGCTGTTTTATGCGAAAAAGCTTTCGCAATCAATTCGCGTGAAGTCGGTCTAATGATCGAAGCGGCCCGAAAGAACAACACCTTTTTAATGGAAGCATTCTGGACCAGGTTTCAGCCAAGCTTTCTAAAAGTGATCGAAATTATACGTTCAGGAGAATTGGGCGCTTTGAAAATGGTTCGATCCGACTTTGCCTTCAATGCTGACTACAATCCGGAAAAACGATTGTACAACGTGAATCTCGGCGGAGGTTCTCTGTTGGATATTGGCATCTACCCTGTTTTTATGTCGCTCATGACATTGGGAAAACCTTCAGAACTAAAAACCATGGCTTCCTTCTGCCCCACGGGAGCCGAAGAATCCATCATGATGTCATTCAAATATCCGGGTGGTGAGATTGCCTCGCTGGTTTCAAGCTTTGCCTCGCATTCGTCCACCCAAACGGAGTTCTCGTTCGAAAACGGTTTTGTGCGTCTCAACCGACGATTCTTTACTCCAACAACACTCACTTACTGGAAAAAAGGGGAAGAAGAGAAAATAATCACCTTCGAACAGGGAGATGGATCGGGTTATGAACGGGAAGCAGCTCATGTGATGGAATGTCTGGATGCCGGGAAAAAGGAAAGCGATCTGATGCCATTGTCGGCTTCGGCTGATTTGATGGAAATTTTGGATCGGGTCAGAAAAGATGCCGGAATTGTATTTCCTGATCACGACTGATTTTGAACTACAGCTATTTTTACTTCAGAAATAATCCCGGAAATAACGATCGATTTAAACGCTGATCAGTTATATTTACGTGCATTTAAAAGCCTATTAATGATTCAGCAAAACGATATAATCATTCGAAGTTGGGAACAACTCTGTGAAGAAGTTTATCACGATTCGTGGAAACCCCAAATGGGCAGATACCGCTCTGATTATGCATTCAGAGGATTGTCGGACATGAATTATGAACTCAAGAACAGTTTTCTGCGGAATTGCGGGGAGAAACCTGAACTGGAGTATCACTTACTGCGGAATTTCAGAAAATATTCGATCAACAGCGACCCTCAACTAACAAGAACATTTTGGCGGGCGCTGGTTCTGGCTCAGCATCACGGGCTACCAACGCGGCTCATCGACTGGACTTATTCGCCTTTCATCGCAATGCATTTCGCGACGACCAATACCGAAAAATACGATACCGACGGCGTGATCTGGAAGGTTGATTTTGTCAAGGTGAATCAACTCGTTCCCCCGCCATTCTGCAATGGACTGAAGGAAGAAAAATGTAATGCGTTCACCGTTGAAATGCTGGAGAAGATTGTTTCTTTAGGAGATTTCGACCGGCTGTTCAGCGAGAATCAGATACTTTTCTTTGAACCACCATCGCTTGATGAACGAATCGTCAACCAATTTGCCTTATTTTCGGTCATGAACAATCCGATAGCTATTATGGATGAATGGCTGATTAAACGTTCGGAAATTTACCGCAGAATTATTATTCCAAAGGAACTCAAACTTGAAGTCAGGGATAAACTCGATCAGGCCAACATTACGGAAAGGGTTCTTTTCCCGGGTCTGGACGGACTTGCCAAATGGCTGAAGCGGCATTACAAACCGGTTGATTAAGTAATGAGCAGGAATTGCCAATCACAACGGATGTTGTTTTTTACTTCGGAGGACTAATTTTTCTGCGTCTCTTCCACACTTACAGGACATTATCACATTCGCGTAGATGTACCACCGTGCGTCTTTACTTAAATCACACCTTATTATCCGGATAGCTCATTGATGGGAAGAACAATTTAAATTGATCCATCTAAACGGCTAATTAAAACCTGGGTTCTATCATAACAAAACCTAGCTTGAATCGGAATATCAGCTAATTGTCTTTCAACGAATTCGCTGATTTAGATTGCAGGAAGTTTATTTAAATTATAGGATGGACATTCAGATTTTCAGTAAAATAAAAAACCCCGCTGAAAAGCGGGGTTTAGTATGTTTATTCACCTATTTGATGATTATTATTTCACCTTATCTACAATTGCTTTAAAAGCTACAGGATGATTCATTGCTAAATCAGCCAGAACTTTACGATTGATTTCGATATTTGCTTTTTTAAGCAAACCGATAAACTGTGAATAAGAATATCCTTCTGTACGCACAGCAGCGTTGATACGCTGAATCCATAAAGCACGGAAATTTCTCTTTTTTGCTTTTCTATCTCTGTAGGCATATTGCAAACCCTTTTCCCAGGTATTTTTTGCAACGGTCCATACATTTTTACGGGCACCGAAGTTACCTCTGGTAAGCTTCAGGATTTTTTTTCTGTGAGCCCGCGATGCGACTGCATTTACTGATCTTGGCATAAAACTAATTTTAGAATGGTCAGCGTTCCGATATCCGGAATCTTAAAGCTAATTCATTCGATTGATAACTAAATTTAATTACTCAAAAAAGAAAACAGACTAGATAGTCAACATAGCCTTAACGTTGTGCATGTCAGCTTTATGAACGGTTCCCCAATAAGTCAGGTTACGTTTTTGCTTGGTGCTCTTTTTGGTCAAGATGTGACTTTTAAATGCATGTTTCCTTTTAATTTTTCCGGTGCCGGTTAATCTAAACCTTTTTTTAGCTCCGGAGATGGTCTTCATTTTTGGCATCTTCCTGAAATTAATGTATTTAAGAAATTTATTTCTTCTTCTTAGGTGAAATAAACATGGTCATTCGTTTTCCTTCCAATTGAGGCAATTGTTCAACTTTGCCTACTTCTTCCAATTCCTGTGCGAACTTCAAAAGCAGAATTTCGCCCTGTTCTTTAAATAAAATTGACCTGCCTTTGAAAAATACATAGGCTTTTACCTTAGCACCTTCCTGCAAAAATTTTTCAGCATGACGCATTTTAAACTGGAAATCATGGTCATCGGTATTCGGTCCGAATCGGATTTCCTTCACTACGACTTGTACCGTTTTTGCTTTTATTTCCTTCTGTTTCTTCTTCTGTTGATATAGAAACTTCTGGTAATCTGTTATTTTACAGACCGGCGGGTCGGCATTGGGTGAGATCTCTACAAGGTCAAGTTCAAGTGCATCAGCCATTTTTATAGCTTCAGAAACTGAAAAGACACCAGGATTTTCGATGTTATCGCCAACAACACGAACTTGTTGTACGCGAATTTTCTCATTAATTCGGTGTTGAGGAGCAGATTCTACTCTTCCACCTTTGTATTGTCTTTTTACAGCTATGGCCAGATCCTCCTATTTATTAGTTAATAATTCTTAGTTATATAATGATGATAACTGTTCTTTTACTTCTGCATGAATAAATTCAACAAACTCCTGAAGATTCTTAGCACCCTGATCCCCATCGCCTTGTTTTCTCACAGAAACAGTTTCATTTTCAGTCTCTTGCTCTCCCACTATCAATAAATAAGGGATACGTTTTAATTCGTTATCCCTGATTTTACGACCAATTTTCTCATTTCTGTCGTCAATTATGGTGCGAATATCGGAATTATTTAGAAACTCTGAAACTCTTTTTGCATAATCATTGAACTTTTCGCTGATTGGTAACACAACAACTTGTTCAGGAGTTAACCAAAGCGGGAATTTTCCGGCGGTATGTTCAATCAAAACGGCAATAAACCTTTCCATCGATCCGAATGGGGCACGATGAATCATAACCGGACGGTGACGTTTATCATCAGCGCCGATGTATTCAAGTTCAAAACGTTCAGGCAGATTATAGTCAACCTGGATGGTTCCCAGCTGCCAGTTGCGGCCCAGGGCATCTTTAACCATAAAATCGAGTTTCGGGCCATAGAAAGCAGCTTCGCCTAAAACAGTCACCGTTTTCAATCCTTTTTCAGCAGAAGCTTCGATAATCGCCTGCTCAGCTTTATCCCAGTTTTCAACTGATCCAATGTATTTTTCAGGTTTATTCGGATCGCGCAAGGATATTTGAGCCGAATAATCCTCGAAATTCAAGGCTTTGAAAATGATAAAAATGATATCAATCACTTTCTTAAACTCTTCTTTGATCTGATCGGGGCGGCAGAACAGATGAGCATCATCCTGCGTAAATCCGCGTACACGCGTCAGTCCATGTAATTCACCACTCTGTTCATACCGGTAAACAGTACCAAACTCTGCCATACGAATAGGCAGATCTTTATATGTCCGCGGTTTAAATTTATAGATTTCGCAGTGGTGCGGACAATTCATCGGTTTCAGCATATATTCTTCACCTTCAGCAGGAGTTTTGATGGTCTGAAATGAATCAGCTCCGTATTTCTGAAAATGGCCCGACGTTTTATACAGATTCACATCGCCGATGTGTGGTGTAATGACCTGTACGTATCCGAACTTTCGCTGAACTTTTTTCAGGAAACCTTCCAGTTGTTCACGCAACAGGGCACCTTTAGGCAACCACATGGGTAATCCCTGGCCCACATTCTGAGAAAAGGTAAACAATTCCAATTCCTTGCCTAATTTGCGGTGGTCGCGTTTTTTCGCTTCTTCTAGCAAGACCAGGTATTCTTCCAGCATTTTTTGTTTCGGGAAAGTGATCCCATAAACGCGGGTAAGCATTTTATTTTTTTCATTGCCTCTCCAGTATGCACCGGCCAGCGAAGTTAGTTTAACGGCCTTAATAAATCCGGTGTTTGGCAAATGTGGTCCGCGGCATAAATCGGTAAAACCGCCCTGATTATATACAGTAATGGTGCCGTCTTCCAGCTCGCCAATTAACTCTTCTTTCAGTTTGTCGCCCTTTGCGCTGAACATTTCAAGAGCATCGTCCTTCGAAATGTCACTCCGGACAATCAGATGTTTTTCTCTGGCCAGTTCAAGTGTTTTCTTTTCGATTTTTTCCAGATCTTTTTCAGTAAGAACCTGACCTTCAGGAAGATCAATATCGTAATAAAAACCATTATCGACTGTCGGCCCGATTCCAAATTGGGTTCCCGGATAAAAAAATTCGATTGCTTCGGCCATCAGGTGAGCCGATGAATGCCAGAAGGTCTCCTTCCCTTCCCGATCGTCCCACAATAACAATTTAATGCTGGCGTCCTTATTGATCGGTCGCGTCAAATCCATCACTTCGCCATCAACAGAAATGGCCAGCACATCTTTAGCCAACCGGCTACTAATCGACTCTGCAATATCAAATCCTGAAATTCCACTTTCGAATTCCCTGACACTATCATCGGGTAAAGTAATTTTAATCATCGGTTTTTTTGTAAATTAAAAAACAGGGTGCAAAGGTAAATAAATAGCTGAGATTGATCAATGTTTAACGGGTTTTTCAAAGCAAAATATGAGTTAACTGAATCTCATATAAAAACCGGCAATAGCATATGAGAATTTCAATCATGCTATTGCCGGCTCACTCAAATATATTTTTCGAAATTATCTGAAACCCAAACTTACACCTGCATTGTAAGAGGTGTACTCCGCTTTGTTAATGGATGCGAAGATGCCAAAAAAGGCTAATTTCAAGCGGATTCCAAGATCCATGCTAATATTTTTTGCTGAAAACTCAATTGCAATGGGGTCAATCAAAGCACCTTCATCGGTAAACTCTAAATCTCCATTTTGCGCTACAGAAATAACCGGATATTTCCCAGTCAAATCGAGAGTTGATTTACTGCTGCTGTAGCCTAAACCACCAAACACAGTCAAAATGGCAACTTGTTTGGAAACGACCAGACCAACTTTGGTTGTTTTTGTTTTCATCTTCAGAAACTGATTATCGAGGGGAGTAAATGTATTGGAAACATATGTATCTGAACCATAATCATCAACCGTAAGACTTAAACCACTTTGCGCATTCACTACCGAATAACTGGTAAAAATGGACGCATCGAACGGAAGTTTGTTCAATACCGGAATCCATTCCATAAAATTATGCTTCAATCCAAGCCCCCAAAGACCAACTTTCATTTCATCACCATTATTATTGTACTTGATATCGGGCACATAACGGAACATAACATCGGTATGAGGCAGAAGTCCAAATCCAATCTGAGCCATCGGAACAGGAACAATATCCAATCCTGTTCCACTAGGACTATTGAATGTAAGAATTTGATTTCCCTGATCATCTTTAATCTGCATTTCAGGTCCGGCAACATCTTTACCTGCAACAGTAGGCGCAAAATTACCTCCACTTAAAACAGTCATATTTTCCAGACCAAGCGAAGTTACATCAAACGTTTTAGCTTCATTAGGCACCTGAACTGCACTTACAGCTAATGTTAAATCAAAACCAAACAGATGATGGGTTTTAGCCGAACTGTACCAGCCATTGTTCAAGCCATCTCCTAAGGCAAATGCATATGGTTTCATATAAGCTTCTGCAAATTTACTGGCGTCCTCTTTACCTCCCTTCAGGAATTCAACAACATTGGTTTGTGAATAAGATACCTGAATAATCAACCCAAAGGCAATAAGCATTATTAGTTTTTTCATAATCAGTGTTTTTAGAGTTTGATAATCTATGGTTTCCTTTCGATGTTATAGTCCGATAACGATACAAAGATATGTATTTCAGGCTTCATCAAACAGGTAATAACAGTCTAAAATGATCTGTTTTTTCTTTCCTGAAATTTAATAAAAAAATATCCGGAGTTTACCTAAGGTCATTTATTAGGTAAATAAAACGGATAAGCCTCTTAATTCTTTCAGAACAAATCAATCAAAACCGGCATTATGAGATGATCTCTTTTTTTAATGGAAAAAAATTCGAAGTTTTGAAGTAGGAAATCTCGAATTAAAATCAGAGCTATGAATATCAGACAAAGTTTAATCGTATTACTAGTAAGCGTTTCATTAACTGCATTTTCTCAAAAGAAAATCGAACTTCAGAATGTTGCCGACAGCAGTATTTTTGTTCCCAAAAGCGTTACCGGACTTAGTTCAATGAACGATGGTCTGCACTATACGATAAAAAAAGATGAGAATAAAATCGTGAAATACAGCTACAAAACCGGAGAGCAGGTAGAAATATTGTTTGATTTAGCTAAAATCGAAAATCCGGGATTTTCAACTTTCAGCGACTATACTTTCAGCAACGACGAATCTAAAATTCTTTTCACCACCAACAAACAACCCATTTACCGTCATTCATTTACGGCCGAATACTTTGTCTGGAACCAGACAACCAAAGAAATGACTCCACTTTCCTCCAACGGAGTTCAGCAACTTGCCACTTTTTCTCCTGATGGTGAAAGGATCGCTTTTGTCCGCGACAACAATATTTTTATTAAAAGTCTGAAATTTGGCACTGAAAGTCAGGCCACCAGTGATGGCAAAAAAAACGCGGTAATCAACGGTGCCCCCGACTGGGTTTATGAAGAAGAATTCAGTTTTAACAAGGCATTTGAATGGTCGCCTGACAGCAGATTTTTGGCATTCGTCAAATTCAACGAAACTCACGTTCAGTTATTTAAAATCCCGATGTATCAGGGAATGGATCCTGAATTTAAAGAAAATCAGCTTTACCCCGGAACTTACAGCTATAAATATCCAAAGGCAGGCGAAAAAAATTCGGTTGTTAGTGTTCATATCTACGACCTGAAGTCGAAAAGCAGCGTTACCGCGGAGGTTGGCGACGATTCAACTCAATACATTCCGCGTATTAAATGGACTCAGGATGCTTCAGACCTGGCCATCATGAAACTAAACCGATTGCAGAACAAACTGGATATTGTTTTGACCAACCCATACACAGGCGACACCCGTTCCTTTTTTACCGAAAAGAACAAACGGTACATTTCAGAAGATTTTTACGATAATTTCATCTTCCTTCCTGACAATAAATACATTGTCCTTAACAGTGAACGGAACGGCTATTCACACCTTTACCTGTATGATCGTCATGGATTCGAACTGCAACAACTAACCAGCGGCAATTTCGACGTAACCGAATTTTATGGCTTCGATCCGGATAAAAAGTTGTTCTATTACCAGGCAGCCAAAGAATCACCGCTACGACGTGAAGTCTATTTTGTCAGTCTCGACGGTAAAAAATCAGGAAAGCTATCCACGCAAAAAGGAACGAATCAGGCTGATTTCAGTACTGGTTTTAAATACTTCGTCAATGATTTCACCAATAGTGAAACACCTAATCTGATTACACTTCACGAACAGTCAGGAAAGTTTATCCGCACCCTTGAAGATAACGGCAATTTGAATAAACTGCTAAAA
Source organism: Prolixibacteraceae bacterium (assembly GCA_035648135.1). GTDB lineage: Bacteria > Bacteroidota > Bacteroidia > Bacteroidales > Prolixibacteraceae > Aquipluma. The sequence continues at coordinate 19,641 of DASRMB010000086.1, forward strand.
GAATACGCTATCAGTAAAAAAGAATTTTTCAGTTTTAAAACTTCGGACGGAGTTGAATTGAATGGATGGATACTCAAACCTGCAAATTTTAATCCAGTGAAAAAATATCCGGTACTAATGACACAGTACAGCGGACCAGATTCACAAGAGGTGCTCGATAAATGGAGCGTAAACTGGAACCAGTACCTGGCTCAGGAGGGTTTTGTTGTTGCCTGTGTCGATCCGCGGGGAACTGGTGCCCGTGGCGAGGAATTCAGGAAGATGACCTATATGCAATTGGGAAAATACGAATCGGACGATCAGGTGGAAGCAGCCCGCTACCTTGGAACGCTTCCATACATCGATAAAAACAACATTGCCATTTGGGGATGGAGCTACGGAGGTTTTATGGCAGCACTTTGTATGGAAAAGGGAGCTGATATTTTCAAGGCAGGAATCTCGGTTGCCCCGGTTACCAACTGGCGTTTTTACGACAGTGTTTATACCGAACGTTACATGCGCACACCAAAGCAAAATCCGGATGGTTACGACGACAATTCGCCTTTGTCGCATGCTGATAAAATCAAGGGAAATTACCTGATTATTCATGGTTCAGCTGACGACAATGTACATTTTCAGAATACCATGGAATTTACAGAACGAATGGTTCAGGCTGGCGTTCAATTCGACATGGCTGTTTATACAAACCGGAGCCACAGTATAACCGGAGGAAATACCAGGATACATCTGTATACAAAAATGACAAATTTCCTGAAAGACAAATTGCTCCAACCTTAACAGGAGAATTTATGCGTATCTGTTTTTGAAGTATTACCCAGACCATCTGAAAAAGCTATGAATTGGGTAATTTAACTGTTATGCAATACAAATTGTAAATTCGAAATTTAATACTAATCCAATTGTAACATATATGGTATATCCTTGCAATCTGAAAAACTAACACCTTTTATTTCGACTTTAATTAATTTAAACGTGATTAAAACACTTCAAACAAGATCACTGATTGAATATAATTCAGTACATTTCAGTATCTTCGACAAGCCAAAGATATATTCATTCTTGCAGAGTTTTATTTCTGATCCTAAAATGAACAGCCAAATTTCAACCTTGGATATCCAATCCCTTCGAGCTGGGAAAAAGAAAGCTTATGAAGAGGTTTACAATGAATTCTTTGGAGTTCTGTATCATCTTTCTATTAACTACCTCCATGACGAAAAGGTGGCTGAAGAAATTGTTCAGGACACGTTTTTGAAATTATGGGAAATCAAAGAAACACTTAATGATCAGACAAATATTAAGAACTTCCTTTATACGATTACAAAAAATAATTGTCTTAATTATTTACGTAACCAAAAAATCTCATTAAAACATCAGGAAAATATTAAGTACCTGGAGATGCAATTTAACTATGAGGCATTAGATAAACTTGGAAATTATTTTCAATTTGAAGAATTAAGAGATAAAATTGAAGAGAGCATTTTAAAACTCCCAGCTGAAGTGATTGAAACTTTTAAACTGAGTAGGTTCGAAGAATTATCATATAAGGAGATTGCTGCCAGACAAAACATTAGCATTAAGACCGTAGAAGCCCGAATATCCAAAGCATTGCGCATTTTACGGGTAGAATTGAAAGATTATTTGCCATTACTATATTTGGTTACCCGCTTATTTACGTGATTGAGGTTTCTGAAATCAGACCATACTTAACTGATGGGGCAATCTGCGCCAAGTCTTTAGTCTCAACTTTCAAAGCAACATGTCCTGTTTCCGGCCTTTTCAAAAACATTTTCACATTTTCCATTTTTTCGATAGGGTATTTGTAGGTTTATGTGTTTAGTCTGTAAATCGAAAATAATATGCCAGAAGAAGACTTCCATAAAATCCTGAATAATTTAGCCAATGAGGCTGAAAAGAAAGATTTTTTCAATTTGCTAAAAGATGACTCCGAAAAACAAGAGGAATTTCGTCATTACAAAAACCTTTATGTCCTAAGCAATCTAAATCCTGATCGTTATCGCAAACAACAGCACGATAATTTCAACAAATTCTGGAACACAATACAGCAGAAAAAATCAAAGAGTATATTTAGTCATTGGATGCATTACGCAGCAATTATTATCGCTGCATTAGTGTTGGGATTTTTGACCGATCATGTTATAAATAATGAAGGATCAGTAGTATTCGCTCAACATATTGAATACAGTTCTGATAAAGGCAGCGTTTCGACGATTCATTTGGAAGATGGCTCTGCCATCTGGCTCAGTTCAGGAACTACGCTGATTTTAAATACAAATCAACAGGGAGAAACTCTTGCCCAACTGAATGGAGAAGCCTATTTCGATCTGATTCCTGATCCAAAACGAAAATTCACTGTAGACCTCGGACAATTTAAAGTAAGGGATATTGGTACCCAATTTAATATACGGGCGTACAAATCGGAACAATCAATTACGGTAGCATTGGTCGAAGGACAAATCGATCTGATTAATAAGTCAGAAAAATCTTTTCTGACTGTAAAACCCGGAGACTTTGTTCTGTACAACAAATCAGATCACGAAATAACAGTTAATCAACAAGATCAATCCATAATCGGAGCGTGGAAAGATGGGAAATTTGTATTTATTGATAAATCACTCTCTGAAATTTGCAATGAACTTGAAAACTGGTACAACATTGAGATTCAGATTGAAGATCAGAAATTAGCCAACACTCGGTATACCAGCGTGGTAAAACGCAGTACAACAGTACAAATGGTATTAAAAATTCTTGCTGTAACAGATCAGATTCATTACGAAATAATTGAAAATAAAGAAGGGAAAGACATTATTAAAATAAGGAAATAAAAAATGCACCCGTGGAGGGGTGCATCTGAATTTCATAAACGAAACTGATTGGAGTCAGTTTCCAGTATTCACTAAATTCAAAACAAACGTATGAAAAAATGTTATGACTTGCTATGCTTTGCACAGCGAAGATGGAAAAAAACTATTCGTGCTATGAAACTAACGATCGCTCTAATGTTATTTGCAGTACTCGTTTCAACTGCCGGCTCAACCTACAGCCAGAATGTTCGTATTAACCTAAAAATGACCGATGCCTCTCTGGTTGATGTCTTCAGGGAAATTGAACGGAGCAGCGAATTCGGGTTCTTCTTTAAAAACGAAGAATTGGATATGAACAAACGAGTTTCAATCGATTTGAAAAATGCCACAATTGATGACATTCTAAAAAATATTCTTATCGACAATTATTCATATCGGATAATAGATAAGAATATTATTGTGACAAGAGCAAATGCAAATTCGACTGAACAACAAAAGCCTGTCACCGGGAAAGTTACTGATGATACAGGCAGTCCTATACCTGGAGTTTCGGTTATTATGAAAGGAACTACCAGCGGCACAATTACCGATGGTGACGGGAATTTCTCACTTTCAAATATTCCTGAAAACCAAGTTTTACTGTTTTCATTTATTGGAATGAAACCTCAGGAAGTCGCAGTTGAAGGAAAAACTACGATTAACATTGTGATGGAGGTTGAAACTTATGGAGTTGATGAAGTCGTTGTTACAGCACTGGGCATCGGTCGCGAAACAAAATCGTTGGGTTACGCCACACAGCAAGTTGCAGGAAAGGGACTGCAAACAGTTAAGGGAATTGATATAGGTACTTCGTTAACTGGTAGAGTTGCCGGGGTAATGGTTAAAAACAGTACAGAATTCTCCGCAGAGCCCGAAATATACATACGTGGTGAATCAAATCCTCTTTTGGTTATTGACGGGGTTCCATACCAAAATATGTCCTTACGCGACATACCTTCCGATGATATTGATAACATCAGTGTATTGAAAGGTGCAACAGCATCGGCTCTATATGGTTCCCGGGGACAAACCGGAGCCATAATGATAACCACGAAAAAAGGAAGTGAAACCAAGGGGGTGTCAGTTTCTATCAACAGTGGAACCATGTTTTCTGCCGGTTTTCTGGCTATACCCGAAATGCAATCGACCTATGGGCGTGCAGTTACAACAGGCACAAACACTTATGTTGGCTCAGGCAACGGCCCATGGGGCCCACCGCTCGAAGGTCAGGAAGTAATCCAATGGGATCCGATTTCGAAAACGATGAAAGCCATGCCATATTTGCCAATCGGGAAAGACAACTTTAAAAATTATCTGGAACAGGGATATATTTTAAACAACAATGTAAGTGTAGTTCAGCAAGGCGAACATGGAAGTTTGCGTGCTTCAGCTACCTGGGTTCAGAATAAAGGACAATATCCAAATTCCAAGTTTGACAAATTAACATACACTTTGGGCGGCGACATGAAGATGAACAAATTTACCTTGTCATCGAGCATGACCTTCAACAAACAATCTTCTCCGAATGTCGGCTTTAGTGGTTATACCGGATATGATCCAATGTACAATATCCTGATCTGGTCAGCCCCTGATTATGACATCAGGGATTATAAAGATTATTGGGTAATCAAAAACGAAGTACAAAACAATAGTTATACCTCCGTTAACAACAATCCTTACTTTGACAGGTACGAAAGGATCCATAGTTTGAACCGGGATATTTTCAACGGAACTCTTGCCTTAAATTATGACATTTTGCCTGGGTTGAAAGCAACATTCCGCACCGGTTTTGATACCTACAGTGACCGGCAGGAGATTCGGATTTCAATGGGATCGTTCACGACTGCAGGTAATGGTAAAGTAATTAAAAATGGTTCAGAAGTTTGGGGAGAATCGAAAAAAGGATCATACAATACAGGGCTTGGCAGAGGTTATAGCATCAATAATGACCTGCTTTTATCAGGCAATAAAAAAATTGGCAATTTCACTCTGGACGGTTTAGTGGGTGGAACAATTTTTTACATTCAGGACGAAGGTATAGAAGCAAAGACACAAAGCGGCTTACTTGTCCCAGGCTACTATTCACTTGCGTCTTCCGTTAATCCGGCAAAAGTTAGTTCCAGCCTGCAAAAAAAACAGGTAAACAGTTTGTTTGGACGTTTGGCCGTATCATGGAAAAACATGGTTTATGTAGAGGGGACATACCGTAACGACTGGAGTTCTACGTTATCAGCTGCAAACCGTTCGTATCAGTATCCATCGGTTTCTGGAAGTTTTATTGCTTCCGAATTATTGCCTGAAATGAATTGGCTCTCGTTATGGAAATTACGTGGTTCATGGACAACTGCAAGAAATGTACCCGGAATATATGATATAAATTCAGTTTATTCAACAGAATCCGGTGCAAAGTCATGGGGAACATTGAATAAAGCAATTTACCCCACAACCATAAGATTAATGGACTTAACAGCTGATGGTTCGGAAACAATCGAAATTGGAACAGCTTTAAATGTCATGAAAAACCGGGCTTCGTTAGATGTGTCCTATTATACCAAGCGATTTTACGATGTATTGGTAGCAACAGGGGTTAGTCCAACTTCAGGTTTTCTTAGAAACTACATCAACAGCAAAGAAGAAATTACCCGAAGGGGGCTTGAGGTTGTTGCTAATGTAACACCTGTAAAATCGAATGACTGGAAGTGGGATGTAACCATTAACTGGTCAACATATGCAAGGTATTATACCAAATTAGATCCTGAATTCTCTGCAGATAAACCTTGGGTAAAAGTGGGTGAAAGGGCTGATGCTTTTGTTTTAAATGAATATCAGAAAGATCCTGATGGTAATATTATTCACAGCAATGGAAAACCTTTGTATTCCGCATACCAGTCAAAATTTGGAAATCAGGATCCGGATTGGATCTGGGGAGCAAATTCAACCTTAAGATATAAAGACTTTCAGTTAAATGTTTCGGTTGACGGACGTGTTGGCGGTTTGGCCCAAACAACGACAGAAATGTACATGTGGCGTGCCGGTTCACATCCAAATTCGGTTGTTCCTGAACGGTATTTAGATGCTACTGTGGGTGGCTCAAACTATATTGGACAAGGTGTTATGGTCACATCCGGAGCTGCAGCCTACGATACCTATGGAAACATTACCAGCGATACGCGGGTTTATGCTGAAAACGATGTACCTGTAACTTACAAGTCATACCTCGAAGCGTTGCACAGGGGAACTGCCTGGGGAGGTGTACCATCGTCAGTTGATGCTTACAGTACAACCTTTTTCAAGATCAGGGAAATGTCTTTGAGCTACGATCTGCCTAAGAATATTTGCAGTAAGTTCAATGCTAAAAGTGCTTCAATATCAGCAGTTGGGCAGAATGTATTTTTATGGGCCAAAGAGTTTAAGTATTCTGATCCTGATGGAGGTTCTGAAAACTTTAGCGATCCATCACAGCGTTATCTTGGTTTAAACCTGAAATTCAATTTTTAAAATTTGATGAACATGAAAAATAAATATATTGGAATATTTGTCATCCTCATCTTCTCGTTGCTTTCAAGTTGCAACAATTTTGATGAAATGAACACGAATCCTGATACAACCACCAATGTGAGTGCCTCCATGTTGTGTACGAATGTCGTGTTGAACATTGCTCAATTTCAAGGGAAAGATGCCAAGGCTATGATTTCGGATAATGCCTTATGCAAATATGTGGGCTATGCCAACGAAGGCCAGATGGGCACACAGTATAATACAGTTGGAAGTGCCGGTTTTGACATTATGACTACACTTCCCAACATCGAAAAAATGGTGTTATATGCAACAGGAAGTCAGAATGAAAATTCATATAAAGGTGTAGCTAAATTTGCGCGGGCATTTCTATTTTACCGGCTTACCATGCAGCTTGGAGATATTCCATACAGCGAAGCAGGCATGGGCGAAGAAGGAAATTTCCGTATAAAATATGACACCCAGGAAGCCGTTTTTAAAGGCATATTGGATGAACTGAAAGAAGCTGATCAATTTTTCGCCAACGGGACAACGTTTACCGGTGATCCAACCCCCTACAATGGCAATCCGGCTAAGTGGCGCTCAGCAACCAATGCTCTTGCACTTAAAGTTCTGATGAGTCTGAGTAAAAAAGAAGGAGTTGCTTCATTGAACGTGAAAACACGTTTTGCAGAAATCGTTGCAGCCAATAATATTATGGGAAGTACATCTGATTATTTTGGGCTTGTTTATAACTCTGTAAATAAACAACCAATTTATAGTACAAATGACCTGTTTACCGGCAAAACAATAATTAGTTCATTGCTTTTGGATAACCTGAAAAATTTAAATGACAGGCGATTGTATTATTTTGCCGAACCTGTTGCATCCACCGGGAAACCCCAAACTGATCCGGATGCTTATGTTGGCGTTGATGTTGCAATGGATTATTCGCAGATGAATGCTGATCACAGCGCTCAAAAGTATTCGTTAATTAATCTTCGTTTTCAAAAAGAAGAGGTTAACGAACCACGTATGTTGATTACATACGCCGAACAACAATTAATTTTAGCCGAAGCACGCATACTTGGCTGGATGACATCAGGAACAGCTAAAGATTATTATGAAACTGGTGTTAAATCTGCTTTAGTTTCAACGATGGCAATTAAATCGGATTATGCTCACGGTATGACAATTAACCAGGCTTATATTGATGGCTATTTCACAGGTGAAGCCGCATTTAAAACGACATCAGGCGATCAGTTGAAACAAATTTGGATGCAACGTTATATCCTCAACTTTTTTCAGGATGCAACTTCCAGCTATTTTGAATACAGACGTACCACTTATCCTGTATTCCCGATTAATCCTGCAACAAGTTTAAATGAGAACAATGTAAACGCGATCCCGATGCGATGGTTATATCCGGGCTCAGAAACCAATTACAACCGCGAAAACCTGATTGAAGCATTGAATCGTCAATATGATGGTTACGATGAAATAAATAAACTCATGTGGCTATTAAAGTAAATTTAGTTTAGTTTTTATATATTGCTTTTATTAGTGGGCTATTATGGAAAATTTAAACCCATAATAGTCCACTTTTTTTATCAGATTATTAAAGAGAAATAGATGAATAAAATAGTATTTCAAACCTTAGCGATGATTTTTTTACTGAATTTCACAATTCCAGTAATTGCACAACAAGGCAGTTCGTACACTCCGGATAATTTTCTGAAAAACGGTGTTATTGCTCACCGCGGCGCCTGGAAAAAGGATAGTTTACCTCAGAACTCGATTGCTTCATTACAAAATGCAATCAGGCTGGGTGTTGCCGGATCAGAATTCGATGTACAACTGACTGCCGATGAAGTATTGGTAGTAAATCACGATCCAATTTTCCAGGGAATGAACATCGAAATAACAGATTATTCCATTTTGGCGAATAATCTTTTAAAAAACGGAGAAACGCTGCCAACTCTTGAAAATTACCTGAAAACGGGAATGACTCAAAACAAAACCCGGCTAATTCTGGAACTAAAACCTTCTAAAATCAGCAAGGAACGTTCGCTGCTTCTTGCTCAAAAAGTAGTCGAAAAAGTAAATCAGATGAAGGCTCAGGAGTGGATGATCTACATTAGTTTCGACTATGATATTTTGAAAAAAATACTTCGGTTAGACCCTGCTGCAAAAACAATGTACCTCGGTGGAAATGTTTCACCTGCCCAGCTAAAAGCTGATGGAATATCCGGAGCGGATTATCATTTAAACGTTTTCAAAAAGGACGATCAATGGATAAGTAATGCTCATAAAATTGGTATTCAAACAAATGTCTGGACTGTAAACGACAGTTTAATGATGGATTACTTCCTTGCCCGTAACATTGATTATATAACGACCAACGAACCAGAGATACTACTCCGGAAAGTAAATGGCAACATTCATAATTCAGCCTGGAAATTGATTTGGAATGAAGAATTTAGCTATACAGGACTCCCCGACTCCACCAAATGGAACTATGACACACATGGAAATTCCTACGGGTGGGGCAACAATGAAGCACAATGGTACACCGTTGGCAATCTGCAAAACACACAGGTTAGTGATGGCACATTAAAAATCATTGCCCGTCAGGAACCAACTTCAGACAAAAAATATTCCTCCGGAAGGTTAACAACCAAAAGTAAAGGTGACTGGAAATATGGCAAGGTGGAAGTAAGGGCAAAACTGCCATCCGGCAATGGCACCTGGTCTGCAATCTGGATGTTGTCGTCGGATAATAGCTATGGCGGATGGCCCAAAAGCGGAGAGATAGATATTATGGAACAGGTAGGATATGATCCCGACACAATACATTCTACGGTTCACACCGAAAAATACAATCACGTGAAGGGCACGCAGGTGGGTAAGGCAATTGCAGTGAAAACCGCAAGCGCCCAATTTCATGTTTATACTACCGAGTGGGACGAAAATGAAATCAGGAGTTACGTTGATGGGATTTTCTATTTTTCCTTTCAGAAAGAAAACAGCGGATTCGATGCCTGGCCTTTCGACCAACCTTTTCACCTGATCTTAAACCTTGCCATTGGCGGTGACTGGGGCGGGAAACATGGTATTGACAACAGTAAATTTCCACATGTATTTGAAATCGATTACGTAAGGGTTTTTGAAGCGAAACAAACCAAAAATCACTAATAACCTGAGTTCGATATATTAGTTTCTGAAAATCAACCACATAAAAAGATTGAATTCGATATTGCCCCCTATATTCACTAAATTTGGGACTTTGCATCCTGCAAGTTCTAAAAAAAACACTCTTTAAAGAACAAAAAATAAGAACTTCAGCATCCCCAGCCCTTCCCTCATTGGGGAAGGGCTGGGGATGGGGCGATTATACAAATTTTACACAACCAATTTTATATCGAACTCAGCTTAATAGCATCCATTTCACCTGATCTGTTGTAAATAGACTAAGGCCATTTTTTCGAAAGATCTTTATCTTTTTCCCAAAGAGACCAACGATTCTGCCCCGGTAGACCCATGCTTTAATTGAATTTAAAAAAATAACTTTTTTGTGGCTGTTCTAAACAAAATCTTATCAGTTTTGGTTTCAGTAGAACTAGCATGTATTCAACAAAGTATATGAAATCGACCACTTAAATAAAAAACACATGAAGAGAATATTCTTTGGGGCAATTGGCTTGGTTTTGCTGGGCGCTTGTCAGTTAAATTCAAACAAAACAATCAATTCAGATGTAAATAATGCAGAATTAATACTTCCTGAAGGTTTTTCTGCACTGGTTTTTGCTGATAGTCTCGGACATGCCCGACATTTGGATGTCAATTCGAATGGAGATGTTTATGTCTCACTTAGCCGGGTTAAAAATGGAGGTGGTCTGGTTTGTTTACGCGATAAAAACAATGATGGCAGAGCCGATGAAATAAAATATCATGGAATTTATGATGGAACCGGAGTAAAATTGCACAATGGTTACGTGTATTTCGGGGCTGATACCGTCATTGTCAGGTATAAACTGACTGATGGCGAATTGGTGCCTTCACACGATGCTGAAATTATCGCTGCTGGTTTTGATCATCAGAACCAGCACGAAACGAAGCCAATCACATTCGATCAGGAAGGAAACATGTATGTGACTGTTGGCGCACCGGCCAATGCGTGTATGGAACAGGTCAGGACCAAAGGCTCGCCCGGAATGGATCCATGCCCCTTGCTTGAACTTCATGGAGGTATCTGGCGGTTTAAAGATGATGTATTAAATCAGGATCAGGCGAAAGATGGTTACCGTTATGCTACAGGTATCCGGAACGCAGTGGCAATCAGATGGAATAATACTGAAAATAAACTTTACGCCATTCAGCATGGACGTGATCAATTATCCCAGTTTTTCCCTGAGTTATATACCAATAAACAAAATGCAGATCTTCCGGCAGAAGAATTTTTACTTGTTGAAGATGGCTCAAATTTCGGCTGGCCTTACTGCTATTACGATGGAGCACAAAATAAAAAAGTTCAGGCTCCTGAATATGGAGGTGACGGGCTCAAGGTTGAAAGATGTTCGGCTGCTGACGATCCGATTATGGCATTTCCGGCACACACAGCTCCCAACGATGTTTTGTTTTATACCGGAGATATGTTTCCTGAAAAATACAAAAACGGTGCGTTCATTGCATTTCACGGATCATGGAATCGTGCTCCGGAGCCTCAGGAAGGATTTTATGTCGTATTTGTTCCATTTAAAGATGCATTGCCTTCTGGATCATGGGAAGTTTTTGCCAACGGTTTTGCAGGTGTTGATGTAGTCAAAAGTCCGCGTGATGCAAAGCATCGTCCATGTGGTTTGGCGCAGGGACCTGATGGATCATTGTATATTTCGGATGATGTAAATGGTCGGATTTACCGGATTGTTTACAGTGGAAAATAATTTATTTAATAAATTGTAGTATCTTGAACTGGAAAATCTCAAACAAATTCAATGAAAATAAAATTCAATCATTTAATCTTTAGCATTTTACTTGGAGGATTGATTCTTTCCTGCCACAGTAATACTGAAAAGAAAAAGGTAGAAGCTGTTAGTTCCGAACAATTGGCCACCGAAATGAGCGAAAACCTACCTGTCCAGCCAGCCAAAAAAGAGCACCCCGGGAAAGCTGTTTACACACAATATTGTTTGGTTTGTCATCAGGCTGACGGATCAGGCGTTCCCAATATGCATCCACCTTTAGGACCGGGAAGCTGGGTTGGTAAAGATCCGAAAGAGTTGGTTGCCCTCATGATGAAAGGCTTGAGCGGTAAAATTGAAGTCAACGGTGAAGTTTATAAAAGTTACATGCCCTCGCACGCCAAACTGACCAATAACGAAATTGCCAATGTCCTGTCGTACATTCGGTCAAGTTTTGGAAATGATTTTGAACCGGTTACTGCTGATTTTGTGAAGAAAGTTAAAAGTGGCCGATAAATCAGGTCTGGGTTAATATTTACAATGAGTAAGCTAAATTGAACTATCGAACAGATATCATTTATCGTTGACTGAAGTGCTATAATAGACTTCATTTTTACACTACACTGAACTGACTATCAGCCGAATACACCTGTGGCATTGAATACGATGACCCTTTCCATTCAAATTGCAGGATCAATTCATATTGTTTTGGGGAAATTTATTGGTATGGGCTTTGATTATCGAATCAAAAAAAACAATTTTTTAGCCCGAAATCAAAGATACTGTCCTCAAGCCAGATGGGCTTTTTCTTCTTAGGCGGAACAACACCAACACTGCATAAATTCCTGAATGAATTGAATTGAAACATCACTCTTCAAATTTGAAACAACAATTGATCGGAGCGAGTGCGAGGGACGTCAAAACGCCCGGCTGAGGGTTCGTTTTGACAAGATTTTTGCTTACTTTTCATCGATTGGAAAAGTAAG
>DASRMB010000087.1:0-31303 GCA_035648135.1 Prolixibacteraceae bacterium
ATCGCAAAGCGATTTTTTCTTCCCTGTGATCTCCGTGTTTTCTCAAATAGTATTTTTTATTGAAGTGTAATCTATAAAGCTGAACGACAAGTTCTTTAATCGAAATTAAAACTCTCTGTGTTAAATTTAAACAGTCACTTAGTTGAATTAGAGAAATCGTGAAGATTTACGATCAAATTGTTTATTAAATTGTTGGACTATGAACACCAAAATATTCGTCAATTCTAAATTCTCCTTACTTGATGATTTTATTAAGCAGATTCCTGATGACTTTTCATCTATCGGAAATGAGATTTATAACGGGAGAAATGAGGTGCGTCGGGTAAATGTTCAGGGCCTTGAACTGACTATTAAATACTTCAGAAAGGTTACATTAGCAAACAGATACATCTATGCGACATTCCGGAAGTCAAAGGGTCAACGAGCTTTTGAACACTCTGTACAGCTTTTGGATTTGGAAGTTAATACGCCAGAACCTATTGCTTATGTAGATTGTTACAGGAACGGAAAGCTGGAAAAAAGCTTTTACGTGAGTTTATTTACGAATTACAAATCACTCAGGGAAATAATAGCCCAGCCCATTTCCGAATCGGAGGAGCTAATCAAAGCATTTGCACGTTTTGCTTGCCGTATTCACCGGGCAGGAGTATTTCACGAAGATTATAATATAGATAATGTACTCTATTTATTTAAGGAGAATAAATACGACTTCACCGTGATAGACAACAACCGTATGCGGTTTAGCGATTACTCGTTCGGAAAAGCGATACGAAATCTCAAGCGGTTGAGTTTGCCTGTTGAATGGATAGGGATATTTACCGCTGAGTATGCACGAGAGTCAAATTCAAGTGATTTAAAAACCCTGAATCTCATTGTTGGCTACAGATATCTTTATCTATTTAGAATTTCCATTCGGAAAAGGATGAAGAATGTCGCCCGTATGTTGTTGGGCAAACGAAAAAAAGCGTTTTTCGTATTTTAATCATTCATCAATTATTTCATTATCAATTAGTTTTAGTATGAATTTTGAATTTACAATAATTATTCCTGTCTTTAACGAAGAGGATAACCTCGAACGGGTGTATCGTGAGCTAAGCTCATTTATCGATTGTGCACAAAAAAAGACGAAAGTTCTGTTTGTTAATGATGGATCGACGGACCAAAGCTTAACGAAAATCAAAGAGATTTGTTCCCGTTCCGAATCATTTACCTATTGTTCCTTTACCCGGAATTGCGGCTTAAGTGCAGCGATCAAAGCAGGTTTCGATTATTCGGATACGACATGGACAGGTTATATCGATGCTGATCTGCAAACTTCACCTCAGGATTTTAATATTTTATTGGGCTATACCGCTTCTTACGATCTGATCACCGGAGTCAGGCAAAACCGGAAAGATTCTTTTGTGAAGAATCTTTCTTCAACCGTAGCCAATAATATACGAAGGGCATTTACACACGATGGGATGGATGATACGGGTTGTCCGTTGAAAGTTATCCGAACGGATATGGCTAAACGGATTCCATTATTTAACGGTTTGCATCGTTTTTTGCCAGCGATGGTTATGCTTCAGAAGGGAAGGGTGATACAGGTTCCAGTCCAGCATTTTCCGCGTATTGCAGGTAAATCAAATTTCAATCTATGGAATCGGCTGATAGGACCTTTGATGGATTGTTTTGCTTACCTGTGGATGAAAAAAAAATACATCAACTATACCGTTGAGGAATCGAATGTGTAGAAAGTAGATAGTCGATGTAATTCATTGTTTAATAGTATTTTCGTATCGTAAGCTGAGGTTAATTAATATTTCGATTTTATGAGTTACTGGATAATCCTGGGGATTGGATTTCTTGCACAGGGCTTATTCTCAAGCCGCATGTTTTTGCAATGGATTATTTCCGAAAGAAAAAAGAAAGTATTAACCCCCAGTCTTTTTTGGGAGATCAGTTTATTTGCTTCTTTTTTATTGTTTATTTATGGCTACTTGCGTCAGGATTTTGCCATCATGTTGGGACAGGTGATTACTTACTATATTTATGTGAGAAACATCCAACTGGAGAATGACTGGAAAAAGCTTCCCAAGTGGGTTCGGATTTTTATCTACTTTTTCCCGCTTGTAATTCTTATTTATGGTTTTAACAACAATGTAATCGACAGGAAAATCCTCTTTAATAATGAACACATTCCCCTTTATTTAATGATTTTGGGTATTGTCTCACAAGTATTATTTACACTTCGGTTTGTTTACCAATGGATCTATTCTGAAAAAAGAAAAACTTCTGTTTTACCGATGGGTTTCTGGCTTCTGAGTCTTGCTGGTTCTTCCCTTATTTTTATATATTCTCTTTTCAGAAAAGATCCGGTTCTTTTTGCGGGTCATTTTTCAGGCATTATTATTTATTCCAGAAATATTTACATTTTGAAAAAATATGGCAAGTAAAATCTATTCAATCAGGCATTCTGCAGTTTTATTTTTAGTTACCGGCTTGTTGTTATTGTCAGGTTTAGACAAGATCGATGTCAATATCATGGAAGCCAGAAATTTCATTTCTGCCCGCGAAATGGTGAATAACAATGAATATTTACTTACCACTTTGAATAACGAAGCTCGTTATGAAAAACCTCCTTTACCTACCTGGCTGACGGCTATTTCCGGATATACTCTTGGTTTTGATTCTCTTTTTGCAATGCGCTTACCCGTAGTTGCGATTACTTTTTTGCTTGTTTTTGCTTTCTATTTTTTCTCCAGAAAAATTGGTTTAGATTCGAATCACAGCTTAAACAATGGATTGATTCTTATCACATCGTTCTACATCTTTTTTGCCGGTCGTGATAACCAATGGGATATGTATACCCATAGTTTTATGATAGTGAGTATTTATTTTCTTTGGAAATTGTTTCAGGAGAATACCAGACAGTTTTGGAACAGTATGCTCTCCGGTATCTTTTTGGGCTTTTCTATTTTAAGTAAAGGCCCTGTTTCCTTTTATGTCTTGTTGATTCCTTTCCTGATCAGTTATGTGATTGTTTATAAGGTTTCCGTTCGAAAGAAAGGACTCTATTTTCTGATTATGCTTTTTTCCGGAATTGCAATAGGAACATCCTGGTACATCTATGCCCGGCTAAAAGATCCGGGCGCATTCGGAATTATAGCTACCCGCGAAACAGCAAATTGGACAAACTATGAAGTAAAACCGTTCTACTATTACTGGAGCTTTTTCTTACAAAGTGGTTTGTGGGCAATCGCGTCACTTACGGGCCTTATCTATCCCTATTTAAAGAGCAGGGTAAGTCATCTGAAGGCGTATCGTTTTGCTGTTTTATGGACTTTATTATCGGTCTTTTTATTGTCTGTTGTTCCGGAAAAGAAAGTACGGTATTTAGTTCCTGTGCTTATTCCTCTTGCTTTAACGACTGGTTTTTATATTGAATACCTGATCAGGAGTTTCAGTAAAGAGATGCCTAAATTTGAAAAAATATGGATCTATTTTTCGTTTGGCATTTTTGCACTCATCGGATTTGCTTATCCATTTGTGCTTGGTTTTTTGTTAAAGGCAAATCTAAGTAGCTCCATCGCTCTTCTTGTTTTATCATCGCTACTGACGTTTACTTGCGGTTTTTTAATAGTTAAAGGCTTAATAAAGAAGAATTTCACGCATGTGTTTTATTCGATGATAGCCCTCTTTTCGGTCATCGTGGTATTTCTTTTGCCCATGTGGAAGGAGATAATTTACAATCCTGCTTATTCTTCAACTGGTAAAGCTCAGGCTATTGGAAAAGAGTATCGTATTCAAACCTATAGTCTGTCGGAAGTTGCTCCTGAAATAGTCTGGGATTTTGGCCGCTCAATTCCATTTATCAAACGAGATGGTGATCAACTTGTTTTTCCGGAAGAAAAGCAATTTGGTTTGATGGTCGATGAAAAAGACTCCACAATTATTAAGACCCAATTTGCACAATATCAAATTGAAAAAATATACATAATCAACCTCTATTATAAAAATAGCAAAAAAGACCGGCTGGTAAAAGACTATTATATATTAACGAAGAAGGAAGATTAGGTTCAAAGAGTCTTGGTCTGACTTTTCACCATTGGATTGTTTTAGCATCTGTAAATCAGAAAATAATACAAAAAATGCAAATACCACAACCGCGGTATTTGCATTTTTATTTGAATATGCAGTAAAGTTTTACTCTAAATAGGTATATCCATATAAACCTGAGCGGTAATTCGATAAAAATTCTTTCCCTTCTTCAGCCGAAATAATTCCGGATTTTACCGATGATGTTACCCAGGTTTCAACGGTACGAACCAACTTTTTAGCGTTGTACTGAACGTAGTCGAGAACTTCGGCAACTGTTTCTCCGTCTATAATCTGATCGATGCTGTAACCCTTTTCATCAACCGAAATATGAACCGCATTGGTATCGCCAAACAGATTGTGCAAATCGCCCAGTATTTCCTGATAGGCTCCAACCAAAAAGACACCCATATAGTATGGTTCTTTTGCTTTTATTGCGTGTACCGGCAGATAATAGGAAAAATTACGGGTTGAAATAAAGTTGTCAATTTTTCCATCCGAGTCGCAGGTAATATCCTGAATGGTTGCCGAACGTTCAGGTTTTTCATCCAGTCGCTGAATGGGTATGATAGGGAAAATCTGGTCGATAGCCCATGAATCAGGTAGTGACTGGAATAGTGAAAAGTTACAGAAGTATTTATCCGACAGCATTTTAGGCAAAGATAAAAGCTCTTCAGGAATGTGCTTCAATTCACCGGTCATCTGATGAATTTCCTTGGTGATTGACCAGAATAATCGTTCAATCTGGGCACGGGTTTTCAAATCGAGCAATCCAAGACTGAAACGATCGAGTGCTTCTTCTCTGATTATCTGGGCATCATGCCAGGTTTCCAGCATTTTAGATTGATTTACCTGGTCCCATAATGCGAATAATTCGCGAACCAGTTCATGATCATTTTCACGTGGTTCTTCATCCTCGTTCATCGTGGGAACACTGGCTGTTTCGAGCACTTCAAAAATCAGGACCGAATGGTGGGCTGTCAAGGAGCGACCTGATTCTGTTATGATATTTGGATGGGGAATGTTATTCTTGTCGCTGGCGTCAACCATGGTGAAAATAGCATCATTCACATATTCCTGAATGCTGTAGTTTACACTGCTTTCGCTACTCGATGACCGTGTTCCGTCGTAATCCACGCCTAAACCACCGCCAATATCAACGAACTCTACCTTAAATCCTTTCATATGAAGCTGCACATAAAACTGTGATGCTTCGCGCATGGCCAGTTTGATGCGCCTTATTTTTGTTACCTGACTGCCAATGTGAAAATGAACCAGTTTCAGGCAATCCTGCATTTTATTTTTCTCCAGGTAATCAAGAGCTTCAAGTAATTCACTTGAAGTTAAACCGAACTTGCTTGCATCGCCGCCGGAGTCTTCCCATTTGCCACTTCCTGAACTGGAAAGCTTGATGCGAATACCAATGTTTGGTTTGATTTTATGTTGATGCGCAATCTTGACGATTAGTTTTAGCTCATTGAGTTTTTCAACGACCAGGTAGATTCTTCTTCCCATTTTCTGAGCCAGAAGTGCCAGTTCGATGTAATTCTCATCCTTATAACCATTGCAGATAATCAGGGAGTCGTTATCGGTATTAATGGCAATTACAGCGTGCAATTCAGGTTTTGATCCAGCCTCAAGACCAATGTTGAACTTTTTTCCGTGGCCAACAATTTCCTCGACTACCGGACGCATCTGATTCACCTTAATGGGGTAAACGATAAAGTTTTGGGCTTTGTATCCGTACTCTTCAGCCGCTACTTTAAAGCAACTTGACATTTTTTCAATCCGGTTATCCAAAATGTCAGGGAAACGTAGCAACATTGGTGCTGAAACGTCGCGAAGCTGAAGTTCTTCAACCAATTCTTTCAGGTCAACCTGTATTCCGTCTTTTTTCGGAGTTACGGTTACATTCCCTTTTTCATTGATAGCAAAAAAATTAATACCCCATCCGTTGATGTTGTAAAGTTCTGCTGAGTCTTCGGTGCGCCATTTTCTCATTAAGAAAAAGTTAATTGTTTATTCATACTCGATTTGAATGCCTTTAACAGGCATTTATTTTATTTTCAACATCTAAAAAACCTGTTTTACTTTGGAATAAAACTTATCGTTTTCATACAGTCAGATTCCTGAATTGAAAGGAATCATCAAATATCACTGTAAGCCGCGCCAGTATTAATTGAAGCAAGATTTTTAAGACGGGGTAAATGTAACAAAATATTGAAAATGATCAGATTTTTTGGAAGCCTCAAAAAACGATGAAAATGTAAACTCCCGAGGGCTCTTCCTTCGAATTTAAAACATCTGCATATCGTGCAGGCGTTTATACCGTCCGTCCTGTTTGATCAGTTCATCGTGTGTGCCTTTTTCTGTAATTTCACCTTCGTGAAATACGCAAATCAGGTCGGCATTGCGAACGGTTGAAAGCCGGTGTGCAATCACAATCGAAGTACGGTTTTTCATCAGATTATCAAGTGCATCCTGAACCAGTCGTTCTGATTCGGTATCAAGTGCCGAGGTTGCTTCATCCAGAATCAGGATGGGAGGGTTTTTCAGAATGGCTCGGGCAATGCTCAATCGTTGTCGCTGTCCGCCTGAAAGTTTGTTGCCGCTGTCACCAATTACTGTATCGTAGCCATGTTCAGTTTCGATAATAAAATCATGAGCATTGGCCACTTTGGCCGCTGTTATTACTTCGGGCATCGAGGTATTTTCTATTCCAAAAGCAATGTTGTTGTAAATACTATCGTTGAACAAAATTGCATCCTGATTGACATTGCCCATTAAATCGCGCAAATCGTGCAATTTCAAATCGCGGATGTCAATTCCATCGATTAATATCTTGCCATTATTTACATCGTAAAACCTTGGCAGCAAGTCAACAAAGGTCGTTTTTCCACTTCCTGACTGTCCAACCAGAGCAACGGTTTTTCCCTTCGGAATTTCAAGTGAAACATTATTCAGAACAATTTTTTCGTCGTATGCAAACGTGACCCTTTTGTATTCGATCGAATGTTTCAATGTGCTGATACTTTGTGCATTCGATTTTTCATGAATAGTAACATCAGCCAACAGGATTTTATCGATACGATCCATCGAAGCCAATCCTTTCTGAATGCTGTACAGTGCAGTTGTAAAAGCTTTCGCCGGATTGATGATCTGATAGAAAATAGCAAGATAGACTATGAATCCCGGTCCTGACAGTTCGCTGTCGTGACTTAAAATTAAAGTTCCACCATACCACACCACGATGATAATCACAATTGTTCCAAGTAATTCGCTGAGCGGGTGAGCCATTTCGCGCCGCCGCATCAGCCGGTTCATGATCGATTTGTAATCGTGAAGTTCGGAGTAAAAGCGTGAATTCATTTTCTTTTCGGCATTGAAAGCTTTAATGATGCGCAGTCCACTAAGAGTCTCTTCTACAGCTGATAAAATCATACCCATTTTGTCCTGACCTTCACGAGATACTTTTTTGAGCGATTTTCCGACTCGCCCAATAATAAATCCGGCAACCGGCAATACCAACAGAATGAAAAGGGTCATACTTGGACTCATTACGAACATCGAAGTAAGTAACACCATGATAATGATAGGATTCTTCAGAAACATATCCAATGACGACATGATTGAATTTTCTACCTCGGTGACATCACCGGTGATGCGCGAAATGATGTCTCCCTTTCGTTCTTCTGAAAAGAAAGGAAGAGCCAGTTTCAGTATCTTTCCATAGATTTGTTCGCGGATATCTTTTACCACGCCATTTCTGATGTAAACGGCCTCGAATGCTCCCAGATAATAAAATCCAACTTTCATTAAAGTTGCAATAATTACGAAAACTCCAACAAATAAAAGTGTGAGACCACTTCCGTGAGTCGCATTAAACGTTGAAATGTAATAGTAGAAATTGTGTTTAATCGCAGTTAAATTCATTGCCCAAGGGACTAATTCTTCGACTTTCTGTGACAGGCCGAACAAGATCTCCAGAATTGGCATGAGCATGGTTACCGAAAAAACAGCAAAAAGTGCTGAAAGTAAATTGAAGAGGAAATTAAGAAATAACTGTTTCTTGTATGGGGGGATAAACCGCTTTAAAATCTTAAAAAAATCCTTCATAGAATATGGCGTTCAGTATAAAATAGGAATGTACGTTGCTGTTGTTTGGTAATGAATAAATATAAAGCAATTAAAAAATACCTGTGTAATTCTGCGGACTTATTTGTTTTAGTTCGGCTTTTAACGCGTCGGTAATTTCAAGTGAATCAATAAATTCATGTATCGCTTCCTGATCGATTTTCCGGTTGACACGGGTTAGGTTGCGAAGTGCTTCGTATGGATTTGGATAACCTTCGCGCCGTAATATGGTTTGAATGGCTTCGGCAACTACCGGCCAGTTTTTTTCCAGATCAGCATTAATGGCATTGGTATTGATCAGCAGTTTTGTTAATCCACGCATAGTCGAATTGACCGAAATCAAGGTGTGGGCAAAAGGAACTCCGATGTTGCGCAAAACCGTTGAATCTGTCAGGTCGCGCTGAAGGCGTGAGACCGGTAGTTTAGCCGACAAATGTTCAAAAAGAGCATTGGCCAGACCAATATTTCCTTCCGAATTCTCGAAGTCGATTGGATTAACCTTGTGAGGCATAGCTGACGAACCAACTTCGCCGGCTTTTATTTTTTGCTTGAAATATTCCATTGAAACGTAAGTCCACATGTCGCGGTTCAGATCCATGATCACATTATTGATGCGTTTCATGGCATCAAAAATGGCTGAGTGATTGTCGTAGTTGGCAATTTGTGTAGTGAACTGAGCCCTTTCGAGTCCCAGATGTTTCTTTAGAAAATTATTACCAAATGCTTTCCAGCTAATTTCAGGATAAGCAATGTGGTGTGCGTTAAAATTACCGGTGGCACCACCAAATTTAGCATCGCACGAGATCTCTTTTAGCTGAGACAGCTGCCCTTTGATGCGTTCTGAAAAAACCCTGATTTCCTTGCCCAGATTGGTCGGTGAGGCAGGCTGCCCGTGTGTTCTGGCCAGCATCGGTATATCTTTCCATTCAGTAGCCAGATCTTCCAGTTTATCCACTAAATCGTTAATGGCCGGATAATATTCATTGTCCAGCGCATCCTGAATTGACTTCGGAACAGCTGTATTGTTAATATCCTGAGATGTTAGTCCGAAATGGATAAACTCTTTGAAATTCTGAAGGTTGAGCTTGTCGAATTCTTCTTTCAGAAAATATTCAACAGCTTTCACGTCATGATTGGTCACCTTTTCAATGTCTTTAATGCGCTGTGCATCTTCAATCGAAAAGTTGGCAACAATTTGCCTTAATTTCACAAAAAGGTTATTGTCGAAGCTTGCAAGTTGCGGTAACGGAAGTTCGCACAAGGCGATAAAGTATTCAACTTCAACCAGTACCCGGTATTTGATCAGAGCATATTCCGAAAAATAGAGCTGAAGGTTTTCAACCTTTGAACGATAACGACCATCGATCGGTGATATAGCAGTGAGTAGATTTAATTCCATGAGTTTATTGTTTTTAACAAGCCGCAAAGTTAAAAAAAAAATGAAAGGGTTTTGCCTCGAAAGGTGCTTCGGTTTTAATCGCGTTTTGAGAAGGGCGCTTCGATTTTTAATCGCAGGTTTCATGAAGCAAAAAACGATATATTATGCTAATACCTACCTATTGATGAAATTGTAATCGTTAAGGATGTTTTGAAAAAACACCTCGGTTTTTTGCACGGTCCTGATGCCTAATTTCTTTTCGATTACTTCGTGAGCTTTTTGCGCAAGTGTTAATACCTGCATGGTTTTATGTGGCGTTTTTAATAATTCGTGTACTTCTTTTATCGTGTAAATATCGTTGGCCGATAATTTGGAAACTTCAGGAAAAACGATAGTATAGTTATCTGGAATTTGTGTGTAGATGGTTTCTTTTAAGCTTTTGTTGCGCAAACGTATTACCGTAGTGTTCGCAGCAATGTCGCCCAGGCGCTGACCTTTATGGTTTAGAATAATGGTGATCGTAGCCAGTGAGCCAAACATGGCCAGTATTTCAACAAGTCGTAATATCCATCGCAAAAAGTAGCTCGAAAAAGTAGTGACCGTACCATCTGTTTTGACAACTTTGATTTTTAGTATCTTCTTCCCCCAGCTTTGGCCATTCATAGCCAATTCACTCACAATACTATATAATGACGCAGGAATTAATGCTATAACCATTAAAGTTTTGGAGTGTAAATCACCAGCGATGAATGCAACTATCATTGTATAGCTCATAATAAAAAGCATGTCGAGCAACGTGGCAGCAATGCGTTCGCCAATACTTGCAATAGGCTGTTCGATGTCAATATTTTGTAACGTGTCGATTTTTAAAATATCCATTATTATCTTTTGTATTCTTTTGTAAAATAAGTGTTATTTTTTCTTTTGTTTATTATCTTGTGCAAGAATATTACCTTCTGTAGTAAAAAAATGAACGAGATTCAATTTTTACATAAAAACATTAAAAAATGGGAAGCGTTCGAAGCGATTCTCGACAATAACAGCCCGGCCAATCCTGATGAGTTGAGTGAACTATTCATTAACCTTACGGATGATTTGGCTTATTCTCGTACTTATTTTCCCCAAACAAAAGCGACACAATACCTCAATCAGCTCGCGCAAAAAGCTCACCGTATCATTTATCAGAATCAGGCCAACAATAAAAACCGAATTAAAACATTTTGGGCAACAGAGTTTCCGTTACTTATTTATGCTTCTCGAAAAGAAATTTTTGTCTCCTTCTCCATTCTTGTGATTTCGGTTTTAATAGGTATCCTATCGACCAAATACGATGAAGGTTTTACCCGTATTATTTTGGGCGATGGTTATGTGAATATGTCGCTTTCGAATATTCAGAAAGGCGATCCATTGGCCGTATATAAAAGCATGAATCAGGTGGATATGTTTCTGGGAATTACCATCAACAATATAAAGGTTTCGTTCCTGGCTTTTGCGATGGGCATTTTTACCCCCATCGGTGCAGGCTTTATCATGCTGAAAAATGGTGTTATGTTGGGGACGTTTCATTCATTTTTGTCTGAACAGGGTTTTTTGCTCGATTCGATAGCTACGATCTGGGTTCATGGAACGTATGAGATATTCGCAATAACCGTGGCCGGAGGCGCTGGTATTGTAATCGGGAACAGTATTATTTTCCCGAAAACCTATTCGCGTATCGAATCTTTTCGACGTGGCGCATTGCGCGGTTCAAAAATGGTAATCGGACTGATTCCTGTTTTTATAGTTGCCGGATTCCTTGAAGGTTTTGTTACGCGATATACGCAAGCGCCTTATGCTGTGCGCTTTGCAATTATATTGTTTTCGTTGTTATCATTGGTCTATTATTTTTATTTATATCCACTTCAACTAATTAAAAATCAAAATCATGACTAAAAATGCAATCAATTTTAAAAAGGAGCGCGACTTTGGCGATCTTTTTAATGCAACGTTCGGTTTTATTTCGCAGGAGTTTAAACGTTTGGCAACAGCAGTTCTTTATTTTGTTGTCCCATTTCTTCTGGTGTCGGCAATTGCAATGACACTCTATTCCGTGAAATCACAGGAAATGATGCAAACATTCGTTCAAGGTGATAAACCCGATCCATTTGCTATTTTCTCGATTATGGGCTCACTATTTGGATACATTGGAGTTGCAATGTTGCTGTCGTTAGTTTCAGTTACGGTTTTGGTAGGTACTGTTTTTGGTTACATAAAACTCTATATCCAAAATGGAATTGATGGCTTTTCAATCAACGATGTATGGATGCAGGTAACAACGAATTTTGGACGTCTATTAATCGCTGTTTTTGTAGTTGGTTTGGTTGTGCTGGTGGGAACCATGCTTTGTGTTATTCCCGGTATTTATTTTGGAGTTGCCTTGTGCCTTGTTTTTGGCATTATGATGTTTGAAAATAAAAATTTTGGTGATGCTTTTGGACGGAGCATGAAGCTAATTAATACAAATTGGTGGCTTGCTTTTGGTATTCTTATTATTGTCGGAATTATTGTTTACATTTTAACGATTTTTGTTTCCATTCCGAGTATGATATTTGGGTTTAAATCAATGTTCACCAACTTTAAATCAGGACAAATTCAGCCAATGAATTTTTCGATTGGTTTTTATATTGTGAATGCATTGACAAGTGTAATCACGCAGCTTTTTATGGTAATTCCTCTGGTTCTAACTGCTCTTTTGTATTATAGCACCGTCGAAAAAGTTGAAAAACTGTCGTTGATGGACAAGATTGACCAAATAAATGATAATGAGTAAGCGTTTCATTCAATATTTTATTCTCTTAATATTAATTGTAATCCCGGTTTTAACCGGGATTACATCTTTTGTTTCAGATAGTTCTGTTATTGATTCAACAAAGCTTCAGGTGCGTTTGCCTGATTCGAAATTTGCAGACTTTTATAGGTCGCAAAAAGAATTTAATTACACATTGCCTCCCTTTAAATCGAATCTTTTTCAACAGCTAATTCAGTATTTAAAAAATAAATTCGGAAGCTGGAAAAGGTTTTCAGAAATAATACCATTGATATTTAAGTTGTTAATGTGGTCTTCAGTTATTTTCTTTCTGTTTATAGTAATTACCAAAACCAAAATTTATAAACTATTTTATACCGATAAAGAGTTCGAAACGCCGGAATTCGAATTTTCAACTGACAACGAATCATTCATTGACTTTGATGAGGCCATTCGCTCGCAGGTGGAGCTGAAGCAGTATCGCCTGGCTGTAAGATTGCTTTACCTCAAGCTTATAAATATACTGCGCAGCAAAGAATATATCCATTATTCGAAAGAAAAAACCAATATCGATTATTGGCACGACCTAAGCAACGATGATTTAAAATCTCAGTTTTACGTCATCACTTCAATCTACAATCATGTTTGGTATGGCGATCTCGAAATTGCCGAAGATCAGTTCCTGAGGTTCAAATCGAGTTTCCAATCAATTTATACTGCGATCGATGTTCAGGAATAACCGCATTTACCCAATTATTATCGCTTTGCTTTTTGTCGTGCTTATTGCATTGAACCATTATTCGCCCAAACCGATTGATTGGAGCGAAACGTATGACATGAATGAAAAATCGCCTTATGGCTGTTATGTCCTGAACGATCTGTTTGGGACGCTTTTCCCTGAGCAAAAGATTGAGTACAATAATGATGGCTTTTACCTTGCGTTGGATTCGACCAGCGTTGAACGGGAAAATATAATTGTTATTACTCCTGAATTTAAACCAGATATATACGACCTGGATGCTTTGCTAAAACATGTAGCAAAAGGAAACGATCTTTTTATTTCGTCGACCAACTTTAGCAATTCGTTTCTTGATAGTCTGAAGATTAAGTTATCATCTTCAATTATTGATACTTCAATTTATAAAAAGGGAAAAGAAACCCTTTTTCTTTTAAATCCTGAACTGAAAAACGATTCGGGATACCATTACACTAAAAAAATGCCGATGGTTTGGCTGGCGGCATTTGATACTTTAAATACCCTGAAACTAGGAACCAACCGTGCCGGAAATGTAAATTTCATTTGTACAAAATTCGGCTCGGGTAAAATATACGTCCATACTCAGCCACTGGTTTTTACCAATTATCACCTTTTGTACGGAAATGTTGAATATGCTTCAAAGGCCTTGTCGTATCTGTCAATCTGCAAAACCGTTTGGGATACTTATTATCAGCCCAACCACTTTATCAATACATCACCCATGCGATACATCCTTTCGCAGCCTCCATTGCAATCGGCTTATTATGTGCTGCTTGCGACTTTGGTGCTTTATATGGTAGTTGAATCGAAGCGGCGGCAGCGAGTGATTCCGCTTGTGAAACCACCGGAAAACCGTTCGTTACAATTTGTTAAGACCATTGGAAGTCTGTATTTCAAACGGCGGGATAATGCTGATTTGGCAAGAAAAATGACCATCTTTTTCAAAGAGTTTTTGCGCGAACATTATTTTCTGACAAATATTTCGGCCACTGGTGAATGTGTTGTTCTGGTCGCCGACAAATCAGGAGTAACTATTGAGTTGGTTAAGCAGCTTCTGGATTCGGCTGCATATTTCGAAACGGCAAAAACGGTCACCGATTTTGGGCTAATTGAATTGAATCGCAAAATGGAATTATTTTACAAACAATGTTTATAAGCTTATTATATGGAAAATCAGGAATATTTTGAAGATCGAATTGGACTTAAGCTATTACAGGAGAAAGTTGATTTGGTTAAAAGTGAAATGGCCAAAGTAATAGTTGGTCAGGATCAAATGATTGAATTAATGATTGTTGCTTTGCTTGCCGATGGCCATGTTTTGCTTGAAGGGGTTCCCGGAATAGCAAAAACACTGACAGCCAAAATACTTTCGAAACTAATTTCGACCAATTTTTCGCGCATTCAGTTTACACCCGATTTAATGCCTTCGGATGTTACCGGAACTTCTGTTTTTAATGCGGGCAGTTCGAAATTTGAATTCAATGCGGGACCAATTTTTTCGAACATTGTACTGATCGACGAAATTAACCGCGCTCCGGCAAAAACGCAATCGGCATTGTTCGAGGTCATGGAAGAAAAACAGGTGACAGTTGATGGTGAAACACACCTGATGGAAGCTCCATTTCTGATTTTTGCCACCCAAAATCCGCTCGAACACGAAGGTACTTATCGTTTGCCCGAAGCTCAGCTCGATCGGTTTCTCTTTAAAATTGTGGTCGATTATCCTTCGGTTTCCGATGAGTTTTTGATATTGAAAAATGCGCACCTCCGAAAAGGAAGCAAGGAAATGGACGGCGTTGTTTCTGTGATGGAGGCCAAACAACTCGTTGAATTTCAGCAAATCATCCGGCAAGTTTATGTGGAAGACAATCTTATGCAATACATTGCCGAAGTTGTGACCAAAACTCGCAAACATGCTTCGCTTTATTTGGGCGCATCGCCTCGTGCTTCCATCAATATTTTAAAGGCAAGCAAGGCTTTTGCCGCCATTCACGGTCGCGATTTTGTAATTCCTGAAGATATTAAAGCGGTAATGGTTCCGGTTTTGATTCATCGAATCTATCTAACTCCGGAAAAGGAAATGGAGGGAATTTCTGAAGCGCAAATCATTTCTGATATCATAAATTCAGTGTCAATACCACGCTAATCAATTAATGGTGAAGTTTATTAAAGAAATATATACACAGTTTCGCTTGTATGCAATAAGCAGCTTGATCATCATTTTTTTTGTTTTCGGACAATTTTTCGATCCAATGTTTCTTATTGCCAAAATTTTGCTGCTGTTTTTTGTTTTACTGTTAATTCTCGATGCGATTTTATTGTTTTTCACCAGGCGTCAGTTGATTCTGTTGCGTCGGATAATTCCTGAAAAACTTTCGAATGGCGATAAAAACAAAGTGGCTATCTACATTACAAACAATCATTTTTTCAAACTTCAGCTTGAAGTTATTGATGAAATTCCTATTCAATTTCAGATTCGAAATTTTGCTGTGAAACTGGTTTTAAAACCTCAGGAAGAACAAGTTATAGACTACGATTTAACACCGAAAGAACGTGGCGAATATGTTTTTGGCTATACCAATGTGTATGCGTCAACACAAATAGGATTGTGGAGCCGTCGAATTAAATTTGGGCTTTCAGAGACGACGGTTCCCGTTTATCCATCGTTTTTGCAGATGCGTAAATACGAATTTCTGGCAATTTCCAACCAGTTGGTGAATGCCGGAATAAAGCGCGTACGTCGTGTCGGTTCTTACTCCGAATTTGACCAGATTAAAGATTATGTGGTGGGCGACAACTACCGAATGATCAATTGGAACGCTACTGCCCGGCGATCGAAACTGATGGTGAATCATTACCAGGAGGAACGTTCGCAGCAGATTTTTAGTGTGATTGATAAAGGACGGGTGATGCAAATGCCTTTTGCCGGAATGTCGTTGCTCGATTACGCGATCAACAGTTCGTTGATACTTTCGAACACCGCTTTGCTAAAGTATGATAAAGCCGGATTGATTACTTTTAATCAAAAAGTTGATACTTTTCTTCGGGCAGAACGCGGAAATAAAACGATTGCAACCATTCTGGAGTTGCTTTACAATCAGAAAACGGAACATCGGGAATCTGATTACGCTTATTTAAGCGCTTTTGTACGCAGAAATATTACCCATCGCAGCTTGTTGATCCTTTACACCAACTTCGAAACAATTACTTCGCTGCATCGGCAATTGAATTATTTTAAACACCTGTCAAAGAATCATTTGCTGGTGGTCGTTCTTTTCGAAAATTCGGAAGTGAAAGCGTTTGCAAAAGCCCCGGTTAATACGCTTGAAGAGGTTTATGTGAAAACCATTGCCGAAAAATTTGGCTACGAGAAAAAATTGATTGTTCGCGAACTAAAAAAACATGGAATAGTATCGATCCTGACAAAACCAGAAGATCTTTCGGCTAATCTTATTAATAAATATTTGGAATTGAAGACGATGGGGAAAATCTAAATCCAGCAAAAGTGATTCGCAAAGCGAAAAGTATAAAGTACTAGAAGTCCTGCAAAAATTAAAACTACCACTGTTTTTCTGAGCGTTAATAACCAGTTTTGCCGGAAAAAAATGCTTGAAATGTCGATAACAAGGTAGAGTGGGAGCAGACCAACAACAACATTGTAATTGACAGCTGAAGCAAAATGAAGGTGTGTGAATTCATAAACTGCACGTGTCATTCCGCATAACGGACATTGAAATCCAAACAGGTATTTGTGAATGCAAACCACCTTAGTTTCATCGAAAAGTATTTCGCGTGGAATTAACTCGACAATTACCAGTAAAATAAATATGGAACTTATTCGAATGATTTGATTTACTGATAA
This sequence comes from Prolixibacteraceae bacterium, assembly GCA_035648135.1. Lineage (GTDB taxonomy): Bacteria > Bacteroidota > Bacteroidia > Bacteroidales > Prolixibacteraceae > Aquipluma. Next base: position 16,997 of record DASRMB010000087.1, read on the forward strand.
TTGGTTTGCTTTCATTTCTACGAAAAATTATTCGTCAGGTCAACTGCTTTCCAGTTAATTTTTCGGTAAACAAAAACCTGATCAATATACCAAATCGCTCCAACATAAACAGGTATGAGGAGGAGGTTTGCAAAAGGGAACCATCCCAATAAAAAATTGTGCAGAAACCCTGCAGCCAAGGCTGCAACTATGACACCGAAAAATTTAAAAAAAATACTACCTCCCTGAATAGCGCTTTTTTCCATCGAAAATGGATAAATGGGGAGCTGTATATAGTAATTCAGTATCGAAAACAGGTACCCACATAGAAACGCGATCAAAATATCAGGAAATACTTTAATTCCCCATATTATACAAACAATTACGCTTATAACCAGATATATGGGAATAATAAATCTAACAAAGGCCGCTTTTATTGTTCCTTTAAAAAAGTTGGCCGATGAAGTAAATGGCAATGTTTTAAATATCCAGACTGCTGATTGATAAGGTCCAACCATTAATGATGACGCAATTGTAAATACGCAAATCAAGCTTGAATATAAAACTAGCAAATACATATTTGATTGTGATATTTTGTCCAGATCGAATGGTTTGCCAGCAAACGACGATATTATCATTACTAGAATGAACCCTGTTGAAGGAAGAAATGACTGTTTGAACAACCTTTCGCGCCCAACCATTTTCCACATCATTTTGAACGCTGCCTTTTCATCTGAATTGTAAACAAAGATTGAAGACATCAGCCGGTACCAAAGACTTTTATTTGCTGATTCAATTTTAACTTTAGAAGCGCGGTCGCCTTGTTCCAGGTCCATCAATTTCCGGTTAAAAACCGGAGTAAGGTATTTGCCTGTGAAGAAAATCGCGAGTATGGGTAAAACGATCGCTTCAGTAATAAAAATAAGGTGTTGCAGATCAAAATTCAAAGTTGAGAGTCCTACAATAAATCCTGAAAAGAAAGCTGGCGGAACCAGAAATGTGTACCAGTGAACGGGTAAAACCATGTCCTGAATTTGGGTTTTATCAATGAGTCTCATCCCTAATTGATAGGCAGCCATAAAAAAAATCGCTATGGCAACCTGAAAGTACATCAATAAATTTTTGAGTTGTTCTCCTCTGGCAATCCTCATGATTCCCAGGTATAAAATGTTGGCAATAAACAGTGTAAACAACACATTCAGGAAAATGGTGGAAATAAATATCAATCCTGAAATGATTCCAAATTTGATGATGGCAACGATAATTGAAAGCACCGAAAGATTGAAAGCCATTAATGTCAGATAGATAAAAATATGGGCATTTCGTGCCAGACTCATGGTGTTACCTTTTATAGGAAGTGGCTGAATGATCGCATTTTCGGTGGTGTCGAACAGGATAGTGGTGAATTCAGAAATAATCATCATGGCCATCAATGCCATTATAAAAGTGTGTGCCAAATAGAAAAATGTGAATGGCGACTTAATCATGATCAACAGAACAGAAAAAAACACTCCCATAAATATTTGACCCAATGATTGTTTGATCAACATCTTTTCCTGGGCGTTTTTGTTTTTTTTTGTGGCAACTTTTATTCGGCGGTCGTCAAGGGTAAGTTTAAGTTGTAAAATGCGAATGAACTGATTGTAATCGGCGCCCATTTTTTCGATGAACCAGCGAAATGGCATGAAAAGAGAAAGAATAAATCGAATCATGACACTTACTTTTCAAATGCGTTGATGAATGCTTCTGCTTTTTCTCCGTGATTGGTATTCCCTGTCAGGCGGGTGAACATCTTCTCCAGATTTTCATCATTCGAAATCTCGTTTAGTTCGTCAAATGAACCATCAGCAATCACTTTTCCCTGATCGATGAGGATAATCCGATCCGAAATTTTTTCAACCACATCCATCAGGTGAGAGCTGTAAAAAACGGTTTTACCTTCGCGTGACAGATGGATCAACATTTCCTTGACCATGATCACCGAGTTGGCATCCAATCCTGTAAGTGGTTCGTCCATAAAAATCAGATCCGGATTGTGAAGTAGGGCAGAGCAAATCAACACTTTCTGGCGCATTCCCTTCGAAAATGTTGCAATACGCTGATTTAGATTCGGTTTCATCTCGAAAATATTCATCAATGCTTCTGCCTTTTCCCGGGTTTGCTCTGTTTCCAGGCCACGCATTTCACCTATAAATTCCATAAACTCCAAAGGAGTCAACGATTCATATAAAACTGCATTTTCAGGAATATAACCAACCTGCCTTTTAATTTCGAGAGTTTGTGTGCGCAGATCTTTTCCGAAAATAGTGATGTCTCCCTGAAATTCAGTAATTAAGCCGCAGAGAATTTTTACTGTTGTTGATTTTCCGGCGCCGTTTGGACCAATATATCCAATAATTTGTCCTGAAGTGATATTCAGATCAATGCCATGCAGAACCTGCTTCTGTCCATACTTCTTCTGAAGACTGTGAATTTCAACTATAGTTTGATTTTGCATAAGGGTTGATGTGCTAAATAGATTATTCGAAAAACAAATATAAAATATTCCTGAAGCTTATCGAACATATTTTTAAAATTCAAGGTGATATTTACTTCTCGAAATCCTTTATTAAGTAAATTTGAACATCTCAAAACTATTCAATTCATGAATAAAATCCGTTTGTTTCTGATATTTAGTATTTTAATTGTTGTTAGTTGTACCAACACCAAAAGCCAGATGATTGATCAAACTACCGTTAAAGAACTCAATTTGAATCGTTACCTTGGAACATGGTACGAAATTGCCCGTTTCCCGCATTCGTTTGAGAAGAATCTGGTTGGAGTAACTGCTACTTATAGTTTGCGTGATGATGGCAAAATTGAAGTCCTGAATCAAGGCTACAAAAACACCTTGGATGGTGAACGCTCGAAGGCTGTGGGGAAAGCTAAAATCCCGAATAAACAGGAGCCTGGAAAGTTGAAGGTTTCCTTTTTCTGGATTTTTTATGCCGATTACAATGTTCTGGAACTGGATGAAAACTACCAGTATGTAATGATCGGCAGTTCATCAGACAAATACTTCTGGATATTGTGCCGCACTCCCCAGATGGCTCCTGAAGTTTACGAAATGCTGTTGGAGAAAGCCCGAAAACGAGGATACAATCTGGCAAAACTGGAGAAAGTTCAGCAACCCAAAAATTAATAATTAACTTTGTCTTAATCACGGGGTGACTTTAATTTACCCCGTGAATAATCCTGTAATTTTAAAAATATCGAAACATGAAATCAAAAATATTTATCGCCATTATTTTCAGTATGTTATTCATTCTACCTGAAAGTTTTGGACAGGATTCAATTCAGGCAAAACCAGACACCTCAAAAATTGAAAAGACAGCTAAACAAAAGCTGGTGTATAAATTCGATATCATGGAGAATATTGCGCCGGCCATCTGGAGGAAAACCAGGCAGGCTTTCGCAGCAGCTGACTCGATGAATGCCGATTTGATCCTGATACACATGAATACATACGGGGGCGCTGTGGTTGATGCAGATTCGATTCGTACCCGAATTTTGAACAGCAAAATTCCGGTAATCGTGTTCGTCGACAATAATGCTGCTTCTGCCGGTGCACTCATTTCGATTGCATGCGACCGCATTTACATGCGAACCGGTGGCTCAATTGGTGCTGCAACTGTAGTGAATCAGACCGGAGAAAAAATGCCCGATAAATATCAGTCATATATGCGTGCCACCATGCGAGCTACTGCTGAATCACACGGCCGTGATACTATCATCCACGGGCAAGACACCACCTATCGCTGGAAACGCGATCCTTTGATTGCTGAAGCGATGGTTGACGAACGGGTTTATATTCCTGGTGTTATTGATACTGGCAAAATTCTGACATTCACTCCGTCGGAAGCCATGAAAAACGGCTATTGCGAAGGCATTTGCGAAACTGTGGATGAGGTGCTGAAACTGAATGGAATGGAGAATGCCCGGATCGTTCAATATAAACCAACAGCTCTTGAACAATTTATTGGTTTTATGGTGAACCCAATCGTTTCAGGAATTTTGATTATGTTTATTTTGGGCGGAATTTATTTTGAAATGCAGTCGCCCGGTATTGGATTTCCGCTTGGCGTGGCCATACTTGGTGCTGTTTTGTATTTTTCGCCACTTTACCTCGAAGGTTTGGCCGCGAACTGGGAAATACTACTCTTTGTTATCGGATTAATACTGATTGCCCTCGAAATATTTGTAGTGCCCGGATTTGGTGTAACTGGTATTGCTGGCATCACGCTGGCATTTTCAGGATTGGTACTCAGTCTGGTCAAAAATGTCAACTTTACATTTGAGCAGGTTCCTATGAATGATTTACTGATTGCCCTGGCAACCGTTTTGTCAGGAACTGTTGGTGGAATAGGATTAGCCATTTATTTGAGTCAGAAAATGTTTACTGCGGAAACCGGCCGATTTTCGCATCTTTCACTTCATCAGGTTATGAAAATAGAAGATGGCTACGTGGGGATTGATCCTGAATTGCTTCAGTTGAATGGTAAACATGGTGTTGCTGCTACTACTTTACGTCCTTCCGGAAAAATAAATATTGATGGAAAAATATATGATGCCATGGCCGAAGTTGGAATGATTGAAAAAGGAACCACGGTTATTGTTACAAAAGCAGAAGCTGCTCAATTGTATGTGGATCGCGAATAAGTAATGCTATTACTCACGGGGTTACTCGAAGTCACCCCGTGAGTAAGTTTAGTTTCCAAATCGTTTCATTGCATCTTCCATCATCCTAATGGTTGCAGTTGCTCCACAACGGCTACATCCGGCAGCCTGAACAGCCAATAGCTGATCGAGCGTGCGAACTCCACCTGCAGCTTTTACCTTTACATTTGGACCGACACTTTTTTTCATCAGTTCCAAAATCGGAATTGTTGCTCCGGCATAATTGTAATCGCCGTTTGGCTGCTTTACGAAACCGAAACCGGAAGAAGTTTTGACATAGTCTGCACCTGTTTCAGTACAAATCCGGCAAAGCGTTATAATATCGTCATCTTTGCTTACGTAGTCGGTTTCGAAAATAACCTTTACAATGGCATTGTGCTGATTAACAGCTTCCGTTACAGAACCGATTTCTTCAGCAATATAATTCCAGTCGCCCTGTAAAGCCTTGCCAATGTTAATAACCATGTCAATTTCAACAGCGCCATCTTTACATGCAGTTTCGGCTTCAAAAACTTTAACCGAAATGGCCGAGTTTCCTGCAGGAAAACCAATGACACAGCCCACCAAAACGTCACTACCTTTCAAAAATTCAACAGCTTGTTTCACAGCATATGGTTTAACACAGACCGATGCCACATCGTATTTCCGGGCCACTTCGCATTCTCGCTTCAAATCTTCATCGGTCATTGTCGGATGAAGAATGGAGTGATCAATCATTTTTGCCAGCTTGTAGATGGTTTTGTTCATGGGATATCTGATTTAATTGTTCAAGTTATTATTCCTTTAATAGTTATCTATTCTAGCGCTAATATTTTAATCGCTAAATCTTCCTGAAATTCACGACAAACAAGAGTAGCCGATCCATTCACAGATTCCAGATTCTCTGATCCTTCGTATTTTTCCGGAAACAGGATTTATCCATTCAGCAGAATATTTTCCATCCGGAATTTGAAGGGTTAATTCCAGCAAATTTCCTTTTTCAAGATAAATGGCATATTGTTTACCGGTTTCTGCCAAAACCTGAAAATCAGCCAGAGTTCCTTTCGAAACTTTCAATATTGAATTGTCCATGTTCATTTGGATAAAATGGAAGCCTTCAACAAAATCTTTCAGGATTATCAATTGTCTCCGGTATTCAGTTCCTCCCCAGCCCGGAGTTACCTGATCGATGGCAAAGGTTCCGTCCTCCGAACCTACCGTAAACGAATAGTCGAGATTATTGTAAAGGGCCCCGCCAGCCAAAATGAATTTCCAGGCCTGAGTACGATAATAAAAATCAGAATGAGGCATAAATCCGGTTTCGTCCAGTCCAATTACTTTTTTTAGTTCAAGATTCGAAGAAGCGGCTTCCGGATAAGCGTAATGAAAATTGAATATCGAGATGTTGGGATCCGGATTTTCGATTTTATTCCGATAGTTGCTAATGTTTTGAGCAATCAAATGTTTGTTGGGTAACCGTTTTTCCTCATCAGTAATAATCTGTGCAATTTTCTTTTGCCAATCGAGCGATACTGAAGTTGCAGTTTCAACAATTTGCTGCCATTTATTTGGATGCGAAATGGTATCTGTTTTAGCAATTTTTTCCTCCAATTTTGGATTGTCAGACCAGGGTTCATTCTGAATTTCGAAAAAAACATTCCCAAATGAATTCAATTCCTGAACTACTTTTCGAACGTATTTTTCCTGAACGTCCATCAACTGCCCGCTATTGATCGTATTAACCTGTTTAAACGAAATGGAATCGAATCCCTGAATATTATTCTTCGGATTAAAAGGGCTGTTCGACCACTGGTGATTGCTGTAATAGGAAGTAAAGAGGCTTACTTCAACTACAATATCGTTTTCAGAAGCCTTGGAGATAAAAGTATTCAGGCGGTCGAAGAATGAATTGTTCCATTTTGAAAGATCATATTTTAGTGTCTCAGCATCTTTGGGCCATGGAGTTAACCAGTCATTAAACTCCGGACACATGGTGTTGTTGGTGATCCCGAAATTGTTGCCACCAGCTTCGGAGTATGGACCGATAAAAATCCGCGTATAGTTAAAACCTTCCTTTTTCAGGGTTCCCAGGTATTTTTCGTAATCAAAAGCTGCATTCATCACGGCTCCGTAGTGTTCTCCTGATGTCAGCAGAATAGTAGGTTTTCCGTGAAAAAGAAAATAATTTGGATTTTCAGGATGAAGTTTTAAAATATCCTGAACAGCCAATTGTTTGGTTTGGCAACCTGAAAAAATTGAAAATAAACTTAGAAGTAGAATGTTAATTAGGTTTTTCATGGTTGGATCATATTCATTTGAAATCTACTTTTTCAATACATTCCAGAAATCTTCAGCTAATGCTTTTTCGTCAATTTTGACGTAAGCCCTGATTATTCGCTGTTTGTTTTCCTGTGGAGTTTTTACCGTTTTTATCTGAGCCAGAGCAGGATTCAGGTATGCTTCAATTAAAGCCAGATCCCACATTACACGGGTTTCGTCCTGTGGATTTTGCTCACGCCAGCGGCCTTCCAGAATCTTCTCAGCTTCTTTGGACTCATCCAGTTTGCTGTAAGTTTCTTCCCGTTTAAACTGAAGCGGAAGGGCAGCCTCAAGGCACATCATTGTCAGATCGAGTCCTTCAAGGTTTAGCAGATAATCAAAGGCATTCAGGTCGTTCCGGATGTTGAATTCATTTTTATTCCAGATTTTTGTGTTTGGATTGTATTGTGCACCCAGCGAAAAACAACGGATTCTGGATTTGATTTCAGGAGCAAGAAGAATGGCAGACGCCAGGTTGGTCATAGCTCCAATAGTTAGAATGTCGAGTTTTTCATTCTCCGGAATACTTTTTACTGCAGCAATTATAGCTCGTGCAGCTTTCGAGTCGCGCGGATCCTGTTGTCCCCAGGCGCGCCCAATCTGGCGGTCGGCACCAATCGGGTGGAAGATATCCGATCGATTAAGCGCTTTCAGAATCTGCTCATTCAGGCGCTGACTTTCAGCAACTGTATTCAAACCTTTGGTTTCATATGCATTCCATTTTTCGAAAACCAGCAAATCAGGATTGTTGAAATGAGCCGAACTCAGACCAATCAATTCTACTGAAGGTTCTTTCACCAAACGAACGATAGCATACAAATCATCCATTTCGTTGCCGGTGTCGGCGTCGAGCCAAACTTTTTGTTTCTGAGCGGATGATGGCAAAATCATCAAAAAACACACGAACAGGACCAGGGTATATTTCATTGATCTTTTGGTTTATAGCAGATTAAGAATTTCGGAAATTTTGGAAACCGTTTGAAATGAATCGGTTTCATCTGATGGTTGATGTTTTTCGTGTTGCCACATTACTTCAAAGGGAATATGTATTGCTTCAGCTCCAATGTTTATAACAGGTAGAATGTCCGACTTGATTGAATTGCCAACCATCAGAAATTCATTAGGTTCAATATCGAGATGAGAGAGCAGTTTTTGGTAATTTATTTCCTGTTTATCGCTCATAATTTCGATGTGATGAAAATATCCGATCAATCCGGACCGCTTTAATTTTTGTTCCTGATCCAGCAAATCTCCTTTTGTCACAAGTATCAGTTTGTATTTTCCCTGAAGTTTCTGCAACACATTTTCAATGCCGTCGAGCAATTGAATGGGCATGGTCAGCAGTGATTTTCCGATTTCAATAATCCGGCTGATTTCTGGAGGTTTTATTTGGCCGTCTGTTTCGTGAAGTGCTGTTTCAACCATCGACAACATAAAGCCTTTGGCACCATATCCGTATATTTCAAGGTTTTGTATTTCAGTCTTAAACAGTTCTGCCGAAGTCTCTTTTTCAATTCGGTATGGGTTCAGTATTTGGCAAAATTCTTTTTCAACATCCTGATAAAACGGTTCATTGACCCAAAGCGTGTCATCGGCATCAAACCCGATGACTTTGATTGTGTTCTGCATTATTGACTGTTTTTAAAAAACCGGAATCCGAAGTTAATCAATTCCGTTGTTTTTAACTACACCGGAATACCAGTAGGCTGATGCTTTCGGTGTCCTTTCGAGAGTTTTCATGTCAACATGAACCAGTCCGAATTGCTTTTGATATCCCAATGCCCATTCAAAATTATCGAGCAGCGACCATGCAAAATACCCCTGCAGATTTACCCCGTTTTGCATGGCCTCATGACTGGCTTCCAGATAATTCTTAATGAAATTAATTCTCGGAGTGTCAATTACTTCACCATTCACAACTGAATCGTCGTTTGACATTCCGTTTTCAGTAACAATGATTGCCGGATGGGAATATCGCTTATCAATCCATTCCAGAAGTTTGCGAAAACCCCACGGAACAACAGCCCAATCCATGGAGGTTGTTTCCCATGCCGGATCGACAGAAAGGTCAACATTCTGATCTTCCGAAATTCCACCATTTCCGTACACACTTTGCTTTTCGTCGGTTTCTTTGGCATTGGCTGCAAACATGGTGGTGTAGTGATTCAATCCAAAAAAATCGCTTGAGCCAACCAGCATTTCCTTTTCTTCCGGAGTAAATTGAGGTAGTTTGTGACCGATTCGCCTCCGCATTTCTTCAGGATAATCGCCAACCCAGATCGGATCGGCAAACCAGCCGGCAAAAAACAGCAAGGCACGTTCGGCGGCTTCATGATCTTCAGGTTTGTCAGTCAGGGGTTCGCGCCAGTCACAGTTAAGCGAAATGCCGATTTGTCCTTTTTGCTCCGCCTGATATTTTTCGCGGTAAATCTTTACCGCTTGAGCATGTGCACGTAATTCATTGTGAGCTGCCAGGTACGGTTCTGTTTTTGACACACGGCCCGGAGCAAAAACACCTTGTCCGTAACCCAAAATAGCTACCACCCAAGGTTCGTTAATGGTGATCCAGTTCTTCACCCTGTTGCCAAAATGTTCGAAGCAAATGTCAGCGTATTGAGCAAAGTCTTCAGCAATGTTCGGATTCAGCCAGCCGTCGTGTGCCATTTGCAGTTCGAGAGGTAAATCCCAATGGTAAAGAGTAGCCCATGGTTCAATGTTGTTTTCCAGAAGGCAGTCAATCATATCAGAATAAAACTGAATTCCCAGTTCGTTTATTTCTCCTTTTCCTGAAGGTAATATTCGAGGCCATGAAAATGAAAACCGGAATGCTTTAATGCCCATTTTTGCCATCAGAGCAATGTCTTCACGGTAAGTATGATAGAAATCGCAGGCCACATCGGCATGTTCACTGTTCACCGTTTTGCCTGGAATGCGCACAAATGCATCCCAAATTGAAGGGCCTTTGCCATCGTCAAAAGCCGCTCCCTCAATCTGGTAACTTGAAGTTGAGGTTCCCCAGACAAACCCATTCGTAAATTTTTTCATTGTATTTTTTTGTTGTTTTCTTCTTGTTGTAAAAATAACAAAAAGAAGATCACAAAAAAGGATCAATTTTCAAATGTGTTTAAAAAGAATTAAAAGGTGAAAATGGGCAAAAGGGTAGGAGGGAATGGTTGTTAGTGTTCAGTGCCTTTTATAAACAGCAGAAAATAGATAATTACCAAAATTGTTACGACTGATGTGGAGAGAAAAGCAGCTTCAACGCCAAACTTATACCAAATTGCACCGGCCAGCGAACTGGCAAACAATGCAGCCAGACTTTGAAATCCGACGAATGATCCTATTGCTGTAGCCGTATCTTTTTTATTGGTTATGTTGCTGATCCAGGCTTTGGTGATACCTTCGGTAGCGGCAGCATAAAGTCCGTAAAGGGAGAACAGAGCTAAATAAACGTAAAGATTAGAAGTCAAAGCCATTCCGGTATAAACAACTGCAAACAAAACCAATCCGAATGTGAAAACGGTTTTCATACTGAATTTATCAGCGATCATGCCCATCGGAAAAGCTGACAGGGCATAAACCAGGTTGTAAAAAATATAAAGGCCAATCACCCTCGTGTCGTTCATTCCTGACTGTCTGATTTTCAGGAGAAGCAACATGTCAGAACTGTTGAATAGCGCAAATAAAAGTAATCCGAACACCAATTTTCGGTACATTAACGGACTTTGTTTCCAGTATTTCAGGAATGAGAAGAATGGGGTATGCACCTTAACCGATGGATGCTGGTGTATTTTATCTTTTATCATGAATGTGGAACTAATTGCTGCAAGACCAGGGACAAAAGCAATCAGGAACAACGTTTTGTAATCGTTTGGTCTGAAGTACAAAAAAATCAGCGCAGCTAGCGGTCCCAGAACAGCCCCGAAAGTGTCGGCTGACCGGTGAAACCCAAAAACTTTACCTTTTGTTTGGGGAGTGGCTTCGTCTGAAATCATCGCGTCACGTGCTCCGGTCCGCAATCCTTTACCAAGGCGGTCGAGGGTTCGTGCAAAAAATATCCAGGCCGGTAAGAGGAATAAAATCATCATTGGCTTGGAGATCGCACTCACCGTATATCCCAGTTGAATGAAAGGGGCTCGTTTGCCCGAATTATCTGATAGTTTTCCAAAATAGCCTTTGCAAAGGCCGGCGGTAGCTTCGGCGATTCCTTCCAGAACACCGATTAGCACGACAGAAAAGCCGATGCTTTCCAGAAACGCCGGCATCACCGGGTAAAGCATTTCGCTGGCGGTGTCGGTAAACAGGCTAATGAGCGATAAAATCCAGACTGTCCGGGTAATGGTTTTCATAAAGCCAATTCGTATTTAAAATCCTAATACTTAAGTGAGACGAAGTATTTGATATGTTATTCTCCGTTGCCTCGCAATTGAGGCTGTTCAAGGAGATCATGCAATATACCGGCAACATCACCAACCACTTTACGGCAAATTATTTTGTGATGTTTTCGCTCTTCAACCTGTGCTTCGGTTGCATGTTTCTTAAGCAGCTCTTTGCAATTGGCAGTGCCGTATATATCTTCAACCTGATGATACAATTCCCTGACTTTTTGGTATACATGCAGCTTGGTTTCCATATCATTTGGATGATCATTTCCATAGGCCAGTCCAAGTACCATAAACCCTCCGGTTACTGCCCCGCAGGTTTGCCGCAGTCTGCCCATTCCGCCGCCAAAAGCCGATGAAATGAGTTTAGCTGTGCGTTCTTCCAAATCGAAGCGGTCGGTATAAGCCAGTAATATCGATTGTGAGCAGGCATAACCTTCGTCGAAATAGGATTGAGCCTTGGTACTAATTTCCTGTTTGGGGTTGAGATATGAAATCATGGGAAAACTGTTTAGATATCAAAGATTACATAAATTTGAAAGAAGAACAAGTCTGAATGATTACTTTTCGGTGTCATTCATTTTAGTGGGATGAATCTACGGTAAATTAAAAAGGATTTTAAATTCCGAAATTGGCTGAATTATTTGTACGTTTGTCATCCTTAATACTGGGGCTGACCGGTTTTGACAGCGGGTAGAAGAGGTATGTAAGCATGTAGGGCCTTGATCGCACAGCCCGTAAAACTCGGCGTTCAAAATTCAATTGGCGAAAACAACTACGCTCTTGCTGCGTAACCGAAATTAAGTAGGTTACACTTTATTCCGGTATTAGATACTGGAACGAGACATCGCCCGGGTGCCACTCCCTGAAGCGGCCTGATCCGGCGGTGCAACTAAATCGGGGATAGTGAAAGTCGTGCTTCGTGGCTTTTGCAAAATTAAGAAGCTAAGGTAAAAGTCGGTGGCCCTGATCCTGCTTTTATTCGAAAATCAAGTCTGGGGATAAACATGTAGAAAGCATATTGCTTCCTCGTTTGGACGCGGGTTCGATTCCCGCCAGCTCCACTTTTTCAAAATGCACATCAAAGCAAACTCCTGTAAATATCACATTTACAGGAGTTTTTTGTTTTTAGGAAATGCAACAAAATGCATTTAAACGCATCTGCCGAGGTGCAAATTCGGGAGTTTACCCGAAAAACAAAATAACTCCCGAATTTGCACCTTGAACGTTTGTATTGCATTGAATTGCAGTGTTTTGCATTTCAGGTTTTTTCATTGCTAAAGTATATTTACAAACAAAAATTAAACGATTTTAGTATGAAAAAGCAAGAAACTTATGCCGTTCGCTTTGTTGTTCGCAAAAGCAAAGTAGCACAAAATGAGAAATCGCCTCTTTCAGTGCGAGTTACAATTAATGCCCAAAGAGTAGAAATGTCTTTAGGTTGGTATGTAACTGAAAGTATTTGGGATGAAAAGATGCAGAGATGTACAGGTAGCACAAGAGAAGCAAAAGGGACTAATGGCTTTATTGATGCTACTACTTTCCGGTTAACGGACATTCGCCAACGATTACTAATTGAAGGAAAAGATGTGACAGCAGATTTTATTAAGGCGCGTTACAAAGGACTGCCTGATCCTGATGAAATTCCAAATCCGACTATTATTGAACTATACGATGAGCACAATCGAAAATTTCATGAATTAATTGGCACAAATAAACATTCAATTTCAACTTACAACCGTCATTTAACATCAAGAGGTCATCTCGAAAAATTTATTCAAAAAGTATATGGAAAAGCTGACTTGTCATTTGAATTCATCGATTTCAAATTTTTAAATGAATACGAACATTATTTGAAGTCAGTTCGGAAATGCAATCACAATTCGACCATGAAATACATTAAAAATGCGGGTAAAATAATTAACCTGGCATTTGCAGAAGGCTATTTAGATCGAAATCCATTCAGTAGGTTTAAACTTTCTTATGAGACGGTTAAACGGGAAGCATTAACGGAAAAAGAAATTCAGCGAATTGTTGCCCTTGATGTTGATGAAAGATTAGACCGGGTTAAAGATTGCTTTTTATTTAGTATTTACAGTGGAATTCCATTTGGCGATCTTGAAACACTTACCATGGATGATATCCACGAAGACAAAGGAGGTAACCTTTGGATAAGTAAAAGCAGGAACAAAACAGACGTGGAATTTATTACACCTGTTTTACCTATTCCTTTAAGTTTGATTAAAAAGTACGAATCACATCCAAAACGTATAATCAATAATTTGGTATTACCTGTAATTACCAATCAACGATACAATGCTTATTTAAAGGAAATTGCTACTTTAGCCAAGATAAATAAAAACTTAACGACTCATCTTGCCAGACACACATTTGCAACCACTGTTACTTTGGATAATGGTATACCCATTGAAATTGTATCAAAAATGCTTGGACACCGGGACATTAAAACCACTCAAATTTATGCTCAGGTTCAACAAAAGGCCATCTTTTTTAGTATGAAAAAGTTAATGGATAAAAATGAGCAGGATGATACCCTGAACATTGAAAACAATCAGAAAGGGAACAAAAAATGATTCAATTAGGAAAATTAATTTTACCGACTGTTTTGTCGGTTGATACTATTCAAGAAAAAGTCACTCTTCGAATTCCAAATTATGGAACTCAAGAATACATTAAACAATCGGATTGCTTTTTGCAATTGACTTTTATTGGATCCAGTCTTGAGGTTGATTATTGCTCAGAGGATGGTATTCCTTAAGTAATATAATCAGTTGATATTTCGGTGATATTGTGCCACTTGTTTCGGTGATGTTGTGCCACAAAAAAAGGGATGATTTCGTGACCAAATTTATTAATTAATTTGAGTTTTTTTCATCTTGTTTTTTCTCATTGATTCTCCTGTTAATTCAAT
>DASRMB010000088.1:0-22748 GCA_035648135.1 Prolixibacteraceae bacterium
TAATTTTTACAATTTTGAATACGAATTACGGCATGAAAAAAAGTAGTTTTTAGAAGGCATTTTCAGGTGGTCAATTTAAATCGGCAACGCATGGTCAATTTGAATCGGCACACGGTGGTCACTTTGACCGGAATTTACACTACATCTCACATAAGCTAGTGCCTTTTTCATCTGGTTGAATTTTTAATTGCTTCTCCAAATATAAGGAAAAATTTATTAGGTGTAACTATGTATCTAATGCTTAAACGATGGTCATGCTCGATTCGGTAATTCCAACAGTGGCCACAGCATCGGCTCCGAGTTTCGAGACGAAAAAAATATCAACAACTGCAAAGACCGATTCCATGATCATTTCCAGAACCATCGGTATCGAAAGAATGAGCAGCGCTTTTCCAAGCGTGTCACTCGTAAAATCGCGGTCGCTGCCGGCAATGGCTTCTTTGATATCGGCACCTAACGACCGTAGTCGTATGGTTTTTAGTTGGCCCAAAACAGATATCACTTTTTTATCATACATGATAAAAATATATGGATGTGAAAATTGAAAAAAAATGGGTAATAAACAGATGAATCCGTTTTCTGTATGACAGAAATTTAACAGATTGCGGAATAACAGACCGCCGGAGTTGAAGTCAGTTTCATAATTCGGTCTTTTTGAATTGATACAAATATAAGCAAATTTGGCATTTCGGTGTGAACCTGTTGATGATGAAAATGTTTCAGAGGTAAAATGAATAAAATGAAATTTACACAGCTGATAACAATAACCGGAATTTCCCTGTTTTTATGCGCTTGCGAATCAGAGGATAATCGTTTGACAATAATCAATTCCGAATCTTTTCCTGAAAATCAGATCACTCTTGATGGCAGTTTATCTCAGCATTTATTGACGGATTCTGTCTTTTCGGATTCCGGAGAAACTATTCAGGAACAAAATGTATTGACCGAAAGGATTGATCAAATGAATTCGATGGCAGAAGAATTAAGGAAGTTTCCATCGGATAGTATCTGGCTTGCTCTTTTTGCAAATTGGGAAGAATTTCGGGTAAATCATATTGATGCCAGTGGATTGCCTGTTGTTCAGTCAAAATCTGCTACCGATTCTTTGGCAAATAAAGAATCAATGCGAGCGACTCGAAAATGGGCTGAACTAAATATCAATCTGTTGAAATTGTCAGGCGAAATATGGTTTGGCGATGCGTTGGAAAAATTACTGTACGAACCGAAGTTGCCGGTTTTATCTGAAAAACTTCTAAAATCAATGATTTATACGCACATTGATGATCAGATTTTTATTAATGTTATCGGCTCATCAGCAGTCAATCATCATCACACCACTGGAGGAAATATCAGGCTAATTCAGAAAACCGATTTTCCGGCAGTCAATGAGCTGACGATAAAATGTGAATGTAATGATGTGCGTTATCTGGATGTTTTTATCCGTATTCCTGAATGGGCTGTAAATCCAACAGTCACACATGGAAATGTAAAATACGTATCCCATCCGGGCGAATATTGCCAGATTTCGCGAAAATGGAATGACGGCGATGAAATTCAGGTGCGGCTAATGAATTAACTGAAAGTTCGTTGACTTCAGTTGACGGACAAATTTAGTGTTGCATTACTCCATTGAATGAAGCGATATGTGATTTCCTTCGGTATCTTCGAATACTGCAAAATACCCGATTTTATCGCTTATTTTTGTTTTTGG
Organism: Prolixibacteraceae bacterium; assembly: GCA_035648135.1. Taxonomy (GTDB): domain Bacteria; phylum Bacteroidota; class Bacteroidia; order Bacteroidales; family Prolixibacteraceae; genus Aquipluma. The sequence goes on from DASRMB010000088.1 coordinate 1,712, forward strand.
AACAATAATATCGCCACCAGCTGCATTCACCCTGTTCAATACGGAAAGTAGATCTTTACCTCCATTCAGATATACCTTAATTCCAAGGGATGTTGGCAAATAACCATTCCCCTGAACGATGGCGCCACCAACACCCTGAGAGCCGGTATCCATCGGGAAAAATCCCATTCGGACTGAAGCCATTGTGCTTTCTGTCATTTCAAAGTCGTAAATTCGTGAATAGAATTCTTTGGCCCGATCAAAATTGAGAACCGGAATTTCAAACCAATTGATTGAATTTGTCATTTTTTCCATGGTCTTTTATTTTAAGATTCGTTATTGAAATATAGAGCTGTACATTTTTGTTTAATCCGGAAGTTAAAAAGCAGAAAAAAGAGGCTGTCTCAAAAGTCGATTTATTAAATCCAGAGTTTTCGATTTTGTAAGTTCAGTTTCAAATTACCCCTCCAAACCTCCCATAAAGGGGCGGCTTTGAAGTCTCCTTCAGGGGATTTAGAGGTGCAAAAGGTAACTGTACTTTCAATATGTAAGTTTTAATGATTACCAAAATAGCTTTGAGACAGTCTCTTTTAATGCGTGTAATAAAACTTAATGCCCCTTGTACTTAAAGGATACTTTAAGTTTTGTACGGTAAAATTCGATTTTGCCATCCTTAATGTGAAGGTCCATTTTGGTGACTTCAGCAACGCGCAAGTCTTGCAAGGTTTCTGCAGCTTTTGTAATCGCGTTTTCAGCGGCTTTTTCCCATGAAACAGGACTTGAACCAACTAATTCAATGATTTTGTAAACACTGTCAGGCATAATTTTTTAGGTTTAAATTTTTAATGTAAATCTGAAAAGTTAATGTTTTTGAAAGAGAATTTAGATCAGTAAAAATTGTTTGAGGGTTTACGAAAGAATTGGAGTATTGTTATGGAAAACGGGAATCTAAAATTCAAAAAATCCTTTCCACAAACACAAAGGAATACTTTAAACGCAGAAATGCAGATATCGTTGAGGGAACCAAAATTTCATTTTTTTTCGACTTTCCGGACAAATTATTAGAAAAGGTCTAAATTATTCACGAATTATGACAATCAGCCCCCAAAAACATACGGTTTTTTTTCAAACTTTCATTCTAATCAGTATTTGTACGTTCAAATTCAAACCGAATATATTACTTTTACTGCCTTTAACAATTAAGAAATTTGTTTTATGAGTTTTCAAAATAACCCGCACACCTTTCATATCCCAGTTTTAGGCCTTGGCTATTCCATGGATACACCTGTGAAAGTTGCCCATTATGGCATTTCTTCGGTCATTTCTCTGGTTGATGATATTACCATGGAAAAAATGAGGGAATTTTATTGCGAAAAATTCAATTTGCCTTTTCAATCTATTCCAACCAAGACAGAGGATCACCGTGCAAAACGAATTACTGCTTACCTGAATACCGTTCAGGTAATTGTAAAACAAAAGTTTGACGAACTGAAGAACTCTGTTTCGCAGAAGGAAGAAGAATTGCAGAAATACATCGATATGTTGCCTGATCTGTCAGAAATCAAGCTGAAATTCAATCAGATGATAAAAACTGACGAGATGAAGCAAAAATTGTCGGATTGGTTAAAGGAGAACCTGGTTGCCGGTGAAATTGATGTCAATATCATGTCGAAGCTCGATCGTGAAAATTTCAGTGGCGGGGAAAAATTACCTCCCATGCATAACGATGCCCATTCGGCTTTGCGCGGTTTTGCTTTGAGTGATTTAAGTTCTTCCATCGTACTTTCTGCAGGTATGAATCCACGTTTGTATAGCTATCTTGAAGAGTTTGATGATTTCTATCCAAACGCTGAAATGGAGTTAAAGAAAAAGGTAATCCTGAAAGTAAGCGATTACCGCTCTGCTATGATTCAGGGCAGGTTTCTGGCTAAAAAGGGTATTTGGGTTTCTGAATATCGCGTTGAATCAGGTCTGAATTGCGGAGGACATGCTTTTGCAACCGATGGATTTCTGATGGGGCCGGTTTTGGAAGAGTTCAGGAATAGCAAAGAACAATTGATTGAAGCAGTACACGATATTTATATCAAGGCATTGGCTGATAAAAATAAGCCAGTACCAGAAAAACCTCTTTATGTAAAAATTACTGCACAGGGTGGGCTTGGCTCAAATACCGAACAGGAATTTCTTCTGAATTATTATCAGTTAGATTCTATTGGTTGGGGAACTCCATTTTTACTGGTTCCTGAAGCTGTCAATATTGATGAAAAAACACTTGAGGTATTGTGCAAAGCCAAAGAAGACGATCTTTACATGAGCGATGTTTCGCCTTTGGGGGTTATCTTTAACAATGTTCGTGGTACGGGTATGGATTTGTTGAAAGAAGCTCAAAGCAAAGCTGGAAAATATGGTTTTGTTTGCAAAAAGAAATATCTTGCCTTGACTCCTGTTTTTAACGATGAAGGTACTTGTACTGCGTCGAAAGAATATCAGCGCAAAGTAATTCAGGAATTAAAAGAAAAGAACCTGAATGAGATGGAATTTGAAAAGGAACTGAATAAAATAACTGATAAGGCTTGCCTCTGCAACGGACTGACTGCCTCTACACTGATGGTGAACGGTTTGGATACCAAGATAGAAGGTAATGCAGTCAGCATTTGTCCGGGACCGAATCTGGCCTATTTCTCGAGTATCTATACGCTGAAAAATATGGTTGACCATATTTACGGCAGAACCAATGTGATGGAGCGAACTGATCGTCCGAATTTATTCGTGAAAGAATTGAAAATGTACGTTGATTATCTTGGTGGAAAGATTGAGGATACCGTCAAACCTTTTTCGGATAAACAAAAGAAATACTTCGTGACTTTTCAGGATAATCTGAACAAGGGTGTTGAGTATTACAGGGATTTGTTTAAAAATTACAAAACACAACTCGACGATTCTACCTCAAAGAATAACATGATGGAGGATCTCGAAAAAATGAATCTTGAACTTGTAAATCTGAAAGCAAAACTGGATTAAAAAGTTCCATGTTCCCTGTCTCGCCGGTAGGCGGACAAATTTTAAATTCCAAATTCCATGTTCAACAGACAAACTGGAATTTGGAATTTTTTTGTTTAATTATCTCTATTTAATCGTTTCTCTTACTTCCGAATGGTAATTTTTACCTGAATCGATTGGTTCAGAAAAACTAATCAACTCATGCACATAATTCCACTCAATTCTGCCCCAATCCACGTCAAAGATGTTCGTGAATTGTGCGCGAAAGGATTGTTTTTGTCGGGATTATTCTTGTGATGGTTTAATCTGTTTACTGATTTGTGAGGGATGCTGACGGGTGTGAAAAATAGCAACTATTTTCTTCCTGGCTACCAATTCTCTACTTCTTTTCCCAGCTCCTCATTTGATATAAAATCTCCCGATTTCACTCTTTCCGAAGCCGCTTTTACACGTTCCTGAAGATCAATCTTGGTGATTGGCTCTCCCTTTGGGGTATAACCAACAATCAAAGTATTTTCATACTCTTTGCTCATTGCATAAACCAATTTTAAGAACCGGTCATCTGCATGGTCAATATAATCATGCATTTCTTTTCTTATTTCTGTTGTTCTCATAATCGCATTATTGTGTTTGATTTAACGATTAAACCTGGCTTTTAGTTTAATTTTAAAGGATGATATTTTATAAATGAATATCTGCATCCTTACCCAATGATATTTTCGTTCTGAAGAATATGGTCATTGGATAGTCATTTATCGTCACTTGTAGTCATTATGAGATACAACCAATGACAATTAATGACCATTTAATGACTCCATTTGAAAATTAGGTATGATACCGGACTCTCATTTTTTATATTTTTGCTTTTGCTTTTCGTATTGCGGTTCATTTGCACTTTTCATTCTTCGAAGGAAATCAATGCCTGTCGGTTTTTGCCATCCATGATGATGTTTAATTCGTTGGTGAAACTAACATGTCTGATGTATTTTCCTTCTTCAACGACGGGCATACTCTGCAACAGATCCATGTTGATGGTTGCTTCGGTTGAATGGTGTGGAATCGTAAAATAGCCAACATTCATGGAGGTCACGTTGTGAAAGAAGTGGGAACCCAGAGAGCCGTCAATTGGAAAATCTTTCAATCCCATTTCAACAATAATGCGGGCTTTTGAAATGCCTGCCCAGGAAACCGGTATGCCAATGAACGGATCGCGCGTACCCCAGCGGCCCGGACCAATCAAAATGTATTCCTTATTCAGAAAATCCATCTTCCGGTTGAACTGATTGATTTCTTCAGCCATTTCGCGTGTTTTCATTTTATCGAAATGATCAGGATTAACATATATAACGTCTTTTATTCCGGAGATAATTCCATTACCCATCCCGCGTTTGGCAAACATCAGCGTCTTTTTCGGATCGATATTCCCTACATTGACCGTAAGTTGTTCATCACGTCGGATCAAGGGTTTAATCTGCAGCAAATAGAAGGTTGGAAGCCCATTATCTCCATTTTCGAGATCCACTGCATATTCAATTTCGACAGGCGAACCCATGGCTTCACGGAATAATTTGAGCAGCAAATTTAAAGTGTCGGCCAGTGGAATGTGTTTGTACTTTAAAATGTTGGCAAAATCAATGACACGTAGTCCCGGGGTGTCGATACCTGGAATCAGGCAATCGTTTTCATAATCGTATACCGAAGCGCAGTGCTGTAAAACCCCATCTTTTTCAGCCATTGAAATTTTTAATTTCCGGATAGCCACATTTTCTCCACCACTTTCGAGATCAAATTGTGGATTTTTCATGTCGATGGCGTAAAATTCCTTTTGCGAATCGCGCACCAGATCCTGATCGCTTAATGTATTGATTTGGGCGTATTTGGGACAGAACCGGAAAGCCTTTTCACCACCAACTACATACATTCCCAGGCCAACGGCTGCTACCGCAAAACCGTCTTCGGGTTCCATGTACGAAACCGGGTAGAAATTGTAGGATTGCGCCACTCCGCTGATTGACGGATAGTAATGATCGCTGTAAGGATGGCCAACTACTTCCTGAATAATAACCGCCATTTTTTCTTCTTCGATGTTGTAGTTTACCGCATCGAAATACGACATCGCCGATTCGGTGAAAATGCTGGCATAAACCAGTTTTATGGCTGTTTCGAGTTGTTGGAAGCGTACCTCAATGTCGGGATGGTTATTTGGAATCAGGTAGGTTGCATAAACTCCTGAAAATGGCTGTGTCAACGAATCTTCAAAAAGTCCGGAGGAACGGATAGCTAAAGGTTTGTCCATCCCTTCGAGGTATTTATACAAACGTTCCTGAAGCTCTTCGCTAAACTGCGATTCGAGGAAAATTCCCTTTATCCGTTCGTAATCATTCGTCGAATAAATTTCTTCGAACATATCATTGGTTTCCAGAAACTGATCGAATTCACTGGTGCCGATAACTGCTGTTGCCGGAATCCGGATATTCAATTCAGGAATAATCTGGGCAAAATCGATGTTCTCAATGAAATTGCACATAAAAGCCATGCCACGTCCTTTCCCTCCAAGCGATCCTTTGCTTAGCCTCATCACATACCGGTTGCCCGAAACCAGCGAAGGTTCAAAATCGATAATACTTCCCCTGAATTTTTGGTTTCTTACTTCTTCAAATACATCCAGACAAAATTGCCTCAAATCATTCGTGTTTTTAAAATCTTCAAGACGGTAAGGAAGAAGCAATTCGGCAATGTTAATTTCACCGCGGGCCATCAGCCAGGTAGAGAATGAATTACGTTTCCCGTGGTAGGCAAGTGCCGTTTCAGGAACAATCCGGAACATTTCCTGAAATTCGACCATGTTTCGTGCTACCATGATCGGATTTCCATCCGTGTCTTTGAAAACGAAATTTCCGAAGCCAAGGCGTTTGTAAATGAAGTTATGAATGTCGAGCGATAAACTTTCGGAGTTTTTGTTGATGAAATCGGCTCCAACATTACGGGCCTTTTGCGCGTTATTCACATCGTGGCTTTGCAGTAAAACGGGTATCGGGAAACGTAAAATCGAATTGACGTATCTCAGCAGATCAACTCCGGCATCCATATCTTCTATGCCTTTTCTCGGAAATTTGACATCAGAAATAACACAGAGCAGAAAGTCCTTGTAGGTATTGATGAAAGATACCGCTTCCTCGTAACTGCTTACCAGAATTACTTTGGGCCGGGCCCGCATCTTTAAAATCTTGTGCAGCTCATCGGCCGATTTATCCTCCACCAGATTTTGGGTTTGTGTCATGATGTTGGTGTACAGCATGGGCAAGTACCTCGAATAATACTGAATGGAATCTTCGATCAGAAGAATTATTCTGACGCTCCCGTTTCTGGTATCTTCTTCGACATTTTTTTTGTCTTCGATGTACTTGATCATAGCCAGGAAAACGTTGGAGTTCCCATTCCATACAAATACCCGGTCGATTGACTCAATTTTCGTGGAAGAAGTCTGGAAATAACGTAAATCTCCGTTATTGTTTACGAGTAGGAGTATTGGAATCTGAGGTTTCTGTTTGTAAAGGGCATTGGCCGCCTGTACCGGAATGTTTTTATCAACCCCGACCATGATGATGACCATATCAAAATCGCGGGTATTGGCCATACGAAGAGCTTCTTCTTCAGTGTTTACGCTGGTGAAACGAGGATAAGTATATAGGTTTAGCTGAAGAAATTCGCCGAAAATTTTATCGTTAAATTGTCCTTCCCGAACGATGGAATAACTGTCGTAAAGCGTAGCAAGCAAAAGAACCTCTTTCACTTTGGTCGGCATCAATTCCTGAAAAATGTCGCGATCGGTTTTATTTAGTTTATATATGGACGAAAGGTTTATCGAATCAATGTTTTCCATGCTGATACTTTAATGTTTGTGAAAATCATTTGTATTGAATGAGAAGGTGGAAAAGTATAAAAAATCTGACTGTTGCTTCTTAAAACAAAGATGTTTTAAAATGTTCAGGAATATATTTTTACTTTTAGGCTACTTTTAAAATTTTCGAAGCTTATGAGAACAATATTAATTTCTGTACTTGTACTTTTTGTTGCTGCATCTTGCGCTCAAAAGAAAGAATCATTATTTAATGGAAAAAATCTGGATGGCTGGACAATTTTTGTGAGTGACTCTACTATTAATCCTGAAAACTTTTTTTACGTCAATGAAGGTGTTATTGAAACGTTGGGAGTGCCGGCTGGTTACCTGAGGACGATAAAAGAATATTCAAACTATCAGCTGCATGTGGAATGGAGATATCCTGAAAATCCGACCAATAGCGGAGTGCTTTTGCATGTCAACGGTCCCGATAAAATATGGGTGACTCATTATCAGGCACAACTTAAACATGAAAATGCCGGTGATTTTATTGTACATGGGGTTGGTGTCAGTGCAACACTTGGTGATACTGTTTATGTGTCGACCGAAACAGTAAAGCCGCTTATTCCAAAACTACATCCAACTAACGAAAAGCCTGCAGGTGAATGGAACAGTTATGACATCACATGTAAGGGGAATACGATAGAAATCAGGGTAAACGGGTTACTTCAGAATATCGCGGACAATTGCTCGCTAACCAAAGGCGCTATAGGTCTTCAGGCTGAAGGTTCAAAAATCCAATTCCGTAATTTGTGGGTAGAAAAAATAAACTGAAGATAATTATCCGGTTTTCCGTAAAAATCTGTAAGTAATGAGAACGACATTTAATAGTTAGCAACCAGGTTAAAAGCCGCATTCGGACAGAGTTTTATTTTGACAAGTAATATTGGAAACTATGAAAAAGATATTTAGAGCAATTCCGTTCATTTTAGTTTTAGGACAAATTTTCTATTATACAATATCTGGTTGGAATCAATTAAATGGGATCAAAATCTTTGGATACATTCTCGGATTGCTTATTGCTGTATATTTCTTATTCATAGTGACAACCGAGAAATACATTGACTTTCGAGACAATTTTAAAATAAAAAAAGTTCGTATGGACACAGATTCTTCAAGTTTGGACAATAATTATAAAAAATAGGATGAAAAACATTTTTGTCTATTATTCTGCCATTTTGATTCCAATTCCATTTTTGGTTTGGGTAGCGAAATCTGGTGACTCAATGTGGTTTACAATTTTGTTATTTACTTATGCTATTGCATATCGACCTCTAATTGACGGGTGGAGATTAGTAAACAAGAAACTAATGAAATGGAATGAGATTTGGAAATTATGGGTTCCATGGAAATATAGAGAATTCTTTAAAGATTTATATTTCAGTTACTAAACCCAGTTGCTAACATCAGCTACCCGTCAAGTGCGGCAGCAGTGGTTTCCGGTGTGTATCTTTCCGCTCGGGCTGCTTTTCGGCTTGACAGGAAATCGCCCGCAATCCGCCCCTGCGAGTAGCTTCCTACGTTCTCATTACTTACAGATTTGTATGGAAAACAAAAATGCAATAATAAAAATTGTGGTTCTATAACTGATAGTGTGGGTAATTAAATTCAAGTTTTCCACAGAGGAAATAAGAAGCTGTTTAAATTTCCCGTAGGGAATGTATATGGGTAGAAAATGGCAACTTTCATTCACCGTTTTGTCCCGTACGGGACAAAATAGATTCATCATTCATTCCCTTTCTACCCACATTTTGTTCCTACCGGAACAATCGAATAAAATTTAAACAGTTTCTAAATCATTATAATAAAGTTGTCGATATTACGATACCCTCTGGCTCTTCTTTATGGCATCATTACCTTTAATGAATAGTTCATTCAATTGTGCTCTTCTTCAGGTGAAGCCAAACAGACATCTAAATATACTTTAGGGTATGCTAAATAAAAAAGCCACTGATAATCAGTGGCTTTGGTGACCCTACCGGGATTCGAACCCAGATCATAAGAACCGGAATCTTACATTCTATCCATTGAACTATAGGGCCGTTTTTTTTATTCAGCGGGCACAAAAATAGTAAAACTTAAAATGAATCAGCCTCTTTATTCAAAAAACATAAAGATTATCCTTCTTTTTTATTAACAAACTCGTGTTCTGATTATGATTCCAGTGAATTGTTTATAATTTTCAGTTCTTGCCTCTGTTAAAATAGTTAATTGTGCTACTTTTGACGCTAATAAAACTATTCTATGATTACTAAAGAACTGCTGAAAGAATGCCGCCTTGAATTTGATGAATATTTCCAGTCACTTGTAACCAATTCTCCTGATAACCAACATAAAGTGGAGGAAATTCGTGCACATTCTATTCGTGTTTCGGCCAACGCACTTCTGCTTGCAAATATTGTTTTGCAAACTGAGGGTGAGAAACGAATTGCCGAACTAACCGGATTGTTTCACGATTTTGGTAAAGCAAGCTTAATTATTCAGGGTACTGATTCACCAACAAACATACAGCGGGATCATGCTTCCTTATCGGCAAAACTGATCGAACAGATGAGATTTTATTCGAAGTTACCGGCAGAAATTCAACTGATTGTCTTGAGATCTGTAGAGAACCACAGCAAACTTAAACTTCCTAAGCTCGATAATGAGCAGCAAACTCTGTTTGCCGGTTTACTGCGCGATGCCGACAAATTGGATATCTACGATTCATCTTATCGTTTTTTTAAGGAAAAATATGGAATTCAACCTATAGTGACATTTGATCTGATCAAGAACGCAGATATTTCTGAAAAAATAATGAAAAGTATTCAGAGCGGTAAAACGGCTGTCTACGGTGACATGAGAACGATGAACGACTACAAATTGTTGCTGATATCAATGGCTTTTGATCTGAATTTCAAAGTTGCTTTCCGGATTCTGAGCGAGAAGCAGTACCTTCAAAAGATCTATGAAACCTTACCCAGACGCGATCCGATTATAGACGCTTACCGCGGCATCAAACTGTTTACAGAGAATAAGTTTATTTCCTGAAAATTGCACTCTAGTTTAATTTGTGATGAATACCCGGTTAGTTTGTGTTTGTAATATGGTTTCAGAAAATGAAATCCGAACGGTTCTCCGGAAAGGTGCACGATCAACTTCTGATATTCAGCGAATGACTCGTGCAGGAACTAGTTGCGGCAAATGTCTGGTCGTGATTGATGGTCTCGTGGAAGAATTTCTCGCTAAATTACCGGCAGATCCTCAGCAAAAAATCAATTTCGGGGAGAATCAATAAGCGGATTGATTGATTGATTGAAAGTTCAATTTGGAAAACCGGCAACTTCTCTTATCTGCAAATCGCTTTTTTCGATTGACTTCAACTAACCCGTTTAATTCCTGAAAATGTTTCACGGTATTGACCCGGAGTACATCCTTTGCATTTTTTGAAAATCCGGTTAAAATTAGAGATGTTGAAAAACCCGCACCGGAAAGCAATCTCAGCGATGGTTTGATTTGTTTCGGTGAGCCAGCGGGCTGCAAATCCAATGCGGTAATCGTTCAGGAAATCAACAAACGATCGTCCGGTTCGTTGTTTCATCAGTCGCGAAAGAGTTGTTTCTGTCATATTTAGCAGAACCGCAACATCTTTCACCTTTATTTTCTCCTGAAAATTCTGTTCCATGTATTCGCAAACTATCTTTATACGGTCGCTGTTGGCAAAATCGGAAGTATTCATTGCTCCTGAACACAAAAGCTTTTGGTTTTCGGATGTCGACAGAATATGAAGAATAGAAAGTAATTCAATAAAGGCTTCCATTCCATATTTTTGCGACAATTCCTCCAGCCGGGGTGCAATATTCAGGGTCACTTTTTCTGAAAATAATATTCCTCTCGATGCATTGGTAAGCATATCCCTGATGGGTTTCATCATGTTTCGGGCCAGCAGATCGTCGTGAATCAGGTCACGGTGAAACTGAACAGTAATTTCATGAATCTCTTTACTTTTACACTGACCATTGTTCCAGCCATGATACATATTTGGCCCGACTAAAACCAACTCTAATCCGGAGATCAGGCTTCTGTGGTCTCCGACAATGCGTTCAGCATCATTGGCATGATGAATAAAGTTTAATTCATACTCCGGATGAAAATGCACCGGAAAGTCGAATTGACTTTTTACACGGTCGAACACCAGCAGGCAATCGCCCTGTGACAATGGAGTAATTTCACGTTGTATGTTTTCGGCTGCCTGGTTCATTTTCTGAAAGATAAACTGATGGTGCAAACTTAATCATGTTATGCAGTTATCGCTGACTGTTTCGTTGTATAAAGTTGGTTAAGCAAAACAAGGCGATCGTTTCGGATGATCGCCTTGTTTTGTTTTTTAGCGCAGCTTCTCTTTACTTATTTTACTCTTTTTTCCTGCCGGAAGTTTGAAGTCGATTGGTATGTTGTATGAAACACTGACCGGTTCACCGGCTTGCGATCCGGGTTTCCATTTTGGCATGTTGTTTACGATACGCAATGCTTCTTTGTTGAGTGAAGGATCGACTCCACTACTGAATTTTGCATCAGTAACCGATCCGTATTTTGAAACTACAAAATTTACAAATACTATTCCCTGAATACCATTCTCGAGCGCAATTGCAGGATACTGCAATGTTGAGGCAACATATTCTTTTAACGCTGCAATACCTCCTGGAAACTCTGGCATTTCTTCAACAATAAAAAATACCTCACTTTTCGGTTTTGAAGTAATTTCTACCACTCCATTTTTGCTTTTCTCTCCGTATTTGCTGATTGCTGATTCACCTTTTAAAACATTCATCGACTCAATGGAGTTGGGATCAATGGAATTCATGTTCATGTTTTCGGAAATAATTCCATCCTTTACTACTAATGGTTGGTCTTTACCAAAGTCGTTTACATTGCTATTTCTGTTTATTGTACCAAAACCGGATCCATTTAAATGTTTTGCTTTTAAATCGTTGTTATATCCGATTACCGCAACTTCTGGTTTCCCTTTTTGTGATGCAGATGCTTCCTTTTTTGTGGTAATTAAAACGACTCCGTTTTTTCCTTTATCCCCATATAAATCAGATGCCGATTCGTCTTTCAAAACAGTAATCGATTCTATTGTTTCAGGGGGTATGTTATTTACATTCTGTGTTTTTGCAACAACACCGTCAATAACAACCAGCGGTTGGCTTTCTGATCCATCGGCATTCCGAAATTTCAACGGAGAAGATGTTTGTACTTTGAAGGCTTGTGTTGTTGATGTTTTGTTTTCATTTTTTAAGGTGATAAGAATGACTCCATCTTTTGCTTCTTTTCCGTATTTTTCGATCGCCTCTTTGTTTTTAAGGATATCAATTTTTTCAATTTTATCCGGATTTAAATTGTCCATTGCAGCTTTTGTCGATTCTTTGCCATCAATAATTATTAAGGCGGAGTTTGGTATTTCCATCGGTTTATATTCAGAAATATCATTTCCCATGACATCTATACCGATAACCACTGTTTTCAGGATAATATCCATTTCTTTTTCGAAATCGGGTTTTACTTTCTGTGTGTCATAACCGACATACGAAATCACAATGGGTGAATCATCGGTTAATTCAAGTTTGAAATTTCCGGAAGCATCGGTTGAGGTTCCAATAGTTTTTCCGGAAACGACAATTGATGCGCCTTTCAACGGATTGCCGTCTTCAGCAACAACTTTCCCGGTTACTGATCTCCCTTCCTGCATTACAGGATCATTGCCGGTCTGGACAAATTGGTATTCAGGAGCTGAAAATGCGTAGAAAATCCCGGCCATCAATGGCACAACCAATAAAAGCTTTAGTTTTCTGATAGGTGAACTTATAGTCTGTTTCATCATGTTGAATCTTTTTTTGTTGAGTGAATAATTGAACGAATTGGCCAGTGAAATCACTGGTCCGCCGAACATTTGGTTCAGAAGGGCTGCACGGTAAATCGCCGGATTGGAACTGCGCTGCAGCGCCCGTTCGTCGGCCAGGTATTCGTGGTTTTGCCTAATCAACCTGCCATACAGCCAGATTGCCGGGTTAAACCACTGCATCGTGCGAAGGATTTCGAATAACAATAAATCGATCCAATGCTTTTGCCTGATGTGCTCCAGTTCGTGGTTCACAATTTCACGCGTTTCAATTTCGTCGATTGAAGGATTGACAAATACGAATGAAATAAATGAAAACGAAGCGGGGTATTCAGAAGTCCGGATCAATTTTGCTGAATTATACTGATGTGTTTCTGATTTTCGGATGATTCGGAAAACAGGAAGTGTTTGCCAAAAGAATTTAAATATCAAAAAAATCAGTCCTGCCAGATAGAGGAACAGCAAAATGGTTTGTGTCGGAAATGATTCTTCGGCAACTACAATTCCCTGAATTTGAGGTTCTGATACTTCCGCTGATGGAATCACAGGCAACACAATCGTGTAATGCCAGGTATAAAGCGGAAGAATGATGGATATGAGCATTCCTGAAACCAGAAAAATACGGTTCAGGGTAAAGAACCGTTCGTTCCGGAGAAACAACACATAAACCAAGGCAAACCCTGACAGCCAGACTGCTGATTTGATCAGATAAAAGGCAAATGCTTCCATATTCTGTTCTTTTTAGTCTTTCGACAATTCTTTTTTAGTCTCTTCCATCAATTGTTCCAAATCCTGAATCGTCAGGTCTTTCTCGCGGGCAAAAAACGAAGCCATTGCCGGAAATGAGTTATTGAAATAGCTATTCATTAAACCGAAAAGCTGGCTTTTTGAATATTCTTCCTTCGAGACTAGTGGAAAATAAATATGAACATTGCCAGCGATTTTATGCGATACAAAATCTTTCTTCTCAAGAATTCGGAGTACTGTGGATACAGTATTACGAACGGGTTTTGGGTCATCGAAGCGGTCGCGGATATCTTTCACCAGTCCCTCACCCATTTCCCATAAATGTTGCATTACCTGTTCTTCAGCTTTTGTCAGTTGCATATCAGTCGTTTTATTTTTGTCAATCCTTCATGACAAATGTATGACTATAAAACTAGTCACGCAAATGATTCGTTGTTTATTTTGACTATAAATGTAGTCTGTCCGGAATAACGAGGAATACGGAGTATGGAAACAGAAGAATAAAGGTTCGATTAGGGCAAAGTTGAAATAGATGGAGGAGGGTAGAGGTATTGTATGAAGTGTTTATTCCGTAGTAAGCTGAATTTGATCTAAAATTGTTTGTGTAATCGCCCATCCTCATCCCGCCGGACTTGCCAAATAAGGGAAGGGAGTTTCGGATGCTGAAGTTCTGTGATAAGAGGTTGTTTCAAAAGTCATTGATCCCGTCATCCTGAACTTGTTTCAGGATCTCAGCTAACTGTATATCAGACCCCGAAATAAATTCGGGGTGACGAGATTCGCAGGTCTTTGGACTTTTGAGAGAACCTCTTGCAGGACGCAAAGTACCCCGTCTGGGAGTTGTAGGTGGCGGTATGGAATTCAATCTTTTTATGCGATTGATTTTCAGAAACGATTATATCGAACCCAGATTGGGAGGGAAATTGGTTGTTTTGAATTGCATGTCCGGCATCTGTTCATTATTTCCCTTTTCTCCACCGCTGGTGAATTGGAATTACGGGCACATATAAGCCATTATTGACAAACCGGACATCGGCTATCGAATAAAAAGATTTGGGATTGTACTCTTTGATAATTTTGATTACGCGGTTTAGTTCGGCACGTTTAATAATGGTAATAATAATGGAAACGTCTTCCATCGTTCCATGCGCATCCGTATGGGTGATCCCATATCCCATTTTCTTTAACTTTTCAATCAGATCCTGCGCATCTCTCCGGGTGATAATTTGAAGCTGAACAATGCCATAGGCCAGTTTTTCCTCGATGATCAGTCCAATGTAGTTTCCCATTGCAAAACCGCCACCGTATGCAATGTAGCAAACCCAACTGTCAAGGTTCTCGAAAATTTTACTCATGGCGACTAACCAGATCAGCACTTCGAAGAATCCAAGAATAGGAGCGATTAGCTTTTGTCCCTTTGCAACCATCACAATGCGCAGTGTTCCTATGGTTACATCGGCAATGCGGGCAAAGAAAATCATTAAGGGAATTAGCAAATAGGTGAACCATTCACTTTGAAAAAAATCCATACAGTAACTTTTTTTTAAATGTACTAAAATGGTATAGGAAAAGCCAGAAGGTTGGGATAAACATATTCCGGCAAAAGAATACCTTGCCGGCAAACGACTACTGGTAGCTGGCAGCCGGCAAAAATAATTTTCTCATAAAACAGACGAGTCGTCAGTTAAAATTCAGAAGTGAAGTGGAACTGGATTTCTTTAAATTCACTTTGAGCCATGTCGAGAATAAACGACGAGTCGGCCATGAATACGTCGCGGCCACGTTTGTCGGTTGCCATTTTCTGGTGTTTGCGATTTTTAAATTCGGCCAAAGCTTTGGGGTTGTCGCTTTTTATCCAGCAAGCCTTATACATCTGCATTGGCTCGAACCGGCACTTGGCATTGTATTCGTGCTCCAAACGGTACTGAATCACTTCAAACTGAAGTTGTCCTACTGTTCCGATGATTTTCCGGTTGTTAAACTGGCTGGTAAACAGCTGTGCAACTCCTTCGTCCATCAACTGGTCAACGCCTTTGTTGAGCTGTTTGGTCCGCATTGGATCGTCGTTCTCAACAAACTTGAATAATTCAGGAGAGAAACTGGGCAATCCTTTATAGTGGATGTTTTCTCCCTGAGTCAGCGTATCTCCAATAATGAATGATCCGTTATCCGGTACGCCAACAATATCGCCGGGGAAGGCTTCTTCGATGATTTCTTTTTGAGAGGCCATGAACGCAGTTGGAGTGGTAATCCGGAATGTTTTGCCCGTACGAACATTTTTGTACATATTGTTCCGTTCAAATTTTCCGGAGCATACTTTTACAAACGCGATGCGTGAACGGTGGTTGGGATCGATGTTGGCATGAATCTTAAACACAAATCCACTGAATTTATCGTCTTCCGGATCAACTTCCCGTTCTTCGGTCTGACTTTTGCGTGGCCACGGTGCAATTTTCACAAATGCATCGAGCAGTTCCTGAACACCAAAGTTATACAGGGCACTTCCAAAAAATACCGGAGCCAAATTTCCTTCGAGGTATTCTTCCTGATTGAATGGGGGATAAACGCCATAAACCAACTCCAGATCGTCGCGCAGTTTTTGGGCATCTTTCCAGATGTGATCTTCAAGCTCCGGACTGTTGATGTCGGTAAACGAAATCCCTGGTTCAATTGCCTGAACATTCGCCTTAAACAGGTTCAGACTTTTTGTATATATGTTGTAAACACCTTTAAAGTCAGGGCCGTTATTGATTGGCCAGCTTAGCGGGTTGATGCGGATTTGAAGTTGTCTTTCGATGTCGTCGAGCAGTTCAAAGGTATCCTGAGTTGGACGATCCAATTTGTTGATAAAAACAATAACCGGTGTTTTGCGCATCCGGCAAACATTCATCAGCTTTTCGGTTTGCGGTTCAACGCCTTTTGCGGCATCAATCACGATAATTACACTGTCTACTGCAGTCAGCGTTCGAAACGTATCTTCCTGAAAGTCCTGGTGACCGGGAGTATCCAGAATGTTCACCTTGTACCCATCGTACTCGAAACCCATGACTGAAGTGGCTACCGAAATACCACGCTGGCGTTCGATTTCCATAAAGTCGGATGTGGCGCCTTTCTTGATTTTGTTACTTTTAACAGCACCGGCAACGTGGATCGCACCTCCGAACAGCAACAGCTTTTCGGTCAGGGTTGTTTTTCCCGCATCGGGATGACTTACAATGGCAAAGGTTCTTCTTCTGCGTATTTCTTTCTGATTACTCATCGAATCCTATTTTTTGAAGCTGCAAAAATAGAACTTTTGCACAACATCTGGCTATGATCGAATGAATGAATGTTTGAATGACTGAATGTATTGAATGAAAAGCACCTATCCGTTGACCATCGAAAACCCTCCGCAAACCGATTTGCCTCTAATCCTAAATGTTCTGAATCTAATGACAATTATAAATGAAGGTTCAGTTCAATTGGTAGAGACGCACGGCCGTGCGTATTTACCAAATCATCCGGATTGAACTGAAACAAATGATAATTTCTGCCCGCTGATCACTTCCGTTTCTGTGATTTGATGGATGATTTAATGGCCTTCGAAATGGTAATCCAGTATTTTCGGTGGAATTCCCGGCCCTCTTCACCGATTATTTCGTAATACGATGCCGGAGTGTCTTCCGGAGCAAATTTTAGTTTTTTGCCCTCTTTGTATAGTGCCGGAACTTCAGGATGAAACTGGACCGCAAACACATTCGGGTAAACGCGGTGCTGGATTCCTTCAATCACCTCTCCATTCATTGATGTTGCAGTTACAATAAGGTCTTTGCCCAGTTCGTCAATCGATTGATGGTGACTGCTTAAAACCAATGGATTCATGATCTTTTTAACTTTTACTTTTTTCAGGAAAAAAGGGTGAGCTGTATATTCGATTGGATGAAAATTAATTCTCATGAATAGCGTATCCTTTATCATTCCCGGCCAGTAATTTCGATGCAGCTGTTCCTTTTTAAGTTTCAGGGTTTCTTCAGCATTCAACTTCTGATAGGTTTGTGCCGGGATATCCTGATTCAATGTTCCTCCGGTAGCGACATTCATGCTTTGCATACCGAGGCAAAATCCGCTCACAAAATAATTGGGTTTTTCATTCAGGAAAGGCACAAACTCTTCGTTTTGTTTATCGCCTAAAAGGTGAAACAAAAAACTCAGTTCAAATAAATGCCGGTTTGGATCGGTGACTACCGAATAAAGATTCTTTTGACCGTAAATTTCGGGCTGAATATCAGGACCGCCAAAAAAGAAAATGCCTGCTGAGTGCTCGAACAGATTCCTGAATGTTATGCTCCATCCATTTGGCCTGTATATATGGGCCGGGTCTTCTTCTCCATCCAGTTTCTGTAGATGAAACCTGTTCATTCCCGATTTTTGGATTAAAGAGACGGATTGGCTGTAGTCGTAATTTTCGGCGGAGGAATAGACACCCACAAATTCTACATCTGAAAGTTTCAGGATGTCGTTATTCAGCAGAAACTGGATGGTTTCGATATTCTGAACCGTTGGATGTGCCAGTAAAACATATTTTTTGTCTGGCTTAAGTTCTGAAGCCAGAAAATTCTGGGCAAAACCTGCTTCCAGTAGAATTGCAAAGAACAGTGTTAGAATCAGTTTTCCGTAGGTTTTCATTTTTAGCAATTTTTTAGCTGCGTAAAATAATGAAATGAAATTAACGTTTTTTAACCGAAGAATGAAAAAAGTGAGGATGTTTGTTTTAAAGGAGGCCGTAATACAGGAACGGCTAAACCAAAGATTTTGGGGGCTATTTGTTGAATTAATGCAAATCATCACAAATATCTTGGGCTAAATTGACGAACAAGAACTTCTTGAAAGAATCTTTCATAATGACCACACAAGGGAATTGTTTGCACGGCTACTGAATGATACTGATCAAAATAAAAGAGCTGCCTAACGAAAATGGAAAACAAAAAACAAAGAAAACCAATACGGTATAAAATATCAGTAATCCAAAACTACTGAAAACAAAGATCAAAAAATGATGTGCGAAACGTTAGTATTTAATAAACTTTTTGACCAATACTATCACCCGATGTGCCCCTTTATTTATCCGTTGATTGAAGTTTGGCTGCGTAATTATTGATAATGTGTAATTTTAAGAATCAAGTTGGAATAATGCGACAGAACCTGAAACTGTAGTATTAATAAAAAGGCTGCATTGGTGTTGAACCGGGCAGCCTTTTTACCACCAAATCTGTTTCCCATTTTTATCTAGTGTAAAGATTCTTTCCTCTTTTCCCTTTGTTCGATCATGTAATATGAAAAGTGCATTTGTCGGACAATTAGTAAATATTAATGAATCAGTTTTTGCCTCTTGTCTGCCGAGTGATTCCCATTCCTTAACATTCCAATATTCCAGTTCGTATTTGTCACCAATCTCAACACTATTTCCATCACTCCTCGGCATAAATCGTATAGTATTTATAATTGAAGGAGTCGAGAATTTTATGCCAACCCATGTTCGCTTTGTCTTACTCCATCGTAAAAGGTTAAAATGTCTTTGTCAAAAGCTTTTTCAATTGTATTGCCGGAATCCCAGAAACTACCTGGCGTGCCAATTGGATTACCATTAATATCATCTCCATTTTTATTTAAAAACATCAACTCACTTATTGTAGAGTATGTGAAATTAGCCCCCAAATTGCGGGCATAAGCAAATTTTTGTTTTTCTGAAACAGGTAAATTGTAAAATAACGGTTCTGTATTTCCCGATGCATTACTTGCCGATACAGAAAATATAAATAGCTTTAAATCAATATTATAATGCGATGGAGGTACAAATAAGGTACAACTATTTTAGATTTTATTTTATTAAACAAATTAAGATTTATTTCTCCAGTTATCTCCTGTTATAAATGCTATTGAGGATTATTTGCTCTTATTGCTTTAAGAGAGTAGTCTAATCCTTCAAGTTGACCTCTCAGTTGAACACGTTGGAAAGGTGCTGTATCATCATTTTCAATCAACTGTTTTTCAATGAAAATTTTTCTGGATTCAATTTGTTTGTAAATCTGCTCAATTGTATCTGTTGGATTAACGAGATATCCGGAAAAAGGTTCAGGCTCCTTAAATAATTGACAGAACTTCGTTGAATAATCTTTCATAAAAATTGTCAGACTATTTCGGTCCGATAAGTATTGCAAAGTGAGATTGACAAATTGGAAAAAATCATCTCTTGAAATTACGGTTGCATTTTTCTGTAAACTTCGCCGATTTGAATTCCTTGTGGTTCTATAAATATCAACCGAAAAATATTTGATCGAGTCGTCAATAACTATTGATAGTCTATTGTATGGATTTTTTTTATCATTAGAAAGGCTCTGTAGTGAAAGATAATCATGTGAAATCATTTCTTTGTAGAATTCATCGTCATAATTAAAATTCATTCTAGCCAACGATTGAAGCGAAAATTTGTAATAATCATCAAATAATTCGGGGAGAATAGGACGTACTTTTTCATATTTTGATGATCTTGGAATTTCAAATTTTTCATCCTGATATTTGTTATAGCTTATTCCAATGTATGGAATAGAATCTGCTCTTTCATTTAATGTAATACATAGATTTGGACTCCAAAAACTAATTTTTTCCTCTTTATGTGTCCCGAACGAATATGTACTTTTTGGAGATTCTAAAAAATACTTGGTATGGTCATTTATCGCGCTCATAATAAATTATTTAGCTAGTCTAAAATATTGGGTTTTATTTTTGATTCTGAGCTTACTAATTTAATATTCTTTGACAATAAGTTGTAATTTAAGCTAATAAAACATTGGAGGTGGGGAAGGAGAGGTAAGTGTGGTGACAACAAAATCGAAGTGAATTTCGAATGATATATTTCGATCGTAGTTATCCTGATCGAAATGTAAGAAAGAACCACTCTTACCTGGGTTGCCGAGGCTAGTGGCTGACAATGAAAGAAATGGAACGTAAGGTGGCGAAGCGAAGTGTAGCCCTGGATGTGTAATGGAGAGAAGCGGAAGCTACTGGTCGCAGGCTTTGGCCACAAAACTATTCATGTACTGCACTTTAGACGGGTGTTTGGGTTTCGTGCGGTTTGTTTTAGAATAGCGTATTATTTATCAATAGCTTAGGTGGTGAATTTTAGGGCACAAGCGGAATGGTGGAGGAGGTTGGAGTGAAGTGTCTTTTTGCCTTGTGGGTTGGCATAGCTCTTTGGATTTGAGGAACGAAAAGACAATGGGCTATTGGTGTGCAGGTTTGCAAAAAGTGTGACAGAAAATGAGACCAAGGGGAGGCCTGTGGGTGTGTTTTTGTTTTCGGATCATATTGATTTGTAAAAGTTTGATGTTGTTAAAAACAATAGACCATTGACCCCTCGTTGCAAACGAGTCCCTATGTTTGTAATATGCGTTTTTAATAGAGTAGCATAAGTCCAAAGAGTATTATTTTTGATTATCTACTTAATCAATAAAACTCAAAGACTTATGCAAACACAAAAGACGGGATTAGAT
>DASRMB010000089.1:0-144110 GCA_035648135.1 Prolixibacteraceae bacterium
TTGAAGTAAACCTACAAAAACGGACAAAAAGGATGAAAAACAGATCTTATTGAAAATAATCAAAAATGAAAATCTCGATTTTTTTCTTTGGAAAAGAAACATATCAATAAATCATCGACTCTATGGACAGACTCTAACTAACTAACTACCGCAATCCAACCCCGAAGTGTGTTGAATTAAAATATTCCTTGAACTAAATATTCAACCCGTTCCGGGTTGCGCTCTTCCGGAGCGTTCCTTACCCTCCGGTTACCACCGGAGGGGATGAAGATTGAACTTCGGAGTTCGAAGATTACCTGAATATTTGTATAAGAATCATAGGGCGATTATACTTACACGAAGCACCTTCGTGCAATTGCATTGGGTTCGCAATAGATGTAACTTTAACTGAAACAGCCATTTAAATACTTTTTACCTATTTCCGACACTGATATTGATAAAGGGCAACACTAAAAATAGAGTGTATTCTATTTTTGGGCTGCAGGTTGCCAGCAATAATATGGCAAATCCATTCGTTCATCTGTAAATCAGAAAAATGACATTCTCCTTATTAACAAAGAAAAGATTTCTTTATGCTTTAGTTTTTTCATTTCTTTTCTCGTTTTCCTCGTGTAGTATCATAAAGAAGACAAGTTCCTCAAAAAAGCAAAAGACGAAGAACGAATTACAACAAGGCGATCAGGTTTATACTGGCATGGCAACCTACTATGCCAATAGCTACCAGGGAAAACGAACAGCAAGCGGTGAACCCTACCGTAAAAACAAATATACTGCTTCAGTACGATTTGATGTTCTTCCCTTACCATTTGGCACCATCGTGGAAGTTTTTTGTGTAAAGAGTCATAAAAAAGTCAGGGTAAAAGTAAATGACAGAATGGGGGAAAATGCTTCTGCAATTATTGATCTCTCATACAAAGCCGCAAAAGATATTGGGCTTAACATCTACGGAAGAACTGCCGTACAAGTCCGTGTTGTTTCCAAAGCTGGGAAATAGAAAGAAAACTACAAAAAAAGCAGCGGTTGCCTTCTACCCCAATAACTCCTTCGTACTCAGCAACCCGCAGGCGGCATAAATGTCCTGTCCACGACTGGCGCGGATAGTGGTGAGAATACCTTTGTCGTTGAGTTTTTCCTTGAATTTCTGGAGGCTAGCTTCGTCTGTTCCTTCGAGCGGTGTGCCGGGGATGGGATGAAACCGGATCAGGTTGATGCGGCATTTGATGCCGTTCAGTATTTTGGCTAATTCCTGAACATGTCGGGGAGAATCGTTTAATCCTTTAAAAACAATGTATTCGAAAGAAACCCGGCGTTGACGGCCAAAGTCCCAGCTTTTAATTTCATGAATCACTTCTTCCAGCGGATAGGCCACCTGTACCGGCATCAGTTTCTGGCGTTCGTCGTCGAACGGCGTGTGCATACTCACTGCCAGGTGTGCTTCCGACTGATTCAGAAAAGTCACCATTCCCGGAACTATGCCAATGGTTGAAACGGTAATGCGGCGCGGACTCATGGCAAAACCCCATTCCGAAGTCAGTATCTCCAAACTTTTCAGTACTTCTTCTAAATTATCAAAAGGTTCGCCCATGCCCATATAAACGATGTTGGAAACTTCGTGCCACTCCGGAATATTACGTATCTGATTCACAATCTCGCCTGCAGTTAATTGCCCCTGAAAACCCTGTTTCCCAGTCATGCAGAACAAACAGCCCATTTTACAACCTACCTGTGACGAAACACAAACCGTTTTGCGGTCATCATCCGGAATCATGGCTGTTTCAACAAATTTTCCTTTGCCGGTTGGAAACAGGTATTTTTTTGTTCCGTCGATGCTTTCCTGCACCTTGGTCGAATCGATCAGGCCAAATTCGTAGTTTTCGCTTAAACTTTCACGTGCTTTTTTTGAAAGATTAGTCATCGCTTCAATCGACGAAATGTCTTTCTGATAAAGCCATTCAGCCATTTGTTTACCGGTAAATTTGGGCAAACCCAGTTTAACCACCAGCGCGGTGAGTTCATTAAGTGTTTTTCCGAAAAGAGCTTCTTTCATCATTCAAGGCAAAAGTTAAAAATAAATTTCAGCTAAAATATTTTCGTACGGAACGCCTCTTGCAATCAGCAAATCGCGCACTTCGACAACCATTAAAGCCTTGCCGCAAAGGTAATAGTTAATATTGACCGGAAGCTCATTTAATTCTTCCAAATAATTGGTTATCCGGCCGGGGTAAACATTACACGACTGTTCCTGCGAACAGCAACGAACGTAACGATCGCCCATAGCCCACTCCAGTTCATCTTCGAAATAAAACTGATTGAGCTGGCGAACGCCATGCAGCAGTGTTTTATTTTCTGAAATTCCGGAGCGAAACATGCTGTAAAACGGGGCAATGCCTGTTCCGGTAGCAATCCACCAGGCTGGTTTTTTATCATCACGGAAACTTCCGTAAGGCTTCGTTACCCATATTTTCATGCCCGGAATAAGTCCGGAAAGAATGGGCGATAAAAGTCCGTCTTCCTTAATGTTAAAAAGAACCCTTATTTCGGATTCATCATTTCCACTGCAAACACTGTAAATGCGTGGTGTGATACTGATGTCAGCAGTGATTTTCACAACCTGACCCGGGTAAAAAGGATGCATTCGTTCCCACGAAATCAAATGCACTCCCGGTGATACTTCCTGATTTTCAGTAACAGAGACTTCAATAAGTTTAAGTTGCTGATTTTTGTATTCTTCTGCTTTTGGCATACGTTTTTTATTGTTCCTGAATAACAAGTTCATGACTAATAGGTTTAAATGTAAAAAACACAACGGAATTAATCCTTCAGACTTAATTTTCAGATAAACGATTCGAAGTTTTCTTTTCCGGAATGTAAACTTTTCGTTCAATCTGCGGGTTTAAGAGATGTTGTCAATCAAGAAGAATATTAAAAACCCTATTTTTGCGCTATCCTTGGGAAAAACACCAGAAACACTGAAAATGAAGAGATTAAAAGAAGAGTCTCAGGCTGTAGGCAACATTTTGCTTGAGGTTGGGTCATTACTGATTAGCTCGGGTGCCAGCACGAACCGCATCAGAGTTACCATGGGACGAATCGCAAAAGGGCTTGGATACAACATCGAACTGCTGATCACTCACCGGGCTTTGATGCTGACAATTGTTGAAAAAAGCAATCAACAGTTCTTCAGTCGGCTCAAACGCACTTCGCCACACGGGGTTAATTTCAAAACGGTAAGTGGAATTAGCCATTTAAGCTGGAATGTTTTGGAACAGAATTGGACCGTTTCCCAAATTTCAGAAGAACTTCAACGTTTAAAATCACTTCCTCATTATCCACGACTTGTTGTTCTGCTATTCGTTGGGCTGGCTGGATCCGGATTCTGTAATATTTTTGGCGGAGGCTACATCGACATGACAGTTACCTTTGTGGCAACCGTTATCGGTCTGTTCATCAGACAGGAAGCCATCAGAGTCAAATTCAATCCCTATATCTGTGTGTTCTTTGCTGCATTTACAGCTTCTTTTATTGCAGGAATAGCCGAACATTTTCATATTGGCTCAGAACCTGAAAAAGCTTTTGCCACTTCAGTTCTGTTTCTGGTACCCGGAGTTCCATTAATAAACTCGGTTACCGACCTGATGGAAGGAAATATCCAGAACGGGATGGTGCGCGCCATAAACGGTCTGATGATCGCCTTTTCGATTGCCATGGGTATTTTTACCGTACGAATGATTTTAAACTTTCTGACATGATTTTACTCGAAATAGTAACCAAAAGTATTTGGGCAGGAATCGCTGCCATTGGATTTGCAATCCTCTTTAATGTTCCGCGCCGAACTCTCTTTTCCATTTGGGCACTTGGGTTCCTTGGCGGTCTGATTAAATTTTCGTCCATGCAATTTGACGTCGGAATTGTTTTCGCTTCATTTTTCGGAGCAACAGTTATCGGCATTGCCAGTATCCAAACTGCTCACATCCAGAAGAGTCCTCCGTTAATATTTTCCATTCCTGCTGTAATACCAATGGTTCCTGGCTCTTTTGCCTATAAAATGATGCTTGGCCTGATCGCTCTGACCAACAGTGTCGATACTGACAGCTACATACAGACTCTAATCGAAACGGTTAACAATGGATCAAAAATGATGTTTGTCCTGATATCTCTTGGGACAGGTGTTGCGATTCCAATGCTGCTGACCCGTAAAGAATCGATTAAAAAATCGAAATACAATAAAAATAAAAAAGTGGCGGTTTAATCCATTTGGCATGAAG
Source organism: Prolixibacteraceae bacterium (assembly GCA_035648135.1). GTDB lineage: Bacteria > Bacteroidota > Bacteroidia > Bacteroidales > Prolixibacteraceae > Aquipluma. Next base: position 4,266 of record DASRMB010000089.1, read on the forward strand.
GGCGGAAGAAGATGCAACCGAAACCAAAGTACAGCCACGTGGCAAATTCCTGAATGCGGGAAATTCAATAAGACCGGGCTTTTAGATACCCATTTTATTTACATCCCTACTCAAAATCAGCCTTGAAGCTGGCATCAAATCAAAAAAAAGAGCTGCTCCCAATTGGTGCAGCTCTGCTTAGTATCCTGGAAACACCAGGTTTTCAGAAGGTAGGCTTATTTCCATAGCTTTTCATCTAACATCCATGACTCAATTGCCAGAGAATCTTCTTTATCAAGGGGGTCAATGTTAATGACTGATTTTGAGGTCCAGTAACTATCATTGATCATCCATGATTCAATAGTCAATAGTTCTTCTTTCTCCGTAGCAACTTCATTGTTGATCATTCTTTTGTTGTCTGCAATGGCACTAATGCTTGTCATTCCAATTATTCCAAGTGCAGAAATCGCGATAAGTGTTCTAATTTTTGTTTTCATAATTTTCATCTTTTAATAGTTACCCGGTTATTTTACCAGGTCTTTTTTCTGTTTTTCTTTGTTCACTATTAAGACTACAAAGTAACCCAAAAGTGACACAGGAACCAGTTAATTAAAAGATAAACTTATCTTAAGTAAACCTTAAAGGATTTGGAGTTTCTGGCTATAAGTTAAGTAAACAATAGGGAAATGGCTTTTCCAATTGAGCGGAAGTTCATTAAAAAGTCCAAAAACGCATGACCCACTACCAGACATGGAAGCGTAAACGGCACCTAAGTCATACAGCTGATGTTTGATCTCAGCAATCACAGGAAACTGTTGTACAACACATGATTCGAATTGATTCACGACAGAGTTTTTCCACTCCTGAACCGGACGACTCAGCACTTCGGTTAAAGAGAAATCAGTTTTTTTTGGTTCAATAAACTGAAATGCATTTGCCGTTGAAACCTCAACCGGAGGCTTGATCAGCCATATGAACATACCGTTAAGCCTGATATCCGTTTCCTGCATAATCTCACCCCTTCCGGTGGCGAAAACCGGTTTATTCAGAATAAAAAACGGACAATCGCTCCCCAATTGAGCAGCATAGTCCAGTAATTTTTCTTCGGAAATATTTAAATCATAGGTTTTATTCAACATTCGGAGCATAAATGCCCCATCAGATGAGCCACCACCAAGGCCGGCTCCAAATGGTATTTGTTTGTGTAAATGAATTTTCAAGGTCGGTAATCGAAAGTCTTTTTGCAGAAGCCTGTATGCCTTCATGACCAGATTTGATTCAGGATCGCATGAAATACGGATTCCGCTGCTTGTAAACCGGAATTCATCAGCTTCTGCAAATTCGAGCACATCACTCCATCCTACCGGAAAAAAAACAGTTTCCAGATTGTGAAAACCATCCGGTCGTTTTTCGGTAATGTGTAATCCGAGGTTTATTTTGGCATTTGGAAATGAAATCATAAGACAAAAGTAGAAAAATCGTGGATTGTTGGTATCAAATAGCGCCAGGCATTGATGCGAAAACGTTTAATTGGTCCATATAAAATTTGCATTAATCTTCGTTCACCTGATTTTTAACATGAATTAGTGCTCAATAAGGATGTTCTTTTGCGGCTCAATTTTAATTCTGTATTTTGCATGGCAACAAATTTGCAAAAAATGACTCAGTCGAAGAAACAAAAAACCCAATCGGTCATTAAGGACTATGTGATTATGTCCCTGGGATTAATCCTTTATGTCCTGTCGTGGACACTATTTCTAGTTCCGGCTAAAATCACCGGCGGTGGAATAAGTGGTTTAGCGGCAGTTATATTCTACAGCACCCAAATACCCATTGGAGTAACGTTTTTTGCAATCAATCTGATTTTAGTGGCTTTTGCCGTGAAAATTCTTGGCGCAAGTTTTGGCGTAAAAACGATTTTCAGCATGACCGTGATATCCGTTCTGTTCAGTATACCTCAGAAATTTTTTCCGGGTGCTATTATTCAGGATAATTTCCTTTCGGCGGTACTGGGGGGCATGATGGGTGGTGCAGGTATTGGTCTTGTTTTTTCGCGCGGCGGAAGTACAGGAGGAACCGATATCATAGCCATGATTATTAACAAATACAGAAACATCAGTCCGGGCCGTATCATCATGTATGGCGATGTGATTATCATTGGGTCTTCCTATTTTCTGGTTCATTCGATCGACAAAATGGTTTATGGATTTGTTTCAATGGCTGTTATTTCCTACACTGTCGATGCTTTTTTGACTGGATCAAACGCATCGGCACAAATGTTTATTTTCTCGCCCAAATACGATGAAATTGCTGATTTCATTAACGAGTCAGGACGTGGTGTTTCGGTTCTGAATGCTACCGGCTGGTATACCCAGCAGGATGTAAAAGTATTGATGACCATTGTTCGTAAAAAAGAGACCAGTATTCTCTTCCGGAAAATAAAGGAAATTGACCCGAATGCGTTTATCTCAATGGCAAGTGTCATGGGAGTGTACGGAGAAGGTTTTGACAAAATAAAAGCATAAGTCCTACGTTTTACCTGCATTTACAAATATTATACAATTTTATTGGCAGCACCAGACTTCTGAAATTCAGCACTTACAACAAACTCATGCGTAATTTCGGGAAATGTTGGTTGCCGAATTCCCTGATCAGGTTTAAAAACCTTGTCGAAATTACTATTTTTGAAAAACTGGAAACAGACAAGCGGGAAAGTGTCTTCCTGCTGGGAATAAGCACTTCCACTGATGTTCTTTTGAAAGGCAGACCAATACAACTGGATTTATCTGAATTTCTTCCAGCTCTGTCAGTTTTAGCAGCTTGCTGAAATTGATTATTACATTTAGTCAACACTGAAATAAATTCATACAGGAATGAGCCACCTATTCTGAAGGACAAAGTCTGATCAGCCTTGAACCTAAGCATTTTGGCCATTCCATTAAAAAAATTGTGAAGCATGAAAATTAGCAGTTCCAGAAAAATGAGGAGACTCATAAGAGTATTAATTGGGGTAGTTGCATTTGCTGCAGCATTACAGGTTGCGTTTTATATTTTCGATTTTTACGAAAACAAACAAATTGAAAAGGAAATAGCTGCTGAGACAGAAGTCGTAATACCCGAACCGGTGATGCTTTTCAATCTTCCAATTGATTCAATCAAAGTTATTCCGGGAAATGTCCAATCCGGTCAAAATCTGTCGGAGATTCTTTTGGCTAAGGGGATTTCGATGGGTAGAATTGATGAAATTGCAAAAAAATCAGTTCCAACTTTTGATGTCAGGAGCATGAAGGTTAATAATCCTTATTATTTTTTCATGAATAAAATGGATTCCACGAAGGTTGACTATTTCATTTACGAAATTGATCCAATTGACTATGTAGTTTACCAACTAACCGACAGTATACGGATTTACAAAGAGAAAAAGCCAATTATCACCCTGATCAAAACGGCAAGCGGTGTAATCACCTCATCACTATGGAATGCAATGACAGCGCAGGCTCTGAGGCCGGAACTGGCCATGGAGCTTTCTGACATTTATCAATGGACGATTGACTTCTACGGAATTCAGAAAGGAGATAAATTCAAACTGGTTTACGAGGAAAACTTTGTGTTCGGGAAATCAATCGGAATAGGGCGAATTTTTGCGGCCCAATTTGTACATGCCAACGAAGACTTCTATGCTTTTCGTTATACACAAAATAATGAAGACAGCTATTTTGATCAACTGGGAAAAAGTTTGAAAACGGCATTTCTAAAAGCTCCGTTAAAATTCAGCCGTATCAGTTCAAAATTCACCAACCACCGATTTCATCCGGTTCTTAAAATCTTCCGTGCGCATCATGGAGTTGATTATGCCGCTGCCTCTGGAACTCCTGTTGTTTCAATCGGAGACGGAACGATAATAGCCAAAGGATATCAGGCAGCTGGTGGAGGAAACTACCTGAAAATAAAACATAACGCAACATACACAACAAGTTACATGCACCTGAAAGGTTTTGCCAAAGGAATTTCTCATGGAGTACACGTAAAACAAGGACAACTAATAGGTTATGTAGGCTCAACAGGTTTGGCAACAGGCCCACATCTGGATTACAGGGTCTTTAAAAACGGGACGGCCATTGATCCTCTGAAGATGAAATCGCCACCAACTATTCCAATTTCTAAAGAAAACATCAAATCTTATGAGATGCATTGTGATTCGCTGATGACCAAATTGACAGCAATAAAGAATTTCTAATATCAGGCAGGAGTAAAACAGGCTGTCTCAAAAGTCATTGATCCCGTCATCCTGAACTTGTGTCAGGATCTCAGCGAACTGGATATCAGACCCCTAAATAAATTCAGGGTGACGATATTAACGTGTATTTTGATTTTTGAGACAGCCTCTACTTTTTTCACTTCTGCCTGATTTCAGGATCGTAGTTTGTAAACAATATCCCACAAGACAATGCCGGCACTCACAGAAATATTAAACGAATGTTTGGTGCCGTATTGCGGAATTTCGATGGCTCCATCGCAGATATCCACGACTGATTGCTGAACACCTTTCACTTCATTTCCAAACACGAGCGCCAGTTTCTGATTCTTTTCAGGAGTAAAATCGGGTAACATGATGCTGTTCTCAACCTGTTCAACCGCAAATACACGGTATCCACTTTCTTTCAGCTTTCTAACGACGACTTCCGTTTCTTCGGAATATTCCCAGGGTACTGATTTTTCGGCATCGAGGGCGGTTTTATGAATTTCTTTGTTGGGAGGGGTAGCCGTAATTCCGCATAAAATCACTTTTTCGATCAACAAAGCATCGGATGTGCGAAACACTGAACCGGTGTTATTACAACTCCGGATATTATCCAAAACTACTGTAATGGGAGTTTTTACTACTTCTTTATATTCGACAACCGACAAGCGGTCGAGTTCAATATTCTTTAATTTTCGCATAAAGTTATTTCCTATTAGTCAATTTACCAGTTACAATTTAATAACCAGATCAAGAGTGTTAATTAGTAAATCGTAATTAAATAAATTGTAACTTTTTGTTCGGGGCTACCAGCTCACTGACTTTCTCCTGATTGGCATCGACATACAACGGGCACCTCCGCCACCTCTTGCAAGTTCCGATCCGGGAATAGTTATCACACATTTTCCATCCGGAATCTCGCTCAATCCACTCAGGAGATCATTTGCAGGAACAACCTGAAAACCTTTCTTGCTGAGTTGTTCCAGTGTATGTGTATTGCGCTCGTATCCGATGACTTTGCCCGGAGCAAATGCTAAAAAATTAGCTCCGCTGTGCCACTGTTCACGTTCCTGTGTCCAATCATCATTTCCGCCGCCACACTGAATGGGATACATGTCGATCCCCAGTTTCTTCAAGGCCTTTGGCAGATTTTTCTGCTCAGTGATACTGACAACTTTTCCGTTGTCAACCTGAATATGAATGGTATGATAGCGATTTGTACCCATAATCAGCGGTTCATAAACCATGCAGGCGTCCACATCAAGAAAGGTAAAAACCATGTCGAGATGGATGAAAGATTCCGGAGTATCCGGTAATTCCTGAATCAGGATATGCTGCAAACCTTTCTTCTTCAGCTTGATATTCTCAAGTATAAAATCGATGCCGTGCGTACTGGTCCGAATTCCAGTTCCAATAACCAGAACATCTTCCCGGGCAACCTGGAAGTCGCCACCTTCAATCGAAATCGCGGGAAATCCTAGGGCGATTTCCGGAGTGTTTGGATTGATTGTATTTGCAGTAAGCAACGGATGATGGCTGAAAATAGCATTCATAATCACAGCTTCGCGGCCACGCACCTTGCTGGCCATTTTACCAATCAGCACCTCTTTCCCGAATGTCATCGAAGCATCGCGGGTAAACAGAAAATTATGCAGCGGACGAAGACTGAAACGTTCCTGACTCAAATACCGCGTCAGGTTATCCCGTTCGAGAAGAACACCCTGTATAAGCTGCCTGGCAAGCTCCGCGGCATTTTGATCCATCAGCTTCGGGTAAATTTCCATAGCACTTTCACTGATGCAAATCTCATCAAGCAAAGATGATTTCACCTCATCAATTTTCAAAATATCCGAAAGTAAATCCCGTACTTCAAAAGTGCGGGTAACTTTATTCAAAACACCTTTAAATACGGAATACTCATTACTTGCAACCGATAAATTAAGGATGTCGCTATAGAGCGCCCTTTCTGCATTCTCAGGTGTCATTTCCTCTACTTCCTGCCCGGGGGTGTGAATGATTACACCTTCAAGCTGACCAAACTCCGAGGAAACATCAATTTCAATTTGTCGATTTGTCGGCATCATATCTTGTATAAAATTAAGTTAGCAATATGAAATAATACACGATATCATGGTACTCGCAACTGATATACCCGTATATTTTAGCGCCTCAAAGATACAAACATTGAACATCAGGAAATCGTAAACTTTTTTTAATCGTTTCAGTTTTATAACATATCGCTATCTTTACCGAAGATTACAGAATTTATGAAACGCCTATTCCAGTTTTTGCTGCTTTGCACTTTTTTTTCTTTTGCTGCTGTGGCGCAAAGACCTCCATTTCCTCAGTTTGTTCCTGGCATTCTGATCGAAAACGATACTTTACCTCATTTGGATTTACCATCAGTTAATGTTTTCCCCAGAAAAGTATTTAAAAACAAACACGAAGAACAACAATACTGGAGAATGGTTATTCGTGTAAAAAAGGTATGGCCCTATGCTAAAGAAGCTGCCATTCTGATGAGGAAATATGAAATGGAAGTTCCTCCGAATGCAAGAGGGAAAGACCGGCGGGTGTATGTGCGCAAAGCGGAGGAAGAACTCATGAATAAATACGGACCAGCCCTGAAAAACCTCTCAATAAACGATGGACGTGTTTTGATTAAATTGATTGACCGGGAAACCCACAGGGTTTCGTACGATCTCATACATGACATAAAAGGTGGAGTTCCTGCCGTATTCTGGCAGGGAGTCGCCCGGATTTTTGGAAATAACCTAAAAACCAGATACGAACCATACGGGGAAGACCGTCAGATCGAACAAATCATTCAGTTTATTGAGATGGGAATTATCTGAACCGGCGACTGGCAGCTGACAAAATTCATCGGGAACGGCATCTCACTCCATAAACCAAACACCTTTCCTGATTATTTTCCTTTTCCTTTCACACAATCCATGACCGTATAAATCAGGATTTTAAAATCGACATACAAGGAAATATTTTTCAGATAAATCATGTCGTACTCCAAACGCTCAACCATCTCATCAACATTCGAAGCATAGCCATATTTCACTTGCCCCAAGGAAGTAATTCCAGGTCTTACTTTTTGCAGATGAGTAACATAAGGAGCTACCAGAGCAATCTGATCGATAAAATATTTTCGTTCAGGGCGCGGACCTACCAGTGACATCTCTCCCTTGATTACATTAATAAACTGAGGGATCTCATCCAAATGAGTCCTTCTCATAAACCGACCAATTGGGGTAATCCGGTTGTCATCTGAACCTGAAAGAAGAGGTTCGATCGTTTCTGCGTCTTTTACCATGGTCCGTAATTTACGGATAGTAAATAATTTTCCGAATTTTCCGACACGTTCCTGTTTGTAAATAATGGATCCTTTGGACCCCAGCTTTATGCCAACAGCCAAAGCGATAAAAAACGGAAAGAGAACAATCAATGAGAGTAAAGAGAAGGAAACATCAATCAAACGTTTGATGTTTCCCTGCCACACGAGTATCAGACCATTTGATATTTTAAGCAGCGGAGGGCCCAAAATGGTACTTGACTTGACTTGATTGGAAAGAATATCGAATAAATCAGGAATCCCCCAAACGGTATGAGTTCGATTTTCAAGCAAGGTAAGTATTTGACTCAGCAAATTGTGCTCCGACGATTCGATGGCGATAATGATTTCTTCAACATGATTATCGCTGATCACTTTCTGTATTTTTTTGTACGACCCAAGATTCGGTACATACTTTTCCAAAGGATAGGATTCGCCTTCATCGACAGTCAGAAAGCCGATTATTTTATTCCCGGCTGGTCTCTTTTGGGAATTCAGGTCTTCCAACAGACGAACTGCCTTTTCGTTTGCTCCAATCACAATCGTATTAAACCCAATTATTCTCTTATGAATACGATGAACAGTGCTGGTTGTAAGTATCAAACGAAACAGGAACGTAAAGCCGAAATGCAGTCCGAGCAATGTAAAATAAAGGTTGTAATATTTCCGGTAATCAGGAATCCAGTCGTTCAGAAGCAAAAGGAAAAAGATAAGGGTGACTCCAACAATGGAAGTCATGATTGTTTTACCCAATTCGAGCAACCTCGATTTACGATAAATATTCGAATACTGGCCCGAGATATAATAAAGCGTAATCCAGAAAACAGGAAGAAAAATCAGCGCTAAATAAAATTTACTAGTGAATTCAACCGGAATTTCATATCCAAATTTTAGCGGTTCAATATAAATTTTCCGGTAAATATAGAATAGCGTCCAGCTAATAAGTACAGCAATGACATCAAAAACCAGATACCTAGCTACCTGTAGATTTTTATGCATAAAAACAGTTTGGGTAGAACTATTTGGGTAACGCTTCATTTTAGAAAATATTGCAACCCAATCAAATTTTTAAAGCTAAAAATCTATTCCGTTAAAACGAAGGTGTTCTCTGATTTCATGCACGATCTGAACACCATTCAGAAGATTGTCAAACGAGTTTGTTTTTTTTTCCTGATTCTGTATCAGTCGGAGAAAATTACCGACTGCCGCATTCCCTTGACTCAATTGAGGATAGGTGACATATAAGGGAGTCTGAAATTCAAATTTAGTTCTTCCTTTCTGTTCGAAAATCTCGCAGTACCCCGGCAACTTTTTCTGCGAAATAGTCAGATTAACCACACATCCATTTTCGTATTCAATTCGAAGATTAACGGTTAGCTGATTGTCTGCTTCGTAAAGTCCGAATACATCAAGTTTTTTAAAACTGCTTTGCACCAACCGGTTTAGGGCAGTCACCAAAAGCAACATCTCATGCGATGGCTTAATCGTTGTGCCTCCGAAACAGGTCCGGATATTGATCAGAAGTGGTTTTTCGTAATTATTCCCGAAGGGATCAAAACATGGAATGTAGTTAAATGGATTATAAATGTACGTAATGATACCTGCCTCTTTTTCCAGATCAATCAGCTCGTTAATTTCTCCGATGTGTAAATTTGGAATCGTTTTCAGGTAAACATGCTTACTTTTTCTCAGAATTAACCGAACCAAATCGTTACTGATACTTTTATCGCTCAGAATCAGGATCGCATCCGAAACATCCATAAGTCCAACAGGGCTCAACAACTCGGTAAAACCTTCCGGAACGACAGCATTCCCCGAGAAATGCACACCGGCAACCTCAACTCCGGACATTTTATTCAACTGTTCCAGAAGTTCAGGATTGGTAGTCTCATCGCCAAAAATTCCGACTTTAATCATTCATGCAAAATAAGTATAAATTAAAAATCCTGAATATGATTCACTTAAATACTTTTCAACGCCGATTGTTAATAATGTTTGATTTTACAAATCGTTTCGAACCTATATTTGGTTAATTTTGAAAAAAAAGTAGTTTCTATGGAGTTTCAGGATACATTACGTCATCAGGGATTAAGAAAAAGATTGGTGGATGGTATTCGTATCAAAGGAATCAAAGACGAAAAAGTTCTGGCAGCAATTGGGAAAGTGCCGCGTCACCTGTTTATGGACAGTAGTTTTATTCAGTTTGCTTACAAAGATCAGGCATTCCCGATAGGAGCAGGACAAACAATCAGTCAGCCTTTCACCGTGGCGATGCAAACACGTCTGCTGCAGATCGAACAGCGTGATAAAATACTGGAAGTCGGAACTGGCTCAGGTTATCAGGCTGCGGTGTTACTTGAAATGGGAGCTACAGTCTATACTATCGAACGGCAACGCGAGTTATATCTGAAAACGCAATCGATTCTTCCGCAGATCGGCTACAATCCTAAATTCTTTTATGGCGACGGCTACAAAGGCTTGCCCACATACGGACCTTTTGATAAAATAATTATAACAGCCGGAGCACCTGTTATTCCGGAAGAATTACTGAATCAGCTAAAAGTAGGCGGACGAATGGTCATTCCAATGGGTCCGCGCGAAAAACAAACCATGTACGTTCTGGTAAAAACAAGCGAAACTGAATATTACAAAGAATCATATGGAACATTTGTGTTTGTTCCGATGTTAAAAGGAACGGATTAATAGAATGAAATTTACAATTTAATTATTAACTATTTACCATTTATCGTGCTCCTCCAAATGTTCAAATCGTAAATAGTAAATTGTCTAATAGTCAAATTTAAAATATGATACAAATAAAAAAATTCACCTTCAATCCGGTTCAGGAAAACACGTTCATTGTATATGACGAAACCAAAGAATGCATCATTATTGATGCCGGTTGCTTTGTCGATAACGAACGTCAGGAACTCGATCAGTTCATTGCTGAAAATCAGTTAAAACCCGTCCGACTGATCAATACTCATTGTCATTTCGACCACATTATGGGCATTTCTCACTGCCGCTCCAAATACCATCTTCAATTCGAATGCCATGCCGATGAAGCCCCTTTGGTTGAAAGCGCGGTTAATTACGGCGATATGTTTGGGATTCCGGTAGAACCGGTAGATGCTCCGGATACTTTTATCCGCGAAGGCGATCAGATCAGCTTCGGGAATTCCTGTCTGCAGGTAATTGAGGCACCAGGCCATTCGCCGGGGAGTGTGGCTTTTTACAATCCGGAACAAAAAATACTCTTTGCCGGAGATGTTCTGTTTTACGGAAGTATTGGCCGAACCGACCTTCCGGGAGGAAGCATGGAACAATTGGTGGGCAACATTAAAACCAAACTATTCACTTTACCCGAAGAAACTGAAGTGTATTGTGGGCACGGACAGGAAACCACGATAGGGTTTGAAAAAGAAAACAATCCGTATTTGACGTAAAAGTCCACGGTTTGGCCAGATCAGCGTGTTTTTAGAATAAAAATCAGCTAATATGACCCGCAATCTTCCTAATATTGCACCCTCGAAATAGTGAAAACAAATTAAATACATATGGCAAGCGATAAATTTGTAATGCGCCACATTGGTCCACGCGATCAGGAAATTCAGGAAATGCTCGGAATCCTTGGGGTATCCTCTCTGGATGAATTAATGAGCCAGACAGTTCCTGAAAATATCAGGTTAAAAAAACCGCTCAATCTGGAAGACGGATTAACGGAACGTCAGTATTTCAGGAGAATTCTGGCACTCGCATCCATGAATAAAGTGTACAACACCTATATCGGAATGGGTTACTACGATACCAATACCCCCGCGGTAATTTTGCGCAATGTGCTCGAAAATCCGGTTTGGTACACCAGTTACACCCCCTATCAGGCCGAAATATCACAAGGCAGACTCGAAGCTTTGCTGAATTACCAGACTATGGTTTGCGAATTAACAGGCATGGAACTGGCGAATTCGGGTTTGCTCGACGAAGCCACAGCCGCCGCCGAAGCCATGATCATGATGCTAAACTCGCGCTCGCGTGCCAAAGCAAAAACAGGAGCCAACATCGTCTGGGTCGATGAAAAAATATGGCCTCAAACGCTGGATGTATTGATTACCCGTTCCAAACCTCTTGGCATCGAGCTTAAAATTGCCGGATGGGAAGATTTCGAACTCGATGAAAATACCTTCGGAGTAATCGTTCAATATCCCAATTCTGACGGACAAATCGTCGATTATTCCTCCCTGGCAAAATCAGCTCACAAAAAAGAAATATTTGTTTCTGTCGCTGCTGATTTGCTTTCCTTATCGATTCTGACTCCTCCCGGAGAATGGGATGCTGATATTGTCTTCGGAAATTCCCAACGTTTTGGCGTCCCAATGGGATACGGCGGTCCGCATGCTGCTTTCTTTGCTTCCAGAGCTATTTTCAAACGTACCATGCCTGGCCGTATCATTGGCATTTCGAAAGATGCTTTTGGAAAACGTGCTTTACGCATGGCCCTGCAAACCAGGGAACAACATATCAAACGCGAAAAAGCAACTTCAAATATTTGTACCGCGCAGGCTTTGCTGTCCAACATGGCCGGGTTTTATGCCGTTTATCACGGGCCGGAAGGAATCAGTCAAATTGCCACACGCATTCATTGCATTGCGGCTTTGCTCGAAAAGGAAATTACCGCTCTGGGTTATTTTCAGCTCAACACCAATTATTTCGACACGATTCGTTTTGCTTTACCCAGACACGTCAAACGCGAAGATGTTGAATGGTTGTCGATCGAACTGGAAATGAATTTCCGCTATTTCGAAAATGGTGAAGTTGGACTGAGTATCGACGAGACAACCAACCTCGACGACATCAACTGGATCATTGATGTATTTGCCAAAGCAGCCAATAAACCATTGGGGAAAATTGTTGAATATCCCAACGTTTGCACCATTCAAAAGGGTTTTCTGCGTACTTCAGCTTTCATGCAACAGGAAGTATTCAACAAATACCGCTCTGAAACCGAAATGTTGCGCTACATCAAAAGGCTGGAACGCAAAGATATTTCGCTCACTCATTCCATGATTCCACTCGGTTCGTGTACCATGAAGCTGAATGCGGCTACCGAAATGCTTCCATTAAGCTGGATCGAATTTAATGGCATTCATCCGTTTGTTCCAAAGAATCAGGCACGTGGTTATCACGAGATGATGGAAGAACTGCGCCGCGATTTGTCCGAAATCACCGGCTTTGCTGACGTCAGCCTTCAGCCGAATTCAGGAGCAGCCGGCGAATATACTGGTTTGATGGTCATCCGCGAATATCACATCAGCAGAGGCGACGATCACCGCAATGTGGTACTTATTCCGTCTTCGGCTCACGGCACCAACCCTGCCAGCGCTGTAATGGCGGGCATGAAAGTAGTTGTAACTCCCTGCGACGAACGTGGAAACATTGATGTGGAAGCCTTGCGTCAGAAAGCGGAAGAATTCAAAGATACCTTAGCTTGCTTTATGGTGACTTATCCTTCAACGCATGGAGTCTATGAATCATCGATAACCGAATTGTGCGAAATCATTCATTCGCATGGCGGTCAGGTCTACATGGACGGCGCTAACATGAACGCCCAGGTTGGACTGACCAATCCGAGCCGTATCGGTGCCGATGTTTGCCACCTCAACCTGCACAAGACGTTTGCCATTCCTCACGGAGGAGGAGGACCAGGTGTAGGTCCGATTGCAGTTGCTCCGCATTTGGTTGAGTTCCTTCCTTCGCATCCGGTGATGAACAACGGACACGTGGGAATTACCGCAGTTTCAGCTGCTCCCTGGGGAAGTGCTTCGGTACTGCCAATTACTTACGGATACATCAAAATGTTGGGTGCTGACGGACTGAAACGTGCTTCGGAAATTGCCATACTGAATGCCAATTACATTGCTCATGCATTAAAAGATAACTACGGAGTTTTATACACCGGCGAGAATGGCCGCTGTGCGCACGAAATGATTCTGGAGAGCCGCCACCTGAAAGCTGCTTCCGGAATTTCAGAAACGGACATTTCCAAAAGGCTGATGGATTATGGCTTCCACGCTCCTACCCTTTCGTTCCCGGTTCACGGCACGCTGATGGTTGAACCGACCGAAAGCGAATCGAAGCAGGAACTGGATCGGTTTATTGAAGCCATGAACGGTATTTATGCTGAAATTCAGGATGTGACCTCAGGCAAACTCGACAAGGAAGACAATCCGCTGAAAAACGCGCCTCATACTTCGGAAATGGTTACTGCCGACGACTGGAGTCATCCATACAGCCGGCAAACAGCCGTATTCCCAATCGAATGGCTCAAAGAAAACAAATACTGGCCACCGGTAGCCCGCGTGGATGATGCATTTGGCGACCGCAACCTCGTTTGTACCTGCGAACCGATTGAAAGCTACAAATAAGAAAGATTGTTTTAAAGATATAATCCCCTGCCAGGTGCGGAACCTGACAGGGGTTTTTGTTTTAATAGGCTGAGAAATGATTTGTTTTATTTTATGTAATTTTAGTTTCTAAAATACGCTTACACTATGAAAAAATCTTCAGGAAACGTTTCGAAATGGACAAAGGTAGCGATAACCATGTTTCTAATTGGATTAGCAATAGTTGTCATCTCCCTTATAATATTCTTAATTCAATACTTTAATTGGTCTTCAAAATTTGATTCAAAGGTCGCTTCGGAACTTGGTAGTTATATAAGTGGCTTTGTTGGAGTCTTTTGGTCAGGAGCAGGAGTTATTCTTATTTATGCAACATTTCAAGAACAAAAGAAGCTGTTGATTAATCAACAATTTGATGCTTCCTTCTTCAAATTGCTAGATACTTATAACAACTTACTAAATTCTATCCGTTTGGATAATAAAAAGGACGAAAATAAGCGAACTAGAGAAAAAATCGGCAAAGAATGTTTCTCAGAGATTTGGCAAATATTAAGAAATGGTTCTCAGAATAAAGATATGTGGAGGGAATGGGTACAAGAGGGAAAAGAAAAGATTGACATTCCTGAAATAAAAGATCTCTTTGAAAAATATAAAGAAAGTATTTCACCAGGAATAGCCATATTAAAGTCGTTTGAAAATTTTGTTATTGATGAAGCAAACTATTTAAAAGGAGGAGATTTATCAGATAAATTTTATTTTGCTCAATTTGATTATTTCCTTGATAAGTATAAAAGTGAACTTGAACCATACTGTCGGTTTATCTCCAATATTTTTAAGTATGTAGAAGAAGAGGAAAGAGACGAAAAAACTACTAAGAAATATTTAAAATTACTATGGTCTCAAATGACTGAAGAAGAACTTGTTATTTTATTTTACTATGCAAAAAACAAAGAAATTAAGGGTGATCCAAAATTGCTAAACTGGTTAAAGAATTATTATTTCCTTAACGATTTAAGCAATGATATTTTTTTGAGATATAACCACAAAGAAAAATTTTGCTACAAAAATTAATATTCAACCCGTTCCGGGTTGGCTTTTATCAACGTTTCCTTTGCCCCCAGCGATGCTGGGGGTCATTAAGAGTAAACTCCTTCGGAGTTTTTAAAACCCAGGTTGCCTCATTTGTTCTGGTGGTTAACCCGAAGGGTTAAATGTTAGTGACCCCCAATGCAATTGGGGGCTCCAAACGACCGCCGCACCGCAACCCCAAAGTGGGTTGAATATTTTCTTATTTAGCTGCCCACCCATTATTTATTGGCATATAATTCGTAACTTTTTCAGGCCAAAACTGCTATTAACTTTTAAAACACCTTACAATGGCCAGTTATCGTCAAATTCTTTATCACTTGACTTTTCATACCCGAAACAGCGAAAAGGTATTACACAACTCAGTAAACGAAGAGCTATTCAAATACATCTGGGGTGTAATGAAAAACAAAAACTGTAAGCTTTTCAGGATTAATGGTACTGCAGATCATATTCATATTGTTTGCGACCTACACCCTTCGGTTGCCCTGGCTGATTTGGTGAAAGACATTAAAGTAGCCAGCTCAAAATGGATAAAAGGAAAGAACATCTATCCCAATTTTTCTAATTGGGCTGAAAGTTACGGAGCTTTTACATTATCGATCAGAGAAAAAGATGTGATTGTAAAGTATGTGATGAATCAGCAGGAACACCACAAAACGGAAAGCTTTCGGGAAGAGTTTATCCGGTTGTTAAAGGAAAACGGTATTGAGTTTGATGAAAAACATTTACTGTAATTTTTATTCAACCCGTTCCGGGTTGGCTTACTTCAGCAATTCCTTTGCCTCCAGCTATGCTGGGGGTCATTAACAGTAAACTCCTTCGGAGTTTTAAAATGTTCGATTGTGTGGTTAACCCGAAGGGTTAAATGTTAGTGACCCCCAATGCAATTGGGGGCTACCAAACGACCGCCACACCGCAACCCCGAAGTGGGTTGAATGTATTAAAACTTACTATTAACCCGTTCCGGGTTGGATTTTCTCAGTAGTTTCTTTGCCCCCAGCGATGCTGGGGGGCATCAACAGTAAACTCCTTCAGAGTTTTAAAAATTCGCAAAACTTGTGTTGTAGCAATGCTTAATACTGACAGTGTTTGAAACACTGTCAGTATTATTTCGGTATCTACCCAATCAAAACAAAAAAGCGCTGAACTCACATCATGCGCTTTTCATATTTTCTGTAAACCCTATTACTTTTTGATTATCGGACTTATCCGTTTCCGTATAACTTTGGGATTCCTACTAAAATGGGAAACAGCAAATACGTTGATGATGTTGCCAGTAACGTAGAAGTAAATTCCATATGGAAATCGTTTGACAATGGACATCCTGATTTGTTTTATTACAACTGCAAATAGTCGTGGATTATCTTGGATTCGTTGGATTGTTTTCTCAATCTCCTGAATAAAGTCAAGATCCAGACCTTCTTTTTGAGAAGCATACCAATCTGCAGCTGTCTTCAAATCAGATTCAGCAAAATCACTAATTATCAGCCGATATTTTTTCACGCAAGGAAATATTATTTGTTTAGAAGGCCTGTCTTCACCTCTTCCCAACTTTTTCCGTCCTGCGGATTTTTGACAACATGCTGGTATCGTCGCTCCAATTCTTGCACCATATCGTCAGAGAGTCCGGTTTCGTCTTCGTAAATACTTACAAATGGACTATCGCCTACCAGTTCTTTGATCTGCTTAATTAGATTTTCACCCTCCTTATCATTCTCCGTAATTTTTATGGTGTAGTTCATGGATGAGATATTTGAATGGTCGTTAACTTGTCAATTCTGATTCCAAAGATAACGAAACTGATTTGAAATTTATACAGCAAAAATATTACAGCTCAAACACACAAAACATTCAAACTATTCCAAAATTAACCCTGTCAGGTTTTTTTCTAAAAAATCAAATAAGCACAAACTTATCCTTCAGCATTATGCCCTGTCCGTTGATTATTTCCGCAAAGCTTTCAACAAAACGGTATTTTCAATTTCCAAATCCCGGATGCGTTGGGAACTGGCGGCCTCTTCCGAAAATCTGGGCGGATCGTTAATTTCAAGCTGGTCGGCCAAAGCCCTTAGAAAATTATAATTCAGCAAATCAGAGAATTCGTTGAGCCGTCCGAGTTTGATGAAATTGGACTGTAACATTTTGGCAACCGTACTTTGATGAACCCCCATCTTCCGGGCCATGTCAGCACTGTTCCATCCCTTTTCCTTCATTTTTAGTTTAATCAAACGTATGGCTTCCTGTTCAATGTTCTTCATAAGAAGATAATTAGCTGTTGAAAACTAAAGATCGCGAATTCCACGACAATAAAACGAATCCGGAAGTTTTATTTTAACTGAGAAATAACTATAAATTACAGAAACGCAAATATTTATTTTCCTGAAACGATTTCCTGTCACACGGAAGGGACATCCGATCGGACAGCAACGACTTCCTGTTTTACAGAAGAAACATCCTATCGGACAGCAACGACTTCCTGTTTTATAGAATATACATCCGATCAGCCAGCAATTACTTCGTGTTATACTGAACAGACTTCTGATTATACCGCAAAACATTCCTAATCCATGATCGAATAGTCAAATTGCAGGAGTTCAAGAGAAATCCACACGATCTTCAGGCTTAATGTTAACCGTTTTTGTAAAATGTAGGGATGTAGCACCTCCGGTGCATAAGCCCAAATGATCACTGAAGTAAATACCCACACCAAACGTTATAGAGCAAAAAAAAAGTCCGGAGTTTGCTTCTCCGGACTTTTTACCTTTTTTACTTTTTATGTTTCTTGTTATGCCCCGGTGCATATTTCTTGGCACTCTTTGCCCCTGTCATTTTTTTCTTTTGTCCGGGAGGTATTTTACTTTTCGAGCTGTAATGATGCGAGCTCTTACTGTGATATCCCGGATAAATCACCGCGCAACTCGTTTGGAACATTAAAAATACGGAAACGAGAAAAAGAATTAAGATTTGTTTTTTTGTCTTCATACTTTTGATTTTCATAGAGTTTACAAAAGTAATTGATTTTACCACATTATTCGATTATACTGATTTCTAATTTCCGGAATCAATCCGTGTTTTCGGAAGACAAAAGAAATCCAACGAATTAAGTAATAACCTGAGTTCGATAGAAAATTGGTTGTATGAAATTTGTATAATCGCCCCTTCCCCAATGAGGGAAGGGAATTTCGGATGCTGAAGTTCTTATTTTTTGTTCTTAAAAGAGTGTTTTTTTCAGAACTTGCAGGATGCAAAGTCCCAAGTTTAGAGAATATAGGGGGCAATATCGAATTCCATCTTTTTATGTGGTTGATTTTCAGAAACTAATATATCGAACTCAGGTTAATAGCAATGATAAAGTGTCGAAGTTTGATAATAAACAGGTTACTGTCTTGCTGCTTTCACAAGAAAAAGTTAACACGACAGATCGCACAAAAAAGCACAGAACCTTTATCCTGTGCTTTTTTGATAGGCTTTAAAATGATCTTTATATCACCACATTCACAATTTTATTCGGAACCACAATCACCTTTTTCGGCATTTTACCTTCGAGCCATTTGATCGATGTTTCGTGCGCCAGAACTGCTTTTTCAATTTCAGGAACGGCAAGACCTGCGGGCAATTCAATCTTAAAACGTACTTTTCCGTTGAATGAAACCGGGTATTCAAATACATCTTCAGTCAGCATAGCCGGATCAAATTCAGGCCAGGGTTCGTAAGTCAGCGTAGTTGTATTTCCGTATATCTGCCAAAGTTCTTCAGCAAGATGCGGTGCATAAGGTGCCAGTAATTGCGCAAAAGTGTTGGCCGTTTTCTGGCTGACTTTTCCTTTCTTCATGGCCAGATTATTGAACACCATCAATGCCGAGATGCCCGTATTGAATTTCATGTTCTCGATATCGGAAGCCACTTTTTTAATCGTCTGGTGAAGCAGCTTCAAAGTTTCCTTGTCATCAGCCACATTCGTGATATTTTCAGGAGTGCCGAAGAAACGGGCCACACGGTTCAAAAAGCCAAAAACACCTTTCACACCATTTTCAGCCCATGGTTTGGTATCGTCGAGAGGTCCCATGAACATTTCGTACAAACGAAGGGCATCGGCTCCAAATTTCGCGACCACATCATCCGGATTCACCACGTTCTTCAGAGATTTTGACATCTTGGCCACAATCTGCCGAAGTTCATCGCCGGTTTCGGTATGAAAATATTTGCCGTCTTTTTCTTCCACCAAATCGCTGGCAACCTTGGCGCCTGTTGCGGTTTCGTAGGCAAAAGCCAGGATCATTCCCTGGTTATACAACTTCTGAAAAGGTTCCGAAGTTGAAACGATTCCCAAATCGAACAACACTTTGTGCCAGAAACGGGAATACAGCAAGTGCAAAACAGCATGTTCGGCTCCGCCTACATACAAATCAACCGGCATCCAGTAATTTTCGAGTTTCTTATCGAAAATCGATTCGTCGTTCCGCGGGTCGATGTAGCGCAAATAGTACCAGCACGATCCGGCCCATTGCGGCATGGTATTCGTTTCGCGGCGCCCTTTGCGTCCGTTTTTATCGGTCACATACAGCCAGTCGGGTGCATTGGCCAAAGGCGATTCGCCACCTTCGCCCGGTTCGTATTTTTCCATCTCCGGAAGTTCAACCGGAAGATTATCTTCAACTAAGGTCACTTCACCATCTTCCCAGTGAATAACCGGGAATGGTTCGCCCCAGTACCGCTGACGACTGAATAACCAGTCGCGCAATCTGAAATTAACAGTAGCCTCGCCAATACCATTTTCACCCAGCCATTCGATGACTTTGGCAATACCTTGTTTTTTGCTCAGACCATTCAGGTCGAGACCGATAGCCGGATTCGCTGAATTGATGTATGCGCCATCTTCGGTCCAACAGGCCTGCCCAGCCAACACTTTGGTCCGGGTTTCTTCATCGGCATTTTTAGGGTCAAGAATACAAACAACCGGGATACTGAATTTCTGAGCGAACTCAAAGTCTCGGGTATCATGAGCCGGAACAGCCATAATAGCACCTGTTCCATAACCCATCAGTACATAGTCGGCCACCCAGATTGGAATTGGCAGACCGGTAATCGGGTTGATCGCATTGCGACCGGTGAAAACACCGGTTTTGTCTTTGGCCAGCTCCGTGCGATCCAGATCAGATTTCAGTGAAGCTGCCTGAATGTACTGGTTGAATTTCTCCTTATTTTCAGGAGTAACGAGCTGATCGAGAATCGGATGTTCAGGGGAAACAACCATGTAAGTGGCTCCGAATAAAGTATCAGGGCGGGTGGTATAAACGCGCAGTTTTTGATCCAGTCCTTCAATGGCAAAATCAACTTCAGCACCAATCGATTTACCGATCCAGTTTTTCTGCATGTCTTTTACACCTTCGGGCCAATCAAGGTCATCCAGGCCTTCCAATAAACGTTCGGCGTAATGCGGAATACGAAGCAGCCACTGTTTCAGGTTTTTCCGTGTCACCTGGTTGCCACATTTCTCGTGCGAACCATCGGTCAAAACTTCTTCGTTGGCACAAACTGTTTTGCACGACTGACACCACCAAACCTGGGCATTGTCGTAATAAGCCAGGCGTTTTTCGCCAATGTATTTATTTACAACAACGGTTCCCTGATTCTGAATTTCAGCAGGAATGGGCAGTTCGCTGATTGGCCGTCCTTTGCCGGTTTCGGCATCGAACCAGGTATTGTACAGTTTGGTGAAAATCCACTGTGTCCATCGAAAATATTTCGGATCAGTGGTATTGATTTCGCGGTCCCAGTCGTAGCTCAATCCAAGTGATTTGATCTGACGGCGGAAATTATCGCAATTGATATTGGTAGTGACGGCCGGATGTGTACCGGTTTGAATGGCATACTGTTCGGCTGGTAAGCCAAACGCATCCCAACCCATGGGATGAAGTACGTTGAATCCTTTCATCCGTTTGTACCGGCAAACGATATCGGTAGCCGTATAACCTTCCGGATGGCCTACATGCAGTCCTGCTCCAGAAGGGTACGGAAACATGTCGAGTACGTAATATTTTGGTTTCGAGAAGTCGTTTTCAGTTTTAAACGTCTGGTTTTCTTCCCAGTATTGTTGCCATTTTGGCTCAATTTCGGAGAATTTATATTCCATTTTTATGTGTGTGATATAAGGTTTCTGATAATCAGCCGCAAAGATAACAAGAAAGTTACAAGATGAAAGAATTGGAATTGGGGAAATGCGTTCGCGAACTAATCGGATGACTCCAGGTTCGTGTCAAAAACACAAATAGAGTCAGAATCAACTAGCAGATAATAATTTAGAACATAATTACAGATCAATTTATTTCATTTTACACGAACTTTTCACTCCCATTTGACGTTAAAAAAAAGTAACATTTTAAAATAAAAGCTATGACGTATGTTGTATTAGGCTCGCTGGGACATATCAGCAAGCCACTTGCAGAAAAATTAATTGCTGCCGGACATTCGGTAACAGTTGTGAGCAGCAACCCTGAAAAAGCTGAACAGATTATTTTAATGGGAGCCAAGGCTGCCATTGGGTCGGTTGAAGATGTCAGGTTTTTAACTCATACCTTTGTTGGAGCCAATGCCGTTTACACCATGGTTCCGCCAAATTTTGCCGCAGCCAACTGGAAACAATACATTGCAGGCATAGGCGATAATTATGTTACTGCAATTAAGACTTCCGGAGTAAAGAATGTGGTAAACTTAAGCAGCATGGGGGCTCACATGCACGACGGATGTGGACCTGTGAGCGGTTTGTTCCATGTTGAAAAGTCATTAAATGGCTTAGCAGGAGTAAATGTAAAACACTTGCGCCCTGGATTTTTCTATACAAACCTCCTGTCCAGCATAGGCTTGATTAAAGGCAGTGGCATAATTGGCGGCAACTATGGCAACAATGCAACACTGATTTTCACTCATCCCAACGACATAGCGGAAGTTGCTGCCCATGATTTGCTGGGTCTTTGGTTCAGAGGAAAAAGTATTCATTACATCGCCAGCGACGAAAAAAACACCAGTGAAGTAGCTGCTATTTTAGGCAAAGCCATCGGGAAACCAGATCTTAAATGGATAAATTTCAGTGATCAGGAAACATTGGATGGAATGTTGCAGGCTGGTTTACCTGAAGATATCGCCAGAAACTATATGGAAATGGGAGCTGCCATGCGCAACGGAGAAATGCAGACTGAATACCTGCTAAACCGCCCTACCGATTTAGGAAAAACGAAACTGGAAGATTTTGCCAGGGAATTTGCTACCGTTTACAATCAGACTCAGCCGGCTACAAAATCAAGAATGGAACATTAACAGTTACTTTAGTGAGGGTGCGAAATAAGTCACTCACTAAATAAATCAATCCCTTCCCACTTATTATTATTAGACAGTGTTCCCGCGATTGGAAAACAATCAGAAATTCGCCCGGGAACAACAAACGCTCCTTTTCAGGAGCGCTTGTTGCAAAAATAATACACAGGATGTTATTTTACTTTGCATTCCAGGGCACCAGTTTGGAAGGGTAAAAATTGATGTTCATGGCTTTCATCCGTTTGCCGTGATTCGCCAAACGAACTTTATAGTCGTCCCAATTCCGCAATTCCGCAGGAGTCCAGCCAATTTCGGCATAACCGGGCAAACGTGGAAAAATCAGGTATTCGGCTTCCTGAAGATTGGAAACCGTTTCAGACCAAAGCGGCGCCTCAATCCCAACAATATTTTCCTGTTTGATTTCAGGAACCAGTTTCGCCGGATCCCAGTTGTAGGCTTTATCAACTTCAATGTATGCAGCCCAATGCAATCCGTAAATACTGGTTGAATCGTACTGCATATCGAGATAGGCATTTTTGGCCGGCGACATCAGTACTTTTGCTCCCTGTGCAACAGCTTTTGTTGCATTTTCGGCTTTGGCCCAGTATTGGGCGATGGTATTGGGCTGTAAGGTGGTAAGTGCAATTTCATCCCAGCCAATGACTTGTTTGCCATGAGCAATTACCATTTTCTGAACGCGATTGATAAAAGGAATATAGTCTTCAATTTTTGTGGAATGTGATTCATCGCCACCAATATGGATGTACGGACCAGGTGTTAACGAAGCCAATTCACGAACAACATCGTCGATAAACCGATAGGTAATTTCTTTATTCGTGCATAAAGTACTAAAACCGACTTCTATTCCGGTGTACAAATCGGTGGCATTTCCATCGCAGTTTAATTTAGGATAAGAAGCCAGGGCCGCATTGGTATGGCCTGGCATGTCAATTTCAGGAATGATGGTGATGTAACGGTCCTGTGCATATTTTACTATTTCAGTATATTGTTTCTGCGTGTAGAATCCACCTTCTCCACCGCCCACTTCGGTACTTCCACCGTGTGCAGTCAGATTGGGCCACGATTTGATTTCGATCCGCCACCCCTGATCGTCAGCTAAATGAAGGTGCAATACATTCATTTTGTAATAGGCCAGTTTGTCGATGAAATTTTTCACCTCTTCAACTTCGAAAAAATGACGTGCAACATCAAGCATTGAACCACGGTAACTGTAGGTCGGAAAATCCCGAATAACACCTGTTGCCAGTTTCCAGGGTCCTTTCTGAATGGAATCCATTTCCACTTTAGCAGGCAGAATCTGACGAATAGTTTGAATTCCATTGAATAATCCGGCAGGTTTGTTCGCCACCAAATTAACTGACTGATCAGTAATGGTCAATACATAACCTTCATCGCCCAGGTCAGAATCATTACCCGAAAGTGACAAATAAATATTTCCCGGAGTAGGATTTTCAGCTGTTTTATTCACTGCCATTTCCAGACCAGTTGAAGGATTAAGCTTATCAGCCAGAAACTGACCTATTTGCACCAATTCATCCGATTCTCCCTGAACGTAAATGTCGGTTTGGTCAGTCAAATCAAATGAACTACCTGTAGGAACAACCGAAACAGGCTTAGGAATGATGTTTTCTTTTGAAAGATCGGTTGGGGTACATGCCATTTGACCGAAAACAGCAGTCAAAAACAGACCAGCTAAAGCAATTTTTTTGAATTTGGTGGGTGTCATGATCAGTAAAATATTGATTTATATTTGGGTTGATTCTGAATTTACTTTCTCAACTTTAAAGACAACGGGCATCAAGCCGTCAGAGCAACAGGCAATAGCAACGCCTTTTTGTTTGATCCATGGGAAACTGCCGTCGAACATGATAGTCGTCACATCTTTATGTATATCGCCCCATGCCCATGAGCAGAAGCCTTCCGGAACCTGATTCTGATCTTCCACCAAAAACACCTGCCCAACAGTTAAGTGCGGGCATCCCAGGCAATGTTCTGAAAGATCTAAGCTACTGTATTCGTCAACTAATTCTTTATTGATCATCTTTTTCAGTACCGTAATCTTACATTTTGCCATGATACAAAGATTTAAAAATGATACGAATTCAATCTTCTGCAATCGTCTCGCAAATACACGCAGTGCGGGATTTTCCCGATAAACTTCCTACGAAGAATTGCTTTTAAAAATTTCAATTTTCTGCCAACGAAGCACCGAAACCCGACTTGCGGGTATTTTGCTGTTATTAGCCGTAATTTTATTTGTCAATAATGTTTGGTGACTCGTAAAAGTCGTTTAATGAATTTGTATATAGACAGTTGTCTATCTTGTTTTTGATTTGAAAAATTGTCGGCTTATTTGCACCAACAGGAACTAACATTAAATAACTTTTCCCGCTTATTTTTTTTCTATCATCATCAACCCCTTCTCTGTTGTCAAATGAAATGTTAAAATAGTATAGATACGGATAAATCCATTCTACATAATTTCGTTTTGACAATTCTGAAGAAGTTCTAATTTCAAGTTCGTTATAATTTTCGGAAATTGCTTTTTGAAATTCAACAGCATTAAGCGGAACTTGATTTAAAAATGGCATAGCGTCCCATTGGCCATCAAGCAAAGCCCATTTTTGTAAGTCATCAAGGTAAACTTCTAACAAAACATGTCCTGCTCCGGATGGTCTGGTCTCTACATCCGATGTTCTTAATCCTAAAGTCCTCGCTTTAAGCCCTATCGAATTTAAACAAGCCGTTGTTACGATTCCATATTCAACACATCTGAAGTTTTTTCCCGCTTTAACCTCTTCAAGGATTGAAATAGCGTCACTTTTTTTTGGCTCATTGCTCCCGTTGTGCTTCCATTGTTTGTGAACCCAATGTAATATTCTGAACGCTTTCTCTGTGTCGCTCATTGCATGCTGTATTAAAGTGTCGATATGATATTTTTCGACAAGCAAGTCAAGATACTTGTTGCCTTTATTTTGCTCGTACCAAAATTGTAAAGTACTATTATTTGACTTTGAGTCAAATTGTAGAGTACTACGTTTAGGTGGAGAAATGCCCTTAATCTCTGTCAGCGCATAAGATTTGTCATTTAGCAACACATAAAATTTATGACTCTCCCCAGTACAAACTTTAAAGCTAATACTGTCTTTGTCTGTATAAAATACAACATTTTCAAATTTCGAAAAACAAGTGATTGGTAGCGTGTCATTTGGAACTTCCGGCATTATTATCCAATTCCCTTTAACCCATTCAGATCCTATTTTATAGTCTGCTTTGTTGGAAGTTGCTTTTATCAATGGCAGACCTTTGTATAATGTCTGACCCTTTTCTGCCTTAGTGTTACAACTCAAAAAAAGTGTCGCAACTGTTAGTATTAATATGATGGTTAGTTGTCTCATTGTCGTGTCACATTTATTATGGCTTATAACTATTTCACAAAACTAAGAGCTTTTCAGTTTCCTATTCATTTTTTATTCAACTAATTTCAGTATTCGCGTTTTCTTACCGATTTTGAAATTGATGATGACCAGCACGAAACACGAACTGACAATGACAAAAGCGCCTGTCATTTCAACGGTACTGAACTGTTCATGAAAAATCAGCCATCCGGAGAAAAGATTAAAAACAGGCACCATTGACTGAAACAATGACCCGGTTGCCACATTGACGTAACGGTATCCTTCGGTCATAAACAACTGGCCAATGGTAGCCACAACACCAACCAAAACCAGCAATAGCAATTCGGATAAATTTCCTTTGGCCTGAGTAACTCCCGAAGGTATCAAAAACAACCAGAATCCCATGATACATTGCGAGAAGAAAATAGCATAAGAGTTATCGCTGTCGTGAAGCTTTTTAACAAACACAACAGCCAGTCCGGTAGTAATTGATCCGGCAATACCGATTAGTTCGTATATTCCCATTCCGTCAAGAGAATTACCGCCACCCACCGAAAGCAAAACAAGTCCACCAAACGATATGAAAATGACAACCAGTTTGACAGGCTCCACTTTTTCCTTCAGCATAATCATACTGAACAAGGTTGCAAAAATGGGGTATGAATAAATATAGACAGAACCTTTGCCAACACCCAGTTTGATGATTGTCAGATAAAATAAATAAACGGCAATACCTCCAATCAGGCCACGCCAGAACAGATTTTTCCTGTCGTTAAACCGGAGGTTTATAACACCGAAGAATGCTAAAATGCCGACAATGCCCAAGCCTATTGCAAAACGAAAAAAGGTGGTTTGATAGCTTGATACATTGGGGATTATTTTGACCAAAACAGCCATCAATGCAAAAAAGACAACCGACCCAAGGGTTAAAAGGATCCCTTTCGAATTATCGGACATGCTGAAGTTTTTATAAATTGTTACACAAAAATACCAATATTATCCTGAACAATAACTGACAAAAAAGATCAAAGACAAAGGAATTCAGTGAATTCAGTCACCATACACGGCTTATTAAAAAATAAAAAAACCTCAAACACGAAATCATGTTTGAGGTTTTTAGTCGCACCAAATAATCGAAACAGCAGCAATACTACTATTCGTTTATTCGAAACTATTCTTCAATAACAACAATTTTTTCAATCTTATCTCCCTGACGAATGGCGTCAATCACATCCAGTCCTTCGTAAACTTTTCCGAAGCAGGTGTGCTTACGATCTAAGTGTGAGGTATTGTTACGACTGTGGCAAATGAAAAATTGTGAGCCACCAGTATCGCGACCCGCGTGTGCCATCGACAATACACCACGTTCGTGGTATTGGTTTTCGCCATCTAATTCACATTTAATGGTATAACCCGGGCCACCGGCTCCTGTTCCATTTGGACAACCACCCTGGATTACGAAATCAGGCAGGACACGGTGAAAAGTCAAGCCATCATAAAAACCACTTTTCGACAATTTAATAAAATTCGCTACAGCTAAGGGGGCATCCTTATCGTAGAAATTAACTTTCATAACACCTTTAACGGTATGGATTTCTGCTTTGCTCATTGTTATAATTATTAATGATTGGGTGCAAAAATACGAATTTTGAGACTAAACGAAAATCTAAAATGAAATGGACTCCCTTCTCTCCTTCCTCAGCAATGAGACTTAATCACCCACCCGACAAATGGCTTCAAAAAATGTTTCTCAACATTTTTAAACAATGCAAAGCTTTGCAAGGGCTCATCTTTACATTTGAGTTTGGCAAATCGGATTTGTTTAATGATTTTTGAATCAGAAAATAAACTAAACAATCTTACCAGTGAATGCTAAAAGTAATGTAAAAGTAATTTCAAAAGAATTACTGGTTCCTTTCATCCTGATTACAAGCCTGTTTGCTCTTTGGGGTTTTGCAAACGACATCACCAATCCAATGGTAGCTGCTTTTAAAACGGTCATGGAGATTTCAAATGCAAAAGCAGCCTTGATACAATTTGCCTTTTACGGCGGATATGCTACCATGGCTATCCCTGCAGCACTATTCGTAAAAAGGTACAGTTATAAAAAAGGGATTCTTGTTGGATTGGCATTGTATGCAACCGGAGCACTCCTTTTTTACCCTGCGGCGAAATATGGAATCTTTGAATTCTTCCTGGCATCCTTATACATTTTAACTTTTGGACTTGCTTTTCTGGAAACTACGGCCAATCCCTATATTCTTTCGATGGGTTCCGAAGAAACGGCAACCAGAAGATTGAATCTGGCTCAGTCATTTAATCCGATGGGCTCATTGCTGGGTATGTTCGTGGCTTCAAATTTCATACTTACCTCCCTTCAGTCAGATATCAGAAGTAATACCGGAGAGTTGGTTTTTAACACCTTAAACGCGACAGAAAAAGCAGCAATTCGAGCACACGATCTGTCGATAATCCGCGATCCATATGTTATACTTGGGCTTGTCGTCATCCTGATGTTTCTGACAATTTACTTTTTCAAAATGCCCAAAAGAGAAAAACCAGATCATACCATCAAAACAATTGACACTTTTAAACGACTGATAGCCAACGTAAAATATCGGGAAGGAGTAATTGCTCAGGTTTTTTATGTTGCAGCTCAGATTATGTGTTGGACATTCATTATTCAATATGCTGATAATTTAGGAATCAATAAGGCTACTGCACAAAACTACAACATCATTGCTATGGCCATTTTCCTGTCGAGCAGGTTCATTAGTACTATGCTGATGAAATACATGAATTCAAGAGTCCTTTTAACCGCATTTGCCATTGGCGGATTTATACTGACACTGGGAGTTATCCTGATTCAGGGAATGGCCGGTTTATATTGCCTTATTGGTGTTTCGGCATTTATGTCGCTCATGTTCCCAACCATTTACGGGATTGCCCTCGAAGGACTGGGAGAAGATGCAACACTTGGCGCAGCAGGATTGGTTATGGCAATTGTAGGCGGAGCTTTGATGCCACCGCTTCAGGGTGCCATAATTGATCTGGGCACTGTGGCCAGTATACCGGCAGTAAACTTTTCATTCATTTTGCCACTTTTCTGTTTTGTTGTTATCGCTATTTATGGATATCGCACGCTTAAAGTTCATCTTTAACATTTAAATTTATGACTACTAAAACTAAACGATACTGCAAAACCTTGTCGTTGAAAGACGACGCACAATTGATTGAAGATTACAAAAAAGTGCATGCCCCCGGAGCAGCCTGGCCCGAAATTACACAGGGAATGCGAGAAGTTGGCATCATCGACATGGAAATTTACATCCTTGGAAACCGTTTGTTTATGATTATGGATACCGTGGCTGATTTTGATCACGACAAAGCGATGAGCGAACTGGCCAAAAAGCCAAGGCAAAGCGAGTGGGAAACTTATGTGTCCCGTTTTCAGCAAAGTTCAGCCGAAGCAACCGCTGACCAAAAATGGCAGGTAATGGAGCGCATTTACAAACTTGACAAATGATCAGGGAAAAAATCCATTCAGGAAAAACAATGAACTATCGAAATAACACAATAAAGACCGCTTTAAGTCAAAAAAATAGTTTCTGACAGTTAATGACTGATTTTTTATCTGAATTGATCCTTATTTTTCACTAAACTGTTACTTTACACGCTGATTTTCAGCAAAAAACCCAGTTTCCGAATATTCTTCATTTATCGACGCCCGAAATACTGATGAAAGTCAATGAGTGTTGTTAAACATACATTTTCGATACGACAACCCACTTAAAATCTGAGATATCCATTTGTCTTTGTTTTTTTTAAATCGGGACAACCAGCACCCGAAAAGAATAACTTTGGCTATCATTTTTAAATTCAAAAACAAGATGAAAGCAGACATCAACGAATTTTTGGAAGCTCTGAACTCACGTACGCCAGGCGAACGTGAGTTTCATCAGGCTGTACAGGAGGTTATCGAATCGATATGGGATGTTTATCAGAAAAACCCCAGATACCAAAAAGCTAAAATACTGGAACGAATTGTTGAGCCCGAACGCACTATTATTTTTCGGGTACCATGGATTGACGATCGAGGCGAAGTCCAGGTAAACCGCGGATATCGTGTTGAATTTAATTCAGCCATTGGTCCATACAAAGGAGGATTACGTTTTCACCCGACAGTTACCCTGAGTGTCCTGAAGTTTTTAGGCTTCGAGCAAACATTCAAAAATAGTTTAACAACCCTGCCAATGGGTGGAGGTAAAGGAGGATCGGATTTCAGCACGAAAGGCAAGTCAGACAACGAAATCATGCATTTCTGCCAATCATTCATGTCCGAACTTTACCGGCACATTGGACCAAACACCGATGTTCCTGC
The DNA here is from genome assembly GCA_035648135.1 of Prolixibacteraceae bacterium. GTDB lineage: Bacteria > Bacteroidota > Bacteroidia > Bacteroidales > Prolixibacteraceae > Aquipluma. The sequence continues at coordinate 34,426 of DASRMB010000089.1, forward strand.
TGGTGATATTGGCGTTGGGGGCCGCGAAATCGGGTTCCTTTTTGGTCAGTACAAACGATTAAAAAATGAATTTACAGGTGTTTTAACCGGCAAAGGAATTGGCTGGGGCGGAAGTGTTATTCGTCCGGAAGCAACCGGATTTGGTGCAGTTTACTTTGTTCAGCACATGCTCGCTAACCTGGGGCAGGAAATTGCAGGTAAAACATTCAGCATTTCAGGATTTGGAAATGTGGCCTGGGGCGCCATCACAAAAATAAACGAGTTGGGTGGAAAAGTTGTCACAATTTCCGGACCCGACGGATACATCTATGATGCCGATGGCATTAAAGGAGAAAAAGTGGATTATCTGCTTGAACTCCGTGCTTCAAACAATGATGTGGTTCAGCCATACGCCGTCGAATTCGGAGCCGAATTTATTCCGGACAAAAAACCATGGGAATGCCCAGTTGATATAGCCATGCCATGCGCCTATGAAAATGAGTTACACCTTGAAGATGCTAGAATGCTGGTAAAAAACGGATGCTTTCTGCTCTCAGAAGTTTCAAATATGGGATGTACTGCTGATGCTGCTGAATACCTGACCGAGGCAATTAGCTATGCGCCAGGCAAGGCCGTTAATGCAGGTGGCGTGGCAGTTTCAGGATTGGAAATGTCGCAAAACTCCCTCCGAATGAACTGGCCGAAAGAAGAGGTGGATATGTATTTGCACCGCATCATGAAAGACATTCATGATACCTGTGTCAAACACGGAACAAAAGGGAACAAAGTAAATTATGTGATTGGAGCAAACGTTGGCGGTTTCGTAAAAGTAGCCGATGCCATGCTTGCCCAGGGAATCGTGTAATCCACTGTTTGGATACAATCGGGGCATGTTCCTCAAATCTTTCTCCGGAATAGATTTGAGGAACATTCTTTTTGGCACGTTTTGTTTTTTTTCCATTTTCCCGAAAACTATAAATTCGACTGGGTTTCGCCTTATTTTTCGATAAAATAATATTCGCTTCATATTCAGTTGTTATATTTTGCCTTATTTTGATCAAATTTTGTGGAAAATGCTGATTGATACTCATTCTCATATTTATTCAACCGACTTCATTCATGACCTGGATGAAGTTGTACAGCGTGCCTATTCAAACGATGTCAGAAAGATTATTCTTCCTAACATTGACAGCTCGTCGGTAAAAAACCTTTTGGATATGGTAGACACTTATCCCCATATTTGTATTCCTCTCATGGGATTGCATCCAACCTCGGTAAACCAGGACTATCAGGAAGAATTGCAGGTTGTTGAATACTGGCTTAAAAAACGTAAATTTTACGGAATCGGAGAAATTGGCATCGATTTGTATTGGGAAAAATCATTCCTTGAAGAGCAGACACACGCTTTCCGGTTCCAACTCGAGTTGGCCAGGCAATATAAACTACCCGTAGTTATTCATGTTCGTGATTCGTTTGACGAAGTCTATCAGGTTATTCAAGAAGTAAAAGATGATAATCTGACGGGAGTATTTCACAGTTTTACAGGAACCATTGATCAGGCCAAACTGATAACTGATCTTGGATTCAAAATTGGAGTCGGAGGAATAGTCACCTTTAAAAAGAGCGGACTGGATCAGGTAATTAGCCAGATAGACCCTTCACACCTTCTTCTGGAAACAGATTCGCCCTATCTGACCCCAGTCCCATTTCGGGGAAAACGAAATGAAAGTTCCTATCTTGTATATATTGCGCAAAAAATTGCCGATCTTCACCACATGACAGTTGGTGACATTTCAAAAATCACCACTGAAAATGCCCGGAAACTATTTGGGATTTAATTTTTATCAGCAAGTAAGAAAACTTACACGTGGAAAGCATACCGTCAATTCTCATTATTTATACCGGTGGCACTATCGGAATGGTTCAGAAAACTGCCAATGGTATTCTCGTCCCTGTAAAATTCGATCATATCATGGAAGAAGTTCCAGACCTCAACCGTTTAGGATACAACTTTCAGATAGTCACTTTCACTCCTCCCATTGATTCGTCCAACATCACCCCGAAAATCTGGACAAAAATTGCCTATACCATCGAGCGTAATTACAATAAATTCGATGGATTTGTTATTTTACATGGAACCGATACCATGGCATATACGGCATCAGCATTAAGTTACATGTTCGAAAATCTGGATAAACCGATCATATTGACCGGATCGCAGCTTCCGATTGGAATACTCCGTACCGACGGAAAGGAAAACCTGATCACATCCATACAGATTGCTGCGGCTCAAAGAAACGGGCAGGCAATCGTCCCTGAAGTATGTGTCTACTTCAATTCCAAGCTTTTCCGGGGAAATCGCATATCCAAACGACATGCTGATGATTTTAGTGCCTTCTCATCTATTAATTACCCTCCTTTGGCCAATGCAGGCGTTGAAATAAAATACTTTCAGGAGAATATTTACCGGCCGACCAACAAAGGAATACTGAAAATACGAACTCATTTCGATGAAAATGTAGTAATTTTAAAAATATTTCCGGGAATCGGACGATTGGTTTTCGAAAATATACTAAACATTCCGGGACTGAAAGGAGTCGTTCTTGAATCCTTCGGATCCGGGAATATTCCTACCTCAAGATGGATGATTAGTCAAATAAAAAATGCAATTAAACGTAAAATTATATTTCTGAATATCACTCAGTGTCAGGGAGGAGCCGTGAAAATGGGTCAGTACGAAACCAGTGCGGAACTGTTAAATGCCGGAGTCGTCAGTGGCAAGGATATGACTACCGAAGCTGCTATAACCAAGCTGATGTTCCTGCTTGGCCAGGGCTTGGAACAGGAAGAAATCAAGCTACATTTGAATAAAAGTTTGATTGGGGAAATTAGTGAATAGTTTTTTTTTGTGTTACATTTTTTTTCGTAATTTGCAGCCCTGTAAAAACAGTGCCAGTAAGGTATTTTGGAGAGATGCAGGAGCGGTTTATCTGGCACGCCTGGAAAGCGTGTGTACCTCAAAAGGGTACCGAGGGTTCGAATCCCTCTCTCTCCGCATTTCGAAATTAGTTCTAAACAATATTGGATCAAAATTAACACATACTATAACGATCACACTGTCAGAATTATATCTGGCATCAACATATCAAGAGGTAATAAACAAAATAAATAGAATAATTTTTTAAAAATCAGGAGATTTACTAATTAAAATTTAAAACCAAGATGAAAAAACTATTTGCGTTAATAGCAGTTATCGGTATGCTGTACATTACGGCGTCAAACAATGTAGTTGCTCAGGACAAAGCTGCTCCGGCTGCAACAACTGAAGTGAAAAAAGCTGAACCAGCAGTTCAGAAAGCTGTAGTTGCTGATATGGAAGAAAAAGCAGCAGCTCAGGCAGAATCAGGAAAATCATTACACAGTCAATTGAAACAAAAGTTTATAGAAGGTGGTCCTGGTTTCATGACTTCAATTCTTGTAGTTTTAATTTTAGGTCTTGCACTTGCAATTGAAAGAGTTATTTACCTGAATCTTGCGACTACCAACAACAAAAAATTAATTGAAAAAATTGAAGAAGCGCTTAACACAGGTGGAATTGAAGCAGCAAAAGAAGTTTGCCGCAACGAACGTGGTCCTGTAGCCAGCATTTTCTATCAGGGATTGGATCGATCGGAAGAAGGATTGGATATCGTTGAAAAAACTGTTGTTGCTTACGGTGGCGTTCAGTCTGGTTTATTGGAAAAAGGGTTGACCTGGATTGCACTGTTTATCGCTATCGCTCCAATGCTTGGTTTCATGGGAACAGTTATCGGTATGATCGGTGCATTCGATGCCATCGAAGTTGCTGGTGACATTAGCCCGACTCTGGTTGCCGGAGGTATTAAAGTAGCTTTGATCACAACTGTAGGTGGTCTTGTAGTAGCTATGATTCTTCAGGTTTTCTATAACTATTGTGTATCAAAAATTGACAGTATCGTTAACAGCATGGAAGATGCATCAATCTCATTGATTGACATCTTAGTAAAGTACAACTCTAAAAAATAACTGACCTATGAAATTTGCTAAAATAACAACAATAATGTTATGGGTAATTCTGGGCATTTCTGTGTTTCTTGTAATTTCGCTGTTATCCAATCTGAATGAAAATGTTTCAGATCCACAAATGGGCACCTGGATTAACACGAACCTATACTGGGCATATACATTGTTCGGAGCTGCCATTGCATCAGCTTTAGTTTTGGAAGCTGCCAATACCTTAACTGACAAAAAGGCGGCTAAAAGTGTCGCCGTTTCAATTCTATTCATGGGTGCTATAGTTGCTATTTCCTATATGTTTTCAAATAGTGAAATGCCTAAATTCTTTGGTGTCGAAAAGTTTATAGCAGACGGCACGTTAACAACAAATGTCTCAAAATGGATTGGTGCCGGATTAATTACAACTTACATTTTGAGCGGACTTGCAGTATTCGGGATTATATGGTCTTCCATTTCTCGCATTTTTAAATAGCACTGGTTTTAAGAAACGCAGTAAAAAAAAACAATATGAGAAAAACACCAGAGGTACCGGGAGCATCATTGGCCGATATCGCGTTCATGCTGCTTATCTTCTTCCTGGTTGCAACAACCATGGATGTTGATAGTGGACTGGAACGTCGTCTGTCTCCAATGCCGCCTGTAGATCAGGAAGATCCGCCACCCATCAAAGAACGAAATGTGTTTACTGTATTGCTGGATGCCAACAATCGGTTGATGGTTGAAGGTGAATTAATACCTATTGATAATCTTCGGGACAAGGCTAAAGAATTCATGTTGAATTCAAGCGACAACGAAAATTTACCAGAAAAGAAAATGACTGAAATTCCATTAATTGGGAATTTCCCTGTGACCAAAGGAATTATTTCTCTCCGGAACGACCAGGGAACACAATATGGAATGTACATTAAAGTTCAGAATGAGTTGGTTGCTGCTATCAATGAATTAAGAGACGAAATGGCTTCAGCGCAATTTGGTAAAACTTATGCCACTTGTAATGCAGAACAAAAAGAAGCAGTTGGTGATGCCGTCCCTCTCAGAATATCGGAAGCTGAACCTAAAATGACAGGAGGAACAAAATAGTATGTCAAAATTCAGAAAAAGTAATGCCAAAGAAACGCCTGCAGTATCAACTGCATCGTTACCTGATATTGTATTCATGCTACTTTTCTTTTTCATGGTTACAACAACCATGAGACAGGTCTCTCTCAAAGTAAGGACAACGATACCTACAGCGACTGAACTCACCAAGCTGGAGAGAAAATCGCTTGTAAGTTACATTTATGTTGGTCCTCCTCAGAAACAGTATATCAAAGTATTCGGGACAGAACCTCGTATTCAGTTGAATGACCAGTTTGCTAAAGTTTCGGATATTCCTGATTTTATTATTGCTGAACGTGCAGCCAGAGATGAAGCAGAAATCCCATTTATGGTTACTTCATTAAAAGTTGATGAGTTCACCAAAATGCAAATCGTTGGTGATATCAAACAGGAACTGCGTAAAGCAGCAGCCTTGCATATCAACTACTCATCGCGTAAAGCTGTTGAGAATAAGTAGAATTTATTTTACTCTATACAAGGGGAAGTCTTTACCGACTTCCCCTTTTTTTGTCTCCTAAATTTCAACTATTACCAATCGGTTGCTGGTATTTCCAGTTTTGTCACGTCCACATTAACGCACTAAATGACCTGATTGGAACAGCCCAAACAAAAACAGCCAAAAAATGTGTTTCTTTGTACTGTTCTAATCGATACGATTTAGGAATCGAACGAGCCACTGAAATTTAGATTTAAGTTGGTGGCAGGTAAAGAATAAAATTAATAGTTGCACATGGAGCTTCACGCATAGAAGGATCATCCAACGAATCAAATAATTAATAACACTATTCCCAGATGAAATTTGAAGACTACCGCATATCCCCTGAAATTAAGGAAAACCTGACCAATCTTGGCTTTCGTCGCCCTACAGACATTCAGTATAAAGCGATTACACCAATATTGAAGGGCGACGATGTTTTGGCCATTGCTCAAACGGGAACAGGGAAAACAGCTGCTTTTGCAATTCCGGTGATTGATATTATTAATCAGCAAAAAAAAAGCAGCCGAAGCGAATTCATTAGCTGTCTGGTAATGGTTCCAACCCGCGAACTCGCTCTGCAAATCACCGAAGTTTTTCAAACCATCGGCCAGCACACCCGGGTAAAAACGATGTGCGTTTTTGGCGGTGTTGATCAGGATCCTCAGATTTCGAAACTTAAAAGTGGTGTTGATATTTTAGTGGCTACCCCCGGACGCATGTTTGATCTGGTTAGCCAGGGACACATTCTTTTGGAAAAAATTCAAATCCTTGTTCTGGATGAAGCCGATCATATGCTAGCTCTTGGATTTATTAAAGACATCAGGCAATTAATTCACCACTTACCGAAAAACCGGCAAACTCTTTTCTTTTCAGCAACCATCAATCCGGAAATTAAGGAACTGGCATACTCTCTGGTAATTAATCCTATCCGGATCGAAATATCTCCTAAAAATCCGGTTGCGAAAAATGTCACTCATTCAGTTGCATTGATCGATATGGATGACAAGCGTTTTTTTCTGGAACGCATGATCAAAGAAAACCCTGATTCGAAAATACTTGTTTTTATCCGCACCAAAGTTCGGGCTGAACGGGTATTTAAAGCAATGGAAAGGGTCGGGATCAAAAGCGTTACGATACATGGAGACAAAGAACAGAAAGACCGTCTGGATGTTATGAACCTGTTCAAATCAGGAGAAGTAAAAGTTCTGATTGCAACCGACGTTAGTGCCCGGGGAATTGACATCCCCGATGTTGACTATGTCATTAATTACGATTTGCCTGATGTGGCTGAGAACTACGTTCACCGTGTCGGACGTACCGGACGGGGAATAAGGAAAGGATTGGCCGTTTCGTTCTGCAGTCTGGAAGAGAAACCGATTCTGGAGGAAATAGAAACCTTTCTTGGGCAAAAAATTAATGAATTAATCATCGACAAGGAAGAATATACAACAACCATCGATTTATCTATAGATAATCCGAATGACTGGAAATCCTTATTAATTGAGGATGCACAATTCGTAAAACCCAAAAAGAAGAAGAAAAAAAAATAATCTTCTGATTTCCCTGCATCAAACATCCTTCTCCTTATTCAGTAAAGAGAAGGATGTTTTTTTATACGGATAAGTCTGTCTCTCAATTCGAAAATTCCGTCCAAACAGTTCATGAAATTCCTGATTGTATAAACTTACCGATGAAAGAAAAAAACACACAAAATACAGTTAGTAAAACTTAGTAATCGATTTTTTGTAATTTCAATTTTCGCTGTACGGTTCAAATAAATGCCTGATTTAAGTAACAACCTGACATTTTTAATGGTTTTTCTGAAATAATTGTAAATATTTTTGCTTTTACCTGTTATTTCATGCCTTCCTTTCATTATTTGTATATTTTTGTTATGTGATTATCACACGTAAGGTGAGACAACAGACAATATATAAACCATTAAAATTTTAAGTTATGGCACAATTTAGATTTAGAGCACTTGAAGAGGTTTTAAAACGGAAACCTGTTGATGTTAAACGTGAAGAAAATCTGGTTTCTGATTTTTACGGCATGTGTGTATTTGATCGTCCGAAGATGAAAAAATACCTTTCAAAGGAAGCCTACAAATCGGTGGCTGATGCTATTGACCATGGTACTGTTATCGACCGCAGAATGGCCGATCAGGTTGCACAGGGAATGAAATCATGGGCGCTGGAAAACGGAGCAACCCATATTACTCACTGGTTTCACCCATTAACTGACGGTACTGCCGAAAAACATGATGCATTTGTGGTTCATGGAGAAAGCGGATCAGTAGTTGAATTTTTGTCCGGATCAATGTTGTCTCAGCAGGAACCTGATGCTTCTTCTTTTCCAAGTGGTGGCATCCGCCAAACTTTTGAAGCCCGCGGCTATACCGCATGGGATCCTTCTTCTCCTGCTTTCATTGTAGACAACACCTTATGTATTCCTACCATTTTCATTTCGTATACAGGCGAAGCACTCGATTATAAAACACCTTTATTAAGAGCAATTGCTGCCGTCGACAAAGCTGCAACCGATGTTTGCCAGATGTTCGATAAAAATGTAACCAAAGTAAACGCGAACCTCGGATGGGAACAGGAATACTTCCTGGTTGATGAAGCATTATTCATGGCTCGTCCTGACCTGATTTTAACCGGACGTACGCTGATGGGACACTCTGCTTCAAAAGACCAGCAGTTGGATGACCATTATTTCAGTTCAATTCCAACACGTGTTTTTCGTTTCATGGAAGATCTGGAAAATGAAGCATATAAATTGGGAATTCCGGTAAAGACCCGTCACAACGAGGTAGCTCCAAACCAGTTTGAACTTGCCCCAATTTACGAAGAATTGAACCTGGCCAACGATCACAATCAGATGATCATGGACTTGATGAAGAAAATTTCCCGCCGGCATAACTTCATGATCCTTTTCCATGAAAAACCATTTGCCGGAATTAACGGATCAGGAAAACACAACAACTGGTCACTGTCTACCGATACCGGCGTGAACCTGTTTTCTCCGGGAAAAAATCCAAAATCAAACTTACAGTTCCTCACATTTGTAATCAACACCCTGAAAGCATTGTATGTCAATCAGGATTTGTTGCTTGCCAGCATCATGAATGCTCCTAACGCACACCGTTTAGGTGCAAATGAAGCTCCTCCAGCGATCATTTCTGCTTTCCTCGGAACTGAGATCAGCAAAATGTTAGACCTGATGGAAGTTGCAGTTGTTGACCGCAAAATGACTCCGGATGAAAAAACTGCCCTTAAATTAAATATTGGCCGTATTCCTGAAATCATTCTTGACAACACCGACCGTAACCGTACTTCTCCGTTTGCATTTACCGGAAACCGTTTTGAATTCCGTGCCGTAGGTTCTTCTGCAAACTGTGCTTCAGCAATGATCGCATTAAATACTGCAATTGCCGATCAGCTGACTAAATTCAAAATTGAAGTCGATGCTTTGGTTGAATCAGGAATTAAAAAAGACGAAGCAATTTTCCAGATTCTCAAAAAACTGATCATCGAGTCAAAAGATATCCGATTCGACGGCAATGGTTACAGCGAAGAATGGAAAGAAGAAGCAGCACGCCGCGGCTTATCCAATGTAACCAGTGTTCCTGGAGCCCTGGAAGCAATGCACGACAAACGTGTAATCGAGATGTACGGAAAAGCAGGTGTATTAAGTCCAAGAGAAATCGAAGGCCGCATCGAAGTTGAACTTGAAAAATACACCAAGAAAATTCAGATCGAATCCCGTGTTTTAGGCGACTTGGCAATCAATCACATTGTTCCTACTTGTATCGAGTATCAGACAACTTTGCTTGAAAATGTTAAGAATCTGAAACTTGTTTTCAGCGAAGAAGAATATACCTCTCTTGCGGAAGGACGGCTTGAACTGATCAGGGAAATTGGGGGACATATTTCAGCCATTAAAATCAAAGTCAAAGAAATGACTGAAGCACGCAAAATGGCTAATATGGTTGAATCAGAAAAAGAAAAAGCATATGCTTACGAAGGCAGTGTAAAACCTTATCTGGATGATATCCGTTATCACATTGACAAACTCGAACTGACTGTTGACAACGAACTGTGGCCTCTGCCAAAATACAGAGAATTACTTTTCGTAAAATAGTATTTCAATACACAACATTATTCAGAAAGGCTTCCGGTGAAAATCGGAAGCCTTTTTTTTGTTTCCAAAGAAAGACTCCAAAGATTCTGTTCCAATCAATTTGTCGATTTTTTCAGACCTACCCCGCATGGTTACACCGAAAATAGTAATTTCGGCATTAGAAAATGAGACAAATGAGAATTAAAATCCTGATATTGATTGCAGTCGCACTTTTAGGTTCGGCCTGTTCGGTAAATAAAAAGATTTCAGAAGCCAATAATTCTTTTTCGAGAAAAGAATATTTCGCGGCTTCTGAAAAATACCGTTTGGTTAACCGAAAAATTAAAGACAGATTGCAAAAACCACCGATTTACTTTAAACTGGCCGAAAGCTACCGCCGGCTGGGCGAGTACTCCAAGGCAGCTATCTGGTATAAGAACGCGATCAGGACTGGTTATAAAGACTCACTGGTGGAATTGTTGTACGCCGACGCTTTACGTGCAGCCGAAAAAACGGATGATGCCAAATCCATATACGAATCGGAACTAAAAAAAGACCCGAAAAACAAATGGGCTTCCAACGGCTTGGAATCCATCCGCCTTATTCAGGAATGGAAAGACATTCCTGAATTGTATCAAATTGAAAACATGAGGTCAGTCAATTCCTTTGCCAACGATTTGGTTGTGCAAATTTCACCGCAACCGAATCAGTCAATCTGTTTGCGATCTTCCCGCGAAACTATTCCGGAGAAAAAGATCAACCCTGAAACCGGCCAAAAATATGGCGGGATTTTCACCTCGGACTTCGATAGTATCCATAAAAAATGGTCCATTCCAACGCTGTTGAAAGAACCACATTCCGTGAATTCTGCCGACGAGGAAAGATCTCTGAACATTGATCAAACTTCGCAAGTCATCATTTTTTCCAAATCAGTCCAACAAGCATTAAAACCTGCTGTCAGCAAGCTTTTTTTTCTCCTGAAAAAAGACGGTCAATGGACCAGTCCAACGCCAGTTCCATTCACAGCTGATGGCGCTGATTATTCAAGTCCAATGATTACTGAAGATGGAAAGACACTCTGGTTTGCCTCCAACCGGCTGGGAGGAATGGGTGAGATGGACATCTGGAAATCGGAGATGAAAGAACCAGGACACTTCTCAGAACCTCAAAATGCGGGCAATGAAATCAATACCTCAGGAAACGAAATTTATCCCTTTGAAAAGCCCAATGGATACTTCTATTTTTCTTCCGATTTTCATCCCGGATTTGGCGGATATGACATTTTTCAGGCACAGAAAAACAGCGAAAAATGGCAAATCGAACAACTTCCCCCACCAGTAAACTCGCCTGGAGACGATTTATCCATTCAGTTTGATAACAACCGTGACAAAGGATTTTTCAGCTCAAACCGAAAAGGCAGCCGGGGCATGGATATTTATTCATTTTATCTTCCCCCTTCTCTGTTTCAATGCTTCGGGAAAGTCCACGACAGCGAAACCGATTCCATACTTCCGGATGTCAACATCCGTATCGTTGGTTCTGATGGCAGTTCTCAGAAAATCAGATCAGTAAATGGCCGGTTTCAGGCCAGTTTAAATCCTGAAAGTGATTATGCCATCGTGATTTTCGCCAATGGATACCTCAATTCACAGGCAAAACTATCAACGCGCGGGCTTCGTCAGGCCAAAGAATTTGAAGTTAATATTCAATCGGTCCCGACCAATAAATCCATCCGAATCGACAACATCAATTACGAATCCGAAAAGTGGGAACTGCTTCCTCAGGCGAAGTCTTCGCTCGACAAATTGGTCGATTTGTTGAAATTAAATCCGCAGGCAATAATCGAAATCTCATCACATACCGACGATTTGGGAGATGATCTGTTTAACATGGAACTTTCTGAAAAACGGGCGGTATCAGTCAAACAGTATCTGAATGGAAAAGGGATTCCGGATAAAAACATAAAAACCAAAGGCTTCGGAGAATCCATGCCCTTGAGACCCAGCCCAAAACTGGTCAGGCAATATGAGTTCCTTCGTAATGGGGAACTCTTGAATACTGCAACAATTGAAAAGCTTGAAAATGAAAACCTCAGGGAAATTGTCCGTGGATTGAACCGTAGAACCGAATTTAAAGTTCTGCAGACCGAACCAGATTCCGATTCTAAATAAATTACAGTCACCAATATACTTTAAATAAAGGTTTTCCGTTTTTTTTAAGAATGGATTTAAAATGGTTACTTTTACCACGAAACGTTTAATATCAAATGAAAAATCCGGTTTTGCCCAAAATAGTTCTCATCCTTCTGGTCATTTTGTTTGGCTCATGTTCTGCCCGCAAAAGCATGATCTCAGCCGGCAAATCATACGAAATCGGAGAACATTATAATGCCATTGAAAAATACAGAAAAGCCTATCGAAGCCAGAAAGTCGGTCAGGAGAAAGCTGAAATGGCTTTCCGGATTGCAGAATCGTATTTTGATTTAAGTGAGTTTGCCAAGGCCTCGATTTGGTATAAAAATGCGATCAAACGAAATTATTCAGAACCTAAGTGCATGCTTCATTATGCCGATTGTTTAAGGGCAGTACAAAAATACGAAGATGCAATAATCTGGTATCAAACCTATCTGAGCGTAAAACCCGGTGATCAGTTTGCTGAAAATGGTTTGGAAGCCAGCAAAGTGGTCAGGGAGTGGCTTGATCAACCAAACCGGTATATTGTCAATATAGTCAGGGAGCTGAATTCAAAAGACAATGATTATTGTCCGGTTTTTGTTGCCGGCCGTGACAATGAAATCATTCTAACATCGACCCGCGAAACGGCAACAGGAGGAAAACATAAAAGCAACATCACGGGTACCCGTATGGGTGATTTATTCACCAGCAAATTCCAGATACAGAAACAGAAATGGGAAACACCAGAATTGCTTGAAGAAAATGAACTGATCAATACCACCAGCGACGAAGGAGCAGCAACACTTTCGGAAAGAGGCGACCTGATGATTTTCACCCGTTGCCGTTTTGACAAATCGAAAGATCTGGGTGCCGAATTATTCGCGGCCAACCGATCGAGAGGCGAATGGTCGGAACCTCAACTGATCGAACTGGTTGGCGACAGCCTGTCAGCGGCACATCCTTCACTGAGTGCCGACGGTACCAATCTTTATTTTGTTTCTGACCGAATGGGTGGCTTCGGGGGAAAAGATATATGGATGGCAACCGGCAATGGCGGAAGTTTCGACAACCCGGTAAATCTTGGGCCTGAAATTAATACTCCGGGCGACGAAATGTTCCCGTTTATCCGCGAAAATGGCGAATTGTATTTTTCATCCAACTACCTCCCCGGAATTGGCGGACTGGATATTTTCAAAGCGGTAAAAGATGAAAAAGGAAAATGGCAGGTCGAAAACATGAAAGCTCCCATCAACTCACCCGGTGACGATTTGGGAATTGCATTCATCAAAGGAGAAGTTGAAAAAGGCTTGTTTTCATCCAACCGAAAAGGTTCCCGAAGCGACGATATTTATTCATTCTATCTTCCTCCCAAAATTTTCAATGCTTCCGGCGAAATTTTAAACAAAGCAACCAATCAGAAAATTGATGGAGCCATGATCCGGATTATCGGAACCGACGGCACCAATCTGAAGATGCGGGCCGATGGAGGACGTTTCCAGTACAAGTTAAAACCAGAAACGGAGTATGTGTTTGCTGCATTTAAAGATGGCTTCCTGAACGACAAAGCACGAACCTCAACCATCGGACTGGAAGACAGCAAAGAATTTAAGTTTCAGTTTAAACTGTCGCCTACCGATGAGCCCATCAAGGTAAACAACATCAATTATGCCTTCGGAAGTTATGAAATTACCGAAGAATCAAAGGCTGCACTCGACACCGTGGTTCAGTTATTAACAGTGAATCCAACGATTACCATCGAACTGATGGCTCATACTGACTTTGTAGGCAGCGACCAGTTCAACTCCGAACTTTCTCAAAAAAGGGCACAATCCGTTGTCGATTACCTGATATCAAAAGGGATCAGCTCAACACGCCTCGTAGCCAAAGGTTATGGCGAAACCTGGCCAAAGATAGTAACCCGTATGATTGCCAAACAATACGACTTCCTGAAACGAAACGACGAACTGACCGAAGAGTTTATCCTGAAACTGACTCCGGAACAACAGGAAATTGCGAAAGCTCTGAATCGCCGAACAGAATTCAGGGTGCTAAGCAACAATTTTCAGGAGTAGTTTGATCCAGATGTCAGAAAAAGGGAAAAGTCTAACCCGAACTGCAATTCATCAAATTCTTAGTTTGATCCTTTTATTACGTTCCATTTACGCTGAAATCCGATGAATCCCTAATTCCCAAATGAAAGCAGCCGATGGTAATTCCCCGGATGATTCTTCCTGACGATAAATAATTTACCAAAAGAGGCCATCTCAAAGAATGAGACAGCCTCACAAAGGTGTTAATTGGCTAAATCGGGGGTGAAGATTATAAAAACGCTAGTGTGGTGTCAACATAAAACTGTCTAAATCCAGTCACCCTGAACTTGTTTCAGGGTCTCATTAATGAAGGGATGCTGAAACAAGTTCAGCATGACGCTGCGACAATGGTTTGTTGACGCGACACTAGCGTTCTCATACTCACTTTCTGCATTATTTTCTCAAAATTATTTTCTTCCTGAATTCTACTTTTTCGGAATAAATCCGGATATGATATGATCCGTTTGCAAATCCTGACAAATCCAGTGTGCAGAATTCGGTCATTTCAAATTCTTTCCGAAGGACTTCGCTACCGGAATTACTATATACCGCAAGTTTAAACCGGTCGCTCAATTCTTTTGGAACCTTGATCTGTAACAACCCATTGGTTGGGTTCGGGTAAAAAATAATCTCCCGGATTGCGGATTCAAGATCACCGGATTCAAGTGAAATCTCAACAGACAAAGTAAGTACAACAGTGCTGTCGCAACCCAAAACAGAACTGAATATTTCGGTGTACTCACCGGCCAGACTGAGTGATTGTGTACCAAAAAGATATGGCAAATCATCTGAAAAAACCGTCTTTTCTACAGTTTCGTTGTACGACGGCTTCACGTTGAGGTTAAGTACAACAGTGCTGTCGCAACCGGCAACCGTACTGAAGGTTTCAATGTATTTGCCTGACTCGGTTATTGATTGTGTTCCAAAAATAAATGGCAGTTCACTGGAACAGATTTCAACATCAGAAGATTCATACATCTTCACCTCATCGAAAAACAACTTCACAGTACCGCCATTTCCCGCAAGGAGCATGACTTCTTTAGAATTGACTGTTGGGTGCATAGGAAATATATCGGACGTTGTTGTGCCAGAGGTTCCATTAACCTTTACCCCATTGATGTAGACGGAATAGACTTTCAGTACCAGATCATGTTCCATTTTAATGTGGTACCATTCACCCGGATTATAGGACTGAATGTCATACAAAGCACCTCCGGTATAGGTCGCGCGAATTCTTCCGCCAAAAAACTCAAGTCTGGAAGTTCGTGTCCCCCATGAGCCTATGGCTTTATCGCCCAAGCCGATACCTCCGGTCATTCCACTTAAGGTCTTTTCAACATTTATCCATGATTCAACAATTAATCTCTCCGGACTGCCTGTAATCGTTTGGTAGTATTCCGAAGACCAACTGCTCTGACCTTCAAGCTGAAATGAATTAATCCCTCCATGAGCAATTGTATTCACAACTTTCTGATTCGCATCTCCGGTTCCATTATACATTTTCAGCCATCCGGCAGGCAAGGCTCCGGGAGTATCCGACTCGAAATCGTCGTTGATCTGGTATTCCTGGTTCTGCTGACTGGCCGAATACAAAACATGGTATGAGGGATTTACATTCAAAGTAAGCGTGACAGTACTGTCGCATCCAAATTCTGAACTGAAAACCTCAGTGTATTCACCAGCAGTTGTTAACGACTGTGTTCCAAACAAAAATGGTAATTCGGAAGAACAAATGGTTACTTCATCGGTTTCCTGATACGTTTGCTTTACGACAATATTTCCTTCCAAATCAAACGAGTTGGACTTTCCACTTGCGGTAT
Source organism: Prolixibacteraceae bacterium (assembly GCA_035648135.1). Taxonomy (GTDB): domain Bacteria; phylum Bacteroidota; class Bacteroidia; order Bacteroidales; family Prolixibacteraceae; genus Aquipluma. The sequence continues at coordinate 50,225 of DASRMB010000089.1, forward strand.
AAGAGACAGTTGCCGAAACTGAATATTCGCCCGGATTGGCATAAGCATGCGTCGGATTAAATTCAACTGAAGATTCACCATCACCAAAGTTCCACGAAATCTCATCAACATCAGTTATTTCAGAGGTAAAAAGAACACCTTCGGCAGGACAAGTCACCAACACCGAAGCTGACAAAACAGCCGTGGGTGTTGGTTCTACTTCGAAAGCTGCTCCGGAAGCCGAACTCCATTTTCCAGCCTTATCCTGAAACTGCACATTCATAAAATGCTGTCCTGACACAAGTTGACCAGTATCAACAACCTTATCCAAAATATAAACTCCTGATGTTCCTGAAACAACTTCTGACTGAAGGGAATTCAGATCACTGTCGACCCAATGCCGAAAAGTAATGACCTGGTTATCAGCATAGGTTTTAGAATCATCAAAATTCGAAAAGAATCTTGAAATTACCGGGCTCCACTCATTCTTTGAATCTTTCACCCGAAAATGAAACGTATGTAATCCTGAATTTAACGCGGAGACATCAATCATTTTTTCCAGATTCAGAAAGCCTGTGGCTGATATGTCTTCGGTAGTTGCATTCTCAAATTTGGTATCAATCCAATATTCGATCTGAGTTAACTTTTTCAGTTCGGGGGAACCCGAGTTAGGGAAAAATGAAAAGAACCTTGATGCAACAGAACTCCAACTTCCTTTGTCATTCCTGAACCTGTAATGAATCGTATGAAGTCCGTAATTTAAAGCAGCGACATCCAGCACATCACTTATGTTTAAATTCTCTGTTTCAGCCACATCAGTCGATACGGATTCGTCAATTTGATCGTCAAACCAGTATTCAAATTGATTAATTTTTTGTACTACAGGTGTTCCTGAACCTAAGAAATAGGTAAAGAACCGGGAAGCGACAGGACTCCAGACTCCTTTTTTGTCTTTAAACCGAAAGTGAACCGTGTGAAGTCCAAATTCCAGACTGGAAACATTCAGTGATTGATCCAAACTGAAATCAGCAGAATTTGAAACAGCCGTGGAAACAGCTTCATCGCTCGTACTGTCAAACCAGTATTCGAACCCGACTATTTCCTGAATTACAGGTGTTCCTGAACCTAAGAAATAGGTAAAGAACCGGGAAGCGACAGGACTCCAGACTCCATTTTTATCTTTAAACCGAAAGTGAACTGTGTGAAGTCCAAATTCCAGACCCGAGACATTCAGTGATTGATCCAAACTGAAATAAGATGAATTGGAAACAACCGTGGAAACAGCGTCATCGTTATTGCTGTCAAACCAGTATTCGAACCCGACTATTTCCTGCATTACAGGTGTTCCGGAACCCGGGAAATAGGTAAAAAATCGGGAAGTAGCTGAACTCCAATTATTATTTTCGTCGATAAACCTGACATGAAGCGTATGTAATCCATAATCACTTAATCCGGAGATATCAATATTCTCGTTTATTTGAATTTCCTCAGATGGCCCAATAGTTTGAGTTTTGGCATTTGCATGGTTTTCATCAAACCAATATTCCCATGCTTTTATTTTAGTTTGAGCCTGTGTGTCTATCCAAAGTAGTAGCACACATAATAGCCAAATATATTTTTTCATTTTTAGTGTAGGTTTTAATCCAAAAAGCACACTTTTTCATCCAACCTCATCGAGGTCAGGGAATCCGATCCGGAGATTAGCGTTCCTGAGCAGCTACCGTAATTTTAACGCCAAGTTGTCCGTTGGTTGCTGCATTATCAATAGCAATCGAACGTACATGCGGATAAAAAGGAACAGCGCCGGCTTTATATGGCAGCAACGAACCGTAAATGCCAATATCGGTGTCATCATCAGCAGCTCCGATACCAGCACATCCTGTCTTAAGATGGTAATCATGCCCGTATGAAAAATCGTAAGCATTCCCCGTAATAGAGGTATAAATATCTACTGATGCTACACTGACAATATTATTACTTCCCGAATTTGTACTGGCATCTGGATCAAACGGCAAGGCGCTGGAATAAAGGTTATTCGAAAATTCACAACTCTCAATAGCTGATAATCCGGAATGAAATACAAAAACATTATTCCGGAACTGACAACTTGTGCAATACTTCAAAGCCTGGCCATAATAATCGTAAATATTCATTGAATTAAACCTGAACAAAGACTGATAAAAATGATCTATTGGCCGATTAATAATACACTTTTCAATCAGACAGTTTGAAGCATTATTCCCTGAAAGTGACGAAAGTACACTTTCAGATATAAGTGCATTAATATTTGTTGTGTCAGTTGAAATAGCACGTAAACGAAGATTCCCGCGAACGCGACATCTCCTGATTGTAATATCTATTGCATCATCCGTTGCATCTCCAAAATAAAGGTTAGAAACAAACTCGATCCCCTCAAACGAACTGTTATCGCAAGCTCCGGTAAATGTTAATGCGCTAGTTATGCGGGTTTGTCCGGTGGCAAGAGTCGAATCAGGATAATGGCCAACTCCGATCCAGTGTAATGTTTTCGAAATGGTCGCCACCGAAATGGTCAGGCCGCCTCCCGGCAAATAAAGTGTATCGCCTGCACTGGCAGCTGTAATTGCATCGTTAATGTTTGGAAATACGGCTGAAGTTACATTCTGCACAACAAAACGTGGTTGTGAAAAGCTTATCAGAGCAACAAACAAAAATGGAATAAGGAATAATTTTTTCATGACATCTAGGATTAAAGGTTTTTTTTTGATTCTAAATTCAATATCTGTTAATGTTATTTCATGGGATTCCTGCACAAAACAGTTTGCAATTAAGGATTACTTTTGGGAGTATTCTTCTGATCAGGAAAACCAGGCATCGAATCCGCTGTCATGCGACTCTTCGCATCATCCGATTCAACTGCAAAGTAGATTATCTGGCTATCAACCATTCATAAAAAGCAATAACCGGGAGAATAAGGTAATAAGTGGGAATGTTCCCCTCGGATCTCTACTGCTGATCCTGATTACATCGCCCATTTGTTTGCATAAATGCCCACTTGTTTCTTTTTCAGCATGATATTGGCTCAGAATATTTATCTTGTATCAATTATTAAGCACAAGTCTGAAATGAGAAAAACCTGGCTGATCTGTTTGTTTGTGTGTCTGACTGGTCCGTTGTTTTCACAACAGCGTCCGATTATCAATTACACCACGCATAACGGATTACCTCAGATTCAGGTACGGGTTCTGCATCAGGACATTCAAGGTTTTTTATGGATTGGAACCAAATCGGGACTGGCAAAATTTAATGGAGAAAATTTCGAACATTTTTTACTGAATGAAGAAATCCTCACACTGAACTCCGACTTCTGCGGAAATGTATTTATTACAACCGCCAACGCATTTTACAAATTCGACGGCCGGCAAATGAAACAGATCATACCCGCTGACGGCAGTCTTCAAATCGCGGTTGGACAATCAGATTTTTGCCTGTGGAACAGCGATAATATTTTTTATTATCAGAATGACTCCATTGTAAAAACATTTCAGTCCGAAAAAGATCTGCCTGAAGAAGGCATTCGTTCTCTTGCTTTCGAGATCAAGACAGGAAAACCTTTTTTTAATTCAAAAACAGGGAAAGACATCTATTCAATTGGAAGTAATCTGGAAGTAAAGTACGAATCCGGAACATCAACTCCGAATGAAGTCTGGATCCTGAATTCCCCTGGTCTTGGGGCAATTCGTTACATGAAAGATCATGATACAATCTTGATTTCGTCGGTCGTCCAAAACAAAAAACTGTTTCGGTATATCATTCATAACGATCAGGTTCAGCATGTTGATGTTTATCATCTGCCCTGCAAAACACATCTGCTCAACCACATGTATTCAGTTTTCGAACTTGACAGTGCTTCGCTATCAGCCAGGGAAGTAAAGCTGCCTGAAATAAAAGCTCCATATCCGGTAATCCATGACCGTGATGGTAATTTATGGGCCGGCTCCGACAATGGACTTTACCAGATTTCGGCAGGGCCATTAGCCGTGTTTCCTCGTTTATTCCTGAACGATTTCTGGACCCTCATCAAAGGCAATGACGGTTTTTTCTATGGTGGAGCTTATAAACAAGGCTTATTCCGGCTAGATTTCGAAAAGCAGCAACGAACCGAACTTATTACTCTGGATCAGCACGGCACAAAGGAGATCAATTACTATTACGGCTCTTCAAAAGACAAATCCGGCAATCTGTATTTTCCAACACACTACGGCCTGGTAAAATACGATTATCACCATACCAAAAAATTCGATACCGGCATCTCGCTTATTTCGAAATTCGATTCGCTGACCAACCGCATTGTAATCGGTCAGGAACATGGAATAGCATTTGTCGATACACGGGGAAATATTGAAAACTTCACCAACACAGCCGGCGAAATTGTGAAATCTCATCCGGTTTCAATGGCTTTTGACAGGCAGCAGAATATCTGGATCGGAAGCGGGAAGAGTCTGGCGTTTTTCGACAGGAAAACCAGTCAACTGAAATCTCTTCAGGAAAAATACCCGAATTATCCAACTGGCGGAATTGTGGCCATGACCCGCGATCAGCAAGATAATATCTGGATGGGTGGGCGATCGGGATTGTGGCTGCTTCAGGAAAAAACGAACCGGGTTCTGAAAGTCGCTGACGAAAAAATCGGTAATATGATTACAGCACTCTTAACGCCAAACGATAGCTTGCTGCTGATTGGAACAACCCGGGAAGTTTACATCCTGAATACACAAAAATTCTTTGCCTCAGGAGAAACCGAGATGAAACTGCTGAATTTCAGAAATGGGTTTATTGGCGAAGAGGTTGCCCAGAATGGATTCCTGCAGGAAGGAGATCTGGTGTACATTCCTTCGACAACGTATATATCGGTGCTTGATCTTCGGAAAATCAAATTTGAATCTGAATTCAGCGCGGTTGTAATTTCCAGAATAAATGGAGCAGGCATACTGATGGACGATATTTTTCAGGATAAAATCATCAGTATCGAAAGGGGCTTGGATGAGGCTCATTTTGAATTCGAAACTGTTGGCTTCGGCTTACCCACTACAACACGGTACAGCTACAAACTCGAAAACTTCGACAACGACTGGTCGCCCTGGGACAACCAGAAGAATGCCTATTACAGCAACCTGCCTTCAGGAAAATACAGGTTCAGGGTAAAGGCATTGCCTGGCGGAACACTGAGCGATGGCCCGGTTCGTGAAAGCAGCATCGGATTCTCAGTCAGCCTGCCATTTTACAAAGAGCCATTTTTTTATCGGTATGCGATGATCCTCTGGCTATTCCTGAGTTTGATCGTGGGCTACTATGCCCGGTCGCGTTACCTCTATCGGATTAAAGTGCTCGACCGTGAACGAAAGATAAAATATCTCGAAGTAGCCACTTTACAAGCTCAGTTAAATCCGCATTTTATTTTCAATATACTTTCCTCGGTTCAAAATCTGATCGGACAACACGAAAAAGAAAAAGCCAATGCTTACCTCATTAAGTTTTCACGGCTGATCCGTGCATATATGGAATCGTCAATTAAATCAATCAAAATACTTTCTGAACAGAAAACCAGCAATGAAATAAGCCTGAAGGAAGAAATAGATTTGCTTCGGATGTACATCGAGCTTGAACAAGTTAAATATGAACAAGGGAAAATTAATTTTGACATCAGCCTGATTTCCGAAAATCTATTAAACAAAACGTTTCCGCCCATGATTATTCAGCCGTTTGTTGAAAACGCGATAAAACATGGCTTGATACCTAAAGAAGGTTCGGGGAAACTAAGCATCCTGTTTTCAGGAAACATGGAAGATCTCGTATGCACAATTTCTGACGATGGCATCGGCAGAAAACGTTCTTCTGAAATACAGAAAAACTCTATCAAAGCATACCATTCAAGGGGTATTGAGTTGATTTATAGCCGCATTGAAATCCTGAATCAAATCGGATATAACATTGCTATTCATTTCGAGGATCCTCCGGAAGGAGGAACGATTGTTTCCATATCATTTAATTTATAGTTCATCATGAGCGAAAAATATCAATCACTTATAGTCGAAGATGTACATGATACATCCAACTATATCAGGCAACGAATCGAAAAACTTTGCCCGTCACTCGAACAGCCTGATCAGGCTTTCGACCTCGATGAAGCATACCGGTTAATTTCGTCCAAAAATTACAACATCCTTTTTCTCGATATCCAACTTCCCAAAGGCACCGGATTCGATTTGCTGAAACGGCTATCGACAGAATCAAAAGTCGATTTTGAAATCATCTTTATCACCGGAGAGAGCGCTAAAGAATACACCCTCCGGGCAATAAAATATTCAGCGCTCGATTTTTTATATAAACCACTCGACGATACCGAACTGATTATTGCCGTAAACAAGGCTATCGAAAAACTGCAGTCAAATTGTTTTAACCGGCAAATCAAATTACTGCTCGACAGGGTGGATTCCACCTCCCAGTACAAAACCAATAAAATTGCACTGCACCTTTACAATGGACTAATCGAATTTGTCGGAATCAATGAAATCAAATATCTGATGGCCGACGGTGTTGTTGCATATGTTTTTTTAAGTAACGGCGAAAAACTTACCACCACCCGAAACCTGGGCTATTACAAGGAAATGCTCATGATCGACTATCAGTTTCAGCCAATCAGCAACAGCTTGCTTGTCAACCGCGATTTTATTCACCGTTACAACCACCGCGAATTGCTTGTAACGTTAACCGATGGAACAAAACTGTATGCATCGAAACGTTTCGGGAAAGATTTTAAAGACTCACTGATTAAGACTCCACTAACCAACAACGGAATACGTGGCACACTCGCTACACTTTGGAGAAAAATGCTGAGTTAAATTTCACACAAAATAAGTCGTTCCATCAATAGATTATATCCTGAAAACATCCGAGATGATCTGACATCCTGAAAACTCAGGATACAGAAAGACTGTTTAATTTCTATTTCAGAGCTGAGTTTTGTGAGAATTTGGGTTCCATGCATCAAACCTGTCAGCCATGTATGAAACACGCATAAACTACACATTACTATGCAGCCCATACTTCAAGATAAGTATTTGACACCTCAGGTAAGCAGCCCACACATCCAGGCAAGCAAACCACACTTGTAAATACGCAGCCCATACTTCAGGGCAAGTATTCGACACCTCAGCTACGCAGTCCTCACTTTCAGGTAAGTTAAATATACCTGTAAATACGCAGTCTATACTTTCAGGCAAGAATATCACACAAAATAGAATGCAGTAAGTACTTTTATTTCTGAAGAATATTGTAAATTTGGATTTGCAAACATCTGATTCAACTGAATACTCCCTATGGCAAACCTGGAAAAAGAAGCGATCCGGCTCATTAAGCTGAAATTGAAGGAAAAAGGCTGGAGCAGCTCCGTACTAGCCGGTAAAATAGGAATGCATCCGAGTTCGGTCTCCAAAATGTTAGCGTCTGATCAAATCAAACTTGACCGTTTAAAACTGATATCTGAACTGCTTGGGTATAATTTCCTGAGGGCATTGGCCGACCAGATCGAAGTGGACAATCCGCCTAAACACATTATGGAAGCCGCGACCCAGGAACGCATCCGTGAACTCGAAATTGAGAATACCACGCTGTTGAAGGTTTTGCGAAAATAAGGCAACAGTAAAACTGACACAGATAAACCAGACAATTCACTTGTTTTGTCTGCACCAAAAAGGTCGTTGAGGAATCAGCACTGTAGGTGAATGGGAAAATTAACTTTGGTGCACACTTTCCAATCTTTTCTTCCGGCGCGGGAAAGTCAGAACCAGTATTATTCCCACTCCAGTAGAAATAGCAGTAAATAGAAAAGCGATATCCGGCGAAATGCCCCAGAAAATTCCGGTAACCGCAGCTCCCAGAAACGAACCAAAATATTGCAGACTGACAATGATTCCATTCCCAGTTCCGCGTTGCTTATTATCCATCTCTTTATTCGCCAGCATGGGTACAATGGTCGAAATCGAAAAAGCGCCACTCATCAGCAAAATGGTACCGATACAAATTCCGGCGAACGTTTGAATATGGAGTAGCAGAAACCCAATTCCTTCGAGCAAATAAAGAAAAATAATCAGAAAGTATGCTTTTCCGCTGACAGCCAATTTCGAAAAAAGCGGTAATAAACCAACAGAAACCAGAATAGCAGGTGTGAGTATCATCCACATTTGGTTAGTTTCAAGAATGCCATTAAGCAAAAGTGGCAACATGTAGAAAAAAGCCATCATAAGCAGGTTGTTTACAGTCAGCATTAAACCCATAGTCATATTTTCCCGGTTAAAGACCGATTTATTTGCAGTTTTGGAGGAGGCAAATTGTTTTCTCTTTTCAGGATTTACCTGTTTCGTGGCAAGCATAAGCCAAATCAGACAGCAAAAAATCAGCCCCGCAGAAAAAATAAACATTTGGCTGACATTCAGGAAAATGTGCAGCAACGGGCCAAGGGTGTACGAAAGCATGGTGAACGTTCCGAGAACAGCGCCCAGCCTGGTCAGTTCGCGATTGCGGTCCTCATTGCTGGCGACCGATGAAATCCATGAATAGCCAACCGTTACGATGGCACCGCTTCCCTGCAGGGCGCGGGCAAAAATGAGTCCGTAAATGTTCGTCGCATAAGCGGCTGTCAGCAAGCCGGCAATAAGCATGAGCAAACCGGCGATCATCATTCTTTTATAGCCAATTCGATCGCTTAGCATACCAAACGGGACCTGAAGAATGGATTGAGTTAACCCAAAAATACCGAGGGCATAACCAATGAGAGCAGGCGTACCTCCTTCAATGTTTAACGCATAAACAGATAAAAACGGAATAATGATTGACATCGAAAATAATCTCATCCCCAACGTTGTGGATACAACAGTTGTCAAATAGCGGGTTGCTTTGCTCATCGTCTGAAAAAAATTAACACCAGGAGTTTGTGTTAGCGTAATAAGGGCAACAAAGGTAAAATATTGAGCTTGCCTTCGGTCAACATTTCGGAAATATAAAACGCCGGAATTTATTCTGAGAAATCAATGCCATGCCGGAACAGGATTTTACCTCTCTTTACAAACAGGGGGCAGAGCCGCAGCTAAGCAAAACCTCTTCCTTTTTATTTCCCCAAAAATATTACCTTTGCTCCATAAAAATTGATTCGGAAATTTTAGCTAGTATGTCAGCAGATAACAGATACATGGCTCGTGGTGTTTCGGCTTCGAAAGAAGACGTGCACAACGCCATCAAAAACATAGATAAAGGTTTATACCCCAAAGCATTTTGTAAAATCATTCCTGACATTCTGGGTGGCGATGCGGAGTGGTGCAACATCATGCACGCCGACGGAGCCGGAACAAAATCGTCGCTGGCCTACCTGTACTGGAAAGAAACCGGTGACATCTCCGTTTGGAAAGGCATTGCTCAGGATGCCATCATCATGAATCTGGACGATTTGCTATGCGTTGGAGCTGTGGATAATATTCTGCTTTCGTCGACAATTGGCCGGAACAAAAACAAAATTCCGGGTGAAGTCATTGCAGCCATCATCAACGGAACGGAAGAATTGTGTGCTGAACTCCGTGAAATGGGAGTCAACATTTATCCAACCGGTGGCGAAACAGCCGATGTGGGCGATGTGGTGCGTACCATCATTGTCGATTCAACCGTCACTTGCCGTATGAAACGCGAAGATATAATTTCGGCTGATAATATTCAGGCAGGCGATGTAATCGTCGGACTGGCCTCTTTCGGACAAGCGACATACGAAAAAGAATACAACGGCGGAATGGGCAGCAACGGCTTGACCTCGGCCCGCCACGATGTTTTTGCCAATTACCTGGCACAAAAATATCCTGAAAGTTTTAATCCGGATATCCCGGCTGATCTGGTGTATTCAGGCACGAAAAAACTAACAGATGCAATTTTGAGAGTTGGTCTGGATGCCGGAAAACTGGTGCTCTCTCCTACCCGCACCTATGCCCCGGTAGTGAAAGAATTATTGGATTCACTCCGGAAAAATATCCATGGAATGATTCACTGTTCGGGAGGCGCACAAACCAAGGTGCTTCATTTTGTCGAAAACGTTCACGTGATCAAAGACAATATGTTCGATGTTCCACCACTTTTTCAGATGATTCAGGAAGAATCGGCAACAAGCTGGCAGGAAATGTACAAGGTTTTTAATATGGGTCACCGTTTCGAGGTTTATCTCGCTCCGGAATTCGCCGAAGAGGTCATTGCTATTTCTGAAAAATACAACATCGAAGCCCGCATCGTTGGGCGTGTTGAAGCCTTTGAAGGCAAAAAACTCACCATCCAATCGCAATTTGGCGAATTCGAATATTAGCTTGGGCTCTCCGGATTACCCGTCTTTCGCTACTGTTTTTTATCTTAAATTAAGCATTTCATCATATGGCAGATTATTCATTACTCGAAAAATACGATTCGATCCGATATCGGTTCGAAGAAGTTGGCTCACAAATTACCGACCCATCGGTGATGAGCGACATGAAACGATACATTAAATTAAATCAGGAATACAAACGGTTGGAGTTGCTGACCAATGCATTCAAAGAATTCAAAGCAATTGTTGATAATATCGAATCCGGAAAACAAATGCTGGCCGAAGAATCCGATGAGGAACTGCGCGAAATGGCCAGAGACGAAATTGAAAGTTCGGAAGCCCTGATTTCTGAAAAAGAACAAAACATCAAAGTATTGCTTATTCCGGCCGATCCTGAGGATGGTAAAAATGCTATCCTTGAAATTCGTGCCGGTACAGGTGGCGACGAAGCCGGTATTTTTGCCGGTGATTTATTCCGCATGTACACCAAATTCTGCGAACGCAAAGGCTGGCGGATGGAAGTGACCAACACCAGCGAAGGCACTTCAGGAGGATTTAAAGAAATTGTGGCAACCATTTCGGGCGAAGGCGTATATGGAATCATGAAATATGAATCGGGCGTTCACCGTGTGCAACGGGTACCGCAAACCGAAACGGCAGGACGGGTTCATACTTCAGCAGCGACTGTTGCTGTTTTGCCTGAAGCTGAAGAATTCGACATTGACTTAAAAGACAGCGACATCCGGAAAGATACCTATTGCTCTTCGGGACCTGGCGGACAGTCGGTAAATACAACTTATTCGGCTATTCGTTTGACTCATATTCCGACCGGAATTGTGGTGACTTGTCAGGATCAGAAATCACAGATTAAGAACCTTGCCAAAGCGATGATTGAGTTGCGTACACGAATTTACAATCAGGAGCACCAGAAATACCTTGACATTATTTCATCGAAACGAAGAACAATGGTTTCAACCGGTGACCGTTCGGCCAAAATACGCACCTACAACTGGCCACAGGGAAGAATCACCGATCACCGGATTAACCTGACCATCTACAATCTTCAGGCAGTGATTGGCGGCGATCTGGACGAAATCATCGATAAATTGCAGGTAGAAGAAAACGCTGAAAAGCTGAAGGAAGCGGAGATCTAATGATTCGGGTTGCGGGTTACAAGTTACGGGTTTTGGAACTCGTAACACGAAACGCGCAACAAGAAACATAAATCCAAACTGGAAATATAATAACAACTCCCCATGAACAAAGAACAACTTTTTGAACAAATCAAACTGAAGCGCAGCTTTTTGTGTATTGGACTGGATACAGACATTCTGAAAATTCCACGTTTTCTGAGCGACACCAGCGACCCTGTTTTTGCTTTCAACAAAGAGATTATTGATGCCACGCATGATTTGTGTGTAGCTTATAAACCCAACCTTGCCTTTTACGAAAGTCAGGGAGTTGCCGGCTGGATCAGTCTTGAAAAAACGGTGAAATATATCCGTGAGAAATATCCGGAACAATTCATTATTGCCGATGCCAAACGCGGCGATATTGGCAATACTTCAAACTTGTATGCCCGTGCATTTTTTGACCACATGGATTTTGATGCGGTGACCGTTGCCCCTTATATGGGTGAAGATTCAGTCAAACCGTTTATGACTTATCTTGACCGTTGGGTGATTCTTTTAGCACTGACATCGAACAAGGGAGCAGCCGATTTTCAGTATCTTAAGAATGAAGAAACCGGAGAACAGCTTTATGAAACGGTTCTAAAAACCTCGCAAACATGGGGAACAACCGACAACATGATGTATGTGGTTGGTGCTACCAAAGCTGAAAAACTGGAAGAGATTCGCGAACTGGTTCCCAATCATTTTCTGCTGGTTCCCGGCGTTGGTGCACAAGGCGGTAGCCTTCAGGAAGTAGCGAAATACGGTATGAACGACATGTGCGGTTTATTGGTGAATTCGTCGCGCCAGATTATTTATGCGTCAAACGGCGAAGACTTTGCCGAAAAAGCCCGCAACGAAGCCATGAACGTACAGGTTGAAATGGAAGAACTGCTGCTCGAAGCAGACTTGCTTTAAAAGATAATGAAAGTCACCCCGTCAGTAAACTTAAATATACAAACTCCGGAAAGCCTTCTGAAAAGAAGATTTTCCGGAGTTTTTTTATGCGAGATATAGATATAAAACTAAATAACTGTTTTACTAATATTCCGCTTCTTTTTATGATCTTTATGACATAAAAAAAACGAATTCATTAATGAACCATGGAAATAACAAGTGAAAACTTCGAGCTTATTCAATCTCAAATTATAAGTTGCGAGTATTGCCAAGGTACTGAAGATGAAGAAACAGTATGGATGATTGGCTACAAGACTGATCTGAATCAATTGTTTTTTAATAATGACATCCCCCAACAAGAGCGAGATTCGATAATTCCACAATTGAAATGTCCCAATTGTGGAAATTCAAATTTCCAAGAATATTCTAATGTCGGAGTCTTATATGATGAGATCTTTGAATTTGAGGGAGACGTTGATAAAGCTATGATGATATATTCTCATAGAATAGATGAATACGCCAAAGAATTAGCGGAATTTCCTTCATTAGCTTTAAATAATCAAATTGGGAAAGATTTATTTGAATTGATTAAAGCAAGGACTTACACTTCTGAAATTGCTCCCGGAGTTTATTATCGGTGTCGAAAGCCTGATGGAGCCAATGTTTTAGATGGGTCCGCAATGACTGCTCCACCAACAGGATACTCTAATCAAGGTCGCTACAATCATGAAGGTCAAAGTCATCTCTACTTATCAGCGATAAAAGAAACTGCAATAAAAGAGATTTTGCAAGGTTCAATTGATAATATTATGGTCTGGGTTCAAAAATTTAAAATCATAGAACCTCTTAATAATTTATTAGACCTGAGATGGGATCAGATTTACACCAATAAAAGTTTAAGCTTGTTGTACAAAGCCCTAATTTACAGTGATGTTCTTTCGCGAAATGAGAACAATCATGGGAGATGGAAACCTGATTATTATTTTACGCGATTTGTAATGGATTGTGCGAAAAACGCAGGATATTCAGGCATTATCTACAATTCAGTTTTTGATCGGAATAGTTACAATATCGTTTACTTTAATATTGTAGAAGATCGAATCAAAGCTATTAAAAAACCCAAAATCTTAGCTACTGAAGATATTCTAAAAAAAAAATCCTCATCAAAGTTTCCTTTTTAAAAACATCTGATATTAGTTTCCTAACTCAAACATGTTGGCCATATCGCTTTTCGATAGTGTTTTAAAGGCAACCATCGATTCGGTTTTGGTGATTCCATCAACTTCAGTAACTTTTTCGGTCATCAGTTCGGCCAAATCATCGGCATGTGGAAGCCTGATAACTGCGACCAAATCCACTCGACCACTAACTGAGTATACTTCGGTAATTCCGGGCAGACTCACTAACTGTTCAGCTACTGAATTGATCTTTGTGCGTTCTGCATTAATAAGTATAATAGCGTTGATCATGTTTTTTTCCTCCTGAATTAAATGTTTTAAACGTCCATAAAGTTACAATTACAGAACTAAAAAAAGACACTAAATGGCTTCTGTATTTCAACTACTCCACTTTCACCCTGATTCCTTCAGAATGTGCAGCGAATTCGGGAGCATACATGCATTGAGCCGTAGTAATTCCGTTCGAAAAATCGCCTTTTTGTGAGGCCACAAGTTTGTATTCGAACACATAGGTTCCTTTGGGTAAATACGAAATAAAGAAGTTGGTCGATGCATCGCGTGTCGATTCGTAGTATCCAAGCCCATCCTGATACCGGTATCCTGAAAGTACATTGACTGGTTCAAAGGCAGATGCCCGCATGTCTTTCAGGTGAATGTATTCCATATCCCTGTCCGTACGAAGTTCAACCCGAACAACGATTTTATCACCAATTTCAATTGACGATTGCTCGGTAATGGGTTCAATAACTGGTCCGGTTGGCGTATTCACTTCACGGAAAAGCTTTTTATTCAGACTAAGTGGTGTTTGAGCCGAAGTGATTTTATCCAGTTGTTCGAAATACTGCCAGTACATAGCACCCCATGCTGCCGTAGGATTGGTATTCTTAACACTTACGTTTCCCATTTCAGGCTGAATCGCAGAAGCTTCCCAGGTAGTTTTGAAATACCCAGTTCCAGCTTCGGGTTTCGAGCCATCCTGTTTGTATGGATCAACTCTTTCCTTGCCTACTGTGATTTCAACCTGTTTGTCGGAGGAGAGCAGCGAAGTGCCGCGCAACAACAGGGCATAAACCGCCTCCGTAGTGGCTTTGGTGGTTTTCCAGTTCTGTGTTTGTTTTTGTTTCAACAGCCATATCTTCATTTCCTCTACCAATTTCTGATCATGGCTTACTTCATCAAAAGCCTCGATCAGAAGAGCCTGCGTTTCGACAGGTGCCTGATACCAGTACCAGGCTCGCTTTTCATTTCGCCAATACATTCCCATCTCTTCGCTGTGCAAGGCAGTTTCCTTTAGCGAACGCATAATTAATGAAGCTGTTTTTTCTTCGCCAAAACGGTTCAGATATAAGGCCATCATCGCTTTCATGTAGTTGTTTTGCGTCTTCCAGTATTTTACCGATTGAGCTTTGTAATAGTCAAGCACCTCGCTGTAATCTTTGCCAATTGGAAATTCTGTGCTGAAATAAGTTCGCGCATACAAATACTGCACGTCTTCGTAAGCCAGATGGTCGTTTTTCAGGTAGTCTTTATCCTCTTTTTTGATTTTTTCAAACCCGATTTTTAAACTTTCATCCAGGTAGTTAATTGCCTTTTTTAATATCCCGTTTATGTCGTTATTGTCTGCCGGATTCAGGACCTTCAGGTCATAGAGATGACCAAGGCCTGTTACAATATGCTGGGTGATGTATCGACTTTCGGGCATTCCGGCGAACCAGGGCCATCCGCCATTCGGATTCTGCATATCCTGCAATTTTTTCAGTGCCAGATTTTGTTCAGAAGCCATCCTGTTCAGATCGAATAATAAGCCCATACGCTGTTTCCGTTCATTTTCGCTGCTTGCCTGGCGCACCCACGGACTTTCCTGCAAAAGCACTGATTTCAGTTCCGTGTTCTTTTCCAGATTCGATTTCAGCGCATCAGGAGTAATGCTTTTCCAGCTTTCGAATATGCGTTTGATCTTCGGATCGCTGTTGGCAATATGACTGGCCAGACTGTTGGCGTAATAGCGGCTAAAAAGCTGCTCAGCGCATTCATACGGATATTCCATCAGGTAAGGCAATGCCTGCACGGCATACCAGGCTGGGTTCGAAGTGTATTCGAGCGAAAGCCTGTAATTCCGAAGCGTTGAGCCAGCCTTTCCTGAATTGATGAGCTTTTCGAAGTTGAATTTTTTGGTCTGCATTCCGTTAACCGGCAATGGCATCGACTCGGTTACCAGCATCCGGTTGGTCAAAACAGGTATTGCTGCTTCTTCACCATCGCTGAAAGTACCCGAAGTGGCTGTAATGCGGTAAATGACAGCCTGCAAACCTTCCGGAATACCTATCTGCCAGTCGACCGGTAAACTGATCCCTTTCCTGATCGTGAACGGAATACTTGTCGCGTTCAAATTCAGGATTTGGTCGATTGGCTTCATCGTCAGCGCATCGAAAAAATGCAGCTCTGCAGTACCCGTAAGATCGCGATCGCTGATGTTTGAAATTTTAGCAGAAAAATCCACGGTATCACCTTCGCGCAAAAAGCGCGGAGCGTTGGAGAAGATCATCAGGTCTTTCTGTGTAACCAGCGTTTTTTCGATCTGTCCGTATTTCAGGTCTTTTGTATAAGCCAGACCCATCATTTTCCAACGGGTAAGCGCTTCAGGAGCTTTGAACTTAATGACCACTTCACCATTCTCGTTGGTGGAAAGTTGTGGAAAAAAGAATGCGGTTTCATTAAAATCTTTGCGAATCTGTATGGCTTGTGGCTGTGCCGTTTTTTGACCTGGCATGTCTTCCGGAGCTGAAACGGATCTGGTAATAGGTATTATTTCGTCCGATTCCGTGTCGCTAATTTCAAGTTCATCGGAAATTGCGAACATTTGCGATTCTGAACTTACTCCCCGGATCATGATACCGCCACTCTTCATCATTTTTATCCTTCCTCCTGAATATCCATCGCCAAATCCAAACCAGTTCAACTGGTCGTACTCACGTAATTCGCTAGGAAAAGATATTTCAGGGTAATTAAACTGATCTCCGGGTCTGAATCCGAAGCATTGATTGTCGTTCCATGACTGGTCTCTGTAATATGAATTAAAAATATTAAATGCCCAGTTGTGCGGAACAAACGCATCCAGCGAAGCATCATACATTCCGGCAAGCATTTCAGCAGCGACTTTTTCGCCTTTATAGTCGCGCAGGGTAATTTGCCATTCTTCTTCCTGTCCGGGCAACAACTTGTTACGGAAAGTCGCGAATTGAATATCCAGTGTTTTGTTGGTGTATGGAACGGTAATTTGCCTGCTTTCCATGAACGAACGGTTGTTTTTCACCATCACCATATTGATGGAGAAGTTGCCCCGGTATTCTTCTTTAACCGGAATACGAATAAGCTTCTGCTCCTTGTTTAAACTCAAAATTACGCGGTTTAGAACCTTGTCGTCCTGAATGATTTCATAAATAACATTCGCTTTTTTAAGCGGGGTTCCAATTAAAAACTGCACATCCTGACCCGGTTCTGCAACAGGAGTTAACAAGCGAAAGGAAACAGGTGAAACAGTTTCCGCTTTTCCAGATTGCGGCTGAAAGGCGTTGACGTATTTTTTGTATACAAGCTCTTCGCCAAATGCATCTTTGGATTTAATTTCAATCAGATACATTCCCGGCTGAAATGCATTTTCGGGTTTGAATAATGAATCGGCAGGTGTATTGAAATTCCCGGAATAAACAGTGCTCTCCTTTGCCCATGTGGTCACATCGTCTTCATCGTTGTATACTTCGCCGGGAAAGCTTTTTTCGAACTCAGCTTTAGTCATTGTAAACTTATCCGGACGCTGCCATTTGCGGGAATACAGCACCTGTTCCGGCGTCCTGAGTTTAAAAATAGAAATGTTTCCCGAAGCATTTTGTTTCTCTCCGTTCAGATTGGTCGTGCTTAACGAAAACTGAAAGCCTTTTTTAAGATTGATCTCATCCTCCAGATCCGTCTTGATTAAAAGTGCCCGGGTCCCAACTGAAACAGAAGTTTCTGCGCTGTGGCTTTCTCCATTCAGGTCGGCAACATCAGCATAAACCGTGTAAGAAAATACAGGATTGGTTTTACGGTCAATTGAAAAATCAGGAATTGCCTTGAAGGTGACATCAAATGACCCATCGCTGCCGGTAACTGTTTCACCATTCGTAATTTCCATTTCTGACGATGCAGGCAACCCTCGCCAGCTCCATCCATAGTATGGGAAATGAGCCTGACGAACAACTCTGTAATTCACTTTGGCATCTGAAATCGTACTTCCGGCGTAAGCTGTTGCTTTCCCTTTGATAGTTATCATTTCACCAAGTTTATACGATCCTTTTACCGGATCAAATACGACTTCAAATTTGGGTCGTTTGTATTCTTCAACTTGCACTGATACTAACCCGGATGGACAGGCAATAATCATCGTTCCGGTTAATACGCCCTGCGGTGCAGTAAAACTTCCGGCGAATGAGCCAAATTCGTTGGTCGTCAGGTTTAGCTTCGAAACAAGCTGACCGTTTGCATCCGAAAAAGTTACTTCCGTTTTGTACCGGTTCTTTATTTTTACATCATCTCCTTTTCGTTCCAGCACAATTCCTTTGAAATAAATCGCTTGTCCAGGTCGGTAGATAGCCCTGTCGGTAAAAAAATGAGTTTGAATGAAAGCCTTAGTTTCATTGTCAGGAAATGAATAAGATGAAAAGTAGCTTTCGGTAATTAACTGATCTTCTTTCGAACTGAACCGCAAGTAAAACTGATTGTATCTGTAATTATCCTTTCTGGAAGGAATACTTACCATTCCTGACTGATCGCTTACAAAAACATCACCGGCACTGATTTCAGGCTTGCGCGAAATAGAATTATAATCACGGTAAAATGGCTGCACTTTTACACCTGAAAGAGCTTGTCCTGATTCGCGGTTCAGCACCACAATTTCAGTGATCCCATTCGTAGCATCGCGGCTCAGATAACTGATATTGCTTACCCAAAAACTGTTGGCAGTTATTGTTACTGATTTCGCCGGAAATGAGGCATCACTGCTTGACAGAAGAACGTAAAATCCTTTTGACATTTCCGGGATTTTCACTTCTGCGGAATGATTCCGGTAATCGCCATCATCCGGCAGTGCCTGTTCCCAACTTCTTTCGGGTTTAATATCCAGGTATTTTTCGAGACGAATTTGCTCTTCTTTTTCCTGAAGTTGCCGGTTGTTTTCCGGATCCATCTTCAGGATGCGGAAGTATACTTTGGGAACATTCCGGTAATTCACCAAAGCCAGGGAGGGTTTCCCGATGATGGTGGCATAATTGGTCGTGACAGACAAGGAAGATTGCTTGATACTTTCGATCAACGAACGGCAATTATTCGCGCCAAAACTATCCGGAAAACGTTTTATTGATTCCTGACAAATCTCAACCGCTTGTTTTTTGTCCCATTTATTTTTTTCTGAAATGACCTGATTAAACGTTGATCTACCTTTATAAGGAATCACTTCCTGTTCATTGTCGTTGCTTAACTGAACTGCAATTTCATAGGCAACTTCGGTCGATGACTGATGATTTTTGTATTGATTCTTTAAATGATCAAGCGCTGCAAGGTAAAGACTGTCCTTTTCCGGAAGAATGCTTTTCTGGAGAACAAACGAAAGTCTTTCCAAATCGGTGTCAATCAGTGCTGCCGGATCTTTATCTTCCAGATGAAAACTGATGACTTCCTGATAAAGTTGCAATGCCAGAAATTCAAACGAAATAGTATCAGGCGAACTAATATTTAGTGCAGCAAATTTGCCGGAAGTATCAAAATAATCAGCACTATTCATTAAAAAAGTATTTGCCGGCTTTGTAAGTCCGGCTTCTGTCGAGGAATAGAAATCGATGGCACGGTAAGCCAGAAAATCGAATAAAGTTGGTCTGAATTTTTCCGAATCTTTTTGTTTGATCAGTATTTCGGAGTAAGAAGTTAATTCTGTATTCCGCAGTAAATCTTTTTCGGAAAGAGATAAAGCATAGTTCTCCATGCATGCCGAAACCAGTTTTTTAAGATCCCATGTTTTGATGTCATCCGTCAAAAAGCCTGAAGTTTCGCTGCGTCCGTGAATCTGCCAGCGGTTAATCTGATAATACCGCCAATAAAGTTCTGCAAGGATTGAATGAAGGATTTGCCTGACCGGAGCCTTTGCTGTTTGAATTTCAAGTTGAGTCCGTTCAATGGTTTTCTCAAAATAATCTTCCTGAAAATCAGCCTCCAACTTCATTCGGTACAGCGATGCTTTGACAAACTGGTCAGCCTGATTGGAAGCTTTGGTTTGATCATAGATCTGGATGACACGATTGAGTGCTGTCTGAGACTGGCCCAGGTTGGAAAGCGAGTCAACTTCCTGCCATTCACTGGAATAATTATTTTGTGCGATGGAGCTAAGACTAAAAAGAACAATCAGAAGGCTGAAGATTGATTTCATAAGGATTGATTTTAGTAAATCAATGGTGAAATTAATAATTTTTACTTGCTTGGTAATGATTTTAGACTTGGCTGAAATATCAATTATGATGCCATAAAACGAGCCAGTATAATTACTTCTCATTGTTGTTGAGCAATATGAAAGAGTTCAGATCCAATTGTGTTTTCTGTACTAAGGCAGAACTGGCCCGGTCGCTAAGTGCGATGATGTGAATATTCAAGATCCTGGGCATATGCCGGAGTTCATCACGCAACTGCTTGAATCGGGAGGCCGAATCGTTTCCGAATTCAACCCATCGGTTTTCAAAGACTTATATCGTACACTTAGCCGTTGAAACTCGGAGTTTTAAAAACATATGCAACATAAAAATAACTTAATGAGTTCCAAGTTTCAGATTCCAGGATCTGGCGTTACTTGGAATTTGAAATCCGGAACCTGGAATTGACTTTATTTTTTATAGAAGTTCATTTGTGACAGATAGTCCCAGGTGCGATAGGGTAAAAAATGACGAACATCCTTTCCTGCTTTGATCGATTCGCGGATAAAAGTGGATGAAATTGCCATGAGCGGGGCATTGGCAACCTGAACGCGTGGATATTTTTTTGCAATTTCAGGATTGAACCCAGGGCGCGGATATACAATAATATCATAATTATCGAGCAATACTTCTGCATTTTTCCATTTATGAATGCTATCCAGATTATCGGAACCCATCAGGATGAAAAACTGGTGAGTTGGATATTTATCACTCATATAAGCCAGCGTGTCAATAGTATATGATGGCTTCGGCAGACTGAATTCCACCTTGGAGGCCCTGAATCGAAGATCATCACCAATAGATCGGTTGACCAGTTCTAAACGCTGATAATCGTCCAACAGCGTTTTTTTCTTTTTCAGGGGATTTTGCGGACTCACAACGAACCAAAGCTGGTCGATTTCAGTGTATTCAACCATGTAATTGGCGATGGCCATGTGACCAATGTGGATGGGATTGAATGAGCCAAAGTAGAGTCCGGTTTTGATCATTTTTATTTGTCTATAAATTCATGAATGTATTGTTCCGCCTCTTTAAGCGCATGTTTCAGATTATCGTTCACTAAAATCACATCAAACCGGTCGGCGAAACTCAATTCGTATTCTGCTTTCTGAACCCGTTTTTCAATCACTTCCGGATCATCTGTTGAGCGTGAAACAAGGCGTTTACGTAATTCTTCAACCGAAGGTGGCTGAACAAAAACTGCCAGTGCTTCTCTGTCATAATATTTTTTGATGTTGCAACCACCAACCACATCGACATCAAAAATAACATGCTTCCCGTTTGTGCGAATTCGTTCGACTTCTGATTTCAAGGTTCCGTAGAAAGTTCCCACATACACTTCTTCCCATTCCAGAAATTCGTTGTTGTCAATTTTACTCCTGAATTCTTCTTCCGTCAGAAAATAATAATCCTTCCCGTCGGTTTCGGTGCGCCGCTTTCCGCGACTGGTGGCTGAAATGGAGAATTCGAGATTTAAATCCTGTTGAAGCAGATGCCGTACAATAGTGGTTTTGCCTGCTCCTGAAGGTGCTGAAAATATGATGAGTTTACCGTACATGTGTCATGTTAAAAGTTCCAGGTTTCAAGTTTCAAGCTGGGACTTTGTTCAATATCGTTTTGTAAAGAGATTTGCCTTAAAGTACGTTAAGCACTTGTTCTTTGATTTTTTCGAGGTTATCTTTCATTTGAACAACGATGCGCTGAAGATTGCTTTCATTGGCTTTTGAACCAAGCGTATTGATTTCGCGGCCGATTTCCTGAGCAATAAAACCAAGTTTTCGTCCGGATGGTTCCGACTCGGCCATGGTTTCGGTAAAATAGCTGCAATGATTGGCCAGGCGAACTTTCTCCTCGTTGATGTCGAGTTTTTCCATGTAATAAATCAATTCCTGCTCGAAACGGTTTTTGTCAATATTTCCATTCAGCTGCAATGCATCCAGACTGTCCATTATCTTTGTCTTGACGTTTTCTATCCGCTGTTTTTCGAAAGGTTCAACCTGTCCGAGTAAATCCAGAATATTTTGAACATTGCCGACGATATCAGCCTGAAGAGCCAGACCTTCCTGATCGCGGAACCGGTTGAGTTCTTCGAGGGTTTTCACCAGATTTTCGCGAACCACCAGCCATTCATTTTCGTCGAGTTCTTCATACACCATTTTAACCGTATCGGGCAAACGCATAATGCTCTGCATGATGGTTTCGTTCACGTCCAGTCTCAAATCTTTATATACACCTGAAAGCTGACGGTAATAATCTTTGATGATGGCCGAGTTGATCTTCGAGGTACTTTCAGCACCAAAATTATCGAGATAAAGCGCAAAATCAACTTTGCCACGAGTGAGCATTTCCGACATCAGCCGACGGATTTCAATGTCCTTCTGGCGATAGAGAGCAGGTATCCTGGTATTTATATCAAGTTGTTTACTGTTGAGTGATTTAATTTCCAGCGTGTATTTCTTATTTCCTAATTCGAATTCGGTTTTCCCAAATCCAGTCATCGATCTGATCATGTGTAAAAATTTTAGTCTCTAAAGGTAATGTAAAAATACAAAGGCAAAATAAAAAATAAAGAGGCAGAAGTGAATAGGCAGAAGGCAGAAGTTGAAAAGCAATTCATCTATCAAACTTCTGCCTTCTGCCTATTTTGCCTTGATTTACGCAATCACCCCCGACCCGATCAGCTCATCGCCTTCGTACCAGGCAGCAAACTGCCCGGAAGTGATACCACGCTGCTCATCGTCAAAAAGTATATACATGCCTTCTTCTCGCTGATAAACTGTTGCCTTTTCCAAAGGCTGACGATAACGGATCCGAAGGTCATATGTTCTGCTTTCTCCTGAATTCATAACCAGATCAGGACGAATCCAGTGAATTTCCTCCTTTGGAATAAAAAGACCCGGTCGGTACAATCCCTGATGGTTGGTACCTTCGCCCACATACAAAATATTTCGGTTCACATCAGTCCCCAAAACAAACAGTGGATCCAGATGACCTCCAATATTCAAACCTTTACGTTGGCCAATGGTGTAAAAATGAGCGCCCTGATGTTCACCAATCACTTCGCCATTCCATGGTTTGTAAGGAAATGCAGAACAAAGTTTCCGGAAGTTCTCTTCCGTCTTTTCGATGTTCTTTTTCTTCGAAATAAAATCTGCCGGAATTTCGATGACATTGCCCGTTTTGGTTTCGAGTTGTTGCTGAAGGAAGGTGGGCAGATCAACTTTCCCGACAAAGCAAATACCTTGCGAGTCTTTCCGTTCGGCTGACGGCAAGTTGGCCTGGCGGGCAATTTCGCGCACCTCCGGCTTTTCAAGATGACCAATCGGGAACATGGCTTTCGAAAGTTGATACTGGTTTAACTGACACAGGAAATAACTCTGATCCTTGTTGTTGTCTTTTCCGGCGAGAAGTTGATGAATAATCTCACCATCCTTTTCGAATTCCGATTTCCGGCAATAATGACCGGTAGCCACAAATTCAGCATCATATTTCAGGCATTCATCGAGAAAAATATCGAATTTGATTTCGCGATTGCACAACACATCCGGATTAGGCGTGCGTCCTTTGCTGTATTCATCAAACATATAATCGACTACGCGCTGTTTGTAATCCGTACTAAGGTCAACAATATGAAACGGAATATCGAGCTTTTTGGCAACCATTTCAGCAATCATGGCATCGTCTTCCCAGGTACATCGCGATGTAATGGTTCCGGTACGGTCGTGCCAGTTTACCATAAACAGTGCAACCACATCATGTCCCTGTTGTTTCAGCAAATAAGCTGCAACACTCGAATCCACACCTCCCGACAATCCTATAACAATACGACTCATATGTTTCTGATTAGAGACGCACGGCCGTGCGTCTGTACAAAATCAATCCATTTTGAATTGGTCTGCAAAAGTATTGAAAGCGTGCAACTTTTCCAAGGGAAAGTGATTGGAAGGTAGTTCAATCACAGTCATGCCGTGACACATTCGACGACTCCGTAACATTCTTAGATTATATCAGAATCTAAATGAGTTCCGAAGGATTAATATCAGAAACATCAATGATTTTTTTCAGAATCGCATACATAGTCATTCCTGAAGCCGATTTGATGCCTGTTTTTTCAGATATATTCTTGCGGTGCGAAATAACAGTATGCGTGCTCACAAACAGTTGGTCGGCAATTTCCTTGTTCGAATATCCCTTGGTGATGAGTTGTAAAACTTCAATTTCACGACGGGTCAGTTCGGTATCGGTTTCTTTATTTTGACTTGTAGCAAAGGAGTTGAGAATATCGTTGACTTTGTAACAGATTAAAGCGGCAGAATCAGCCAGGTTAACCGAAAGATTTGTATGAACTGAACTCTTTTCAAGATTTAATGTCATGAACTGAATATTTCCGGCTAACGATAGGATTTGGCTAACGAGATTCCTGTTTTTTTCAAGTTCTTCAGCAGTAGCAATGACAAGAATATTTCCGGCCATTTCCGGATAATCTATAATTTGCTCCCCACGGTGAAGCTGAATGATTTCTCCAGCGAGACTGCCCTTCAATATTTCGGCAAGGCCAGTCAGTAATACATCCGATGGGCTGATCACAACGATTGATTTGTTTGGACTGTTATTCATGGTTCAGCAAAACCTTTTCGAGTTGTTTTACTTTGGGGATTAGAATATGATCCTCGATGCGTGAATGGTTTTTCAGATCCTTATCGAACATGAACAGATTAGCAAGAAACGCATTCCCTCTATTTTGGTCATAATTTGGCGGAAGATATTTAATAATAATATTTTTGAGGTCATCCATTTTTTCATCCATATTCGAGTGTTCCTTTTCATAGCCGGTGATCGAAAACCCAGGATATTTTCCCCTGAACGGATTGCGAAGAACGGGATTCTCAATCGCTTCACTTAGTTCGAGAATGTACGGAAACATTGCACGTTCCTCGAAATTGATATGAATGACAAATTCTTCATTGAATTTTGTATAAAACTTCCTGACAAGCTCATTTTCAGTACTTTCATCCGGATTTGCAGAAAGGAAGAGTTCAATCAACCGGTCGTTTTCCGGTATCAGGTAATTTTTGTAATACTGATGGGTACGCACCAGATAATCAATCACCATTGAAACGGGAAAATCGAGCAAGCGTTTTTCCGGGAAATAGGCTTCGTAATGAAAAACATTAATAATTTCAACGAAAAAATTGAGATCAATTCCTTTTTCTTCGCACAAATTCCGGATGGACTGATCACCAAAACCGAGCTTGACTCCCAACCGGTTAATTACCGGCAGCAATGAATGGTCTTTGTGAATAACCGCTGCCAGCTTGCTGTTTTCGTTAAATAATTCCATACCCTTAATAAAATGGTTGATGATTTAGTGAAGACAATGGTTTCGATGAAATGTTCATGCAAAAAAAGAAAACCCCACTTGTAGTGAGGTTTTCAATTGAATATTATAATATAAGACAATCACCGGTTTATGGTCTTCTACTCCAGAAT
Source organism: Prolixibacteraceae bacterium (assembly GCA_035648135.1). Lineage (GTDB taxonomy): Bacteria > Bacteroidota > Bacteroidia > Bacteroidales > Prolixibacteraceae > Aquipluma. The sequence continues at coordinate 75,804 of DASRMB010000089.1, forward strand.
TTCCGTCCTGGTCTCTCGTCAGAATGCGTTGAAGCATGATTTCCAGGCCTGCTTTCTCTCGAACCTTCGGTTTCCCTCACAGCCCGTCCGTTATGTTCGCGTCGGATTGGTTTCCGGGTTTCCTTGGCTGGTGCCTTAACAGGTGTAAAATCAGTCATGGCATACGGTTGGTCGCTCACAACCGGAATGGTTTGTGAGATCAGTCGTTGAATATCTCGCAGATACAGAATTTCAGTATTATCACAAAACGAAAGTGCGATACCGCTTTGTCCTGCACGACCAGTACGTCCTATTCTATGTACATAGGTTTCAGGAATATTCGGGATTTCAAAATTGATCACGTGAGTCAAATCATCAACATCGATTCCACGAGCAGCAATGTCAGTGGCAACCAATACGCGGATTCTACCGCTTTTAAAATCTGATAGAGCTTTCTGGCGGGCATTCTGCGATTTATTACCGTGAATGGCCTGTGCCTCGTGACCGTTTTTTTGAAGTAACTGAACGACTTTATCGGCACCGTGTTTGGTGCGCGTAAATACCAAAGCCGAAACAATTTCAGGATTTCTTAGCACATGAATTAATAAGCTGCGTTTATCAGCATAATTCACCATGTACATCCACTGTTCTACTTTTTCAGCAGTAGTCGTATCAGGGGTCACTTCTACCTTGATTGGATGTATCAAAATCGTTTGCGACAATTTTACGATATCGTTAGGCATCGTAGCCGAGAAAAATAGCGACTGGCGTTCTTTGGGCAATTCAGAAATGATGCGTTTCACATCATGTATAAAACCCATGTCAAGCATGCGGTCGGCCTCATCGAGGACAAATAATTCCACATTTCGCAGGTCAATGTATCCCTGATTCATCAAATCGAGCAAACGACCCGGAGTGGCAATCAGAATATCGATTCCCTGGCGAAGTGCATCCGTTTGTGGGCGTTCACTCACACCACCAAAAATAACAGTGTGTTTCAGGCCTGCATAGCGACCGTAAGCTCCAAAACTCTCACCAATCTGAATGGCCAACTCGCGTGTTGGAGTTACAATCAGTGACTTGATTCTGCGTTTCCCTTTTACCGGATTTTGTGAATCATGCAAAATTTGAATGATCGGAATTGCAAAAGCTGCGGTTTTTCCGGTTCCTGTTTGTGCACAACCAAGTAAATCTTTTCGCTTAAGTATGATGGGTATTGCTTGTTCCTGAATGGGGGTTGGTTTTTCGTAACCTTCAATTTTTAAAGCCCTCAGGATGGGCTCAATCAATTCTAATTTTTCAAATGACATCTTTTCTATTTGGAAAGGCCGCTCTGATAAAATCTTTAGTAAGTTGCCTTTGTGTTAATGGCTGCAAAATTAGTCAATAATCCGACAAACAGTCTGACATCAGTATTAATAATGGGTTTTAGCTGGAAAAGAATAAGTTAGATTAACGTTGGCGACCTAAAATAATCGGAAATAAAAAACTGATTAATCTTCAATTGCGCCGTAAAGGATGGCTGTTAACCGATCCCGGAATTCGTTGTGTTGAAAGTTGTAAATTTGCATCATACCCACAAAAATAAGATCCTCCTTCGGATCAATGAAAAATTTGGTAGTGAAATATCCGCTCCATTCATACGTCCCGGGCGATTTAGAGAGGATTCCATCCGGCTTATTTATTTTGATGCCCGATAAACATCCAATGCAGCAGGAAACGGCTCCAATGCCCGTTCAAAAATACCCAGAGAATACGCAATGGTCAATCCGTAATTGGTGAGCGGAACATTTGCCATCTTTGCTTTCATTAGTCGCGAGAGCATTTCGCGGCGGTTCCACATACAGGCACCGCAGTGAATAATCAGCTTAAACTCTGACAGGTTTTCAGGAAAATCATGCCCGCGGTGATGCACAAATTCCAGTTTCCCGCCAACATACTGAGTCAGCCAGCGTGGAATTTTTACTGTACCGATATCTTCTCCAATCGGATGGTGTGAGCAAGCCTCGGCAATCATCACTTTGTCGCCGGTTTTGAGATTTTCAATGGCCATTGCACCTTTCACCATCTCCGGAAGATCGCCCTGATAACGTGCAAACAGAATAGAAAAACTGGTTAATTGTATTTCAGGAGGTGTGTCGGCTGCCACTTTCAGAAAAGCCTGACTGTCGGTCACCACCAGTTTAGGTGGTTTATTCAGCCGATTCAGAGCTTCACGAAGTTCGCGTTCCTTTACAACCATACAAAACGAATCGTTATCGAGCAAGTCGCGGATCGTCTGAACCTGAGGCAGAATGAGCCGTCCTTTGGGCGCTTCTTTGTCGATGGGAACCACCAGAATTGCCATTTCGCCTGGACCAACCAAATCAGCTACAATACCGGGTCGGTTAATGAAATCCTCGGGCGCCTGTTTTAGAATGGTTTGCCGTAATTCCTGAATTCCTGATCCCGTAATTACCGAAGTTTCGACCACCGGATTTTTTTCTCCTGAAAAGCTCTTTTTCAAACAACTGACCGGCTCAACCAAATCAGATTTATTGAATACCACAATGACCGGAATAGCACGGTCATTTAATTCTTTCAGGATGAATTCTTCAAAATCGCCCCACTCGTCCGATTTCGAAACAATCAAACCAAGCTCAGTCCGGTCAAAAATAGTCATCGTTTTTTTGATCCGTTTTTCGCCAAGAGCGCCCGAATCGTCAATTCCGGCAGTATCAATAAAAAGAACCGGACCAAGAGGCAATAATTCCATCGGTTTTTCAACCGGGTCGGTAGTCGTCCCTGCAATTTCTGATACAATAGAAACTTCCTGACTCGTCAGAGCGTTCAAAATAGATGACTTACCGGCATTTCGCCGCCCGAATATTCCGATGTGAAGCCTGAAGGATTTGGAAGCATGCATAATGAATTGATTTTATTCGTGCAAATTACACATAAGTGGAGATAAAAAACAAGTATACAAGAATAAAATCTGAAGAGCTTAAGCATCCGCAAGGCATGCATAATAACCAATTGAATAAGAAAATTGTCGCATAATTGCCGGATTTTCTTCAGACTAGGGAGTGATTAAATGAAACTTCGTCTTACTTCACATAACGAAATGACAATAAATATTCTCCCCGTTTCTGATTATCGCTTTATTAGGGTATTCCCTTATTCTCCTCCGAAGCCGATGGAAATTATGATTTAACTCCTTTGGAAATATCGGTTTTTATTTTTCTGCGTTTGGTAAATCTACCTATTACATAAAGTCATCTTCATAATTTTCAGACAGCCCTACCGGTCCTTTTTCGTTATGTAAATCATCATACCCATGTAAGGATGGTTTCTCAGATACTTTTTCTTTTGTTTGGTCCTCTTTTTCATCGTCCTCAGTTTCTTTTTTTTTCTCAGGCATCTTCGCACCATTTTCTGTTAGCCACTCTTTACAATCGGTTATGGCTTGTGCATATTGCTTTGATCGTGGTTTATCGTTCCTAATTTCATTCTCGAATGCAAACAGGGAGTCAAGAGCGTCCTGAATCTTACCCTTATCCAGTACTCCACCTTTTTTCCCTATTCTAATTTCGTTTCCTTCAATCTTCAAATGACTTTTCAGGCCAATTCCGATATGCAAATGAATCTGCGGAGATCCATAAATAAAGGATCCACCCTGGTTTCCTTTTCCCTTTTCCGTTCGATAGAACTGTTTGATGCCTTGGGTGGAATTTGTATAGGCTTTGGATTGAGTCACCTGGTTCTGGTTTCCTGAAGAAAAAGACTTGTCCTCTGTTTTTTCCTGAGAAACTGCTTTTGCTCCCATTACATCCGCTTCCTTTTCCAAACCTTCATCATCATTCACATTTACATTGCCTTTCATCTGCATGGTTGCTTTTACACGGCCTTGCTTTTGCTGAACGACATGCCATGCCTCGTGTGGCAAATGTTTTTCCTGTCCCGGGGCAAGATGAATATTGGTACCCTGTGCATAAGCATGCGCATTCAATTGCGCCGGTTGTGCGGAGTTGTAGTTAACTTTTACATCATCCAATGATTGACCGGAAAGACTTTCAGCACCCGATTTAAGCTTGTCCGGTAACCCTGTGTTATTTTCTTTCTTTTGTATGGGTTCAAATTTCCCCTGAAGCATTTCATCCTCTCCAAATCCTTGTTTTTGAATAGTCTCAAATTTCCCCTGAAGTAATTCTTCGTCCTCTAATCCTTTTTTCTGAACAGGCTCAAACTTTCCCTGAAGCATTTCTTCGTCCTCAAATCCTTGTTTCTGCACTGTCTCAAACTTTCCCTGAAGCATTTCTTCGTCCTCTAATCCTTGTTTCTGAACAGACTCAAACTTTCCCTGAAGCAATTCTTCTTCCTCTAATCCTTTTTTCTGAATGGGATTGAACTTTCCCTGAAGCATTTCTTCGTCCTCTAATCCTTTTTTCTGAATGGGATTTTCAGAATGCTTATTTGCAATAGCCTTCAATTGTGCAGCCTGCTTCCCCTCCGGACTATTATTGGCCATTTCATTCAGTTTTCTCTGCACGTTGGTTTCCGGACGGTTGTCGGCAAATTGGAAGGATGTTTCTGCAGTATTCTGTTTTGACGAATCGTTCCTGTCGACCGATTGACTTTTGTTTTTCTGGGTTTTGTCCGTGTGTATATTCATCACTTTACATTTTTAGGTTTTCTAATCTCACCGCTAAGAAAATCAAGAATTTCTGCGGTTTATATTTTTACTCTATAATCAACGCGTTAATCAAAACTGCCGGCTTCAATTAAATCCGACAATAAGTTAGATTGCTATTTGACAAAAACATCGCCCTGAATTGAATGCTCACTTAGGGCATATTTTTCCGCTCATACATACTTTTATAGAGCTTTCTGGCCACAATCCATGCACCAATAACACCAGTCATAAAAATGATACCCATTAATATGAAATATTTAGCTCCGTGATTCGCTCCTTCCAAAATTGTGGTTTTAGGGGCAAAAGTCAGGTAAAACCCTAAAGCGAAAAAGGAAATAAAAATAAATATCCCTCTGGAAACAAGCATAATGCTGAGGGTTTTTTGTCCACAAAGTTTATATCTGGCGAAATGAGAAGAAAGGGCCCAGGTCAGAGAAAATAGTAGCATACAAATTATACCGCTCCACATGGAAACGATAGAATATATTTCCCATCTGGTCCATAGACAACCACAGAGAACTGAATTTTCGAGAATGTTTACATGATCCATATCATAATCCTGATATTCAGTCCAAAGCAAAGGCGAGTCTCTGTATGTTTTAATATAATCCGGGCTGTATTCGCATTCACAGGTTGAAGTATCGGTTTTGTCCTCTTTATAATTCAATTTGGTTTCCATCGCCCACTGAAAATCTTCAATAAATAAATTCATATAATAAATCAAGCCTGGAGTTGGTTTAGCACCTACCGGTTTTTGATCGACACGAATTGTATCTATTCTGATCAGTGATGCTCCTAATGCATCCCATAACTCTGAATATCCATCATCCCCTCCAAGACCTTTTACTGATACGCCACCAAGTCCGTTTTCCAGCGCCCAGTTATATTTCAGGTATAAACTCCTGAAATCTTCATACCATATTTGCTTTTTAACCGCTGGTTCCGGTCGGATGATATTTAAATAGGCAGCAACCTGATCCGGATCAAAACCTTCTATAACATCAACATCATCGAGGTTTTTATTCAAATAATTTTCAATAATGTCTTTATAAGTTATGCTATTTAATACAGTGGCTTTCGGCGGATTACCATCGAAATTGCTGACTTGCCATAAAGTACCTGAATAGGAAACCGTCATGATCAGTTTGGAGACCGGGATTTTCCCGTTGGTGTATAATCCGATGGTTGATTCAATGGAGTTCTTCCCGTATTTATCGCTGTTTAAAAGCGGACCTAAAGCTTGTGCTATCCCATTTTTAGAATCAGTAATTTGATCCGTCATCACAAAATAGTAGTCAACCAAAGGATTAAGATCAGAAAAATGATAACCATTTATTTCACTTAAACTCACTTCGTCGTTCTTTATCGCGGGTATCGAAACGTTTAGCTCGATTTCTTCATCCTGCATTTTCAGGTTTTCGCGCAGCGTTTGTATAAACTGTATAAATTTGTGCGAGTCTGAAATATCCCCAAAACTGATGTTTATTCCTTTCAGTTTGCTTTTTTTGATCAAACTGTCTAACTCGTTCAAAAGTATTTCCTGTGCCGACTGATCTCCCAGAAATTCCCTGATGTCAGCCGGCTTCTGACTGTAAACAGTAAGGTGAACATCGCAACCCTTGCTTTGTGCAAGGTCTATAATACCTCCTTGTTCCTGAAATTTCTGAATATCTTTTGGATGATTATTTTTGCCGGATGCCAATAAGGCATAACCGTATAAATTGATGGACGATAAATAATTGTAATTGTAGTTCTTGAATTCGTTATTCATTTCGGCACTTTGCCATCCGATCACTTTAATTTTAGGATTTAAACAATTCCTGAAGAAATAAATGGTATCCTTTTTTATTAAGCTGTATGTTGGGGCAAGATTGGAAGTACACGAATACTGAACATCTCTGATGTCTTTCAGAATATTGTTGCCCTGTGATAATAAGGCCCTTTTTTCCTGACTGTTAGTATTTGAATTTTCCTGAATAACAGCACTCATCTGAGTTTTTAACGAATCAACTGCTGCCCCCATGGCAACTTTTAACGAATCGATAACCGATTTTGTACCCTTTTTATCCAGCTGGTGGTTTTTGATGATGGAAATAATTCCTTCTTTAGCCGATGAGTTTCTGGCCACCAGAGTATCCAATTGAATCATTATTTGATTAACTGTGCTCGTATCGATTTTCAGTTGGCCTTTATGAATGCGGTCAAGCATAAATTTATAGATCCGATCCTTTTCAGTTGAATCTCTGTTCGCTTTGAATTTCAAAGGCTGAACAATCTTTTTTAGAATGCCCTTAACCGGTTCCTTAAACTGAAGCGAGTCTAATTTCAGGGTCGAGGGTTTGATTACAACCTGGGCACTCGTTTTCTCCTGAACGAAAAAAGCAATAAAAAGTATGATTGTCACGAATCCGATCTTCGGGAATGTTTTTCGTATATGCATCAGGCTGTTCATTCGCAGTTTAATTTAATCGATTTAATATTTTTATATCCATTCCACGTAAATTGGCTTTTCCATCCACGAAAGTTTTATAAGCGAAATGTTCCACGGAATTGACTGAAGCAGGATATCAAAGCCTTTTTGTTCAACCGTAAGGGTTATTTTATCGGTCTGAAATTTCAATATCCCTTCCCTTTGCAAAAAGGTTTCCTGCAGCCCTTCAGGCGATGTATTCTTCATTTTGTCCCAATTATTGATCAGTCCGTTTAACAGGCTTTTTGCACTGTCCATTTCTTCATCGGTCAGGCTGGTTAATGGCACAAGATGTTCTTCCGGCAGCATACCGGCCAATAATTTATTCAGGACCAGTTGGTGTTCCGGGAAATCAATCTCATTGTAAACAAGGTATTGTAAAATGTACACTGCCCTGTTCTTACTTTCAACATCATTAAATTCGCCGTTTTCAATCAGTGAAAGAATCTCGTACAAGCGCGTCAGAAAAGGCCAGAAAAGGATCAGACCCGAATTATAAATTTTCACTTCGTCGCCCTCATTATCTGAAATTAAAATGTTTTCATTATCAGTCATAGCTTCATTTTTAGTTTCAATATTTACAAATGGAATCAACGCCTCAGGGAAAACCGCTTTAACGGTCGCATTGGGTGAGTGAACGAGCTGATAAACGGCGGCTAAATTCTCACTCCAATTGATGTTCGGATAGTTTTGTTTTAAATAGATCAGAAAATCGTCAGGAAAATGGCCATTTAATTGAGTTGGTGCCTGCCCGTAATAATTGAGCGAAAATTGATAAACCGCCTTAGACCACTGGGCCGGATTCAAATTCCGGAAATAGAAATACGGCGAAAGTGACAGGTATTCCTGAATTTGACTGGCAATTTCAGGAAATCCATTTAGCCACTTACGGGATACTTTTTCATCGTCTGAATTATAAAATTCCATTAACAGTATCGATTGGTCTTCGGAATCCTCTTTGTCACCTGATTTTAAACGGACACTTTTTGTGTTCTTCAGAAGAAGTTTCTTCCAGATTGACTTTAATTCGGTATGAGCGGCAAAAAGTTGATCGAATTCATTCCTTACGAACTTCGGAATTTTTGGAATCAGCAATTCCAGAATCGGTTCTTCTTTTTCGATCCGTAGGAATGAATTCTCAAAAATATCTGGGTGCAGCCGGCTGCTATTGAATAATCCGGACATCATTTCCGGAAAAGAAACATGGCCTGCCCACCAGGGGAAAAACCCATTGCTGGCATAAAACCGGAGAACGGATAAATAATAATCAGTCGATTTTTCAGGATTTTGATCTTCTTCTTCACTTCCGGAAGCATTCGCAACCAACATTTTCGTATCCGGCCAAGAACCAGCAAGCTCCAAAAATTCTTTCGATTTGGACAATTTCAGTTGTTCCAGAATCGGATAAAACAGTTCCTCTTCACGAATCGTTTTAAGTTTCAGAAGAATATGGTACAAAAAGCTTCTTTCCAACGCGATTGAGCTAAATTCAGCTGCTTCCGAAATGGTCTGAAAAACAAAACTCCATACCAGTGACTTCCAGAAATCATCGTTAATTTTTGTGGATTTCACCTGGGGTGGATGCGAGAGAAACCGGTTTAAATAATTGATCGTTGTTGGGCTTCCAAAATTGAGATTTGGAGGGAATTGTATCTCTTTTGTATTTGAAATTATTTTTTCAACCAACGCATCATTATTCCTGATCAGATCCAGAAACAGCTTCAAATTTCCAGAGTTCCAACTGTCTGTACTTTTAAAAATTCTGACCAGATCATATCCGCCTTCCTTCATTTTCCGGAGAAGAATATCCGATTGCAGCTGAAATTTCTCCAATTCAGGCTTATGTTCAGGTCTGGATATTACAAACTTCTCCATGCTTTTCCACAAATTCTGATCAAAATGAGATTTAAACAAGGTGAATACCTGGGTTAGATCGGTATGATTTTCCTGAAGATAATCCAGAAATGATTTTTGATCGACCTGAAAATAAAACGAAATACTATTGATCAACCTCTTAACTTCCTCCTCGGATGATTTAATTTCAAATTTGGATAAATGAAGCTTGGTTATCAGTTGCTTGAAATCTCTATCGAGCATTTTGGCAAGCTCCAATCCCAAGCTTTCCTTATTCAACAAGGCACCAATTTCCGGGATCTCTGAATTCGAAAATAAAAAACCGATGAACTTGTCTGAATTTTTGGTCCATTCATTATTCAGTCCTTCCATTGCTGAAAGCAAAAAGACTTCCGGCAAACTTCCACCCTTACTTTTTGCCAGGGATGAAATAAAAATTTCATAACTAAATGGCCAATCGTTTCGGGGACTGAGTCCGGTCGGAAAATGTTGTCTGGCGTGGGCGATTAATCTGACTAAAAGATCAAATTCCCTTTTAAAATAATGAATTAAGTATGCCTCCAGTTTTTCCAATGGCATATCCCCTATCAAGGTGTCTAACCTTTTGATTAAACGATCCGGATGTTCTGCCTGATGAAATTGCTTAGCCAGAAAATCGTCTTTCAGGTGAATTAATTCTTCGAAAATCGTTTTTACATCAGTCAGTCTTAAATCGGAATAGGCATCCGGAAGCATCCCTGAATAAAGATAGTAAGCAATTATTTTTCTTTTCGTGATGATAAAATATTCTTCAGCAGTGGAAACAACCGATTGAATCTGATTTCCCGATGAGCTTGTAATCTCTTTTTTTAGAAGTAATTTTTGAATGTCAGAAATTTCAGGATATAAAGCTTCATCATCCATTAAGGCATGAATCCTTTTTAGCTCGATATTTTTTTGTGTCTGAACAAAACTCCTGAATGAAGCAGAATGCACGGTTTTTAAATCATCAAGTCCGGCAGAATAAATCAGGAACAGGACAAACTCTTCAGGACTTAAAATCCGTATTGCACTCTGGCTCAGATAGCTGGCTGTGTGGATGGCAATTTCATTCAGCGATGTGGCATTTTCAGTTTGAACTACAACATTGTTGCAGAACGCGCTGATCAGTTCAAAAAGCGCATCCGCATCGTTGCCGGAGAATAGTGCCAAAATCAACCGGATTCCGGATCTGCTGAGCTTTTCAATGAGTTGCTTTCTTTTTCCTGTATTTCGAATGGCCTGAACAATTGCGAACTTCAGCAATTCAGGTGTAACTGTTTTCTCCTGAATACTTCCTGCGTTCAGAATCTCCAAAAGAGAATCAATCGTCAGGTTTTGACCAGCTATTTCGGGCAACAACTGAGCCTGCCTTTCATTCAGTTTGGATAAGCTTTCCAGAATGAATCCGGCAACAGGGTTTTGATGCTTTTTAAAAGCCTGAACAAACCATTGAACATCAGTCTTGAAAAAGCGTAAGAGCTGCGATAGAACCGAGTCTGAAAATTTATCCTTACTGAACCCGGAACCTGTGTCATTCAGTAAATAGTTAAGGCTTAAATAATTCATGGTCCGAATGAATTCATTGCCACTTATCTGATTCTGATTGGCTTCCTTCCGGGTATCGATCAGAATCTGTCTAAAATCAATCATCCATTTTCCGGAAGAGGGCTCAAGTGCCAACAAGATCAAATCAAAGGTTTCTGCACTTAAACTGGATGCTATTCGTTGGAGTATGCCATCATACCTGCGGTATTTTTTTATGATTTCAATAAATTCGTGTTGGTGATGACCGATGGCATTTGTAACGAGTTCATCCATCGGAACTGAATTTCCCATTCCAAGCGGGAAATAACCTTTCCGGAAATAACTCCCGATCGATTCCAATAGAAAATTGTCCAACTTTTGTTCTGCGGAATCAGTCTCTCCGGAGAATTGATACTTTCCAATTCTTGTTCGATTTTGGAGTGCGTCTTCCAGCGCGTTTCTGATTCTTCCGGCAAGATGACTCTCCAACTCCTTTTCATTGATGTTTCCAATGTTAATTTCCAGTTTTGACAATTCGACGACCAGTCCTTCAGGAATGTGATTGGAAATAGCCTTGTCCAGTTCAGGCAAAATCTGTGAGTTAAAAATGGTTTCGATCAAATCAGCAGACCTTTCTGCAGATGCAACAGTTCCATATTCAAAATTGAATGATGCGTTGTGAATTCTATTTTGACCTGTGTTTTCCATTCTTTAGTTCTTCCTGAGATCCATGATTGCATGATAAACATCCAGAGCCGCAGCCTGAACTTCACCTGAGGGTTTTCCGGTATATTTTGATTGTTCCCATTGGTAAAATTTTTCTTCAAATCTCTTCATGTTAAGGGTGTCTACCCAAACTATTTCATTGCTGATGTGCGATGGTAACCTTTCGTATATCAGATCATTAACATAGTCCTTAAAGCGCTCGGTCTGAAATCGTGCAGGCCAGTCGGGTAACAAAACAGTAATCATCAGATTAAAAAAATCTTCATCAATAATGTCTCCGTTTGAAAGCTTTCGCTGAAAAATGAGGCGTCTTTGTCCATATTGCCCGGATTGAGTTCCCATGCTTCCTTTTGCCCTTATTTTCTCCATTTCACTGAAGCGCAATCGGCCGTTTTCATCGTCCGGCATATTGAATAACTGAATTATACTTCGCGTATTTTTGAAAACTTTTTCAAATTCAGTATTCAGTATTTCAAGGTTTTTGGTGTTATCAAACGGAATTTCCACTCCATCATTGATCTTCCATTCGCCATTAGTAAAGGAATAGCTGTATTTCCCAAGAACCTCATTCAGTTTCACCAGATCCTCGTCTTTAATTTTAAAGGAAGCAAGTATCTTATCTTCATAATTCAGTATCCATTTCCCATTAGAAAAGGAATAGGAATTTTTATCCAATGCAATCCGGATTTGCGAATTAAAGCTATTGGTATTTTCATAAACCTCTTCAAGCAGTTCATTTAGTATTTCTAAATCCTTGTTTTTAAGTTGCTCAGAAACACGACTACTGTCTTCGTACTTAATTATCCATTTTCCGTTTGAACAGGAGAAGTGTCCATTTTTAAGTTCATCGCTCAGTTTGTCCAATTTTGGATTAGTGGTAATGTCCGGATAATGTATCCAGTTTTTGTGTTGTATCATCCATTTCCCGTTATCAAAAAAATAGTAAGCCTTTTTCAATTTTATTTCAGAAAATCTCACATTTCGGTCGTCCTCCGAATGATACCATGACTCCTCTTCATCGGTCTGAAACAGAGGCTCACCATGTTCATCGGTAAACTTAAAGCCGTATTTACTGTCCTTTAAAATATCGCTTAGCAAAATATGGTCAACCACATAAAGTCCTTCTGATTTCTTATTTTGAGACAGAAAAAAGTTTATGATCTGGTTAATCCTCTGAATGGCTTTTTCGTTGGTCCGGCTGGTAAACAAGTTTACCCACTTATTTTTCCCCTTTTGAAATACGACCTGAACATTGTTACCCGCTGAATCAGGGTTTGATATTCTGTAATTTTTAAAATTGAGTGTTTCTTTGAACAATACTTTCAGGTCGAACTCATTAAACATAGCCATCGGAATGATAAAGCCTGCCGTTGGGTATGATCTGTTTATTTCGTCGGGTAATAATTGCCTGAAATTATTGTTTAGATCTCCAATTTCCTTGAAGTTGAATGATGACTCATTATCCGGATCGGATTGTTCGTTTGACCCGGCAAAATCAGGAACTAAAAAGTGTTTTTCTCTTTCAGGAATCCCTGTTTTCGCCAGTATTATTTTCTCAAGTCCCGAGGGGTGTCGCTGGTATTTCAGATTATCATCTCCCGTTTTTTGCGACTGAAAATATTCTCCTCTGGTCCTGTAATAGGAAAGGTTCTCCAGATTCAATAAAAAATCGGATTTGTACTGAAGCAGTGTCCGGTTGAATTCATCTTCATTTTCTATCAGATTTAAACGAAAGGCGATTTTCCAGGGAATATCACTGATCTCTTCTCCGAATCGGGAAAGTAAATGGTTATATATCCGGTTTTTCCGGTTGTAAAAAATAGCTTTCGACTCAAGGCAGGCCTCAATATTTGTCATATCGCCGGTAGCCAGTTTCTCAATTTGTGGAACCGAATCCATCCATTGGGTAAAGTAGGTTTTTTCCTGTCCGTTTCTGAAATCGATATTAAAAAACTCATTCAGGTTTCCGAGTTGGGCCAAATGGTTGGCTAAATGCTGCTCGAACAACATCAGGTATGCTTTTAGCTGAAGAGCCTTGGCATGCCTTTCTACGGGCTCATTTTTCGATAATCCTTCCTCTCCGATTCCATAAATTAACGGGAAATGCCTTTGCAGGGAATAATATTCGGTAGGGTTACGGTAAGTTCCCTGTAATTTGTCATTTAAGAACTCCGTCACTGAACTTTCGATTGGATAAGCCCTGTATTTCTTCGACCAGGTTTCTGAAAACAGGCTATTTATTTTTTGGTTGTTGAGTATCGACAGTTTTTTCCCATCAACGAATACAGTCATATTTTGATAGATGCGGGCAAATCTGTTATCCGTAAGATTCGACGACTGATCAATTTGAAGCAAATGAAAGAATTTACCATTCTCAACTTTAACTTCAGTCTGTTTTTTATCATCAATAATGAATGGGCTTAGCTCACAACGATTAATACCATCAACTTTCGAAAGTATCTTTTGCAGATCGTCAACATGAATTGAGTTCAGCCTCTTTTTATTGATGTCATTTTTACCGGGCCGTTTGGCTTGTATCGATTTTTGCTCGTATTTAAGATGGTCATCTTTTATAAATCCCCTGATCAATTTCGGGCCTGAATATAGTTCTTCCATGCTGTATCCGGCATCTTTCATTTCACCAAAAGTACTGTACTGTATAGGGTTGTATACATATTCAAGCAGTTGCAGAAAAAGTCGGGCGATGGTTATCTCCAGCTCTGCATCCTCATTAATGTAAACCTTGAAACTGATATTGATATCCTGTGGCTCAAGTAAAAGTGCATCTTCATAGAATTCTCCAAGGTTCCGGTTTTCGCGGAGGAACTTGTTGACCTCGTCTAAAAAATCGATTTTGATTTGCGGTTTCCCAACCATTTTTTTTAAGAAACTTATTTTGGGTAGTATCTCAATCCGGTTAATACCTCTTAATGCTTCTTCATAACCTACGTTCTCTTTTATGGCAATCCATACATTCTGTATTTCATCAAACCGATCGATAATCATTTTCCGGGTATCGTCAATGGTTACCGGAAGTGAAGTCAGGATGGAAGAAGGAGGCAAAAAAGCGTTTATGATCATGTTCGGCTGATCATCCTTTTCAGTTGTTAAAAGGTCTTCGACAGGCAGCGAAATGCGGTTGGCAATATCGGTAAGCGAATAACACAATTGTTCCAAAATGGTAACACCCGGATCGTGCGAATTATAATCAGTCCAAACATCACCACTCAATTCCTGAATGTATGCCAATCCCATTTCGTGAAGCTCTGAAAAATCTAAACTTACGCTATCAACTTCCTTCCCTGAAAAACTTGCCGATTGTTCCATCAGTCTGAATTAATTTATTTTTAAGTCTTGATAAAATCGGAATTCCACAAAACAGAAACTCTGAAATGCAATTTGATATCGTCTCCGTATTTACTTTTGGTTCTTAGTTGCAAATTGTATTTTTCGGTGTTCTTTTGCTCAAGCCCACCCATGAGTGATTTCAACCATTTAGACAAGCCGAACCCTTTTTTCTTATCCTGAACTGATTCCTCTGATATTCTGGATGGTCTTGATTCCCATCGAATATCAATTTTATTCCACCAGGTGCCATGATAAGCTGATGTTTTTGAAATCTTTGGCTTTGAATTTCCAAACGTACTAATGGCTATGGCATGCATTAACGAATATTTACCTTCGCCCTTAAACCCTTCAGCATAGGCCATTATTTCGTAGGCGTGACAACCGTTCAATCCTTTAGCGGGATCAAAAACATTGTGCCAGTTACCATCGGCAACCACGCTCCCTTCGATGTTGCCCATTCTTCCTTCGGAAGCAATCATACCTTTTACATCAAGCTGCTGACTGGGGGAACTGGTTCCCAGCCCTACCATTCCACCCTCTTTTTGAATAAAAAAAGCCGGTGGATTATCGCCATTTTTTGATTGACCTATTTGATTGATCGAAATTCCACCCTTGTCTTTCTTCGAAATAAACATCACCCAGGTGGCATCGGTATTGTCCCGGTCCTCAAAAAAACTCAACAGTTTTTCTTTCCCATTTTCTGAAGGGTAAATCATCAAACCGTCCTCGTTGATATCAAGCTTATCATCGGCAATATTAAAAGTAGAATCGATAAGCTTTTCAAAATCACTTTCTCCCGGGAGATTGCCTTTCTTGAAAAATTCCTTGAGCTTTTTTCGATCAGTAATATTTTTTGAATTTCTCATCACTTTATGTTAGTTATATTTTCCCTTCTCACTAATTACAAAATCCGATTCAATGGATAAATCACCAAACCCTGAAATTCCCGGTGGTAATGGTGTTTCATCCTGAACGACTTCGATCTGGTGTTGTGGTGCAGAGGTTAAAATGGCATAGGCAGAAATGGTATGCAACTCTTTTATTGACTCAATGGTTGCTGTATCAATTATTTTATATTTGCCCTGCACCTCAACCAATTGCAATACCGAAAATTGAGTTGCAAATTCGACGTAGGGCCGGCTTTCAATGAAATTTAATATTTCAGTTTTTGAAATCGATTCATCAAAACCTTTTTCGATGAATGAGTTTTCAATATCAGGAGACAAATAGCTGATTAATTCAGTATTAAGGATATTCCGAAGGGAGCCTCTCTTTTGATAATCGTTAAACTTAACGCGGCATCTTACCTTCAATTGCTCATATACAGGATTCGAAACCTCAACTTTAACATAGGGAGATACCATTTGAGATACATATTCTTTAACTGCATTCAGCGTGTGATAGTCCACTTTATTATTTCGCCACCTCATACCATCACTGATGTTGTTTTTTGGAATCAATACAATCTGCATTGAGCTTCCTTTAACTAACTCCCTCGGGTGGCTATTTCTGCCGTAAACCCTGACTTTTTCAATATTTTTAAATCTGGCAAGTACAATCCGTTCGACATCCCAGTTGGAAACGGGCCGGTTTTTATGCCTCATTTGTTCACTAACGCGGTTGTAAAAGGATTCTTCGTTTTCAAGCAATTTATTTATTTTAAGTGCATACGGGCCGGAAATTTTTCCAATTCCTTTCAATCCCTGAAAAGTTATTTTCTCTATTTTCCGGTCAGGTTTTAAACCTTCCGGAAATTCTGAAAAAGATTGATCCGCAGTCAGGGAAACAGCTTGAGTAAATACATTTTTTATTCTGGAATTCAGGTTTTCTTTTCCATCGTAGGCGGCTCTTAACCAGAACTTACCGGGTGTAAGCCGGGTGTTGTCGAATTGAATGGAATAGGGGATTTCAATTTTTACAATTCCTGATTTTATCAGACCGGCAGTGGTATCTTCGAGCAGAAAGCCATCAAGAGGAATCCACTCATTATTTGAAAGATATTCCCAATGTATTTCCGGTACGTTTATAGCCGTGTGAATAGATACTGCATGAATCAACTCAAAGCCAATGCTGACAACATCGCCTGGAGCAATTTGCTTTAAGCCGATAAATAAATTCCCTTTGTGTTCTATCTGTGGTAAAAAATAACTTTGCGACTTTACCGGTCCCGGAAATACCTGTACATATCCAAAAGGATAAAGGTGAATCAATTTGATGTCGCTTCCCTTATCATCCTGTTTTCGTAACATAACCTCCCTGGCCACATTGCTGTAATCAATGGTCAGGCGTTCGATCACCGGCGTGTAGGGCTGATTGGGCAAAGCAGCCTGATGTCTTTTGAACCTGCTGTTATTCATCGCTGCTTCAGCATAAATATTCGGAAATAGTTGATGACCAAAAGCAATTTCAGGATTTGTTAATACCATAAAAATTCGGTTGGCAGTTTCTTCCTGATTCGTCTTCGATAGATCGATTTGATTATAAAAAATAAGATCGTCAACGATGTCCGGTAATTTGATTTCATTTTTCAGAAAATCATTTTCCGATTCAAATAAATTGAATTCATTCTGAAACTGTTTCCCTGAATTGTTTATGCGATTTTTGTTTTGTATCAGAATGGCTTTGAAAGAGTTGTTCTCAATCTCACCAGGATAGGCTTTATAGTAATCGTTAAACCCATGACTTGTTTGCGGCAATCCCGCCCAGTTAATCGTAAGTAGAAGACTGGACAGATTCTTTTGGAGGATCAACGGATTTTGAATCTGAAGATAACTTCCAACGGAAGGAATGGGTCCAAAAGGCATAAATGGAACAGAATGATCCAGATTTCCTGCAGAGTTTGCTAATGTCAAATTGTCAACTCCCCAAACATTAGCATTTATAATCACATATTCGATAACGATGTTCCGGAGAATTTGATAGGGATGATACTGTGCTTCGTTGTTTAACACGATTTTGATACAAGGCCACTCCAAATCATATTCTGCATCATGAATTTTACGGTCAAATGGAACGAGCGCATCAACATCTTCATTCAATTTAATATTGAATATTAAAGCAGCTTCAGTATCGCTTATTTTGGTGTTGAAGGTTTCAATTTTTTTCCATCCTTTCTGGTCTGTGATGAAAAGGTCAAAGGCCTCACTGAAAAAATCTGTAATGACTTGCTTTTGTCTCCGATCTGTATCTGCTAAATTCTCCTTCCTTTCCGATATACTGGTTTCCTGATTAATCAATCCCTTGAACATACTTTTAATCATTGTATAGGAAGATGGAGAAATTTTAAATGTCAAATTAATTTCCTGCCTTCCTTTCTCGAGGATTAAAACCGGGGAGCTTAACAGAATGCCAATATGGCTTAAGCTTATTTTGTTTTCATCCGAATCACTGTGGATTTGCTCTTCGCCCAGTGTTGCCGGGAAATCGTTGTAATCGGATACATCAGTAATTCCGTTAATCAGTCCATTTCTTAGGATATCCGCCTCATAGATTACGTTGAACGAAAAAACATCCTCTTCATAATCATTCCCGAAAGGAAAGCAGTCACTTTTATAAAGTGTAATTACATCTGCGATTTCGGCTTTATTTATTAGATTATCGGAGCTGGTAATGAACGTGTATTTTTGATTTCCTTCGAAAATGAATTCGCATTTTTCACCTTCATAGATGACCAATTCTTCGGTTCCCTGCTTGAGCTGCAATCCAATAATGGCAGAGCCGGGCTCCAGTTTTCTCTTCTGTTGCTGAAGTATTTTCAGGTAGTAATAATCAAGGTGTTTTTGGGTTAAGGAATTAATATCGTTTTGTACATTTTTGAACAATTTAAAGAATGCCAGCAGCAAACCAATGTGGGGAGAGTGATTGTTGTCGCTGAGTATTTCAGATTCAAAATTTTCAGAAGCTTTCTCCCTGATAAAAACAATGGTTCCCAAAATATTATCGTAAGCTTCTCTTAATAATTCCGTTTCCTGAAGATGACTGGCCAGCAACAGGCTAACTTCGTCAGCATATTTGTTAAGCTTTTTAATTTCCGGTAAGAGGATACCCCGGTAATTTGACTGTGTTAATAATGTATGCCAATCTGGAATGTGCTCAATAATCTTACGGATAGCTTTTTGAATGATTTCAAACTCATCCGAAGGATTGGACCGGGCAGCCAGATCATCATTATTTAGCTGGAGTTTTTGAATATCGACCGTTGCAATCATTGAGAGTATGAATGCCGGATCGTTCTTCAAAAAGGATTTCCATTTATGAATGACCGTGTTCTGAAGTCCGTAAAAGTTTATATTTTGTGAATAATCGCGGGTAAATTGCACCAAATCCAACATAGATCTTTCGTCTATTGAAATATAATCTGCCCGGAGCGCTATATTTTTTCTTGTTTCCTGACTTGATCCTTTGTTCATTTGGTCAACTAAATGTTCGTATTACTAAAGATTTGTTCCTTCTTTAAAATAAAATGGGAATACCATATTAGTTCTGGTATTGGTAATTAACACGGTATAAAAAATATGGATATGCACCAATCCATAAATTTGTGTATCGTCTTTAATGTCAATTTTTTCAAGTTTAATTCGGGGTTCATCGTAAAGAATGGCATCGTAGATGGTATCTTTCAGCATACTCATTTGAGTCGGATCGTTTGATTCGAATACAAATTTCCGGATGCCACATCCAAATGTCGGGAACATAACCCGTTCACCTGGAATAGTACCCAATATAATTCCCAGACTTTGTTTAATGTCGTACTCATCCTCAACGGTTTCAACCGTACCCATCTCAAAATTGAATTCAGGAGGGAAAGCCCATCCTTTTCCTAAAAATGAATAAATTTTCCCTTTCATGTATTTATCCTCCTATCATTACTGTTGGGCAACCCAAAATAATACTACCACCGTGAGCAGTACTATCACCCATTCTGGCCGCAGGTTTCCCGCCAATCAGAACTGTTGCTGAACCTTTCACAATTGAATCTGGCGGGCCAACGCATACAAGGTTATCACCGACCACCGCAGCGGGCATTTTAGCGATTAACACTGTTGGAACTCCGGGTCCGACAATGGGGCCTCCCACATGTGGAATTGGCGGTAAGCCTGGTGTTACCATCGGGCAAGTATGCATGTCTGTAAGTCTGGCAGCTAATCCCATCGTTTAAAGTTTATAGTCGTTCGTTTATTGATCCATTTACCCCTTCTTTGCAGTCAACTTTTATCATTCATAGTCAATCGGTTGTCATTTATCGTATGGCAACTTAATGACCACCTATGACTATTTAATGACCATCAAATGACTCCCAGTAATGTCATTGAAAATCATAAACTATTCTTTGTCAGTTAATCATTACCATGGCCCCTTTTACCGTTGTTTGTCCTGAAGCCGAAATTTCGGCAGAGGCATTTCCTTTTGCCGTAAAACCTGTTTTTGCAGTGAGCTGAACATTCATACCATCTGCCTTTACATCTGTTTTTGCGGTCAGATTTATGCTTCCTGACGCTGAAATATCAACATTCCCTTTTGCGTTTAACTTAATATCCTTTGAGCTATCCATTGTTATTCCCGAATCATCCATGAATACCGAATTGCCTGAAATATCCTTAATCGTTATCTTTTTATCTTTATCATCCAAAGTCACTGAATTTCCTCCGGGAGTTTCTACGGTCAGGATTTTATCTTCATCGTCAAACCGGATTTTTATTCCGGATTTGCTATGAATAGATTTGAACTGATTTTTTTCATCGGGAATCTCCTTCGGTTTATTTTTTTCGTTGTAAAGAGAACCGGTTATTACTGCATTCCGGGGATCATTGTTGATAAACGTGACCAATACTTCATCGTTCACTTCCGGAAAGAAAAAGAAACCGGCATCTGCCGAAGCATACGGAAATGCCAATCTGGCCCATATTCCATATTCCTGTCCGGTTCCGGAAAAGGCTGGAAGATTCACCAAAACACGATATTTCCCATCAGGATCTTCATTAATTTGTTTGACTTTTGCGATTTGGGTACCATTGGTGGCCGGTATGATACCCGAAGCCGGGCTGTCTTCAATATCTGGCAGAAATGAATGCCAGTTCGAAGATTTCCCGACATATAATGATGTAAGCCATCCTCCATTCTGAAGGGAATGGATTACTTTTGAAATGTAGGCCTTCCCATTAAATCTGGAACTGAACCCGGTTAAACTGACAGGATCGCCGGCCAGAATTCCGGTAGTTCCAGGAACAGTAATCTTTCCCTGAATTTTGCTCAATACGGCTTTGTTTGCAAGCGATTCACCCCATATTTTTAATTCATCATCCGAAAGCTGTGCAGATGAATAGTAGTTTGAATCTCCATTTTTTAAAACTTCGGATAATTTTTTTGCTGAAATATTCCCCTGATTCAGGCTGTCGTTAAGACTAACCGAAGTCACAATTTCTTTTTGATCTTTATCGTCCCATGCAGTCATTTTGAAACTGCCCGCTATGTTTTCACTATTGAGATTAAGATCAATATCAATCACGTATTGTGTAGCATTAATTTCAAATTCAGGAGCAGCCTTGAAATTGTTTTTTTTAACAATGAGCTTATTCTTATCTGTCAGGACAATCATGTTATTCAGCTCAGCCCGAATAACCACAAAATCCCAATCGCTACAGTTGTATTGCATTAAGGTTGGAAATACAATGCTGGTGTCATCAATGTCAGATTCAAGCCCTGCATATTTACCTGCAATGCTTTTTAAGGCATCAGAGTCTTTCTCCTTCTGGAAAATGGCATTAAAACGACCTTTAGTCATTTGAACCGCTTTATCCTTGCAGGTAATCAAAAGCTGTGATTTGCCATTCTTATACATTAAACGCTGTGAAAGAATAATCCCTTTGAAGGCTGATTCCCTTTTATTATCATATCCCAAAGAGATTTCTATGTCATTTCCCGGAATAAAATCGGGTCCCTCGCTATTCGAAAAAGGGTCGTTTACCGAACCAATAATTCCACCATCTTCAATCAGAATTGTAGCCGATGTAATTTTATTAACTTCCATTTGTATGGAAATTTCAATGACCTCAACCACATCTTTAATTTTTTTGCCATTGATTAGTATATCAAAGCTTATTACTCCGTCAGACTGTTGCAATACCTTGGCCATACGATTTAAATTACTGGTGGAAAAGTGATTACATCACCTGGTTTTATTGCCCGAAAATTGGTTATTTCATTGTACTGCGCAACTTTAATGTAAAAGCGGCTATCGCCATATATCCGGTAGCACATTAGCGGCAGATTGTCTCCATCGAGTACCGTTCGGAGATGAGTCATGTCTGAAGAATTTTTCTTTTCCTCCAGCGCTTTCTTTTTCGCACTTACCGAAGCAATTAATACGGCCGTTGCTTCCGCTCTTAATGGAGAACCATCCATATCGAGCATGGTGTAATTCACATTCCATGATTTGAGCCGGCCCTGGAACAACGATTGAGTGCCCCAGTAAACCCGCAGGTAATTGGGTTCATGAATATCACCATTGTATTGATAGACCAAATCTTTTACCTCTTTAATCTGATCATCAACTTTATCTTTCGAGATGATTCCTGTTCCGTCGAAAAACAAAATGATCTCGAACAAACCTGTACCCCCTCCTTTGTATCTTGCGGTTTGTGCACTCGATCCGTTGGTGGTATTGGTCATAGAATACTGTTGCTCATTCTTCTGCTTGTAATTTTCAGGATTTACGAGCACATCATATTCTCCCAATTTTCTTGAAAAATCAGGATCTTTGAATGCAACAATTTTCATTTTTGTTAATTCTCCCATAGCAGTTCACCTGATCGATTTGGTTTCCAGTTTTTGCAAAACCTTTTCAATACAGTCGCGCTCCAGATCTTTTCTGATCTGTTCAAGATACTGAAGCAGTTCTTCCTTCTCCATGGCAGAATCATTAATTTGCGAAGAATCAGCTGAAACGATTCCTCTTACAATTAGCTCTTTTACAATCAATGTCATCGATTAATCCTTTCTGAAAAGTCTGTATTTTAAGGTCAAAGATTCAATGGCCAGTTGGTTACTGGTGCTGTTAAGTGTTGATAATTCCCATGAAATCGGGAATGCATTAATGATAGTCCAGGAAGCCAGGATTCCACCATTTGCTCCCAGCAAAGCCAGCCTGATGTCCTTCGGATCAAACTTAAAATCCTCAATAGCATCGCGGCACCATCGGTCTAACTTCGAATTAGACAATAAGCACCGTTTTAATACCAGGTTTTCAAATTTTGGCGGTGTAGGAAGGTGGTGAACAAAATTATTGTCACCACCTTCTTTTTTCTCAATGGTACCAACAGTTACTTTCAAACCGGAGACTTCCTGAAAACTGCTGTCCATCTGGTCGAATCCGGCAAATTTTACCGAAAAATAGAAAGCGGTAGGCGGAGTATATTTAGGTCTGAAAAAACTATTATCACCCATAATTCTTATCCATTAGCTATGGTTAAACCTTCGTGCATGATCTCTATGCTTTCAACTGCAACCTCATTCGCATTCGACTTCAGATCAGTTGAACTGATTTTGGTCGGCCAGGCATTTAACAGCGTCCAGGTCATGGTCGGATTTCCTGCTTCATCCAGAAGTTTTATGACTACATTCTGACGTTCAATGGTATTCATCTTAATCTTATTATACCAGTCCCAGAAGCCGTTGTCGTTTGCAAACACACCTTTTTTCATGGTGACATTACTGTTCTTAACTATTCCGGGCATATTAATTTCTGAAAACACAGGGCTGTTACCATGTCTGTAGGGTATTGGCTGTGCTTCAATGTTTAATCCGCTTACTTCCTGAAAAGGAATATTGGTTGTACTACCCCAATCAACCATAAAATAAAACTTTGGTAGCGGCCAGTTTTTGTCTTGTGCTTCTCCTGCCATGATGTTATCGTTTTTATAGATTTTAAAAAAATTGTTTTAATTATGATTTTTGCATTTGTTGTTCAAATGTCACTACAATAAATTCGGCTGGTCGCACAATTGCAAGCTTAACAGAAACCCGCATTTTACCTTCCAGAATATCCAAACCTGTCATAGTTATGCCCAATCCCACCTGAACTTCGAAAGCATCATCCGGAGAAGATCCGGCCAATGCTCCTTGTTTCCATTTTTCAGTCAGGTAATTTACAATCATACTTCTGACAGAAACCCAGGTATTTGCATCATTTGGTTCAAAAACATAAGATCGTAAGGCCATTTTAATCGATTGTTCCAGCATAATCATGGTGCGTCTTACATTGATGTATTTCCAATCCAGGCTATTCCCGTCAAGTGTCCGGCCACCCCATACCAGAGTTCCAATTCCAGGAAAAGTTCTTATGGCATTAATCGATTTTCCGGAAGTGGCATCGACATTCAAATTTTCCTGATCGTCGTGCGTAATATTTGTCGATGGACTGATTACACTGTTCAGACTGATATTTGCCGGTGATTTCCATACACCCTTATTATTGTCGACCATGGTGTATATTCCAGCCATTGCTGCCGAAGGTGGCAGAAGATTCAGAACAGCCCTGATTTCATTCAACAGATTGGTATATGTAGGACTTGTAGCAATTAGTCCAAGGTGATAATTACGATTTTTGTTGCTGATGTATGCGTCCAGTAATGATTTAGTTTCTTTCAGCGTGTCAATATCCAATGCGTTAAAGGCTGCGGCATCGAATGTTTCAATCATTTTCCCGTCAGCTACCATTTGATCCAAACCATCTGGTTCATCGGCGGTAAGTGCTTTGGCTAAATCTGCTGGTTTATCTTTAAGAAGTGCGGACTTAAAGTCTGCTTTAACCAAAGAAAAAGCAGTGACGACTTCTAATGCCTGTTTTTCCGGAAGAAGGGTATTGAGTTCGACTGAAACATCCAGATTCCCGAAAGTGATTTTATCATTCTGAACGATATTGGTATTTAGCCATGGATAATAAGCAGCAGCATAATTCAGGTATTCTGTACCTATTAATTCCCTGAAATTTGCAATAATATCCTCAGGCGCATTTCCTTCAATCCGGGCCTGATCTCCATTGTAAATATCCAGTATGGCAACCCGGCTTTGCATTTTCGAACAATGCGCGAGTACTTTTTTATATACATCGTAACTGTCATCTTTTAACTTAACAACATCAGGTATTACAATCATAGTAGGTTCCTGTTCCTTGAGTAAGGTTATCAAACCTGCTTCAAGTTCTTCTTTGACCACATGTACAACATCATCAGCTTTGCTATAGGTTCCTACAGATACAATATAACAGGAACCGCCACCATTGTTATAAAAAAGCTGAATGCCAGAATACATATATGAGTCATGGTCAGTCAAATAGTTAATGGCTCGTCTGGTGCCATTAATTGTGATTTCATGTTGAGCCTTTTGTCCGTCAGGTAACAGATCAAGCTTAAACTTAGGATTAAATGCCAGGCCGAAAAGCTCCCTGTATTCGGCGAACGATTTAATTTTTGTCGGTTTGTTTATTAACGATTTTCCATTTCTGGAAGCTTTTTCGGTGTAGCCGATAAAAGCAGGAATGGCTGTCGCTACTTCAACGACTGAGCCTGGAAAACCATTTACTTCTTCAATGTAAACCCCTGGTGTCATTAACCTCTGTGCCATAGTGTTTCATGTTAATTGTTTATATATAAATATGAGAATATACATTTCCATCGGTTTTCGAAGCATCAGAGAACAACTGTTCCGAAGAAGCTTTTGCTAAACTTTTCAGAATAACTTTTCCAGATCTGTTTTCCAGATCAAAATTGTCAACCAATTGAAAGTTTTCGTCTGACAATTCGGAGAGCGGTATTTTAATCTTTGATTCGAATACCAGTGCAATGCTGCTTGATTGTAAAGTCTGTTTTTGAGGAGGAAGAAAAATCTGCTCTTTTGATTTATTGATAATGCTTAAATTTCTGAATTTCTGATAGACCTCACTGACCAGAAAATATTTCCAGGTGGTTTTTCTGTTGTCGAAACAAATCGAATATTCAACTTTTCCTATTGCGTTATACTGTTTGAAAAGTTCACCCGTAAAAAGCTCAACAATCCCCATTGGTTTTTTCCAGATTGTATTCGGATAATAATAAACTTTCAGGATTTCCTCATTGTCGGAAAAAATACGCACCAGTCCCTGCGTTATTCCTGAAATTAAAAAAGAGCCGGAGTCGTTTGCGGATTGAGTTACATATTCCGAATAAATTTCATTTCCGGAGGTATCCGTAAAACGATAGTTTTTTTCAGGATTAAAATCAGGAATATTAATTTCCCCATGACTAATTTGAATAATATCATCACCGGAGGCATATCCCGCATAATGAAGCAAAAAGCTCCCATTTTCAGGGTCTGCCTTCTTTGTTAAATTGCTAAACCAGATTAATTTATCGCGTAAATTATAAGAAGGTAATTCGGTGTAGTTAATGTATAACGGATCTTTGCTGTATAAATAAATTTGAAGTGGATTGATATCATCCAGGGAATCGAGCAATTCAGGATTTGACGTCAGAACATAAAACCCTCCGGCAAATGGTTTGATGATAAGTCCCAGATTATTCATTATTTTCTGCGAACCTTCAGCAAAGGAAATATCGACCGACTTAAACAGTTCATCGCCAAAATACCGATGCTTAAACCAAAAGGTTAGTATGTGACTATAACTTTGATTCATTGTTCTGATTTATAATTAACTGTCATGTTCCGTTATTGATGGAATTATTCTTTCCAAAGGCACATCATCAAATGCCAGCAGTCCGACTTTATAAAGAATAGAAGGCATGAGTTTAGTTCCAATGGCCGACCAAAGGTGACTCAACTGCGCATAGTCCAGCTGAGTCAATTCGAAACTTAAACTTTTTGTGTTGGGATTTGAGCGACCTGATTGGTCTATGGTTATTTTTCGATTGATTTGGAAAAAACGAATTAAGGAGGAAAGATAACTTAAGCCTTCCGCATAGACCGTGCTGTCGAAATTGGCACAAAAAAACAAATTCATATTTAAATGAAGGGTAGGACTCTTGTGACCAAATGTACCATCACCTTGATTGGAATAACGACTGGTGTTGTTTTTCAGGGTTGACTCCTCATCTAAACTGATCAGGAAAAGGACAATTTTACCATCGACATTCTGAGCACTTGAACCATCAGGTTTTACAATATTCGAAAGAACAACTTTGTTTTCCGAAATTGAAAATTCATTTTTGAAATGTTCATTCAAAATATCCCGAATATAGATTAATGCAACATCGATCATTGTAGGTTGTATTACTTTACGAAATAATCCATCGAAACCAACCCCCAACTGCCTCCTTCTACATTCAATGGTAATTCTTGCAGTTATAAATCACTAAAACAAGAAATTCAAAACCTTCAACAAAAAAAAGATATTAAAAGTTTCATAAAAAAGATAAAAAGATACGAATTAATTAATATACGCTTAATTCTAGTTTAACAGATAAAAAAAAAGGTTCTATAACGGATAGTATGGGTAAGCATTATTCCTGAAATTTTTTCGTCCTGACAGTTTTATCCATCCCAGTGCAAGCGAAGAAGGAGTGTCGCCCTGAGTTGGAGGGAAATGATGAAATCGTCAGCGCAAAAAGAATATTCAATGTCAAAAAATAATTTCGGACGAAAGAGAACTAAATTAACTACCTCGGGCAAGACCACAAGTTATCAGAAGAGCTAACGCACGAGGCGAAAGCGGAACCGCCCAAAGGGACGGGAAATTAGATTAAAACAAGATTGAACCCGTCCGGGTGTCTCAATTCGATCTATTCGTCTGCCTCTTCACTTACCGGAGACAAATCAGATTCAAACACCTTGAACTTCTATTCTAAATAATACTTTTACCTTCTTTTACCTTTTCCATTTTAAGGCCTGCCTGAATGTCTTTCATTTGAATGATACGGTCATTTCGTCCCAAACACTTTAGAATACAGTGATGTAAAACATTAATAATTGAGGCAGCACTTAATTCGTGTCGTTCAGCCAAATCTTCAAGGTGAACCTCTTTTGCATATTCAAATTCACTGGTTATCGATTTTTTCCATAAGGTAAGCCGCTGATGCTCATCAGGTATTTCAAAGTCAAGAACAAGCTGAAATCTTCGAAAAAAAGCTTCGTCTATATTCTTTTTAAAATTTGAGCATAAAATAACCAAGCCGTCAAAATCTTCCATTCGTTGGAGTAAAAAGGACACTTCCTGGTTTGCATAACGGTCGTGCGAGTCGGATGTATTGCTTCTTTTACCAAAAAGGGCATCGGCTTCATCAAAAAAAAGGATCCAGTCCTTGGACTCAGCCGTATTAAAAACATTGGAAAGATTCTTTTCGGTTTCGCCGATGTATTTTGAAACCACCATAGATAAGTCGATCCGGTAAACGTCCATCTGGCAGTACTTCCCCAAAAGACTGGCCGTTAATGTTTTTCCTGTCCCTGGTGCCCCTGTGAACAAAACTTTGAAGCCGGATTTGATTTTTCTGCCAAATTGATATTCATGCTTCAGTTTTTTCCCGTGAAGAACGTAATCCTTAATTTCTTCAAGTCCTTGATGTAGTTGATCGGTGACAACAAGGTCGTCCCATTCCTGACTGGTATATAGTCTTTTAGCCGGGAAATGCGGGCTAAAATCTGGCTTGTAAGCTTCCCCGGTGGTTAATAATGATAAATATTCCTGTGAAATTGATAACCTGCAGTAAAGGAGTGGTTCGTCCGAAGAAGTACTTTCCAGCGAAAGAATACCATGGCGTTGAAAAAAATGATCCATGGAAAACAGGCTTAACAGATTAAACCTTTTTTCAAGATTAGCGCCTGCAAGTATAAAGATGGCTGTCTCGCCTGTCGGGAAATAACCTTTATGCTTTTCGTTCCTGATTCCGCCGAATTCTGTAAACGGAATATCATAAAGCACATTTTTCATGTGCAGCAAATCAAGCAGCGATGGTTTTACATGTGGAATTAACGAAAGTATCAGGACCAGACGTTCTTCCATACCCATTGAATGTTTTTTGATCAGACTG
Organism: Prolixibacteraceae bacterium; assembly: GCA_035648135.1. Taxonomy (GTDB): domain Bacteria; phylum Bacteroidota; class Bacteroidia; order Bacteroidales; family Prolixibacteraceae; genus Aquipluma. The sequence goes on from DASRMB010000089.1 coordinate 104,416, forward strand.
GCATAAGGTGATTCATGGTTTTCGATTGCGGGTGGGTGCAGATTTTGAATTTCATCTTCGGCCAGCGATTGCTCAAAAGTTATTTTGCCTCTCAGCAATATTAATTTCTGAAACCAATCCAGCTCTTGTTCTATCGTTTTTGCATTTACCAAATTTAGACTCATGGCTTGCTGATTTTAATGAGGTAATGATATAAACACATAAATCGTATAATGTTCAAAATCAAAATATTTATTTCAAAATTCATTGTCTCTGCCTATTCAGGCACAATCCGGTAAAAGGGCTGATGATGAATTGAATTTTAATTGTTTTGGAAAGTTTAAACAACGTCAGTCTAACGTAACAACCAAAGCAGAGTCGACTGGGTTCTAACACCTGAATTCATAAAAGTAAAAGCATACCGTCATTTGATTGTTATTCAGCGAATGTTCGCACCTTATTGATTATTCCTTAAACTTAATCACCTGACCTGAAATTCAGGTAAGATCGCATATACTCATATTACCAGCAACTTAGCTGCACTCGGAGATCTGGAAAAATTCGTGATTTGTTCCGGAGAAACAGTATCCGGAATTAATTTTCGTATAAAAATTAATAAAAGTTGAATCCCCTATTGACAGTATCTATTATTGAGTTATTTTTGTACTCAAATTTAATTTATGCAACTTTAAACAATATTTCCAAGCGTTTACTGTTATTAAACACAATGTAATATTTAAGTCTGTATTCAAACTTAAAACTCAAGCCGATTGTGTGACTGAGGAGGCGAAGCTGTGAAAAACGCGATCTAAAATCCAAATTAGTACACTAGAAATCAGCCAACAAGCACACTTCCCTTTCAAAAGAAGGAATCACCTCTGTTACTTAATTCAAAAAAATGATTGAAAGTTTAATCACATCAAAGACCCGGATCAAACTCTTACTCAAATTCTTTCTTAACAGTCAGACAACAAGTTACCTGAGAAGTCTGGAGAGTGAATTTGGAGAGTCAACTAATTCAATCAGGGTTGAATTAAACAGACTGGAAAATGCCGGCTTGCTTGGTACCTCAAACGAAGGCAATAAAAAAATGTTCTTTGCCAACACAAAACATCCCTTATTTCACGACATCAATAACATCATTAAGAAATTTATAGGTATTGATCAGATCATCGAACAAATTACCTCCCAGATCGGGAAACTTCAGGTGGCCTATGTGACCGGAGATTTCGCGATTGGCAAAGATTCGAAAATCATTGATCTGGCGCTGGTCGGGAACGACCTGAACCGGTCCTACATCGAAACCCTGGTTGAAAAAGCCGAACAGCTGATCAGCCGCAGGATCAAGTACATCATCCTCACCAACGACGAAATGCTGCAATTTTACAGCAATCAGCAGGTTTTGCTGATCTGGAAAGCGGACGAAGCCACCAAATCCATACAAACCTAGTAGCAGTTCAATAAATTTGGTTCTATAACGATTTGTGTGGGTAACTATTTTTTAAGATTGATAGCTGATTAATAAGGTTTAGCCTGGTGTGGTATTAAATGTTCTACTAAGGTTTAAAAAACAAGAATAAGGCTGTTTTTATAATAATGTATTTAGTACACAGATAATTAATCCATTAAATATTTTCGGAACCTTATTTTTAAAACATAACCTTAGTAGAAAAAGTAAACATATAAACACAACCTTATTACCTTATTTAAACAATAAAATCAAGCGGTTCTATTTGCGATTATAAGTTAAATTCCACACTATCCGTTATAGAGCCATGAATTTTAAGTTTATAACCATTTTTCAAAAGAAAATCAGGCCTCAAACAATACACACTATGCAAAAAATCATTTTTTTCATCGGTATCCTCCTGTGCTTTCAGGCATCAATCAGCATGGTGCAGGCACAAGATCCTGCAAGCGTCAATGTGAACGAACTGACAGATCAGCAAATTCAGCAAATTGTAACGGAAGTTAATGCCAGAGGATTAACCCTCGATCAGGCGGCTGCGATGGCTCAGATGCAGGGAGCATCAGCTACACAGATCGAACAGGTCAAACGCAGGATCCAGGAGCTCCAGTTTTCCGAAGGCAAGTCAATTGCCAATCCCGCGGCAAAAAGCGTACAAACGAGTACCTTCTCCCGGGAAGAGTTTTCAGAGAAAGCTGTCATCAAGGCTACTCCGAAAATCAAACGGATCTTTGGATTTCAGTTGTTTAACTCTGAGAACCTCACCTTCGAACCGGCCCTTAACATTCCTACTCCTCAAACTTATGTACTGGGAATTGACGATGAATTGTTCATTACCATCTGGGGAGCCAGCCAACAGACTTACCAATTGCGTATTGAGGCAAACGGAGCAGTTCAAATTCCGGATGTTGGTCCGGTATATGTCTCCGGAATTGAATTCCAAAAAGCAAAAGAGCTGATCCGCAAACGATTAATCGCCATTTACCAGGGCATGGGAGGCAACAACCCAAACACCTGGGCAGAAGTCAGCATCAGCAACCTGCGTTCGATTAAAATAAATGTCATTGGGGAAGTAATGGCTCCCGGAACCTATACTCTTCCATCCACCGCTTCCGCATTCAACGCGTTATATCTCTCCGGAGGACCCAGCGAAAACGGATCATTCCGAAACATTCAGCTCATTCGCGATAATAAAATAATCACAACCATTGATGTTTACGATTACCTGATTAACGCCAATATGCAGGGAAATGTACAGCTGAGGGAACAAGACATTCTCTACATCCCCGTCTATCAGAAACGGGTTGAAGCCAATGGAGCTTTTAAACGAAACGGGATATTCGAATTAACCGAAAAGGAAAACCTTTCGGATCTGATCCGATACCTGGGAGGATTCACCGATCAGGCATTTAAGTCACAACTTTCACTGACCCGCACCACGGGAACCGAAAAGAAGATAATCGACATCAGTCAGTCCATTTACGAAAGTTTTACTCCGGCAAACGGAGATTCAATCTCTGCTTCGAAAATCATCGACCGGTACGAAAACCGAATCAACATCTCAGGTGCTGTTTTCCGTCCCGGAACTTACGAATTGACTGATGGACTTACCCTATCGGGCCTGATTAAAAAGGCACAGGGATTAAAAGAAAACTATTTCAGTAACCGCGGGTTGATCCTGCGACTTAAGGAAGACTTGTCGCCAATGACCTTGTCGTTTAACGTGAATGAAGTATTAAACGGCATCAATGACATTCCGCTTCAGCGTGAAGATCAGGTTATTATTCAGGATATTTTCAGTATGCGCGAAAACAGGACTGTCCAAATTGTGGGTCAGGTGCAAAATCCGGGCGAATTTGACTATTCGGACAACATGACCTTGAAAGACCTTATTTTCAAGGCAGGTGGATTTAACGAATCAGCCAGCGAGTCATTCATCGAACTGGCCCGTCGTCACAACTACGAAGAAGCAAACCAAATGAGCGACGAAATCGTCAAATTATTCCAGTTTAGTGTCGATCGGGAATTAAAACTGGACAGTAAAGGGGATGCCTTTATTCTTCAGCCTTTTGATTATATCTATGTACGGAAAGCGCCTTCGTACTACGTTCAACGCACGGTGTTTATCTCCGGCGAAGTGCGCTATCCCGGAGCATACAGCATCGGATCGAAGAATGAACGCATCTCTGACCTGGTTAAGCGGGCCGGTGGCTTATTGCCGGAGGCTTTTATCAATGGAGCCCGAATGAAACGTGTCAACCAACAGGCTGCGCAGAACTTGGAGGCTCTTCGCAACAACATGGCCGACAGCCTGCTCACCAAAGCAGAACAACAGATAAACGACGACCAGCTGGAGTTACGCCTGGCTGATATCCTGAAAAATCCGGGATCAGCATTCGACTACTTGCTGAAAGAAGGTGATCAGGTTATGATTCCGGAAGTGTCGCAGGAAGTACGAATTTCCGGAGAAATACAAAACCCGATCGGACTGGCCTACCAGAAAGAAAAGAAAATGAAATACTACATCAATCGTTCCGGAGGGTTTACAGAAAAGGCACGAAAAGGTAGAACATTTGTAATTTACAGTGATGGCACCACTCAGGTTACCCATAATTTTATCTTTCACTCCTATCCAATGATCGAATCCGGCTGTCAAATTGTAATTCCTTCGAAACCTGAAAAACCAAAAACTGACAATACAGGGAAATGGCTGGCTATAGCTTCCACCATGGCCACAGTGATGATTGCCATAACGACCATCGCCAAATAACCAAAACAACTAAATTTAAATTCATGAACACTCAACCGGTCTCAAAGCCCTTAGCTCCAACCAGCAAAGATGACGAAATAGATTTACTGGCTTTGGTCAAAACCTTCTGGAACGGACGGAAAACAATACTGCTGGCTGTGCTTTTTGCAGGGATTTTGGGAGTTTTGATCGCATTGCTTTCAGCCAAAGAATACACATCATCCACTATAATGGTTCCGCAGACCTCCCAATCCGGCAGCAAACTCGGAGGTTTGTCGTCTCTGGCGGCCCTGGCCGGATTTAACCTGGATAATATGGGTGGTTCAGGCGAAACCATGTCCCCACTGGTGTATCCGCAGATCGTAAGTTCAGTGAACTACCAACTCGAACTGATGGATATTCCCTTTAACTTTTCTGATGTAGATCACCGGGTTAGTTTATACGATTATTATACGAACATCGCCAAACCGGGCGTTTTATCCTCAGTCAGCAAATACACGATCGGTCTTCCCTTTCTGCTTATCAAGGCAATCAAGGGGAAGGAAACTGAAGCCGCCATCCCGTCTGATCTGGCAGGACCTGTCGCGTTGACCGAAGAGCAGGATAATGTTCGTAAACTGATTGAAGCAAAAGTCACCTTAGATCTGGATGCCAAGCAGGGTTTTTTAACGCTGAGTGCCTCCTTTCACGAAGCCTTGCTTTCGGCCCAGGTAGCCGACCAGGCCCGCGAACTGCTTCAAAAATACATTACGCGGTATAAAATTGAAAAAGCCAGCAGTCAACTGGCTTTCATCGAAGAACGTTATCAGGAGAAAAAAAAGGAATTCGAGAAATCGCAGGTAACACTGGCCCGTTTCCGCGATCAGAATAAAAATGTATCGAGCGCTCTGGCACAAACCGAAGAACAACGCCTGCAAAGTGAATTCAGCATCGCCATGAACGTGTACAACGAATTGGCCAAACAACTGGAACAGGCAAAAATTCAGGTCAAAGAAGAAACCCCGGTATTCTCGGTCTTACAGCCAGCCATGATTCCGCGTGAAAAAACGAAACCAAAGAAAGCGATGATCGTCTTTATCTGGCTCTTTCTCGGAGGCATTATTGGTACAGGGATTGTCTTCGGAAAGGAATATTTGGGAGATATAAAGCAAAAGTGGAACGAGGAACGATAGAACGAGAGGGCAAAATTGTCGCTACGAACGCGTCATTCCGGAGACCTGTAGAGACGCACGGCCGTGCGTCTAAATCCCCATGTGTTCCGCAATCGCCGCACGGAAATGATATAATTTTCCACAGAATTCTGCGGAGATCCTGAACATTAAACCCAGTGCCACACCAAAATGAAATACCTTAGACGCAACACCGTATATAAACCATATCCTGTCAGACGCACGGCCGTGCGTCTCTACATCGCGTCATTAAACAGTTTCAACAGAGAAACATCACCGGGAATCGTGTAATTCGTTTTAATTCGTGTAATTCCAGAGACAACATGCTCAATCTATTACTAAATAAAGAAAAACGTATCGCCCTCATCGGCCTTGGTTACGTCGGTCTTCCCATCGCATTGGAATTTGCCCGTAAGATGTCTGTCATTGGATTCGACATCAATGACAAACGGGTAAAAATGATGCAAAACGGGCTTGATCCCTGCAAAGAACTGACTTCTGAAGCATTTGAAAATAAGGATATCCAATTCACTTCAGACCCGGAAGATCTTCGCAAGGCTTCTTTTTATATCGTGGCGGTACCCACTCCCATCGATGAGTACAACCAGCCAGACCTGAATCCTCTGATCAGTGCAAGCACTACTGTGGGCAAAGTTTTAAAAAAAGGAGATTACGTGGTCTATGAGTCTACCGTATATCCCGGATGTACCGAAGAAGATTGTATTCCGGTACTCCAACGTGAATCAGGGCTAAAATGCGGAACTGATTTTAAAGTTGGTTATTCTCCCGAACGCATTAATCCGGGAGACCAGGAACACACTCTCACCAATACCATGAAGATCGTTTCAGCTTGCGATGCCGAATCGCTTGAAGTAGTGGCTAAGGTTTATGGGCAGGTTATCACAGCAGGAGTGCACCGTGCACCAAACATCAAAGTGGCCGAAGCCGGTAAAATAATCGAAAATACCCAGCGCGATGTCAACATTGCCCTGATGAACGAATTATCCATCATCTTCAACCGTATAGGCATCAATACATACGATGTGATTGAAGCTGCCGGCACCAAATGGAATTTCCTGAAATTTCACCCGGGCCTTGTGGGAGGTCATTGCATTGGCGTTGATCCCTATTACCTGGTACACAAAGCCAAACAGGTAGGTTATCACACTCACCTGATCGATGCCGGTCGCTTTGTCAACGACTCCATGGGTGGCTACATCGCCAAACAAACTGTAAAACGCATCCTGGCAGCCGACAAACACCTTAGCCAGTCGAGAGTTCTGGTACTTGGTTTTACCTTCAAGGAAAACGTTTCGGATATACGTAACACCAAAGTGGCCGACATCATTCGCGAGTTACAATCGTACAGGGTGAATGTCGATCTGGTTGATCCCTATGCCGATGCAGAGGAAGTACTGCATGAATACCACATTGATCTGAAAGAACAAGCCGAAGGAATCTATGATGCCATCATCGTGGCCGTGGCCCATCGTGAATACAGGAATATGACAGAAGCCGATTTCCTGAAATGGGCCAATGAAACATGTCTGTTAGTCGATGTCAAAGGATTATACCTGAACAAGATTAATAAAATGCAATATTGGAGCCTTTAGGATTTGGGGGAACAACCTGTAGAGACGCACGGCCGTGCGTCTGATCTAAATGGATTCCACGGTGTAGTATAAAAACAATTAATATTAGGCGCGGTCTCTTGCAAAATCAATGATTTATACGCACGGCCGTGCGTATAAACCCCCTTGTGGTCCGCAATCGCCGCACGGAAATGATATAATTTTCCACAGAATCCTGCGGAAATCCTAACATTAAACCCTGTGCCACATCAAAATGAAATACCTTAGACGCAACACCATATATAACCATGATACTGTCAGACGCACGGCCGTGCGTCTCTACCCTACGGCATTAAACTGTTTCCAAAGATAAACAGCACCGTAATCCGTGTAATCCTTTTTAATCCGTGTAATCTGTTATCTATGAAGATCCTAGTCACCGGTGCAGCCGGGTTTATTGCCTCGCGTGTTTGCGAAATGCTTCTCGAAAAAGGGGAAAAAGTTGTTGGTCTCGACAATATGAACGACTATTACGATGTTCGTTTAAAAGAAAACCGCCTCAAAAAACTGTTGAAATTTCAAGGCTTCACCTTTCAGAAGGTAGACATTGAAAATCGAAATGAATTAACCCCCATTTTCGAAACACATCAGTTCCGTTCCGTTTTTAATCTGGCAGCACGGGCAGGTGTTCGTTACAGCATGGAAAATCCATGGGTCTATCTGCGAACCAATGCCGAAGGAACCTTGAATCTATTGGAAAACATGAAAGACTTTGGCGTGAAGAAGTTCATTCTGGCTTCCACCTCCAGTTTATATGCCGGACTTTCCATGCCTTTTACGGAAGATTTACCCGTTAATACACCCATTTCTCCTTATGCGGCAAGTAAACAGGCCGCTGAAGCATTTGCTTACACTTACCACAAACAATACGGGATCGATGTAAGTATCCTTCGATACTTTACCGTATTTGGACCGGGAGGAAGACCGGATATGGCTCCCTACCGTTTTGTGAAATGGATTTTGGAAGGTACTCCCATTACCCTTTACGGCGACGGCACACAGGCACGCGATTTTACCTATGTGGACGACATTGCCCGGGGAACCATTTTAGCTGAAAAACCGCTGGGCTACGAAATCATTAACCTCGGAGGGGGAAAAGAACCGGTTTCAATCAATCAATTCATTGCCTGGATCGAAGAATTAACAGGCAAAAAAACAATGATAAATTACCAACCGACTCATTCTGCAGACATGAAGGAAACGATGGCAAATATCGATAAGGCGAAACGACTTTTAAATTGGAAGCCTGTCGTAAGCACCTATGAAGGCCTTAAACGCCTGGTCGCACAGCGCGATCAGTTTTATTATCAGACTTAGTAAGAAAAGTACGGCCACGATATATCGTGGCCATACAGACAACAAATCTACCATCACATGCTCAAACCGGCTTATGTATTCGACGGGAGAAACATTCTGGATGCATCAGAGCGAAGAGGAATTGGCTTCGAAGTGAAAGGTATCGGGAGAACCTGATCCGTGGAATTCGTTCCATTCGCATTTTATTGTAATTCGTATTTTTTGTCTTTATATTTGGGTTCTAATACATTAAACTTAAAAACATGGAAGCAATTTATAAACTTAAAGCAAATGAGATCAACCCAAATCTCATGGAAACCATTAAAAAATTATTTGGAAGCAAAGAAATTACCATCACCATTACCACTGAAACTGACGAAACAGAATACCTTACCTCCAATCCAACAAATAAAAAGCATTTATTAGAAAGCATAGCTCAAGAGCCTTCAGTCAAATTCACTCCTGGTGAGTTTCGGGAGACGGTTGATAAAATGTAATATCACAATGAATGAAAAATATTACATTCACAGATAAAGGTTGGGCTGACTTCATGGGCTGGTCAAAAACTGACCGTAAGATTTTTACAAAAATTTCAAAACTGGTTGAAGAAACAGCACGCACACCCTACAAGGGTTCGGGAAAGCCAGAATTATTGAAGCATGAACTAAGCGGTCATTGGTCCCGAAGAATTAATCAAGAGCATCGCCTGGTATATTCTGTTTCTGAAAGTGCTATTGAAATTAGATCCTGTAAATACCATTATTAGATATTAAATTGAACCTGGCTAGTAATTTACCAATCGTCTTAATTCATGCCATTCGTGTTTTAATGTAATTCGTCCCTGGAACCATGATCTGAAATTCGTGGAATTCGTTTTTTGCTTATCTTTGATCAAAAATAAACACGATGGAAACAATAATTAGAATAAAAAAAAATAAGCCTGCATTTAAAGCCCTGATTCTTATAGCCAAAGAGTTGGAAAAAAATGATCATACTTCCATTTCAATTAGTGAAGGAATACTAAAAAAGGGAAAGATTGATTTGATAAGTCCAACAGGAAAAGCAAAAGACCCGTTTGTGTTTTTTAATCAATTGGCTGATTTTCCAACTTTGGATGAATTAAGAAAACAAGCATGGCCAAAGATTTAATAATTGTTGACAGTTGTGTATTGATAAAAGCTTTCAGAAGAGATATCAATGCGATTAACGACCTGAAAGCAATAGAAGGTCACACAGCATACTCGGTTATTACCCAACTTGAACTGCTAATCGGTGCGAATACCTTTGCAAAAAAAGAAGCACTTAAAAACATTTTCGAATCCTATTTATGGAGTTCCGTTAAGTCAGGCTATTTCGTTAAAAGCTGTTGATGTGATGACCAATTATGTGAATGGGCAACAGATTATATCCGTACCTGATTGTCTGATCGCTGCAACTTCGATAATAACAGGTTACCCATTATTGACTTACAATAAGAAAGATTTCGAATTTATTGATGGAGTTAATTTCTATGAACCAATACATCGATCTTAGAAAACCTTATTCAATATAGGATGGACTGGGGAAAGAAAAATGAGACTATGCCAGGTTAGGGTGGATAACAAATCACGTGCAAAAAGGTGCAGATTGCAAATCCGAACCTGTCTGGATTCCCGAAAATTAACGATCAGCTTTTTTAAAACCTGATCGTGCATCCGAAACCCTACTCCGCAATGGAGCATTCACACGCCATTGTCGTCCCTACCGAATGGGATGAAACGTAAGTACGGCCACGATATATCGTGGCCATACGGACAACAATAGCACCGACAGGATCTCAATCAACAATAATATAGGCTCTATAACGGATAGTGTGGGTTTTATCTTTTAATCGCAAATAGAACCGGTTGATTTTGTTGTTTAATAAGGTAATAAGGTTGTGTTTCTATGTTAACTATTCCTACTAAGGTTAAATTTTAAAAAATAAGGTTTCAAAAGTATTTAATTTGTCAATTGTCTGTATAATAGATACATTAACATGGAAAGAATCTTATTCTTGTTTTTTAACCATAGTAGTCCCTCAGTATCGGAATATAAATCCCATAAATGAATAACTGGCGGTCTTCAGCACCAGAGGTGCGAAATGTTTGTAGAAAGAGATAATAGAAGATAAAAATCGTCCGCGGTATGAAGCTGAACAACGCATTGACCTATTTTCGGACGGAATAGAATTGGTCTTTAAAAAAGTAGTTACATAAGAGAACTTTTATCACCACACCAACCTCAACCTTATTAATCAAATATGAATTTGAAAATAATTACACATACAAAACGTTATAGAACCATAATATACAAATGAACTCAAAGTCCAACCGTTTTAACTATTTTTGCGCCGGCTTTGAAAACAACCGGTATTTGCATCCATCCGTGAAGGAAGTACGGCCACGACATGGGAGTGAGGGAGCGAAGCTGTATAAGGACGAGCGGGAACAAAGTGTTTCGGTGGAGAAATTTACAGACAAGTGTAGCGGTTAAAATAAGGACACGACATGTCGTGTCCATACGGATACCAACAGGATTAATGCCTAAACGAATCATCAACCAGTACCCCTTCGTGTAATCCGTCTTAATTCGTGTAATCCTTTTTAATTCGTGCCATTCGTATTTCACTGTCATCCGTTTTAATCCGTGTAATCCAACTTTTAGTGTAATCCGTGTAATCTTTTATTAATGAAAATAACCTGTATTGGAGCCGGATATGTCGGCGGACCAACCATGGCCGTTATTGCCGAAAAATGTCCCGACATTGAAGTGACCATTGTCGACATCAACCCACAGCGTATTGCAGCATGGAACGACGAGAACCTTGACAATCTGCCGATCTTCGAGCCAGGACTTGCCGAAGTAGTGCAAAAAGCACGTAACCGCAACCTCTTTTTCTCAACCGATGTAGCGGGTGCTATCCGTAGCGCCGATATCATTTTCATTTCGGTGAACACCCCAACCAAAACGTATGGCGTGGGAAAAGGAATGGCTGCCGATTTAAAATATGTCGAACTTTGTGCCCGGCAAATTGCCGAATTTGCCGAAACGGACAAAATTGTTGTTGAAAAATCAACCCTGCCGGTTCGCACTGCACAGGCCATCAAAACAATACTGGAATATGGTGCGGGAAGTAAGGTAAGTTCGAACACAACAGAACGTGCGGGAAGTAAGGCTACGGCATGTGTTGTAGAAAGTGCGGCCACGATATATCGTGGCCATACGGATAATCCGGTCCCTTCAAAACCTTCAAACCCTACCCGTCCTCGTTTTCAGGTACTTTCCAATCCTGAATTTTTAGCCGAAGGAACTGCCATACCCGATTTGCACAATCCCGACCGTGTGTTAATCGGCGGAGAACAAACACCAGAAGGACTGAAAGCCATTGAAACCTTAACGGAAATTTATGCCCGCTGGGTTCCCCGCGAACGAATTATCCAAACCAATGTCTGGAGTAGCGAGTTATCCAAATTAGCAGCCAACGCTTTTCTGGCCCAGCGTATTTCGAGCATTAATGCCATTTCGGCCTTATGCGAACGTACCGGAGCCGATGTGGATGAAATTGCACGTGCCATAGGAACTGACAGTCGTATCGGACCGAGATTCTTAAAGTCTTCAGTAGGTTTTGGTGGAAGTTGTTTTCAAAAAGACATCCTCAACCTCGTGTACCTGTGCCGTCATTTTAATTTGCCCGAAGTGGCCGATTACTGGGAACAGGTTATTAAAATGAACGATTACCAGAAACACCGCTTTGCCAAACAAATTATCGACAGCCTCTTCAACACCGTCTCCGGCAAAAAAATAGCCTTCCTGGGTTGGGCTTTTAAAAAAGATACCAACGATACCCGCGAGTCTGCCGCTATTTATATAGCCTGGGAACTGTTGCAGGATAAAGCCGAAATCCATGTCTACGATCCCCGGGTAAGTAAAGAACAAATATTTAAAGACCTCGATTACCTGGCCGAACAAAACATTGAATTCTCAAAAATTAAGGAACAGCTTTTTTCAAACCTTGTCGTACATAATGACCCCTATACTGCGATGGACAATGCACATGCCATTGCAGTGCTTACCGAATGGGATGAATTTAAAACCTATAACTGGCAAAAGGTATTTGAGAACATGCTCAAACCGGCTTTTGTATTCGACGGGAGAAACATTCTGGATGCATCAGAGCTTAGAGAAATTGGCTTCGAAGTGAAAGGCATCGGGAAAGCCTGATCCGTGGAATTAGTTCTTCGCCTCCTGAGTAAAACAAAGGGAATTCGTTCCTTTCGCATTCTCCTATTCTTTGTAAAAATTCGTGTAATTCGCATTTTTTTTGGAATTCAACTTCTTCCACTTTGAATATTTTTCACTTAATCTATAAAAATCTTAATCATAAAATATGATCGCACAATTTATTGGGTTAGGCTATATTGGCCTGCCAACAGCCGCTGTAGTGGCACAGCACGGGTTTCAGGTACATGGAGTTGACGTGAATCCCAAAGTAGTTGAAACCATCAACAAAGGAGAAATACATATTATAGAACTTGGTCTTGGGGCTGTGGTCAAGGAAGGAGTTGAAAAAGGATATTTCAAGGCTTCACTTAAGCCTGTTGAAGCAGATGTCCACCTCATTGTTGTTCCTACCCCTTTCAAGGGAAACCACGAACCTGACATTTCATTCGTAGAAGCAGGAACCAGGGCCGTATTGCCATTCCTGAAAGAAGGCGACACTTATATCATCGAATCCACCTCTCCTGTTGGAACAACCGAAAAGATGGCAGAATTGATTTTCAGAGAACGACCGGAATTAAAAGAGAAAATCTATATTGCCTATTGTCCTGAACGTGTTTTGCCTGGGAATGTACTGCACGAACTCATTCACAACGACCGTTCAATTGGTGGAATCGACGAAGCTTCAACCCAAAAAGCCATTGAGTTTTATCAACTGTTTGTGAAAGGTGAATTACACAAAACCAATGCACGTACAGCGGAGATGTGCAAACTCACCGAAAATTCCTCGCGCGATGTACAAATTGCTTTTGCCAATGAACTTTCACTGATCTGCGACAAAGCAGATATTAACGTTTGGGAACTCATTCGCCTGGCCAACAAACACCCACGGGTAAATATTCTTCAGCCCGGGGCCGGAGTTGGTGGACACTGTATTGCAGTCGATCCATATTTTATTACATCCGAATATCCACGTGAATCACGTATTATTGGAATAGCCCGCGAGGTAAACAATTACAAGGCATTCTGGTGTGCTGAAAAAACAAGAAATACCATGCTGGAATTTGAATTAAAACACGGATACAAACCGGTAACCGCAATGATGGGGCTGGCCTTTAAACCAAATATCGATGACCTGCGCGAAAGCCCGGCAAAATACATTGCACAAAAGGTAATGCAAAGCCAACAAAATAACCTACTCGTAGTCGAACCAAACATCAACGAACATTCGGTTTTTAAACTTACCAATTATGTCGAAGCCTACGAAAAAGCTGATATCATTGTATTTTTAGTGGCCCATAAAGAATTCAAAACATTGGAATATAGAGAAGATAAAGTAATTCTGGACTTTGCCGGGATATTCAAGAAGAACTAATTACACGAATTGAAGCGTCATTGCGACCACGAGGCACGAAGTGGGAAGCAATCCGTTGTTAAGTTAAGATTGCTTCGTCCTCCTTCATCGTCCTCGCAATGACGGGGGATCGGCACACAAATAGATTGTCGCGATTTCGTTCCTCAATCTCGCAATGACGTACCGATAATTAGTATTGTCCAATAATTAGTGAAATTTACAAACTACATTGAAAATCAAATAATGACTGATACAAAATCAACAAAAAAACGCATCCTGCTCGTTTTCGGCACCCGCCCTGAGGCTATAAAGATGTCTCCTTTGGTAAAAGAATTCCAGAAACATCCTGATCTATTCGAAACCAAAGTTTGTGTAACTGCCCAACACCGGGAAATGCTTGACCAAGTATTACATTTGTTTGAAATTACACCGGATTACGACCTGAACATCATGACAGCAGGGCAAGACCTTTACGATGTAACTTCCCGGGTGTTGTTAGGTATGCGTGAAGTTTTAAAGGAAGCCAAACCTGATGTGGTCCTGGTGCATGGCGACACTTCAACATCGACTGCTGCTGCACTGGCGGCTTTTTACCAGCAAATACCGGTTGGACACATCGAAGCAGGTTTACGAACCCACAACATTTACAGTCCATGGCCAGAAGAGATGAACCGCCAAATTACAAGCCGTATTGCAACATACAATTTCGCCCCTACCCAACTCAGCAAACAAAACCTGTTGTTGGAAAATATTCCCGAAGAAAGCATTCACGTTACCGGTAATACTGTAATTGATGCTTTATACTGGGTCATCGATAAAATCACGAATGACACCAATTTAAACGAATTGGTCACAAAACAACTTATTGAAGCCGGTCTACCTGAAGAAAAATTGTTCGCCTGGCAAACTTCGTGCAATTCAAACGTCATTGCGAGCAAGGAACGAGCGAAGAAATCTCCTCCAGAAACCGTCATTGCGAGTGGAACAAAGCAATCTAACCTTCAACGTAAGCTCATACTCATAACTGGCCACCGTCGCGAGAATTTTGGCGATGGATTCCTAAATATATGCAATGCAATAAAGGAACTAGCATTAAAGTATCCAGATACAGACTTTGTTTACCCGATGCATTTAAATCCCAATGTCCGGGATGCAATCACAGAAATATTTGGAACCATTCGTGACATTCGTTCTAATTCGTGCAATCAAAATATCTACTTTATTGAGCCACTTGAATATCTGCAATTCGTTACATTAATGAATGCTTCTTACCTCATAGTCACAGATTCCGGCGGCATACAAGAAGAAGCACCCGGTTTGGGAAAACCAGTATTGGTAATGCGAGACACCACCGAACGCCCCGAAGCGTTGGATGCCGGAACGGTAAAACTTGTTGGAACAGACAAACAACGGATTATTGATGAAGTTTCCTTACTCATTGAATCCAACGAACATTATACAGCGATGAGTCAAGCAAACAATCCTTATGGTGATGGGAAAGCAAGTAACCGCATTATTGAAGCACTAAAATAATGAGTGTAATTCGTTCTAATTCATGTAATTCGTATTTGACAAACAATCCATGAAAATTTAATAATAATGAAAAATGTATTAGTAACTGGAGCCGATGGCTTTATTGGTTCGCACCTCACAGAAGCATTATTAGCAAAAGGGCATAAAGTTAAAGCCCTTTCGCAATACAATTCCTTTAATTATTGGGGCTGGCTCGAAGATATTCCAGCCAATCAGAATCTGGAGGTAGTTTCAGGAGATATCCGTGATCCTCATTTCTGTAAGGAAATTACCAAAGATGTTGATCTGATTTTTCATTTGGCAGCGCTAATCGCAATACCATACTCTTACGTAGCGCCTGATGCTTATTTGGAGACCAATGTAAAAGGGACTTTGAATATTTGCCAGGCAGCAAAGGAAAATGGGAATATCCGGGTGATTCACACATCAACTTCTGAAGTTTATGGTACGGCGCAATATGTTCCTATTGATGAAAAACATCCGAAGCAACCGCAATCTCCATATTCCGCATCAAAAATTGGTGCTGATGCAATGGCTTTAAGCTTCTATAATGCCTTTGATTTGCCGGTTACCATTGCTCGTCCTTTCAATACCTATGGGCCACGACAATCAGCAAGAGCGATTATTCCAACAATTATTTCGCAAATAGCCAATGGGATTAAAGAGATTAAATTGGGTGACCTCACTCCTACCCGTGACTTTAATTTTGTAAAAGATACCTGCAAAGGATTCATTGCCTTGGCTGAAAATGATTCAACAATTGGAAAAGAAATTAATATCGCTTCCAATTTCGAGATATCCATGAAAGATACACTGGATCTGGTCAAGAAAATCATGAAGTCGGATGTGCAATTTATTACCGATGAACAACGACTTCGACCTGAAAAATCAGAAGTATTCCGTTTGTGGGGCGACAATTCCCTGATAAAAGAATTAACCGGGTTTAGTCCTGATTACGACATTGAAAAAGGTTTAACAGAAACCTGTGAATGGTTTTCTCTACCGGAAAATCTAAAGAAATACAAAGCCACCATCTATAACGTCTAAAAAATGCAATCTAAATTCGCCGAAATCATTCGATTTATTCGGGAGAAATACAACACTCCGGAAGGATTCATTCCATTACATGAACCACGATTTATCGGCAACGAAAAAAAGTATCTCATTGAATGTATTGATACCACTTTTGTTTCAAGTGTAGGAAAATTTGTGACCCGGTTTGAAGAAATGATTGCTGAATTCACTGGTGCTAAACATGCAATAGCGACAGTTAACGGCACTGCTGCATTACACATTTCATTGCTTTTATGCGATGTAAAACCCGATGATGAAGTAATTACTCAAGCCTTAACCTTTATTGCAACTGCCAATGCAATTTCTTACACCGGTGCAAAACCTGTTTTTATAGATGTCGATCGTGATACAATGGGATTATCTCCCAAATCACTTGAGGTCTTTTTGGCAAAAAATACTGAGATGCAAAATGGGTACTGTATTAATAAAACTTCAAAAAAAAGAATTAAAGCTTGCGTACCAATGCATACCTTTGGACACCCTTGTCGGATTGATGAAATCATTTCTATTTGTGATCAATACAACATTGATGTTATTGAAGATGCTGCCGAATCTCTTGGATCTTATTACAAAGGACAACATACCGGTACATTTGGTAAATTCGGAACTTTGAGCTTTAATGGAAATAAAACCATCACTACAGGTGGTGGTGGTATGATTTTAACCAACGATGATGAATTGGGTAAACTCGCCAAACACATTACTACAACGGCAAAAGTTCCGCACCGTTGGGAATTTGTGCATGACATAACCGCCTACAATTACCGCTTAACCAATCTGGCTGCTGCTTTAGGCTGTGCTCAAATGGAACAGTTACCGGGATTCCTTATACAAAAACGGAAATTAGCGGAAGCTTATTCAACTCTTTTCAAACAGTTGAAAATTGAATTCGTTACCGAGCCCCAAAACAGTACATCAAACTATTGGTTAAATGCACTAATTTTGAATGACAAAACCGAACAAAATAGTTTTCTGGAATTCATGAATAACAATGAAATAATGGTTCGCCCTGTCTGGCAATTAATGAACCGACTTGAAATGTATAAAGATTGTCAATGCGGCACACTTGAAAATACTGAATGGCTGGCAGATAGGGTAGTTAATATTCCAAGCAGTGTAACCATTAATTTATGAAACCAATTATCCTCGTCGGTGGCGGTGGGCATTGCATCTCATGCATAGATGTAATCGAGCAAACCGGAATATATGAGATTATAGGTATTTTAGATTTACCTGAAAAGTTAGGTCAAAAGGTATTAAACTACACTGTAATTGGCTCAGATAACGAATTGGAACAATTTATGCCTGACTGTCTAGATTTCTTAATTACAGTTGGACAGATAAAATCTTCAGCATTACGGACTAAACTATTTTATAAAGTAAAAAAGGCCGGCGGTAATTTGCCTGTAGTTATTAGTCCGATTGCCTATGTAAGCAAATATGCAAATATTCAGGAAGGAGCGATTGTTATGCATCATTCTTTAATTAATGCAGGAGCAGCAGTAGGGAAAGGATGTATTATCAACACCAAAGCATTAATTGAACACGAAGCCATCATTGGTAATTTCTGCCACATTTCAACAGCAGCCGTTGTAAATGGACAAGCCAACATAGGTGATAGTTGTTTTATCGGTAGCAACACAGTGATCGCCAATAATACCAATGTGACTGCAAACACAGTCATCGCAGCAGGTTCGCAGGTTTTAAGAAATATTGAATCACCGGGAACATACATCGGAATGCCTCTACAAAAGATTAAATAACATGCTTCCAATTATTATAGTGCAAGCCAAAATACAACTATTTATAGTTAAATATTTTTAAAAATGCTAAAAGACAGAACCATACAAGCAACCTCCACCTTGCTTGAAGCACTAAAGAAAATGGATGTCCTTGATAAAAAACTTTTGATAGTTCTTGAAAGAGAAAAATTCGAAGGATTACTTAGTGTAGGAGATATTCAAAGAGCGATCATTCAAAACAAACCTCTTGAGACAACAGTAAAAGAAGTATTACGTCAAAACATCAGAATTGCACATCCACAGGATTCACTGGAATCTATTAAAAAGATGATGTTCGAATTCAGAATGGAGCTTTGTCCTGTTGTAAATGAAAATAATGAAATTGTTAATGTGTTTTTTTGGGAGGATATCCTCGAAGGCAAAAAACCACAACCTTTATCCCAATTTAATCTTCCAGTTGTTATTATGGCCGGGGGAGTTGGAAGCCGGCTAAAACCCTTAACCAATGTGTTACCCAAACCTTTAATTCCGATTGGAGATAAAACAATCATTGAAGATATTTTTGATCGGTTTAATAATTATGGTTGCACACAATTTTATATCTCCGTTAACTATAAAGCAGAGCTAATTGAGTATTATTTAAGAAATCAGCAGCTGCCCTACCAATTGGATTTTTTTAAGGAGGAAAAACCTATGGGTACTGCTGGCAGTTTATCACTGCTTAAGGGCAAAATCAATCAAACTTTTTTTGTAAGCAATTGTGATATCATCATTAAACAGGACTATTCGGAAATTCTGGATTATCACCGTTCAAATCAAAATGAAATAACAATTGTGGCTGCGTTGAAACATTATCCGATAGCCTACGGAACGATTAAAACCGGTGAAAATGGAAAATTATTGAAACTTGTGGAAAAACCGGAACTCACATTTAAAATTAATAGCGGAATGTACATTCTCGAACCACATTTAATCAATGAAGTTCCTGAAAATGATTTTTTTCATATAACCCACCTTATTGAAAAAGTTAAAAACAGAGGCGGTAATGTTGGAGTTTTTCCCGTAAGTGAAAAATCATGGAAAGATATTGGTGAATGGGATGAATATTTAAAGAATATTGGCAATGACTAAGAAACGAATACTACTTGTTGGCGATGGAAATCATCAGTTCATTACCAACTATACAGTATGGTTAAATAAACAAAGTAATATCAAATTTCAAATCGACATTTTAAGTTTAAGCCTTGTTAATAACTCAAATGCAGATTATTACAATAAAATATACAGTATTAATGATAACAGTAGTATCTCAAGTACTATAAATCAAATTAAAGGGGTACGGAGATACTACCGTTTCTTACAGTACAAAAAACTTCTACAAAAATTGCCGGAATACGACTTTATTCATTTTCATTTTATTAGTGTCGACTGTTATTTTCTGGTTGACCAATTAAAAAAACATACAAAATCAAAAATAATCCTTTCAATTTGGGGAAGTGATATGTACAAAGTAAAACCTGTCAATGAAAAAGGTTTTATACAAAGTTGTCACCGTGCTGATTATATTACATTTACCAATCAAAAGTCAATTGAATACTTTGCATCAAAATACAATTGGGTGAAAAATAACCTTAAACTTTGTCGGTTTGGATTAGCACCTCTCGAAAACTTAAAGGAGCTTAAGGCTTCAAAGAGTGAATGTAAAAATATTTTAAATTGGAATAAGGATAAATTGGCCATAACTATTGGTTATAATTTGGCATCGGCACAGCAGCATCTTAAAATTTTAGATCTGTTTGAAACAGATGAAATTAAAGCATTTAAAAATCAAATTCAGTTAATATTTCCGATTACTTATGGAGGCAATGAAAAATACAAAAATCAAATCCTTGAAAAGTTAAATCATTTGCCATACGAATGCAAAGTTTACGATACTTTTTTAGAGGACAAAACCATTACCTATATTCGTAAAGCCTCCGATATAATGATACAATTGCAGGAAACCGATCAATTTTCCGGTTCAATGCAGGAACACTTGTTTGCCCGTAACATAGTCATTACCGGAAGCTGGCTCCCATACGAAACGATGAAAGAGAAAGGTGTATGGTTCATTGAAATTAATAAGATTGCCGAATTAGTTGAGGTTCTGCCCAAAATAATCAATCATTACACCGAATACGAGCTAAAAACAGTAGACAGTCCCAACGCAATTACCAAATTAAGTTCCTGGGAGAAAAATATTAAAAGTTGGATTGATTTATATAAATATTAATAAATATGTCTGGATTTATTAGCCTATTAGTCTAGTTTCATAGCTACTTTCCTTTTAAAAGTTAATCATCAATTTATAAAATAATATTTGAAAATATTCTATGACCCAAGTGTCAAGTTTTATAAAATTTCAGAGAACAAAGTATTTTATAATCACAATAGTTTTCCCATTGTATGGAATATAGTAGAATATTTATCAGCCTTTTTCTATTTTTCACTTTTATTATTAATACTTCAGCTCAACTGGAATTCAATTATTTAAAAAGTGAAAATATTGAAACATTCAAGGTTTCGACTTTAAATGACAGCATTCTTCAAACTAAATTAGTTTTTAAAGGATCAATTGAAAATATAAGTTTGCTTAATAATGAGTTGGAATGTTTTAATATTGACTCCAACAATTTAAACTACATCACAACATTTTTCAAGAATCCCATAAAATCATTTCTATCATCCGATATTCGGAAACCTAGAATCCTGCAACTCTCAGTTAAGAACAATGATAATCAAAACGTACACCCTGATGTACTATATATCCCTCAAGGATTTGGCCCATTTAAGTATAAATACTGGATTACATTCACGCCCTATCCAGATTCAAAAATAAAATATGAAAATCCATGTATTTATGCCGGATATGATGGATTGAACTGGGAAATACCTTTTGGATTGACTAATCCGATAGTATCGGAGCCGACCGGATTAAATGACCATAATGCCGACACAGATCTTACGATTAATTCTGATAGTACAGAATTATGGCTCTATTATGAGCAAGGAAGTTCTCTCCCCTTACCTGTTTATCTTTTTCGTATTAAATCTTTAGATGGTGTAAATTGGAGTTCCCCAGATACAATTTTAAAATCTAGTGTTTCACTCTTCATTTCTCCAAGTATTGTCTATGACAAAACAGATAAGAAGTATTATTTATGGACAAATAATTACGATATTAAATCAAATAATAATAATAATAATAATTGGGAAATTAGAGAAAGCAAAGATGGCCGATATTGGTCTACACCTAAGTACTGTACGGTCAAATACAACAACATTACTGGAAGGGTTTGGCATCATGATGTAAGAAAGAATAAAGACTTTTACGAAGCTCTAATAACTATGGCAAGTGACAGGAATAATCTCTATTATGCAAAAAGCTTTGATAAAATAAATTGGACTGCTTTTCTAATAATGACTCCTTTTTATGATTTTGAAAAAGGTCACTTATACAGATCGACCTTCCTCCCAGTCGATAGTATACCAAATTTCTATCATATATGGTATTCCGCATATAGTGGCAAGGAAACAAACAAATGGAAAATAGCAGAAGTTTTCGCAAAAATAGGAACCAACAAAATCGAATATTTCGATATGGAATTTAAAAAATTCCCAAACAACGCCTACTTTCAACAAATTGAAATATCTGGTATAGATAATACAAAATTATTTTTGCCAATAGAATACTCAACTTTCTCACAAAATTCTTCACCAAACAAAAAAATGGCATTATTGAAGCCTGATTCAAGCAGTTTTTCTAATTCATCTGAAGAAATATCACTTATTACAAATTATAATAACAATCTATTTTTTAAAGTTTCAAATAATTACAATATCGTACACATTTATATTTATGACATTCAAGGGAAAAAACTATTTGAAGAGAATACTACAGTAAATGACGGATATATTAACCTAAGTATCTCAAAAATACTTAAGGACAGATTACTCATTATTAAGATACAAGCCGAATCATTAACAAACAAGAAAATGAGTCAAAAGACATTCAAAATTTTCACAAATTAACATAAACGTATTGATAATACGTAACGTATTGTTGCTAATTCTGAGGGGCAATAAATTTGATGCCTTTGCCTTGCTCGTGTAATTGTAATAACTATTTGATCTGTCCCAAAGGTATTTCCTGCCATTCAAGTATCGTATTAGTGGTTTAATTACCACTAATACGACAAAATATTTGTAAAAAATCAGAAGGGAGTCAACATGTTCGGGATTTTGCTACCCTTTTTGCATCTTCATAGTGGGTCAACATCTGCCTGACTTTCACACATAACAAGCGCAAAAACTAATGAACCACCGGACATGAGGAGGTCAGCTTAGTCCGGATGATCCAACATTGATTAAATATTTTTAAAAAACATACGATTTCAATATCAGGAATGAATCTTAAAAAAGTAGCGATTTCAGGGATAAAATGGACTTCTGTTGGTACGATTGGCCGGTCTTTGTTTCAGTTGTTGCAAATTTCAATTTTAACCCGTTTTTTACCTAAAGAGGCTTTTGGATTGGTGGCTATGGCACTATTCGTGGTTCAGTTTTCCAATATTTTCGTAGATATGGGCTTGACCTCTGCCATTCTTTACCGGCAGAACGCAACCAAAAACGAGTACAGCAGCATTTATTGGCTTAACATATTCATTTCACTAATTTTATATCTTATTCTTTTTATTGGGGCTCCAATTGTTGCAAAGTTTTACAATGAACCTGAATTACGTTTACTGGTTCCTATTTTAGGTGTAAATCTGTTGCTGATGGCTACCGGGCGACAGCACCGCACCATTATGCAAAAACAGTTTCAGTTTAAAGCCATTGCCATTACCGAACTGGGTTCATTCTTTTTGGGGCTAATTGCTGCCATACTTTTGGCATTAAACAATTTTGGGGTTTACAGTCTGGTGTACTCCACCTTACTGGCTTCGTTTATTTCCAACGGGTTGTTCCTTGCACAAAACTTACGATTAAACCCCATCCGGTTTTACTTCAGGTTACGTGAAACAAAACCTTTCCTGAAAGTTGGTGGATTTTCCATGGGAAGCATGCTGCTTGATTTCTTTTCACGTGAAACAGATGTCTTGATTATCGGAAAAATGTTGGGTGCCGAAAGTTTGGGTGTGTACAGTTTGTCCAAGCAAATTGTGATAAAAGTTTACGCTATTGTAAATCCAATCATCATCAATGTACTTAGTCCGATACTCTCCTCCATGCAAAAAGACAAAGCCAAAATAAAACAGTCATTTTTACTGGTTGTTAATCTTTTAGCTTCAATAAATTTACCTGTTTACCTGCTAATTGTAATCCTGTCAAAAGAAATACTAACCATTTTGTATGGTGCTGATTACATTTCAGGTTACCTGGTTTTAAGTTTTCTGGCAATATATTATGGAACAAATTCAATAAGCAATCCAGTTGGAAGTTTACAAATAGCCACAGGTCGCACTGATATAGGATTTAAATGGACAATATTACGTGTACTGATAGCTCCTGCAGTAATATACTTTGCAGCTAATTTCAGTATAAATGCTGTTGCAGCAACCATTGCCATTTTAAGTATTGTGCTTATGTTTCCTTTATGGTGGATGCAACTTAAACCAATGGCAAATATTAAGTTAAAAGAATATTTACAGCAATTTTCAAAACCATACCTGCTGCTTTTAGTAATTGCAGGCGTATATTTATTAGGTTCGCATTTTTATGAATTACCTTTTGGTACAATTGTTAATGCGATAATTAAAGGGAGTGTTGGCATGGTGTTGTTTTTTGGTTCGCTATGGGTGGTTGATAAAAAGAGGATAATGGAGATTTATAAATTGATTTTAAATCAAATCAATAAATCAATCCCTATCTAAAAACCTTTTTGGACAACTATTTTCACGAAATCATACATTTGCTCAATGCCACGCCAGAATTAAAATCCGATTGTGAGAGGTTATATTTTAACAGTAATGGCACAGAGAAAACACAAGTACTGTCGTTGTTGGGTAGTTTAAGGGAAATTTAAGAAAACTCTATTGTATTGTGCATTCAATACGTTTTAAAAGGATCTTATGGTCATGACTTTCTAATTGCGAAATCACTTCCCTATGCACCAAATCTTTTTGTATATTTTAGAAACAAATCAACAGAAGTGCATGAAATATTATTGCGTTATGATAAAATATTATTGCAGTTAATAATTTATTATTGAACACTTAAAAATGGGGTATTATTTATTTACTATACTTTTTTTTCTGGCAATTGGATCACATAGGCTTGTTATAAAACAGATAAGTTTATATGAATATGGAACAAAATTTGAGAAAATCATTTTTTTACTGAGTGCATTATTCTTATGTGGTGGATATATGACCGGTAGTGACTGGAGAACTTATGAATTATTATATTACAAAGCTGATTGGAATAATTTAAAATATTACTTGTCCGAACAATTATTTTATGTTTTAATAATTGTAAGTAAATATATAATTCATGATTTTTTTATCTTCCTAATAATCTGCAAATTACTAGTATTTTATATCATTTATCGTTTTTTCAAGAAGTATTCACCAAATATATTTTTATCCTATTTTTTTTATATCCCTTTATTTGGCATTTTTCTTTTCATCGATAATCCTTTACGGTATATGATTGCATTGGGCTTTATAACACTTTCATATAAATTTATTTTAAGTCAAAATTTTTTGAAATTTATCCTAGTTGTTTTTTTAGGCTCTCTGTTTCATTATACAGTTATAATTTTTATTCCGTTTTATTTTCTTAAAAAAATACCACTTTCGAGAGTCCTGTTAAGTATAATTTTCATTGCATGGATGTTATTATTTTCCACTGACCATTTGCTCTATATTATTGATATTTTCAGTAATTACATTCCAATTATTAATTCAAAGTTTTTATATTATTTAATAAAAGCGGAAGAAGTTAAACAAATTTTTTCACTGGGGCTAATCATTAATATTGTTTTTTTCTTTTGGATAATAGCTAACAAAAATCAAATTGAAAACAATTTAAATCACGGTCAGTTTTTTTATTCAATGAGTATTATTTACTTATTTTTAACAAAATTCAGTGTAATTTTTCCATCTGGCTTTAGATTTACTTATTTATTTGCACCAATCTTCGTTATAACCTTAACATTTCTTTTCTCTCTATATAGAAATAGATTAAAGCAAATCTTCACTTGGGGCATAGTATTATATATATTTCTTTTTACAATTAAAAAAATTGACAACCAATATGTTTACACACCTTATAGCAATTATATCATTAGTATCGCAACTGACAATTGGCATCAGTATAGTTATAGAGAAAATTACAATATAAAGCGCTATATAGATAGAAATGGTCACTCTCCTGAAGATTGAACTACAATACAACTTCAACTATTCGAAAGAAATTCACTATTTATTGGCAAAACTTTTCAAAAAGTTAGTATTAGGGCAATCAAATCAGTTTTGTTCATCTTCCATCATATATAGAATAAAATTGTAAAATAATGAAATTGGTTCATTCTGCCGTTAAGGTTAAAATTCATAGAATTTATAAATGAAATTTATTAAACCTACATTTTCTTAATTTCGTTAAATACCGTCGCATTGATGAAATAAAACACAATTTTTTTCTTAAAAATAAAATTTTAACAGTAAAGAATAGAACGTATGAAAAAGGTAGTTTTTATTGCAAAAACCGATTTAAATACTGATGGGAGAATATTGAATGAACTTAGAATTTTAGAAAATTCTAAGTTAGATATTAAGGTTGACTTTATTTTATTACCGGATAAACCTTTAAAAGTTAATCCAGGAAAGAACGTAACGATGCATATTGTAACCACCATATTTAGACACAATAAGTATTTAAGATTTTTTACCAATTTAGAATTTATAGTTAAGTCTTTAATATTGCTTTTTAAACTTAAACCTGAAATATTACATGCACAGGATACAGAAATTATTCAACCTGTTCTTATATATAGATTTCTTAAAGGAGCAAATTTCAAATTGATTTATGATGACCATGAAATTCCGAATGAAAATGCAGATTTATTTTATAGAATATATCATTCTTTGGAAGTTTTATTAATGAAAAAAGCCGACAATATTATTTTTGCGAATAAAGAAAGACTGCAAGTTTTGAAAGAAAGACATTCCTTAGAAAATTCATGCATTTATTTTTTAAACCTCCCCTATTTTGAAAACGATTTTATTTCAGATAACGAAACTCAAGAGGCAGAATTAGATGCTTTAGACAAAGAAATTTCACTTGGCAGCAAATTCATAATACACCAGGGTCCACTTGCTATAGAAAGAGGGAGAGAAAAGCTTGCGATTTTCAGTAAAATACTTCCTCGTGATTTTAAGGTTCTATTATTAGGCGGAAACAGAATGGATTATCTTACTTTTATTGAAGAATATAAACTTAACAAGGATAAATTTCACTTTAGAGGAAGCGTTAATTATATGATTTTACCTAAATACTGGGAGAGAGGTGTTGCCAGTATCGTGATGTATTTACCCACATATCTTAATAACCGTTTGTGTGCTCCGAATCGCTTTTATATTTCACTACAAAAAGGGTTGCCAGTCATAGTAAATAAAGAAAATCCAGTATTATCAAATTTTGTAAACCAATATAACTGTGGTGTTTTTATAGAAGACCTAAATGAACAGAATATTGCAACATCAATCGAAAATGTGAATATTAAAAGTGATGTTTTTAAACAGCTGAAAGAAGAACAAATTGATAATTTCACAAAAATCTATAGGTAGGATTGATTCTTTATGGATTAATAAGAAAAACAAACTCCATGATTCAGCATAAAAATAAAAGTATTGCCCTGAAATCCTAAAATTGTTAATCTCTGCTTTATCCATAGATCAGTTAGAATATCAATCTTCAAGAATACATCATTTGTTGTTATCATTAAGCAAAGGGGAATAGGAAGTTATAAGATTAAAATGCCAAGGATTTTTCCCTTTTAGTCCTTCTTTTTTAGCATTTTATTTCTATGACATTTTCAAATTATTTTTATTCGCATAGTTAAATTTCTCTATGAAAAACCACATCTGCCTCATCTATAATTTTGCCCAACATTACCGTACCAATATATTTACATTAATGGACAAAGAATTACCCATTGATTTTGTTTTTGGAGATAAGTATCTTGATGTAAAAAAAATGGATTATTCCTTACTAAGGAATTTCAAAAAAGAAGTAAAAAATAGAGTATTCATACGCAAACCAATTTATTATCAAACAGGAGTACTTCGTCTGTTGAAAGAAAACTACACAACTTATCTGATGTTAGGTGAAATTTATTGCCTTAGCACTTGGTTGATGTTATTTCGATTAAAGTTTTCAAGAAAAAAAATATATTTATGGTCACATGGTTGGTATGGAAGAGAATCATTGATTAAAATTATTATTAAGAAGATATTTTTCAATTTA
This sequence comes from Prolixibacteraceae bacterium, assembly GCA_035648135.1. Taxonomy (GTDB): domain Bacteria; phylum Bacteroidota; class Bacteroidia; order Bacteroidales; family Prolixibacteraceae; genus Aquipluma. Next base: position 132,157 of record DASRMB010000089.1, read on the forward strand.
GCCGATGGAACATTTTTATATGGGAATTACTCACGTCAGCTTATGATTAAAAAAGGATTGATTGAATCCAAACTATTTGTGATTTACAATTCTTTATCCTATGATGAGCAGATAGAAATACGTAAAAAATTGACAACTTCCTCCATTTATCAAGATCATTTCAAAAATGATTTTCATAATTTAATATTTATTGGAAGACTTACTGAAATAAAACGACTTGATTTATTACTAAATGCAATAGCAAATTTAAAAGCGCAATCTATAAATGTAAATCTGACTATTATAGGTGATGGAACAATGAAAGAAGAATTAAAAATATGCACTCAACAACTGAAGCTAGAACGAGTATGGTTTTATGGTGCTTGTTATAACGAACAAGTACTATCCGAGCTGATTTATAATGCTGATTTGTGTGTATCTCCAGGCAATGTTGGATTGACCGCCATACATGCCATGGTATTTGGAACTCCCGTATTGACGCACAATAATTTTCCATTTCAGATGCCAGAGTTCGAAGCTATTGAGGATGGTGTAACTGGTAAGTTTTTTGATTATGGGGATAGTGATTCTTTAGCTGAGAATATTAAAATATGGTTTATAATGGCTCCTGAAAGAGAAAATGTGCGCCAAAAATGCTATGAGGTTATTGATACCAAATACAATCCTCATGTTCAATTGCAAACATTTATAAAGTATTTAAATTAGAGCAATATGTTAAAATATTTTTTAGGTTTATTCCTTAACCTTTTCAACAAAGGTGTTTCTCTTTTTACATTAATAGATAATAAATCAGGGGTGAGCAATAAGGCGAAGGTTTACCGAGGGGTAAAGGTGCTAAATTCTAATATTGATTCATATTCTTATGTTTGTTCAGGAACAAAAATAGCATTTGCCAACATTGGGAAATACTGCTCTATCGCCGATGGATGTTCAATTGGGCTAGCATTTCATAGTTTAAATAATATCTCAACATCACCAATATTTGGATCAAAGAAAAATGCAACAGGTCATAGTTGGACCTCAAATAATAGCTCTGAGGAATATAAGAGAGTTATTGTTGGCAATGATGTCTGGATAGGCACTAACGCAATAATATTAGGTGGTCTAAAAATAGGTAATGGTGTTATAATTGGCGCTGGTGCTATTGTTACAAAAGACGTACCTGATTATGCTATTGTTGTTGGTGTACCGGCTAAAATTATAAAATATCGATTCGAGAAACCTGTAATTGAAAAATTGATGGAAATTAAATGGTGGAACATGTCTGAAGAAAAATTAAAAGAAAATATAAAAGCATTTCAAATTGAACATTTTAGTTTCGAAGATTTAACTCAATTAAGATAATTAATTGTGATTAGTACTAATTCGTTATGTCTATAATATATCTGAAATAATGAGGATATCAATAATTACTGCTACTTACAATAGTATTCAACACCTTCCTGATGTTTTAGAAAGTATCCGTCAGCAAACCTATCAAAACATCGAATACATTGTTATTGATGGTGGTTCAACGGATGGAACCGTTGAATATCTGAAACAAAGCAATTTGGTTACACAGATTATTTCAGAACCAGATGAGGGTATCTACGATGCACTCAACAAAGGCATTCGCATGGCAACCGGTGAACTCATCGGTTTTTTGCATTCTGACGATCTGTTTGCATCGCCTCAAACACTTGAAAATATTGTTCACGCTTTTAAGGAAGACAAAGAAGAAATTTCTGTTATATATGGTGATCTGGTTTTCATAGATCAGCAGAATACGACTAAAGTCGTCCGCTATTGGAAAAGCCAGCCTTTTAAACGAGCACTACTTCAAAGAGGTTGGATGCCTCCCCACCCCACCATTTTTTTGCGCCGCGAAGTATATGAAAAACACGGTTTGTTCAACATCAATTTAAAATGCGCAGCCGATTACGATTATATCCTCCGGGTATTTCGGGATACTACGCTAAAGATTGTTTATTTACCGGAAGTAATCACAAAAATGAGAATGGGTGGCATGAGCACGGGTGGAATCAAAAACCTGATTAATAAAAAGAAAGAAGACTATTGGGTACTAAAGCATAACAACATGCCTTATCCTTTATGGATTTTGTTTGCAAAGAATGTTTCAAAGATTCCGCAATTGATTCTTAGGAAATGATTAAAAATTGGCAATTATGTGTAAAATAAAAAAATACTTGCTATTTGCGTTTTCCCTACTATTAAGCATTCATTGTATAGGAATGGAACCAGTATATGTTTCCACCACTGGCAATGATTCGGGCATCGGCACATTAGACAATCCGTTTTTAACACTTGAAAAGGCAAGAGATTTTCTTCGGATAAAAAAGTTTTCAGGAGAGAAAGGACCTTATTCCATCCTTTTAAGGGGAGGTGACTATTATTTTACCCAGTCCACAAAATTTGACGAACGTGATAATGAATTGACGATTTCACCCTTGAAAAGTGAAGTTGTTCGCTTTACCGGGGGAATTACAATCGATCCGGGAAAAGCAAAATTGGTTGCTGGTAGTAGCAAAGAGAACATATTTCCTAAAAATAAACGTAATCATATTTTAATGGTTAACCTCAAAAAATTGGGGATAACCGATTATGGTCATTTGAATCAGGTTGGGTTTGGTCATCCTCCTGTTTGTTCCTGGATGGAACTTTTCATCGATGGAAAACCTGGTCATCTCTCCCGTTGGCCCAATGATTCAACAATTACCATAGGCAAGGTCATTGATAACGGCTTGGCTTCTCCCAATAAGAAAACAGAAAAATATGGGGGCAAATTTGCATATTCGGGAGATCATCCTTCAAAATGGAAAACGATGGACGATATTTGGATATCTGGGTATTTCAAGTACGGTTGGGCTGACGATGCTGTTAAACTAGCCTCAATTGATACAATAGGAAAACTATTTACGACTGTGCAGTCACATAATTATGGTTTTTCTTCAGGTAAACCATGGAATACCTGGTACGCCTATAACATTCCGGAAGAAATTGATGTCCCCGGGGAGTATTATATCGATCGAAAGGAAGGAATCCTTTATTTTTATAATCCCGGGAAGATAGAACAATTGGAACTGTCCGTTCTTGCAGATCCGTTTATTGTAATTGAAAAGGCAGAAGATATAAACATTCAGGGAATAACATTCGATTGTGCCAGAGGAATAGGGGTGGACATGAAAAGTACCTCGCAATGTATATTGAAGGATTGCACAATCAGAAATTTAGGTTCTTATGCGGTCGCTATCAGCGACATCAATGGTATGATTTCCGGCAAAAATAATGGGCTTGTTAATTGTTCTATTTACCAGACTGGAGCAGGAGGAGTTCATCTTTCCGGGGGTAACCGGCATACATTGGATACAGGCAAAAATTATGTAGAGAATTGTTCTATTCATGACTTTAACCGGATTGTAAAAACATATTGCGCAGGAGTTCAGATTAGCGGGGTTGGAAATCGTATTGCGCATTGCGAAATTCATAACGCCCCACATGTAGCCATCCTCTTGTCGGGAAACGATCATCTGATTGAATACAACGATATCCATGATGTTTGCCTTTCAACTAATGATGTAGGAGCACTATATTATGGACGAAATCCTTCCATGAGGGGTAATCAGGTACGTTTCAATTATTTTCATGAGTTGGGAGGAGTTTACTCTACATCGGCTGTCTATCATGATGATGGCGCTTGCGGAATGAATGTCTTTGGCAATGTATTTTATAAGGCAGGAACAATACCTTCACTGATTGGTGGTGGAAGTGATAATTCTTATATGAACAATATTTTTATTGACAGCCCCCTGGCAATTCATATAGATAACAGATTACAGTCTATTGCTAATGATTGGATCAAGCCTGGTAATCTTTTTGAAAAGAGGTTGAATGCAGTCAAATACAATCAACCACCGTATAGTCTCAAATATCCTGAATTAGCCAGATATTTCGAAGATAACCCAGCTCTTCCAAAAAGGAATCGAATAGATAAAAATGTATTTGTCAGGATCAAAAAAGTAATCGATGGCAATCCAAAATTTCTTGACTATTCGGATAATAACTTTGTTACAGATGAGGATCCTGGTTTTGTAAGCGAAAAAGATCAGAACTTTAAGTTGAAAAAAACTTCAGAAGTATTCAAAAGAATACCGGGGTTTCAGCAAATTCCATTTGAAGAAATAGGGATAATAAAATAAGGAAAGAAGGTAATTGTAATACAAACTGGTTATAAGTCCTTCAGTAAAAAAGCACTCACCTAAGTGGAATTAATTTGCAAAGAATATATCCAAAATTCTTCAGTTGCTGTTTAAAAGCATTCTTAATTCCACCAAAAGATTGCTACAGTACGTTCGCAATGACCTTGCTATTGTTGTCTTTGCCTGTCCGCAGCAGGCGGGCGATTCCGACGAAATAGGACGAAGCAATCTGTTCGAATACCCCCACCTGATTGTAAGTCTCATTATCAACGCGTCATTGCGAGGTTGAGGAACGAAACCGTGGCAATCTGTTCGCATAACAAAACGCAAACAAAGACTTGAACCCCAATTAATGACAGATTGCTTCACTGCGTTCGCAATGACGTTGCTATTGTCGTCATTGCGAGTCCGACGCAGGAGGACGAAGCAATCTGTTCGCATAACAAAAACATTCAAACAAAGCATTCGTAACTTTCAACAGATTGCCTGTCCGCAGCAGATGGGCCTCACTACGATCACAATTACGTAGACGATAAAAAAAACCTGCAAGGCTTCATTTCCTGCAGGTTTTAAGGTTTTATAACGTTTCGTATGGGTTAATATTTTTTCAAATTCATAGCTATAAATAAAGTTTAGATTGGCGTGGTGTTAAATGTTCTACGAAGGTTAAAAAAACAAGAACAAGGCTCATTCCATGATAATGTATTTACGACACAGACAATTAAACAATTAAATATTTTTGGAACCTTACTATTTCAACATAACCTCAGTAGAAAAAGTAAACATAGAAACACAAGCTTATTACCTTATTTAAACAATAAAATCAAGCGGTTTTATTTGCGATTAAAAGCTAAATTCCACACTATCCGTTATATCGCCAAATAAAGCAGCCGAGGTTCTGTGTGAAGAAAATGAATTTCAATTGATCAATTACCTGAAAGCAACAAATATTGAAGTTGGATTATTGCTGAATTTCGGAAAGAGGATAAAACACGGATGTGACAGATGTGACGCCCGCCTGCGTCGGGCAGGTGTTTAATCAGTGTTCAATTAAATTTTATTCGCATAAAAAAGCGTCATTACAACCAGGCAATTAGCCAGTCGCAATAACGCTTTTCCGATCATCCCCAATGGAGAAATAACTTCAGGCATAGTTCAGCAGGCAGTTTGTACAGGCTTTTTTCAAACTACTTTTGAACTTGCATGAAATTGAATAGTCAGTTTATCTCTTCCTTTTGGCTCATTGGCTCAGGCACCTGGGCTTCTGGAGAACCAGAAGGACCGCGTCCGGAATAGTCAACAATAATCCGGGCATTTTTGTAGGCTTTGTAAAAATCGGGCTGGCTTTCTTCGAAAAGCCGCATCAGTACATCAATTTCACCTTTCAGCAGTTTGCTTAACTTTACAATGACCTCGCCGATATTTCCGGTTGAGACTTTTGAAACCGAATTAGCCACTCTTTTTTGAGGAATAGCCAAATTAAAACCAGAGAGCAAAGCATTCAGTTCAGTAATTTTTTCACTGCTTACAAAATACTTGCTTAGTTCGGGTAGTATTGGACTGGCCAGATTGACCAATAAAATTCCAATATCATACAAAACCGGATCAGGCGATTGTTTCAGTTCTGCCTTGCTGTAATTAGCCTTTGCCTTCAAATCCATATCTTTCATAGAATTGGCATAAGACTTTATAGCAACAGATAAGAAAAACATCAGGTTAACCAGGTTAGTTCGCAAATCAGTCTTGGTATCAGTAAGACCCGAGTTGTCGGTCTCCTGCACCTGTCTGTTTCGCCCCAAAACCACAAGACCATCCTGCAAGGTTGCATGTGCAAGCACAAGGTCTTCCAGCTGGGTAAAAAGCTGAGAATGATTTTTAAGGACCAAATCAACAGAACCAAACATCCGGAGCTTATTAATTTGCTTTTTTTCCATTCGTAAAGTAATTATTGAATTATCAAAAAAAATAACCAATCACCGGTAGCATGAATAGGATGAACTGATTCAATCAGTTTCAATTTCAATACGCATGATACTGGTCTGAAAGATCCACCCCCCATCTATTTTCCGGCCTGATGAAACTTTGTAAAAACAACGAATCCAAAGAAAATAAAAGTTGATAAATCAAGAGTATGTGCTGAATAAATACAGCAAGATCAAATTCATGTAAAAGGTACAAAATAATACATACATAATATAATGTATTTTAATTTATTTTAATGATATTTTATGATACTTTCATAAATAAGAATTTAATTAAGAAAGAATTTTTAACTACTCTCAATAGTATATAATAGAGCGCCGGACCATTATATGCCATTGCCGGTACATGTTTAGCAACTGCCGGTTAAGCTTAAGCTATCAATGGTGCACATTTATCAACCACCGACTGACATTATTACAGCTCAGACAGGCATATTACCGATGCCGGCTGACATTATTGCACCGCTAATGTCCATCAATCAACTGGCGATGCATATTATTTCGCTAACGATGGAACACTGATGACAATGGAACACTGATGACACGGATAGGAGTGATTGCAAGCCTCATTATCTGAACGTCATTGAGAGGTCGAGGAACGAGACCGTGGCAATGACGTTCAGTACGGATACAAAAAAACAAAAAGGCACAACTTTCAACAGATTGCTTCGCTACGTTCGCAATGACGGTACGAGGATCGTCATTGCGAGTCCGACGAAGGAGGACGTGGCAATCTGTTAGCATTACAAAAACACACAACCGAAGTAACCACAACTTTCTAAAGATTGCTTCACTACGTTCGCAATGACGGTACGCCATCATCAACGCGTCATTGCGAGCGACCGCAGGGAGCGCGGCAATCTAATGATAAACCCAATAAACACTTATGGAACGTGGCGGGTACATATACATCCTAACCAACAAAAACCACACGGTACTTTATACAGGAGTAACCAGCAATCTGGCCAACCGATTGTATGAACATCGAACGGGCATGTACAAATACTCCTTTACGTATAAATACAATGTAAAGGAACTGGTCTACTACGAAGGATTCACGAACATTGAGGAAGCAATACATCGAGAAAAGCAACTTAAATCCGGTTCACGGCAAAAGAAGTTGGATTTAATAAACCGGTTTAATCCGCAATGGAAAGACTTATCAGAATCCATTGAATGACAGATTGCTTCGTACCTCGCAATGACGCTCTATATGGAGTCATTGCCCCAATCCATGATTGCGCAACTCATTATAAACTCGTCATTGCGAGTCCGACGAAGGAGGACGTGGTAATCTGTTCGCATAACAAAAACATAAAAACAAAGCATTCGTAACTTTCAGCAGATTGCCTGCCCACAGCAAGAGGGCGAGTCCGACTCAGTAGGACGCGGCAATCTGAAGGACTTCATCGCACCTTGCCCGTCTGCCGCCGAGGCAGGCATTATGAGTTTATTGATTCGGAAAAGATGAGGTGGTTTTTGAGTCGAAATAAACGATGAACACGCCTGCCCGCCTATGGAGGGGATAACAATGGAACACACCTGCTGCGGGCAGGAGTGTTCAAAATGTTCAAATATGGTGATCCTTCAGGCTGACGTCATATTAAAAAACATCGAAACAGATAAATTTGTATCTTTGCCAATAAACTAGTTAAGGTGAACGAGAAAGAGTTTTTTATTTTTCTGGGAAATCAATTCAAAGACAGAATTAGAGTTCGCTTTGATAAAGATAAAGGAGAAATACTTGATATAATTATCCAGTATGAAGCAATGATTAATGGTAAATGGGCTGCAATTGTCAGATATGATTGTGCTCATGGATTCTTTCACAGAGATTTACTGCATCCGAATGGAGATAAAGAAAAAAAAGCAATAGAAGTACCTGATTTAAAATATGCGTTTACTTTTTCCAAACAAGATTTAGACGATAAATGGGAATGGTATAAAGAACAATACATAAAAAAGATCAAAAATGACAAATAAAGAACAAATACAACGAGACATTGCAGTTGCTTTTGATTTTGTTGAGCAAATCATCGACAATCCGGAATTGACTGATAAAATACCTGAAGGTTCTGTCATCACTTTTATCGATGAAGAAAATACCAAGACAGAAAGACAAACTTCAAAATTTCCACAGAAAAAATACGTAAAAGTTAAAAGGCACTTTGAAGTTTTATAACAGATAGACCTCCATGTTTCAATCATTAGCTTTCCAGTGTGGGAAAAACATCAAGAATAAATCACCTTTTTTCTTTAGCCTTATTAGTTGGGTTATGCAGGAGGGTTAAGTTTTAATCTCCTTGCAAAATTAACTGGTAAAAAGTTTTCGGTAAGTGCAGTACGTGTTAAGAAGTTCTGTGCAACTACCCAATTTGATGCCACAACAGTACACAATTCCGGATTAAAGCACCATTTACTTTATCAGAAGGCCTTCACCGTACTTTGCCCGTCTGCCGCCGAACAGGCATTACGAATTTATAGATACCAAAATGGATGGGGTAGTTTTTGAATCGGAATAAAGTTCAATAGATTACCTGTCCGCAGCAGGCGGGCGAGCTTGTGGAACGAAGCCGTGGCAATCTATTCGCAAAACAAAACACAGAATAAACAACCGTACCTTCAACAGATTGCTTCGTACCTCGCAATGACGGTACGCGGTCATTATAGCGTCATTGCGCGACTCCTAATCAACGCGTCATTGCGAGTCCGACGAAGGAGGACGTGGCAATCTGTTCGCATAACAAAAACATACAAATAGAGCATTCGGAACTTTCAACAGATTGCTTCACTCCGTTCGCAATGACGGTACGCGGTCATTATAGCGTCATTGTGAGGTCGAGGCACGAGACCGTGGCAATCTCATCAGATACGAATACCGAAAAATAAGAATGTTTCCAAAATTCCACAACTGATATTAAGGAAAAGATAGAACATTAAAGTGGGACTTGGCGGATATAAAAAACCTGCGCAAAATTTCAATTTATTTATTGACAGCAGCGCATAGTAAACATTGAAATTCTTTTTTTAGCTTTGTGAAAACGACAACAAAAATGGAAACATTAAAGATAAATATTATTAATCAGGATGCATTAGCAATTTTAAAGGGAATGGAACAGGCCGGTTTAATTGTATTGCCTAAAAAAGAAATAAAGAATAAAAATCTGTCGAGACAACTTAGAGGGGCAATCGCAAGTTCCCGTGCAAAAGAAATGATTGAAACCATCGATAAAGAAAGAGCAGAATGGGACGAAAGATATTAATCGACACCAATATTGCAATCGGATATATTGGCAATCGGTTGAATGATAAATTCATGGACAAATTAGACAATGTTTTCGATACCGAATACCACATTTCCGTGATCAATAAAATTGAACTTCTGGGTTTTCCTAACCTTGACAAAAACGAAGAAGATAAATTTAATTTGCTAATCAATCATTCGATTCTACATCCAATTGATAATAAAATAATTGAAGAAACCATATTAATCAGGAAAGGGCATAAAATTAAGCTTCCCGATGCATTAATTGCTGCAACTTGTTTGGTAAATGGCTTGGATATTTTAACCCTTAATACAAAAGATTTCGAAAACATTAATGGTCTAAAGGTAATCGAGCCCAAAACGATATAATTAACCAACAAAAAAACATCTGTAGTTCGTTTACCTTATGGATTGGGCTATACAGGATGTTTAAGTTTTGATCGTCTGGCTAAAATTACCTGTAAAAAAATTTCGGTAAGTGCTGTTGCGTTAAGAAGTTCTGCCTGCCAGACGCTGGCGGGACTGCCCCGTAGCGAAGCGTTTCGGGGCGCTACCACTCAGTTTGATGCCACCGCCGCACACCGTTCAGGTTTTAAAGCACCGTTTACTTTATCCGAAGGACTCCACCGCACCTTGCCCGTCTGCCGCCGAGGCAGGCATTACGAATTTATAGATACGGATTAGGATGGGGTAGTTTTTGAATCGGAATAAAGTTCAACAGATTGCCTGTCCGCAGCAGGCGGGCGAGCTTGTGGAACGAAGCCGTGGCAATCTGTTCGCAAAACAAAACACAGAATAAACAACCGTACCTTCAACAGATTGCTTCACTCCGTTCGCAATGACGGTATGCGGTTACTCGCATTGAGCGCCTCATCATCAACGCGTCATTGCGAATCCGACGCAGGAGAGCGAAGCAATCCGATACAAATAAACAGTTTGCCTCAACAAAACAATTCGTATAATCAACAAACAAACAAATCACGACTTAACTCCCGTTTAAAACGATGCTTCTATTCTGAGGATGCCCATTTATGCTTTTTATGTATATATTTACAGTTCGATCAAGAAAAAAAACATGACCCCAATCATTCAAATTACAATTGCTTTTTTTATTGGATTATTCATAGTCCTATATACGATTCCTGTTATTGTGAGGGTATCGAAAGCAAAACATTTATACGATGTACCCGACGGACGAAAAGTCAATACAACAGTAATTCCAAATCTGGGAGGAGTGGCTTTGTTCGGTGCAATTACTATCGCAACACTTCTGGGCGTTTATAAATATCCTTTCGACGATTTCAAATTTATCATGGTAAGCATGGTCATCTTATTTTTTATCGGTCTGAAAGACGACATCATGATTATCCATGCCCATAAAAAATTCATAGCCCAGTTAATCAGTGCTTTTGTTCTCATTGTGCTGGGAGATATCCGGTTTACTCATTTGCACGGTATCCTTGGTCTGAATGAAATCGGTTATGTCACCAGTTGTTTGATCAGTCTGCTGGCTATAGTAGCCATTATCAATTCCATAAACCTGATTGACGGAATTGACGGGCTGGCTGCCGCGTTCAGTATATTAGCCACAATTATTTTCGGTACAAACTTTCTGATATCCGGACATTTCACCTATGCTATTTTGTGTTTTGCCACCACCGGAAGTTTAAGCTCCTTTTTTATATACAACGTATTTGGCAATAAAAATAAAATATTCATGGGCGACACCGGATCACTGTTACTTGGACTGCTGCTTGCCGTTTTTGTGATTCAATACAACGAATTTTCAATGACAGGAACCGAACAGGTACGCAAATTTTCACCCGTCTATTCCATGGCTGTTCTCGCGTTTCCTTTAATTGACATGATCAGGGTATTTAGCATACGGATTCTACTGAAAAAATCACCATTTGCCCCCGACATGAATCACATTCACCATAAACTATTAAGATTGGGTTTCTCACACCTGAAATGTACCTTACTGATTGTCGGTGCTGATTTGTTCCTTATTGCCATGGTATTTTCTTTACAGCTGGCTGACCAGAATCCGCTCATGCTTATGCTGGGTTCGACTGCTATAGTCATTTCGTTTGTACCGGATTTCATTTACCGTTACAAACGGTCAGCCACGGCCATCACACAGGAACAATAATTGGGGTTCTGTAACGATTTGTGTGGGTATCTATTTTTTAAGATTGATAGCTGATTAATAAGATTTAGCTTGGGGTGGTATTAAACTGAGTTCGATATATTAGTTTCTGAAAATCAACCACATAAAAAGATTAAATTCGATATTGCCCCCTGTATTCACTAAACTAGGGACTTTGCATCCTGCAAGTTCTGAAAAAGACACTCTTTAAAGAACAAAAAATTAACCCACATTGCAGCTATCCGTCCATAACGATCTGACAATCTGATTTTTGATTTTTTAAAATTTCGCCAGTGTGCCACACGGATTTTTTTCTGGGCAGGGGGATCTGCTGATATTTTAGCTTGATGTAAATTTGCCGG
>DASRMB010000090.1:0-7539 GCA_035648135.1 Prolixibacteraceae bacterium
CCGGCAAATTTACATCAAGCTAAAATATCAGCAGATCCCCCTGCCCAGAAAAAAATCCGTGTGGCACACTGGCGAAATTTTAAAAAATCAAAAATCAGATTGTCAGATCGTTATGGACGGATAGCTGCAATGTGGGTTAAGCCGGGAAACATAGCTGAATGAATATTTGTTGCAGAAACATTTAAACAAAAAAGGCCGGTAAGAACCAGCCTTTTTTGTTGATTTTCAGCTATCAGACCTGTCAGTTTTCAAGAACCTTACAGGTTTGGCAATTTCATACAGAATATTAAAACAATCCTTCGATTGATAAATACCTTTCGCCTGTATCGTATGCGAAGGTGAGTATTTTTGAACCTACAGGCAATTCGGTAATTTTTTTTGCTACAGCAGCCAGTGAGGCTCCCGAAGAAATACCAACAAATAATCCTTCTTCTTTGGCTGCACGGCGTGCATATTCAAATGCTTCATCTTTTGAAATCTGAATTGTTCCATCCAGAAGCTCTGTTTTAAGGTTCATCGGAATAAAACCTGCGCCAATTCCCTGTATCGGGTGGGGACCAGGATTGCCACCACTAATTACCGGAGACGATTCAGGCTCAACAGCAAATGACTTTAAGTCCGGAAACCTTTGTTTCAGTACTTCGGTTACTCCTGAAATATGACCACCAGTACCGACTCCTGTAATCAGGTAATCAAAGCCTTCCGGAAAATCGTTAAGTATTTCCTGTGCTGTTTGCAGTTTATGTGCAGTGATGTTGGCTTCGTTATCAAATTGCGATGGAATCCATGAATCAGGTGTTTCCGCAGCCAGTTCAATGGCTTTTGCAATTGCACCTTTCATCCCCAGTTCACGTGGAGTTAACACCAGTTCAGCTCCATAAGCTGTCAGAATTCTTCTGCGTTCTAAACTCATCGATTCAGGCATTACCAAAATCAGTTTGTATTTTTTTACTGCTGCAACCAGTGCCAGGCCGATTCCGGTATTCCCTGAAGTTGGTTCAATCAGTACACTCGAAGGTTTTAGCAGTCCTTTTGCTTCAGCATCTTCGACCATCGAAAGAGCAATGCGGTCCTTAATGCTGCCACCCGGATTTGTTTTTTCAAGTTTCACATACACTTCATACCCGGCCGGATACAGGTTGTTGATTCGTACCAGTGGACTGTTACCAATGGTTTCCAGAATGTTGTTTACTCTCATCTTATTGTTGTTTTTAGTGTTTAAAACAAAAAAAAGCCTTCCGTTGTTCGGAAGGCTTCGATATATTATCTCTTTTTACTTGTTTCAAATTTTTATTGAAAGCACACCTTCTCCTGTCTGTTTATAACAGCAGCACATATACTTGTATGAGAAGTTTGAATTCATTTTTACGATTTGTTTCTGCAAGTATAAGGAAAAAAATTAAATAAAATACATTTTTGTCTTTTGTTTTAGTTTTTATAAAACAGCCATTTGGCAATTTCTTTCAGACTTACTTTTTTCCCGTACATTAAAATGCCTGTCCGGTAAATTTTTCCTGCCATCCAGATTGTGCCAAGTATTGTTGCAAGCAGCAGACTCATTGAAAGTATGATCTCCCAGGCCGGAACTCCGAATGGTATTCGAACCATCATGCTCACTGGTGAGGTTAGTGGTATCATTGAAGCCCAGAATGCCAGAGGTCCTTCCGGGTTTTTAGCCACAGCAAAAAGAATAATGATTGAAAAGATCAGCGGCATAGTCACCGGAAGCATTATTTGCTGGGCATCTTCGTCGCTGTCAACTGCGGCGCCGATAGCTCCCATGAGTGAGGCATAAAGAATGAAGCCGCAGATAAAATAGAAAAACAAAGCAAAAATGATCAGCGGAATATTCAGGTTGCCAATCATCCCGATGATTTCTGCTACTTTATTCTGTGCTGCAGGACTGGCAGATGCCATTTGTTCCATGCCTGAACCAGACATGATGTTTTGAGCATGTACGGCTGTTTCGGCTGATCCTTGACCAACAAATGCAGCTACTCCTGAGATAATTGCTGTTCCCAGTATGATCCATATAGCAATCTGAGTCAAACCGACCAGTCCGATTCCGACAATCTTGCCGAACAGAAGCTGAAACGGTTTAACCGACGAGATGATGACTTCCACAATCCGGCTCGATTTCTCTTCCATAACTCCTTTCATCACCATGGTTCCGTATATGAAAACAAACATGTAAATCAGGAATCCGGATGCATAGCCTATAGCCATGGCAATTTCGGTTGAGCTTTTTACCGCTTTTCCTTCTTCTCCCAGTTTGATGGTTTCTACTGTAATATTCGTTTTGGTGGCTGCCAGTTTCTTCTCCAGATCGGGGACCCCGGTTTCGTCAACTACCTGTTTTCGCTTTTCACCTTCAATAATTTTTTCAATGCGATTGGTAACCAGATTTTTAATATCAAAAGTAACCTGTTTGTCTGAAATCATTTCAGCTCTGCTGGTGGTCACGATATTTGCGGGAATGTGGAGAATAGCATAGTACTTATCTGAGTTGAAATTTTTGCTTAGTTCCTGAAATTCCTGTTTAGGAATGTAATGAAATTCAGTGAATTCATTGCTTTCCAGCTGATTCAGCACAAGTCCGGTAGGGTCGTATACGGCAATGGTGCGCTCTTCCTTGTCGTCCATGGTCGCCAGATAAGCCGGAAGAATTGTCAAAGCTGCCATCATAATTGGAACCAAAAGAGTCATGATAATAAATGACTTCTTTTTTACCCGTGTCAGGTATTCGCGTTTCAGTATTAAAAATGATTTGTTCATGGCTTACATTTTAATTTCGCGGTTATTCTGTTCTACTACATGGATGAAAACATCGTTCATGCTTGGAATGATTTCGTTAAATGACACGATCTCGAATTGATTCAGGAGTATTCTCAATAACTCATTGTTGGATTGGCCGTTTAGAAACCGAACCTTCATTTGTTTCAGCTGGGCACTTTCATCATGTTCAAGGATATCAAAAGATGAACCGAGCTGACTTTGTAAATCAGGTGTTTCGCCACGGTAAACGATCTCGAACGTATTTGTTTTGAATTTTTCTCGAACCTGATCAATTTGTCCGTCCAGAATTTTTTTTGATTGATTGATTAAAGCGATGTGGTCGCAAATCTCTTCGACAGAGGACATGTTGTGAGTCGAAAAAATAATGGTCGTTCCTTTTTTCTTCAGTTCGAGAATTTCATTTTTGATCAGGTTGGTATTGATCGGATCGAATCCGGTGAACGGTTCATCAAAAATCAGCAGTTTGGGCTGGTGAATAATGGTGGTGATGAATTGAACCTTTTGAGCCATTCCTTTCGAAAGCTCTTCCACTTTTTTTCCCCACCAAGCCTGAATTTCAAATTTCTCGAACCAGTACTTTAAATTTTTCAGGGCATCTTTTTTCGACATTCCCTTCAATTGAGCAAGGTAGAGAGCCTGTTCCCCAACTTTCATCTTTTTATACAATCCGCGTTCTTCGGGCAGATAGCCAATCTGATAAATATCGCTGGCTTTGATCGGCCGGCCTTCAAAAAACAACTCGCCACTATCAGGGGCAGTAATTTGATTGATGATCCGGATTAAGGTTGTCTTACCTGCACCGTTTGGCCCCAGCAGGCCAAAGATGGAAGCTTCTTTTACAGAAATGCTGACCGAGCTTAATGCAACATGACCTGCAAATTCCTTAACAACGTTGTTCGCCTGAAATATTTCCATGAGTAGTTGAGTTGAAAACTTGGGTATTGGTGTTCGTTATTGAACAATTGTTACAGGCAAACAGAAACTAGTCTGTTTTTATTTCGTCTTCGAACAGACTGAAGTGCACACTACCGTAACAACGTAATTCGCGGAAATTGGGATGATCGGAATAATCGAACTGTCCTGAATGTTCCAGAATAAAAAGACCTCCCGGTTTTAACAGCTTATTTTTGAAAATCAGATCGGCAACTTCAGCAAATTTGGGGTGGTCGTAAGGTGGATCGGCAAAGATAAGATCAAATTGTTCTTTAATTCGTGCTGCAAAAACGAAAACATTCGATTTGACCAGACGGATGTTTTTTTCATCCAACTTTTCGATTACTTCTTTGATGAAGTGAATGTGTGCAGGATTAATCTCAACAGCAGTAATGTCGGTGCATCCGCGCGAAGCCATTTCGTAACTGATACTTCCGGTTCCTGAAAATAGATCCAGAGTCCTGATGCCCTCGAAATCGATAAAATTCTGCAATACATTAAACAGACTTTCTTTGGCCATGTCGGTTGTTGGCCTGGCTTTAAACGATTTCCCCGGGCTAAAGACCCGGCCTCTGTATTTACCTCCAACTATTCGCATGGGTATGAGTTTAATAAGCTTATAAACTGATGTTTTTGTACTTTTTCGAAAATGTTCCCGTAGTTGAATTCTGCAGAAGGTTTCATAAACTGAACATTGCTGATATACTTTTTTAGTTGTCTGATATATGCGGAATCATCAGCCACATAGCCGCCAATTCTGATTTCATCGCGCTCCGGATCAAATTGCAGATTATGACAGATATTGAGTGTATAGTATAGGAAATCTGATTCGTTTTTAAAATAGAAGCTATTGTATAAGGAAATCTGCATTCCTTTCAGCGCAATCATCCGGATGTATTTCTTTTCAAAATTAATCAGGATCGTATTTTCCTTTTCTGAACGTTGTTGGAGTGCCGTTGCCAAAAGCGTGATTGATTTATGCCTGAATTGAAAATCAGTATATTTCCGGTTAAATAAAGCCATGATGTCTTTCGGGAAACTATAAACCAATTGATAGTTGAATCCGGGAAGGACTTCTGTACGTATATCTTCACCGCGGCTAATATCACTGGTTAATGATGCTATTTTTGCAAAATAACCAGAATCTGAATACTCCTTTGGAATTAGAGTTGCCTTATTGGTCGAATAGGAAATAGACACCGATTGATAAGCGGCATTCAATTTTTCTTCATGTTCAAAAATGGATTCAATTTTTCGGGAAAGAAATTGAAGTTTGCCAACAATGAGCGGAATGTGCCGGAATACGATGTATTTATTCCGTAGAATATCCAGAATACAAAAAGAAAATCCATCCAGGCCAGCCTGGATGGATAGATGATATTCTGAAGTGAGTTTTAAATCGAATGATTCGTCAACAAAATTTAATTCATGCATAAGGAAAATTTATTCCCAGTTACCTGCATTGTTGTTTGTTTCTTCCAACGATCCAACTTTTAACCCTGGGTATTTGTCGTTTGTTCTTTTAGTTTCGTTCAGATTGATAACCTCTTGTCTGTTCAATTTGCACAATATACTATTATTATGTGCTTTGGCTTCAAATACGGGTACTTTAATTCCGGAACCTGTCGTAATCGTAGTCGCACCAAGGTGAAATTCCGCAACAGTGTCCTTCACCGGAATAAATTTAAGTTCATCAATTTTATAATCTTTTCCGAAGAGGGTGTCTAAAACACTTACGCGAATCGTATCACGGATGATTTTGCCTTCTTTTAACGCTTTAGCTTCAGTCCAGCCTACTTCAAGCATACTATCAGTCAACATACCGATTTTACGTACTAAAGGCAATTCCCCTGTCTTAACAAAATTAATTAAGGTATCCCAACTTCCGGTAAATTTTCCATTCACGTCTTTGTAAGCAAGTTCTGCTTTTCTGATATCTTTAAGGCGGGTAATTGTTGCATCGTACCTTACTTGCTTTTCAGCATCAAATGACAAAGGTCTTTCAACGCTGGTATACATGAAATACGCTAATATTATAACTACTGCAATCAGGACGACTTGTATTACTGTTTTCATCTTACAAATTTTAAGATTAGTTTTTGTTTAGCGCAAATTTATAAAAAAATATAATTTAGAATCTTTGGTTTTGTTTTATTTTAGCCGTTCATGATAAAAAAACACTTACAGTCGGAAATAATTAGCAATTTAGGGATGGTTCCAACCAAAGGTCAGGAGGAACTTTCACTGAAATTTGCAGAATTTGTGGCAGAACCAGACTCTGATGCTGTCTTTATTTTGAAAGGTTACGCCGGAACAGGTAAAACTACCATGTTAAGTTCGTTGGTAAAAACCTTTACTAAATTTGAATTCAGGTCAGTTTTGCTGGCTCCTACAGGACGGGCGGCCAAGGTTCTGACGGGTTATGCCGGGCATAATGCATACACGATTCATAAAAACATTTACCGCCAGCAGTCCTCGAGTGATGGAACGGGGAGATTTGTGCTGAATAAAAATTTATTCAAGGATACGTTTTTTATTGTTGACGAAGCGTCAATGGTTCCTAACGCGTATGCCGAATCTTCAATTTTCGGTTCGGGACGGTTACTCGAAGACCTTATTGAATATGTTTATTCAGGTTCGAATTGCCGGCTAATTCTGGTTGGTGATACGGCCCAGCTTCCTCCGGTAGGACTTGACGTTAGTCCGGCCTTGTCGAAGAATGAACTTGATTCGTATGACCGGACTGTATTTGAATATGAATTGACTGAAGTTGTAAGGCAGGATCAAAATTCCGGAATTTTGTACAATGCAACATTGATTCGTAATCTGATAACCAGTGGATATTTCTCTTCAGGATACTTTCACCTGGAATGTGAAACATTCAATGATATCCGGAGAATTGGAGGAGCTGATTTAATTGAAGAAATATCGACTTGTTACGACCATTTTGGCCTGTTTGAAACCATTGTAGTGACACGGTCAAATAAACGGGCGAATAAGTTCAATGAGGGTATTCGAAGCACTATTCTGTACAAGGAAGCAGATATTTCGGTTGGTGACTTGCTGATGATTGTGAAAAACAATTATTTCTGGCTCGAAGAAAACGAAAAGATTGATTTTATTGCCAATGGCGATATTGCTGAAATCGTTAGAATAGCTAAATATGAGGAATTGTATGGTTTCCGTTTTGCTGAAGTTAGTCTCCGTTTGATCGATTATCCTGATGTTGAAATTGACTGCAAAATCATTTTGGATACGATCACTATTGAATCGGCTTCTTTAACAAGCCAGCAGAACCGTCAATTATACGATGCTGTATCCGAAGATTATTCAGATGTTCGAAGTAAGAAAAAGCGTTGGGAAAAAATAAAGGAAAATCCCTATTTTAATGCACTTCAGGTAAAGTTTTCCTATGCAGTTACCTGCCATAAAGCGCAGGGAGGTCAGTGGAAGGCTGTTTTTGTTGATCAGGGTTATCTCACTGAAGAGATGTTAAATACCGAATATCTGCGATGGTTATATACTGCATTTACCCGTCCGACAGAACGCTTGTATCTCGTCAATTTCAATAAACAGTTTTTCGAGGGCTAAAATGCGATCAAAGTTATTTGAAAGTCATTAGTTGTCATTCAGTAGTCACTAATTGTTATTAAAAGCTCATTCTACTATAACAATAGTTCGTTCAAAAAGTAATAATATTTAAGCGGCCATTGTGCCGAAATTCAATAGTTCATTGACATGTTGACGATTTTTGATTGAGTTCGGGTTAATAGCGAACATGCGAAAAAATCTGGATAACAACAACGTATT
>DASRMB010000091.1:0-46080 GCA_035648135.1 Prolixibacteraceae bacterium
AAAATTGCAATATCAACCAAACGACTCCGAAGGTGTCGTACAAAAATCACAACAATGCCCGGAACATTTTCGCAAATTTACATTCATATCGTATTTGCAGTAAAGAACCGCGATAGTTTAATCCACTCAAGCTGGGAAGAACGATTGTATCAATATATTACAGGAGTTGTTCGGAACAAGGGTCAGAAAATGCTCGCAATAAATGGAGTAAATAACCACATCCATTTTATGATTGGGATGAAACCATCTTGCTGCCTCTCAGATCTTGTTCGTGAAGTGAAAAAATCATCAAACGAGTGGATTAAAGAAAACAAACTAAACAAATACAGATTTAACTGGCAGGAAGGTTTTGGTGCATTTTCATATAGCCACTCCCAATTGGATCAGGTGATTAAATATGTTATGAATCAAAAAGATCATCACAAAAAGAAGGGTTTCAGAGAAGAGTACCTTGATTTATTGAAGAAATTTGAGATTGAATATGATGAAAAGTATTTATTCGAATGGATTGAATAGTTCGATACCTTCGGTATCGCTGTTCTTTTAAGGATTCATTTTCTATAAACCTGATATCCCTTCGGGATAAGATTCCAAAACGAGTCAGCAATCTCTGAAAAATATTATTTGGAAATGCAACAAATCAAATTCCCCACAAGAATTTAAAGTGATCCCCAACTGGTTGTAAATTGATATTTTTATGAAAAACTCTTCTTTGAAATCAACAGATTTCGGGGAAGAGTTTTTATATTTAGCAGAAATATTAACTGACTGTTTTTAATCAATGTATACTTATCAGTTAAATTTGTATTCCAGTAATTAGTATTAATTTCAACTTCAAGCATATGAGTATTACACCAAGAGGAATGAGTGTTCAAGAAGCATACAGAAACTATTCAGAAGGAAAATTTCTTGTTAACAGAAAATATCAAAGAAAGCTAGTATGGACTGTCGATGAAAAAGAATTTTTAGTAGATAGTATTCTAAACGGTCTTCCAATACCACTTATACTTTTGGCACAAACAGAAGATGGACGTCTTGAAATCATTGACGGTCTTCAAAGACTAAACGCGATAGTTTCTTTTATTGAAAATCGTTTTTCAACAAGAGGGTTGTTCTTTGATGTAAATCAATCCTCCCGTGCAAAACAGACTGCTGATGCTGGCTTATTTGAATCAATAACAGATAGCACAAGAATGCTTGATGCTAAAAACTGTGCTAACTTTTTAGATTATCAACTTGCAGTTACAGTTTATCCAACAGCAGATGAAAAAGAAGTTACTGATATTTTTAGTAGAATTAACTCAGGTGGTAAACAACTTAGTCCGCAAGAAAAGAGACAAGCAGGAATGTTAGATATATTATCAAATACAATTAGAAAAATATCATCTGAAATCAGAGGTGATTCTTCAGATGATATTTTGACACTGTCCGAGATGCCTGAAATAAGTATTGATTCAAATAGAGAAAAGATTGGATATGGTTTAATTGCAGAAGATATTTTTTGGTGTAAACATGGTATAATCTGGAAGAAGCAGCTTCGCGATAGCGAAGACGAAGAATTAATACTTGATCTTGTTGCTTCAATTGTAAAGGATGAACCATTGGCGAAAAGCAGAGAGCTTTTCAATAAAATTTATACCAATGATTCAAATGAACATACGGAATTACTTGCGGAACTTTTAAAGTATGGGATTGAAAGATTAACTCACGAAATAAAGGTCACTTTTTCTATTCTTGAAACTTTATTTGATAGCCAAGGAGTGACAATTTTAAATGTAGTGAATCCAAAATCAAGTAATCCGGTAAAAGAATCATTCTTCTCTATTTTTATGGCATTCTTTTATCTAATTGTTAAAGAGGAGAAATCACCTGCAGAGCCCGAGAGAATTATTAGTGCACTGAGTAAGCTTCAGAAGCAAATGATTTCAACAGCAAATTATTCTGTGGCAGCGGACAGAGAAAAAAATATAAATAGAACCATTGGTCTTATTCAGAAATATTTTGTCAAAAAAGATCCTCCCGTGCTTCGACATGGTTCAGGGTTAGCATTAGATTTTGAAAATTCGATTCGACGTTCAAAAATTGAATCAAATCGTTATGAATGTAAACAAGGTTTTTATGATTTGTCAGACAAAAGAGATTTAAATAAAGACTTATATTCTGAAATAATATATACTTTATGCGGGATTGCCAATGTCGGCCCAGACTCTGACGGCTTCTTATTTATTGGTGTAGCAGACAAGGACTCAGATGCTGAAAGGATAAAAACCCTTGATGGAGTACAATATAGAACTATTAATGGTAGACATGTTGTAGGAATTGACAGAGAATTAGCTTTAATGAATGGGAATCATGATGATTATATCAATAAACTACTAGGAGAAATAAGTAAATCAAAACTTTCTGAGCCTCTGAAATCTCACATATTGAGCCAGTTTGATGTAATTGATTATAAGGGATTAACCGTTTTAAGACTTAGAATTCCACACCAAAAACAACTCTCATTTGTTGGCGATGAGTGCTTTACTCGAGAAAATTCAAAAACTCAAAAGCTTGAGGGACCAAGATTATTGGCAGCTAATAGATTATTTGAATAAGGAAAGGACTTTACACTCCTTTGTGCTAAGCATGTGTTTGAGTTTCTACAGAAATGAGGGATAGGGCGATTAAATCTAAATAAAACGCTATGAAAGCAATCATTCATACCCAATACGGTCCGCCGGAAGTGCTGCAACTTGCTGAAGTACTGAAACCAAGTCCAAAAGCCAATGAAGTGCTGGTAAAAGTGCATGCCACCACAGTAAACCGCACCGATTGTGGTTTCCGGAGTGCCGAGTATTTTATCTCCCGGTTTTTTAGCGGGTTGTTCCGTCCCAAAAACCAGATACTTGGAAACGAATTTGCCGGAGAAATTGTCGAAGTTGGCAAAAACATAAAGTCGTTTCAGCCGGGCGATAAAGTATTTGGGTACAATGAAAAAACTTTTGGCGCACATGCCGAATTTATGATTATGGCCGAAGATGCCCCAATTGCTGCAATGCCAGCGAATATGACTTATGAAGAAGCTGCGCCAATTCTGGAAGGTGGACATTATGCGCTGTGCGATATCCGGGCAGCAAAAGTCGTGAAGGGGCAACACGTTTTGGTTAATGGCGCAAGTGGCAGTATTGGTTCTGCGGCAGTGCAACTATGCAAATACTTTGGTGCAGATGTAACTGCAGTTTGTGCCACCCAAAACATTGAATTACTAAAATCACTCGGCGCCAGCACAGTGATTGACTTTACAAAAGAAGATTTTACAAAGCTCGGACAAAGTTTCGATTTTATATTCGACGCTGTTGGGAAAAGCTCATTTGGAAAATGTAAACCACTGCTTAAAAAGTACGGAATCTATATTTCTACTGAACTTGGTTCCGGAGCTCAGAACCCTTTTCTGGCATTGATTACTCCACTTCTGGGAGGTAAGAAATTATTGTTCCCAATACCAACAATCAATAAAAAAGATGTGATCTTTTTAAAGGAATTGGTTGAAGCCGGACAGTACAAACCGGTGATTGACCGAACATACACTTTGGATGAGATCGTAGAGGCAACCAGATATGTTGAAACCGGCCAGAAAACCGGGAATGTGGTGATTATCGTCAGCCACGAATGATTTGTGAAGAATCCCAGGTAAATTGCTGACAGTTCTGGTCTGTCCCATGTTTGAGCGTCAGCGGTAATAAGGGGCTTTTGGTTTTGCGTGTAAGATTGAAATGTTAGTTTTATGATCAAAAACGAGCGATAAACTTAAAGACATTAACTCCTCTTTGCAAAATAGGGGTAGAGCGAGTGCAACCAGCCAAAGCCAGTTACAAACCCCGTTCGATGCCCCTAAACTGAATCTCGATGCTGATGATTTAGCGCTACTGGATAAAGCAAGTAAATAAAAATTTATCCTTTTTTTAGTCAGGGTTTCACTCAAAGTGAAGCCCTGACTTGTTTTAGACATTTACAAACCAACTGCTTATAAGTTGATAATTTTATGAAAAACTCTTCCCCGAAATCAACAGATTTCGGGGAAGAGTTTTTATATTTAGCAGAAATATAGGTTGCCGATTTCGGAACTTACAGACGAAATAAATGAATAAACTTGATAGTTGTCAGACCTATAGCCTAGTTTATAAACAACGCAAGAATGGTTCAAACCTTTAATGATAAATTATGAAAAAAACAATCCAAACAACTTGCTTTAAAATTGACAAGCCAAATGCAAAAGCACTTATTTTGGGATTTGATAAAAATGGAAAATCAATTCATCAATCAATTTATTGTGATGTTAAGAAACGCCATTTTCCAATGTTGATTACTTATAATAAATCACCATCAAGATTTCCATTAAGTAAAATTGGCTACGACCTAAATGATGATAATAGGCAACTAAAAATGAAATACATTGTTGACTTCGTGGGAGAGTATTTCATTCAAAATAAAATTGAATTATGGAATATTATCTGCATCAATGGGTTATTTGATATTTGGCTACCGGGAGCACCGTATAAACTTTTTAACGACTCAAAATCAAATGTATCTAAATATCGAATTGTTCTTTTAAGAATCTTTGAAATTGAAGAAGAATTTTATGAATCTGATATAATTCACGCAAGTTCAAGAATTGACCATATTAAGGAAAAATCAAAATTACAAGTCACTATAAAACGACCAATCATTGATGAATTGACCTTTACTATAACTAAGAATCTTCTTGAAAACTCAATTAATTCATATCTTTCAATTAAATCTCAAAAATCAGATTCCATAAACTTTAAAAAACTTCTTTCAAGTGAGGAAAGTGTTTATGAATTACCTTTTGAAGAAAATGAAGAATTTATATATCCAGATGAATTAGATTCTAACCAAAAATATTCTGAAGGAAAATCGAAAAAGGTTTTGGTAAACGCCTATGAAAGAAATCCGGATGCGCGAAAAAAATGTATTGAACATTTTGGCACAAAATGTCAAGTTTGTAGTTTTAGCTTTGTGGAAAGATATGGAAAACTTGGAATTGATTTTATTCATGTTCATCATAAAATAGATATTGCAGAAATTAAGGAAGAATATAATGTTAATCCAATAACGGATTTGATTCCAGTTTGTCCTAATTGCCACGCTATGTTGCATAGAAAGAAACCTGCATATTCGATAACTGAATTGAAACAATTAATGAATTAATATACTGGTCTGCCCCTTGTTACGGCTTCGCTCAAACAAGGGGTTGTTGGTTCTGTGTCTGCGACGCACTTTTTAAACAACTCAATTAAAAGCAATGATTGATAACGAATTACGACCGACCAAAAATTTCGTTTCATATACCAATGCCAATAGAGAGGTAAAACTTAAGGTATTTTCCATTTTGGAAATAATTGCATCTGAACTATTTCCATTTTGGAAACAGTTCAAAAGGAAGATTAATATTGATGCACTCGGAACTACTCGAAAAATTCGATCAGGTCAGAAGATTTTGATAAAATATTAAAGAAATCAGAGAATAAATCGAATTTAACTTCATTCACTTTTGTGAAACCTTCGTGTACTTTGTGGTTAACCCAAATCAACAATTATGAGTGAAACGATATACCTAAACGGAAGCCTGATTGCCAAAAATGAGGCTTCTATTTCTCCCGAAGACCGTGGCTTTAACTTTGCCGACGGCATTTACGAAGTGATTAAATATTATGGTGGAAAACCTTTCCGGTATGCCGATCACATGGAGCGGCTCAAACGAAGTTTGCGCGAAATCCGGATTGAGTTTGACGATTTGGATCAGTTCGAAGCGGTATTTCAATCACTTTTGGAACGAAACGGATTGGCCAATGAGGAAGCAGGTGTTTACCTGCAAATTACCCGAGGAAGCAACACCCGAATTCATCGATTCCCTGAAAATACAAAGCCAACGGTTTATGCTACCGCTTTTCCTTTCTCTTTAAAACGAGATCAACTCGAAAACGGAGTAAAGGTTATTACCACCAAGGATATTCGCTGGCTGCGTTGCGACATCAAATCGATTTCGCTGTTGCCCAATGTGCTTGCCGCCGAGAAAGCTCATGAGCAGGATGCCGTTGAAGCCATTTTTATTCGCAACGGAATTGTTACCGAAGGCTCTCATTCCAGTTTTATGGCCGTAAAAGACGGGGTGGTTTACACGCATCCCGATTCGAACCTGATTTTGCCGGGCATCACTAAAATGGTAATCCGTGAAATCTGTAAAGCCAATAACATCAAAGTTGTTGAGGAAGGAATTCCAGCTTCGGTATTGACCATCATGGATGAAATGATGATTGTTGGTACCGGAAGCGAAGTTTCGCCTGTTGTGAAACTGGATGAAACCCTTGTTGGAAATGGAAAACCCGGACCGCTTACCCTTTTTATTCAGAAGAAATTCTTTGAACAAACGCAGACATATCGGTAAAAAAGTGTTGGCAAGTAATCGTTGGAAACATTTGCATAACTTCGGATTTAATCCTTCCAGACCTGAAATTCAATCCTGATTATAGGGCATTCATCTATACTAAATTGCAACTTCAAGGATACCAGCATAATTTAGTTGTTTCTAATTTCCACTTTTAATAACAGATACAAATGGAAAACAATGAATACAACAAAGTGTGTCCGGTCGAATTAGCCGGTGGACTTGATAATTTCATTAGAAAATTTTTCCAAAATCCTCAAAAAATATTGAAGCCATATATCAGAACAGAGATGTCGGTTCTTGATATGGGTTGTGGTCCTGGCTTTTTCACCGTTGAGATTGCAAAAATGCTAAATGGTTCAGGTAAAGTAATTGCAGCTGATTTACAGAATGAGATGCTTGAAAAGGTCAGGCAAAAAATTAGCGGAACTAAATTGGAGCAAAGCATCGTACTGCATAAATGTCGAAACGAGAACATTGGGATCAATGAAAAAGTAGATTTTGTATTGGCATACTACATGGTTCATGAAGTTCCAAATCAGGATAAACTATTTCTGGAACTGAAATCAATTCTGAAACCCAATGGGAAGATATTCATAGTAGAGCCGAACTTCCATGTTTCAAAAAAATCGTTTGAAACAATGCTGGAGAAAGCTAAAAGCATAGGATTTGAGATTACAGACAGGCCAAAATCATTTCTTAATAGAACGGTTGTATTGATAATAAAAGAAACATGAATCCAAACATTCCATTTCAGACCATCGATTGGACAGTAATACCGAAAACAGAACACAAAGGCGAAACCGGTACTGCCTTTTGGCAAACCATTCAGCTACCAGGTTTGCGAATCCGAATGGTAGAATATACTGCACGAGACTAAGTCAGAAATAACAAAAAACATACAAGATGAATTCAGGAATAAGGCAGTCAGTGAAAACAGTATTTAATAAATAGGGTTCTTCACAGAAATGCGTACTTATTATTTTTGAAGTAGATTTCAGACATATTACAGCATAAGATTTATCATGCGTTTTCGCAATTTGATTTCAAACTAAAATAAATTCATTCTTTCTTTTCTATAACTACATTTTTGATTGTGAAATCCATTCCGTCCGAAAATAGCATATGCCCTGAAAAACTTTTTCCCGCGGACGGTTTCCTTCGCCTCATCCCTTTTTCTATAAATATCGTTCCCCAATGGGGCACTAATTCATTCTAATCGGGCAAAACGTTTAATTGGCTCTTGCTCCAGAGGAGCAACATATTTATAGAAAGAATAAATAGATGATGACAATCGTCCGGGAGACTTAGTTGAACAAGGATTTGCCCTGCTTTAGGACGAAATGGAAATGACCTTAAAAAGTAATTACAAAAAAAATCAGGTACGCATTATTGTGATGATCCTTAAATAGAATGAAGAATGGTTTAGAATTAACTGTTATGTTTGTATCCTCTTCAAGTAAATAAAGTAATAATATGTCAGCTATTCCAGGGAATTACACCGTCCAGTTAATCCAAATAGCCGCCCTGCTCATTTTCTACTTGCCCTTTAAGTCCGGAACACCGTCCTGTAGGAGTTTTTGCCCGTCCTGCACATTTTCTGATCGTCCTGTAGGGTAGGGAGGTCATCCTGCGAAAGAAATTGCCCGCCCTGCAGAGGCTTTTGCTGTCCTGTGCCGCAGGACGCCTAAAAGTATTCACAGGGCGACGAGAAAGTGTGCAGGGCGGTGGAAATGTCTACAGGGCGGTAGGAAAGGAGTACAGGGTGATGATGCTAAAAACAATCCACACTTGAACTCCTGTTTTCCGCACTTTCTCAAACATACTTCAGGAAGGCCTTATTTTAAAATTCCATCAGGGATTCAATGTGGGTAGCAGTTCGAATCGTAAAATCGTGTACCGTCCCGGACGGGACGGAATGTCATCACCCAGGAATATTCTACCCATATCATGTGCCTACAGGCACAATTCAATCTCCTTGTACGATTATTGTATAATCGCCCCATTCCCCAATGAGGAAAGGGATTCCCGGCTACTGAAGTTCTGTGATTTGTTCTGTATAGAGTGTATTTATCTGTTTGCTGATTTTTTGTCTGCAAATGAATTATTAAGGATGAGCCTCAACCAAATTGTTTAGTTTTTTCCATTGATTGATCAGAATGAACACGACGACAAAGGCAGAGCAAGAATCAGCGATGGGCATCGAGATCCAAATACCTTGTAAGCCCAAATAATTTGGAAGAATAAATAATAGTGGAATGAGGATAATAACCTGACGAAGTAAGGTCAGGAATACGGCAATTCTGGCTTTCCCGATCGACTGAAAGAAATTACCGGCTACCACCTGAAACCCGATGAAAGGCAAAGCCAATAAGCCGAGCTGAAGTCCATCTTTACCAAAAATCAGGAGTCCCTCGTCGGACGAATTAAAAAGTTTAACAATGACTCCCGGGAGAGTCTCAACCAATACAAAAGCCAGAATCGCAATAACCGTGGCCGAAATTATGGCAATCCGCAAGGAGTCTTTTACTCTGGAAAACATTTTTGCGCCATAATTAAAACTGATAATGGGTTGTGATGCCATGTTGATGGCTACAATGGCCATCACAATCATGGTTGCCACGCTGTTCACAATTCCCATTGCCCCCACAGCCAGATCGCCTCCAAAAGCAATCAGTTTGGTATTCAGCAAACCCTGAACAAAACTATTGGCAATTTGCATCACAAAAGGAGCCATCCCAATTGCCGTAATTTCAAACAATATTTTGCGATCGAACCTGATATTTTCAGGCTTAAGTTTTACGATTGATTTAGAACTCCGAAAATGCAGCAGCACCCAGACACTGAGTACGATCATGGAGATAACAGTAGCATAAGCTGCTCCTTTCACACCCATGTCGAAGCCGAAAATGAAAATTGGATCGAGAATCAGGTTTGTTCCGGCACTGATAAGCATTGAATACATGGCAATGCGGGCATTTCCTTCCGCCCGGATAATGTTATTGAGCGAGAATCCCACCACCTGGAAAACGGTTCCCGCAAGTATAATATTCAGGTAATCATTGGCATATTCGATGGTTTCGGCAGTCGCTCCGAAGGATTGAAGTAATGGTCCTTTAATGGCAAAACCAATGGCTGTGATCAGAACAGAAACGAGTAACATGAATAAAAAGCTACTTCCCAGAACTTTTTCGGCCTTGTTCATATCGCGTTTACCCATATTGATTGAAACCAACACGCCGGCACCAATTCCAATCAACATTCCGAATCCCATGACAATGAGCATCACCGGGAAAATAACTGAAATACCGCTTAAAGCCATAGAACCAACGCCCTGGCCAATAAAAATACGGTCAACAATGTTGTATAATGCATTCACAAAAACCCCTATAAATGCCGGAATAAAAAATTTAAGCATCAACCGGGCAACATTGAGTTCAGCAAGTTCCTTCGTTTTTTTGTTCATTTTTCAGCAATCGTTTTAGGTGCGCAAAGATAGGAATCTGATGAGTTTTCGAGGAGCAATTTTTTATTATTCAGGAATAAATGACTGTTTTAGTACTCTTTATTATTCGAATAACCAATTCGATTAAAAGCTTATGGCATTTTCAATTTATTACATTTGCAAAAACATTAAGAACATATAGCAGATGACAAATATTAATTCTCAAAAGGACCACGAAAATATTCTGAACGAATTGCAATCAGTTGATACGCTCAAGGTAATCGCGACTTTGGAAGAATTGCGGGTTTCCGGAAAAGTATCCGATATCCCGGTATTGGTAGAGTTGTTACACACGAGTCCAAATCCGGAGATTAAGGCGAAGATCGTCGGTCTGTTCTCTAATTTAAAGGAGAGTGAGGCCATTCCTCTGATGATTGAAGCCATTCAAAATCCGAAATATGAACCCGAATTAAAAGAGCTGGTGTCCAGTTGTTGGGGAAACGGGCTCGACTTCAGTAAGTATTTGTCGCTATTTATCGATTTGCTTATTCAAACCGATTTCCTGGTCGCTTTTGAAGCCTACACGGTAATCATGAACATGACCACCACTATTGATCAGGCTAAAATTGATGTTGAGCTTGACCGTCTGGATCAGGCCATGCATACCACAACCGAACAAAAGAAGGCTCTGATGCTGGATGTGGTTGATTTTTTACCTTCGATAGGATTTTAACTGGCTTATTTTCCTGAAAAGTACCTCATAAACTGAGCACGTTCGTACAACATGGGGTCTGGAATATTTTTATAAGACAATCGTCCCCGGAAGTCTTCAATATTTTTGAAATTCCATTTTTTCATAAACGTATTCAAGTCATTAATCATTCCGGCAATAACCTGCGCCCCGTTGATGTAAACCGTTGAGCAAACCTGGGTAACCTGTGCTCCGGCTAAAAGTTGCTTGATGACAGCCTCCCCATCGTGGATTCCAGTGCCCGCAGCAATTTCAACTTTGGGCAACTGAGCTGAGATCAGGCCAATCCAACGCATGGAACGGTGAATGTCAGACGGTGAACTAAACACTTCGGAAGAAGTAAGTTCCAGTTTGTCGAGGTTGATGTCGGGTTCATAAAACCGGTTAAAAAGAACCAGGGCGTCAGCACCGTTAGCCACCAGTTTGTCGGCCATTGCCAACAGATTGGTATAATAAAACCCGATTTTTACGGAGACCGGAATATTCACTTTCTTTTTCACTTCAGAAACAATTTTGAAATACAGATGCTCAATTTCTTCCGAAGTTTTGTTCCGGTTGGTTGGAACAAAAAACAGATTGAGTTCCAATGCATCGGCACCGGCATTCTCAAAATCTTTGGCAAATATCGTCCATTCGGCAGCCGATGTGCAATTAACGCTGGCAATGATCGGAATCTCGGTTTCCTTTTTGGCTTCGCTCAGCAAATTCAGATGCCGTGTTATCGAATTATTCCGGGTATAATTCCAGATGTAATCTTCAGCTTCAGGATATAAATTCTGAGGATCGCGGTTGATCAGATGATTGACCTCATTGTTGATCTGTTCTTCAAAAATCGATTTCAGAACAACTGCGCCTGCGCCTGCATTTTCAAGCTCCTTTATTTTTGCGACAGAGTTTGTCAGTCCTGAACTGGCCACAACAATGGGACTTTTCAGGCTTAATCCCATGTATTTGGTTTCTAGATTTGGCATATCTTTTTTTTTACTGTTTTTACTAAATCACTTTCCTATGGTCAGGAACAAGAATGAAGTTGATTCCCGGATTATCTAATTTCAGTTCATGGAATGTTCCAAATAACAAACCTGAATTTTTTTCAATAACAATGAACGACTTTGTTATGTTTTGAAAGTGGAATTTCGTTCACCAAAAATGGTGCTTCCAATTCTTACTATTGTGCTTCCTTCCTGAACAGCGATCAGGTAATCGCCCGACATCCCCATCGAGATTTCCTTAAATTCAGGTTTCCCGGAGAAATAATCCGATCTGAGTTTTTCGAAATAGGTCTTTAGGCAGGCAAACTCTTTTCTGATCTGATCTTGATTCTCGGTATAGGTAGCCATTCCCATTACTCCTGAAACGACAACATGTTCCATTTGTTTATACTCGTCCGAATTCAATATTTCTTCTACTTCATCCATCGAAAAGCCAAACTTGGTTTCTTCTTCGGCAATGTGAAACTGAAGCAGACAGGGAATGACTCGGTTTTCTTTTTTTGCTTCCGCATTGATGGTTTTAAGTAGTTTGAATGAATCGACGCCATGAATCAAATGTACAAACGGAGCTATATACTTCACTTTATTGGTTTGCATATGTCCGATAAAGTGCCATTCAATGTCCCTGGGTAGTTCTTCGTATTTCCAAACCATTTCCTGAACCTTGTTTTCGCCGAAAGCTCTTTGTCCATGATCATAAGCTTCCATTAAAAGTTCAGCAAGCTTGGTTTTCGAAACTGCCAGAAGACGCACATGATCGGGCAAATTTGCTTTTATTTTGTCAATATTTTCTGCTATGCTCATCATCCAAAATTAATACACAAAAACGAAATAGCGACCCTTTTCATAATCAATTGTAAAATTATTCTCTTTTTGGTTAAATCCCCTGACCTTTGGGCGGTTCCGTTTTCGCTTTGTACGCTGGCTTGCTTCTCGCTTGTTCCTTGTTGGGTAAAGACGCACGGCCGTGCGTCTCAATGGGGCTGTATCGGTGGAGACGCACCGCCGTGCGTCTCTACAATTAACAAATTACCAGGTTGATCGCGACCCGTAAACTGACAGCTCCTGAAATTGCCGCTCTTTTCCTTATCTTTGAAACCTGTAATGAACGAGATACAAAAAGATACGATTGAGCGAATGAACGAACTGGGGGCGCAAGGCAAACCATTCGTGTTTATGATTGATTTTGACTTTGAAAAACCCCTGATCTTTGATCTGGATGACACCTCTGATTTGCTTTGGAAGACACCCGAATCGGCCAATTACCTGTCAGCTGATTTTCAGGAGAAAAAGGAAATTATCTGGGATGTTCAGCCCGTTGGATGGGAGCACTATCAGCAAGCTTTCAACGAAGTTCAGCGACACATTCACAACGGCGATACCTATTTGGTGAATCTGACCATGCCTGCAAAGGTTGAAACAAATCTTTCGGCGGAGGAAATTTTCCATCAAAGCAGTGCTCCTTACAAAGTCTGGCTCAAAGATCAGTTTGTGTGTTTTTCTCCTGAAATTTTTGTGCGGATTAACGACGGGATTATTTCCTCTTTCCCGATGAAAGGAACCATTGATGCCCATATTGAAAATGCGGAACAACTTCTGAAAAACGATGAAAAAGAAGTTGCAGAGCATCACACGATTGTTGACCTGATCCGGAATGACCTGAGTATCGTTGCATCAGAAGTTGAGGTAGAACGGTTCATGTATATCGATCGGATAAAAACCAACCGGTGCGATTTATTGCAGATGAGTTCTCAGATTTCAGGCAGACTTCCGGAGAATTATCAGAGTTCAATCGGTACTCTTCTGGCTAAACTGTTGCCGGCAGGTTCGATTTGTGGTGCTCCCAAGGCAAAAACGGTGGAAATTATCCGAAAGATTGAATCCTATCACCGGGGTTATTATTCCGGTGTTTTTGGTGTTTTCGACGGAAAAAATCTGGATTCTTGTGTGCTAATTCGGTATTTGGAGCAGGATGGCCATCAACTGACGTTTAAAAGTGGCGGTGGAATTACGTTTCTGAGCGACTGCCAAAGTGAATACAACGAAATCATTCAGAAAATATATGTGCCCATTAATTGAATCGCTGAAGCTTAAAGATGGTATCATTCATAATATGGAATACCACCAAACCCGGATGAATCGGTCGATAGCCGAATTGTTTCCTGATGCTGAAAAAGTGAATCTGGCAACTGTGATTTCAATTCCTGAAAATTGCAAATCCGGAGTTTTTAAAGTTCGGGTTCTGTATGGTCCGACCATCGAAAAAGTTGAAATTGCGACTTACGCTTTCCGGAAAATTCAAAGCCTGAAAGTCGTTCACCACGAAAGTGTGGATTACCATTTGAAATATTCTGAGCGGCAAATTCTTCAGGAATTGTATGCCCGGCGCGAAAATTGTGACGACATCATCATTGTAAAAAATGGTTTCGTCAGCGATTCGTATGCTGCCAACCTTTTATTCTTCGATGGTGAAAACTGGGTTACGCCATCAACACCGCTGCTTTCAGGAACCAAACGGCAATTTCTGCTCGATTCCGGGATTATTTCAGAACGGGAAATCAGGGGAGAAGATATTCGCTTTTATCAGCAAGTTGGGTTAATCAATGCTCTGATTGATTTTGATGAGATGCCGATGATTTCGACAGATGGTATTGTTTATTAAATATGCCTGTCTGTTTTAGAATTGTTTCTATTCAAACCTCCAGCTGCAGTCCGTCATAAGCCAGAAATACATTCTCCGGAAGTTCTTTTTGTAATTCATCGTAAAATCCCATTTGGTGCGAGAGGTGAGTCAAATACGCTTTCCCTGGTTTCACTTCTGCAATCAGTTCCAATGCCTGTTTTAGATTGAAATGCGAAATGTGTTCTTCTTTCCGCAGCGAATTGAGCACCAGGATTTCCAGTCCGCGAAGTTTATCAATTTCAGGATCTTCCAAACGGTTTACATCAGTAACATAGGCGATTTTCCCAAACATGAATCCAAAAACAGGTAATCTAGAATGAAAACCACGAATGGGCATAATATCCAGATCGCCTATCCGGAATGGTTTGTTTTCAATCAGGTGTAAATTCATCTGTGGAATTCCCGGATATTGGAAGGTCGCAAACACATAATCGAAAATGCGACGGATAGCAACCTGTACCCGTGCTTCGGCATAAATATCGGTGGCTTGTTTCTGTACCCAGTTAAATGCACGGATGTCATCGAGCCCAAAAATATGATCGGTGTGTTCATGGGTGAGTAGAATTCCATTTAAATGCCTGACTTTATGCGTGAGCATTTGCTGCCTGAAATCGGGTCCGCAATCAATAATCAGGCGTTGAGTTTCGGTTTCAATCATTACCGAAGCCCTCAGCCGCTGATCTTTCGGATTGGTTGACAGGCACACCGGACATTGGCATGCGACAACCGGTACTCCCTGCGATGTTCCTGTTCCTAAAAAAGTAAGTTTCACAATTGTGTCATTTGGTTCACAAAAATAAGGATTGCCCTCTGCCTACCGAAGGTTTTTGTCTATTTTTGAAAAAAAATTACAAATGGCCAAACTTTATCTCATTCCCACAACTTTGGGCGACACCAGTATTGAACGGGTTTTACCACCCGATCTGACGAAGGTTATTAACTCAGTCACTGTATTCATCGTTGAAAATCTCCGCACTGCCCGTCGGTTCCTGAAAAAAGTGAATCCGGATATCGTGATTGATGATCTGACCTTTTTTGAACTGAACCAGCACACCGATCCAAAAGAACTCAGCCGTTTTTTGGAACCCAACCGTAGAGGGCTGGATATTGGGATTATTTCGGAAGCCGGATGCCCAGGAGTTGCTGATCCGGGAGCCGATGTTGTGAAGATAGCACACACCCGGAATATTCAGGTGGTTCCGCTGGTCGGACCTTCTTCTATTTTACTGGCGTTGATGGCTTCAGGAATGAGTGGTCAGAATTTTGCATTCAACGGATATCTACCCATAAAAAATCCGGAGAAAGCCATGCAAATAAAAATGCTTGAACATCGAATGCAAACCGAAGGGCAAACACAGATTTTCATTGAAGCTCCCTATCGGAATGCTCAGTTATTGGACAATTTGCTTAAAAACTGCGACCCGCTAACCCTGCTGTGTATAGCAGTGGATATTACCATGGATACTGAATTCATCCTTTGTAAACCGATGTCCTGGTGGAAAAATAACATTCCGGAGATCCAGAAAAGACCAGCTATTTTTATGATTGGGAAAGTTTAGAAGGCTTTGAATAATTGATGTGGATCATCTCCTTCAAAATATTTAATTGTATAAAAACGTAAGGTTTCCTTATGATTTTTCAGGAAAACACGTTTTTTACTTTCAAATTAATTTTGGAAGTTCAAATTAATTTCTACATTTGACCCATCAATCGGAAACAATAATGAAAAATTATAGCATTATATCTTTAGTCATTCTTAGCGTGGTGGTCCTCCTTCGTGCTGAATGAGAATGGTATAATGTAAGCTAAAAACTTGAAAAGCCTTTCTCTTTATAATTGAGGAAGGCTTTTTTAATATAAATAATTTCAGACTAACGATATGCAGAAACGATTAAGATCAGCTACTACGACCGAAGGAAGGCGTATGGCAGGAGCACGAAGCCTCTGGCGCGCCAACGGAATGAAGGAAGAACATTTTGGACGACCGGTCATTGCCATCGTCAATTCGTTCACACAGTTTGTTCCCGGGCATGCACACCTCCACGAAATTGGTCAGTATATTAAAGGAATTATCGAACAAAAAGGTTGCTTTGCTGCCGAGTTTAACACCATCGCCATCGACGATGGAATTGCCATGGGGCACGATGGCATGTTGTATTCGCTGCCCTCGCGCGATGTGATTGCCGACAGTGTGGAGTACATGTGCAACGGTCACAAGGTTGATGCGATGGTTTGTATTTCGAACTGCGATAAAATTACCCCCGGAATGATGATGGCCGCCATGCGCCTGAATATTCCTGCCATTTTTGTTTCAGGAGGCCCGATGGAAGCTGGTGAAATGGACGGGAAAATGTACGATCTGGTTGATGCCATGGTGATGGCTGCCGATCATTCGGTTTCGGATACAAAAATTGAAGCCATCGAAAAAATAGCCTGTCCAACCTGTGGTTCATGCTCCGGAATGTTTACAGCCAACTCCATGAACTGTCTGGCAGAAGCTCTTGGCCTGGCACTACCGGGCAATGGCACTATTGTCGCAACTCATGCCAACCGCAAACGTCTGTTTGATGAGGCTGCTTCCCGGATTGTTGATATGACTTACGAATATTACAGAGACGGCAATGAAAATGTATTGCCTCGAAATATTGCCAGCAAAGCAGCCTTCCAAAATGCGATGAAGCTTGATATTGCAATGGGCGGTTCAACCAATACCGTATTGCATATTTTGGCTATTGCTTCTGAAGGTGAAGTGGATTTTACCATGAAAGACATCGACGAATTGTCGCGGGTGACTCCAAACCTATGCAAAGTGGCTCCAAGCGGAGATTATCACGTTCAGGATGTAAACCGTGCCGGTGGAATTCTGGGTATTTTAGCTGAACTCGCACGTGCCGGAATGCTCGAATTGTCGACTGCACGGGTTGATGGAAATACGCTGGGTGAAGCGATTGCCAAATACGATGTGATGAACCCGGCTGTTTCCGAAGATGCCATCCGGAGATACAAATCAGCGCCGGGTGGTGGACGTAACCTGGTTATGGGATCTCAGGAAATGTATTATAAAGAATTAGATACTAATCGGGCCAAAGGGTGTATCCGTGATTATGAACATGCCTACAACAAAGATGGTGGTTTGGCTGTTCTTTACGGTAATATTGCACGAAACGGCTGTATCGTAAAAACAGCAGGAGTTGATCCTTCAGTCTATCATTTTAAAGGAACTGCCAGGGTATTCCAATCGCAGGATGATGCCTGCAACGGAATTCTTGGCGACAAAGTGCAGGCCGGAGATGTGGTTGTGATTCGGTACGAAGGCCCCAAAGGCGGACCGGGAATGCAGGAAATGCTGTATCCGACTTCTTACATCAAATCAATGAAACTGGGACTTGCATGTGCTTTAATTACTGATGGTCGTTTTTCAGGCGGAACATCTGGTTTGTCAATCGGACATATTTCTCCTGAAGCTGCAGCCGGTGGTGAAATAGGTTTGGTTCAGGACAATGACCTGATTGAAATTGATATTTTGAACCGAAGCATCAGCCTGTTGATCAGCGATGAAGAAATGGAATCGAGAAGAAAACAGGAAATCAGCAAGGGTAATGATGCTTTTACTCCTGTTGGACGCGACCGCCAGGTTAGCAAAGCTCTGAAAGCTTATGCCAGCATGGTTTCATCGGCTGACCGCGGAGCTATCAGGTTAATTGATTAAGGAAAAGTGCCTGAAATTAAACGTACAGTAAGTCATTTCGGCATTTCGAATTTTTAAGATAAAAAAAGGAAATAAATAAACTCAAAGAATATGGCAACACAGCGTATAAGCGGCTCGGAAGCCGTCATATTATCCCTTCTTGAAGAAGGTGTTGATACCATTTTCGGGTATCCCGGGGGTGCGATTATGCCCATTTATGATGCCCTCTATGATTACGATCAAAAGGTGACTCATTATTTGACACGTCACGAGCAGGGTGCAATTCATGCTGCCGAAGGTTACGCGAAGGTGACCGGCCATGCTGGTGTGTGTTTCGCGACATCGGGTCCTGGCGCTACCAACCTGATCACTGGTTTAGCTGACGCAATGATTGATTCCATTCCTTTGGTCTGTATCACTGGCCAGGTGACCTCCACTTTGCTCGGAACCGATGCGTTCCAGGAATCTGATGTGGTAGGTATCACCATGCCGGTAACCAAATGGAATTTTCAGGTAACCACTGCCGAAGAAATTCCGGAAGCCATTTCAAAAGCGTTTCATATTGCCAATACGGGTCGTCCGGGACCTGTATTACTCGATATTTCAAAAGATGCTCAATTTGGCATGTTCGACTTTGAATATAAAAAATGCACCAAAATCAGAAGTTATTTGCCCGAACATCCGGTCGATCCGTTTCAGGTAAAGGCTGCTGCTGATATTATTAATGCAGCTAAAAAACCATTGATTTTATTCGGACATGGAGTCATGATTGCTCATGCTGAAGCTGAACTAAAAGAGCTGATCGAAAAGACTGGTATTCCTGCCGCATGGACATTACTTGGACTTTCTGCTCTTCCGAGTGCTCACCCCTTGAATGTAGGGATGCTTGGAATGCACGGAAACTATGGCCCGAATATAAAAACCAATGAAGCCGACGTGATCATTTCTGTAGGTATGCGTTTTGACGACCGTGTTACCGGGAAAGTCGCAGCCTATGCCCGTCAGGCTAAAATTGTTCATCTGGAAATTGATCGGGCTGAAATCAATAAAATTGTTCATGCTGATGCTCCGGTTTTGGGTAATGCCAAAAAATCGCTTCGCATGTTGATTGACAATGTAAATTCCAACTCACACGAAGAATGGGTAAAGGAGTTCCGTGTCTGCGATAAAATTGAATTCGATAAGGTGATTGAAAAGGATATTTATCCTGAGAAGACCGGATTAACGATGGGTGAAGTTGTTCGTATTGCCTCTGAAAAAACCAATCATGATGCCATTCTGGTTACCGATGTTGGCCAGCAACAGATGATTGCTTCCCGTTATTTTAAGTTTTCACAACCTCGCAGTAATGTGACTTCAGGAGGTTTGGGAACCATGGGTTATGCCCTGCCGGCAGCCATGGGAGCTAAGATTGGTCAGCCTGAACGTGTCGTATTCGCAATGGCGGGAGATGGTGGATTTCAGATGACCATTCAGGAATTGGGAACAATTGCTCAATACAATCTGGACATTAAAATCATCGTTCTCAATAATAATTTTCTGGGAATGGTGCGTCAGTGGCAGCAGATGTTTTTCGAAAAACGGTATTCGTTTACTGAAATGAAAAATCCTGATTTTGTTGGAATTGCTAAAGCCTATGGACTGGCATCACAGAAAGTAACATCACGTGACCAACTGGAGGGCGCCGTTCAGGACATGCTCGATCATAAAGGTCCTTATGTATTGGAAGTTGTTGTTGAGAAGGAAGATAATGTATTTCCAATGGTTCCTGCCGGTGCATCCGTTTCTGAAATTATACTCGAATCTTAAATAAGATACTATGAAACAAGAATATATCATAACTGTTTTTTCGGAAAACCATATTGGTTTATTGGGTCGGATAACCATCATTTTCACCCGCCGGAAAATAAATATCGACAGCCTAACTGTTTCTGCATCGGCTATCGACGGGATCTTTAAGTTCACCATTGTAATTAATGAAACGGCTGATCGTGTTGAAAAGGTCGTCGGACAGCTTGAAAAAGTGGTGGATGTGATGAAAGTATATGCCAACACCAACGATGAGATGGTTTTTCAGGAGATTGCGCTTTATAAGGTATCGACTGAATTTTTGTTCGATTCTGATGAAGTGGAAAAAATCGTTCGTAATTCAGGTGCCCGGATTCTGGAAGTTACCCGCGACTATGTAGTGATTGAAAAAACAGGTCATACGAAAGAAACGCAGCATTTGTTTGAAGAATTAAATCCTTACGGTGTAACTCAGTTTATCCGCTCCGGAAGAGTTGCCATCACCCGCAGCACCATCGAAAAACTTTCGGAATTTCTGAAAGAACGCGATGCGATGCTCGAGCAGATTGATTAAAAGAAGTTCGGAGTGCCTAAAGTATTTTCGGGATTTGTCTTTTTTACTTTAGGCACTTTAGTACACTTTAAATACTTCGAACTTCTTATGAAAGAAAAATCAGAACAAATCCCGGTATACAGCCTGCACAATTTTAGCTCTCCGGAGCGAGAAAGCCAGCAATTTCAGGTTGAAGTGTTTGATGCCAACCGGCATTTTAGTGTGAAATATCCGCACCGGCACGACTTTTTCGAAGTGTTGTATCTGCAAAAAGGCTCAGGTTACCATGTTATCGACGGCAATCAGTATGAGATCAAACCTCCCTGTGTCTTTTTCATGTCGCCCGGACAGGCACACAAGCTCGAACTTTCGCATGACATTGAAGGCTACATTTTTATCTTTACATCCGATTTTTACCTGCTTAACCGAAGCAATCAGAACAGTCTGATTGAATTTCCGTTTTTCTACACCATTCATCAGGATAATCCGCCGCTGTTTCTTGAACAGGAGCGTGATGTTCGTTTTCTGGAAGTTTTGTTCAGGCAAAGTATTGCTGAAATTAGTCAGCCAAACGATCATATTCTGGAAATGCTGCGTTCCATTCTCGATCTGATTTTGACTACCTGTGCAGCCCGCTTTCAAGTGAGTGAAAATCAGCTGAACAAAGGGAAAGGGCAATTTCTGGTGAAACGTTTTTTTCATCTGGTGGAAGAGAAGATTCAGAAAAACCTTTCACTGCGCGACTATGCTGGCTTAATTGGCATAACTCCCAATCATTTAAGCCAAACGGTTAAATTGCTGACCGGCAAAACTTCCTTTCAAATCATCAAAGCGAAACAGTTGCTTGAAATAAAACGCTTGTTGGTACACTCCAACCTGAATGTTTCTGAAATTGCCAATCAACTAAACTTTGACGACCAATCGTATTTTACGAAGTTTTTCAAGCGCGAAACCGGATTGACTCCTCTCCAGTATCGTGCAGATGTTCTGAAATCACCAAAATCGGATAGCTTATAACTTGCTGGTATCTAGTCTTTACTTTTCTGTAAAGTTTGTATAAAAAATGTTAATCCATGATAAGTACCTAAAATATTCGATTTTTTACTCTGTTTTTTAATGAATAATCCATTGCTTTGTATTATCAGGAATTAAACAAAGACAAAATTTTCAAACACAATAAAATCAAACACAATGGCAAATTATTTTAACACGCTTCCGCTTCGTCTTCAATTGGAACAATTGGGAACCTGCGAATTTATGGACAGTTCAGAGTTTGCTGACGGCGTTAAAAAGCTGGAAGGCAAAAAAGTCGTGATCATCGGTTGTGGTGCTCAGGGTTTAAATCAGGGTCTGAATATGAGAGATTCTGGTTTGGATATTTCATATACTCTGCGTCCTGAAGCGATCAGAGACCAACGTCAGTCGTATAAAAATGCAACTTCAAACGGTTTTAACGTTGGCACTTACGACGAAATGATTCCAACGGCCGACCTGGTAATCAACCTAACTCCGGACAAGCAACATACCGCCGTAATCACTGCAGTTATGCCTTTGATCAAAAAAGGTGCAACTCTTTCGTATTCACACGGTTTTAACATCGTTGAAGAAGGAATGCAGATCCGCAAAGACATCACGGTAATTATGGTGGCACCAAAGTCTCCTGGTTCTGAAGTTCGTGAAGAATATAAACGTGGTTTCGGTGTGCCAACATTAATCGCCGTTCATCCTGAAAATGACCCGAATGGTGATGGTTTCGAAATTGCAAAAGCTTATGCTGCTGCAACCGGCGGAGACAAAGCCGGTGTTTTGAGTTCCTCGTTTGTTGCTGAAGTAAAATCCGATTTAATGGGCGAACAGACCATTCTTTGCGGTTTGTTGCAGACTGGTTCAATCCTTTCGTTCAACAAAATGGTTGAAAAGGGAATTGACCCTGCTTATGCATCCAAATTGGTTCAGTATGGTTGGGAAGTGATTACAGAAGCGCTGAAACACGGCGGTATCACCAATATGATGGATCGTTTATCGAATCCTTCAAAAATCAAAGCTTTCGAACTTTCAGAAGAATTAAAACGCATCATGCGACCATTATTCTGGAAACACATGGACGATATCATGTCGGGCGATTTCTCAAAAACCATGATGGAAGATTGGGCAAACGACGATAAAAACCTCCTGACCTGGAGAGCCGAAACAGGCAAAACTGCATTCGAAAAGACACCTGCCGGTGATGTAAAAATCAGCGAACAGGAATATTTTGACAATGGTGTATTGATGATCGCCTTTGTAAAATCCGGAGTTGAACTGGCTTTCGAAACGATGACTGAAGCCGGAATCAAGGAAGAATCAGCTTATTACGAATCATTACACGAAGTGCCGCTGATTGCCAACACTATTGCACGCAAAAAACTGTTCGAAATGAACCGTGTTATTTCGGATACAGCAGAATATGGTTGTTATTTATTTGATCATGCCTGCAAACCGCTGCTGGCTGATTTTATGACCAAAATCGATACCGATGTCATCGGAAAACCTTATGCCGCTGGCAAAGGAAACGGTGTTGACAATAAACAGCTGATCAGTGTAAACGAAATTATTCGTTTTCATGAGGTTGAATTAATCGGTGAAGAATTGCGCGAAGAGATGACCGCAATGAAAAGTATGGTGTAAGCAACAACGCAATAAATCCCCCAATTAATCTTGAAAGAGCCTCGTTGTAAAACGGGGCTCTTTTTCGTGAAACCCATTAGATTTTTCGAAGTTCAAACAAAATTTCTTCGATTTTTCGAATGGTTTCGGTTTGACTGCACGAAAAGTTGTTCAGCATGATCGTGAAAGTAAGTTGCCGCCTGCTGTCTGTGGTGATGTAACCTGCATAACAGCGAACCTGGGTCATGGAGCCGCTTTTGGCCCGCAGACACTGGTTTGGAAAACTTTCGTCCTGAAAAACGGTCAACGTACCGTTTCCAGCGGTGGCCAGCGAATGATAAAAAACATCTGAATAATTACTTTTATTTTTCATGTAGTTCAGAATTGCAACCATTTGTTCGGCACTAACCGCATCAAAGCGCGACAATCCACTGCCGTCGTTCATGAAAAAACCGTTCATGTCCAGACCTTTGTCTTTCCAGAATTGAACCACGAATTTGCAGCCGTTTTTGGTCGTTCCAAGGCCGTATTCCTGAAATGCCAGGTGTTTCAGAAAATGTTCGGCAAACAGATTCACGCTTTCATGATTGGTTACGCTGATAATCTCGCTCAAAGGTGGAGATTGAATGACCAATAGCTCTGTGTAAGTTTCATTCTCAGTCTTCACCTTTTCCTGTTTTGTTTCGCCTGAAATAAAAATGCCCATTGCCGAAAGGTTTTTCCTGAACTCGCTGGATAAAAGTGCTGCCGGATCAGGAACTGACGCTTTGATTGCAAAGTCGTTCCTGTTTTTGGGGATGGTTCCGCGAATGATTCTTCTGTTGTCCAGTGGACCGCCAA
This sequence comes from Prolixibacteraceae bacterium, assembly GCA_035648135.1. Lineage (GTDB taxonomy): Bacteria > Bacteroidota > Bacteroidia > Bacteroidales > Prolixibacteraceae > Aquipluma. The sequence goes on from DASRMB010000091.1 coordinate 23,835, forward strand.
AAACATAGGCCTGATCGCTGTTCTCATCCGATGAAAGCACTTCATTTTGTACTTCCAGATTTGAAATTTCAGGAATGATCTTGACGACTTTGGTTGGTCGGTCGGCTACATTCTCCGAGCTCAGATGAATTTCGTAAAGATTGTCGTACACTGTGATTCCCGATGCGCCAGCTCCGTAATAATTTCCGATATCTTCCCAAATCCAGGTGTTCGGAATCATCTGTGATTCATAAATTGTGGCATCCATAATCAGGTTTCCGCTTACTACTTTAATCTTTTCTTCTTGCATGGCCTTGATCCATTCTTCCTGAAACTGATTGTTCTCCGGAAAGTATTTGGACCCCAGTGTCGGGTCTCCGCCGCCAATGATTTGCAGATCGCCGAAAAGCGTGTCGTTTCGGATTATTCCGGAGTAGGAGAGGGTGGTTGAAAACCGAAAATCGGGACCAAATATTTCCAGTGCTGTAGCTGTTGTTACCACTTTCAGTATGGAAGCCGGTGCCAGGCTTAGCTGAGGTTCTGATTTAATCAGCTCTTCACCGGTCTGGTTGTCGGTAACTGCAATGCAAATGCTTGCATTCGATAATCCCGATGAGCTTTGCAATGCTGCGATTTTTTTCTGAACGGAAGTAATCTGACTTTGTGCATTACCTGCGGTTATCCCAAAAGCAAAAATACCGGCCAGTAAAATTTTTCGGGAAATAGTTGATCTGTTCATTTTGATTTGTTTATTAACTGACAAGATAAAGAGTTTTTCAGACTTATAATATCCCTGATGTCTGGATCATGTGAAAGAATATGCACGCCGATTCTCTTTATTTGCCTGAAACTTTCCATTTTCCTTATATTTAAATTAATGTTATGCCTTTGGGTATTCCATTTTTTTCCGAAGCTTTTAGTATCTTTGTCTTGTTTTAAAAAACTTTCAAATGTCAGTATTCCAGAGCATAAAATAAATTATATAAGTTAAATTTAAACTATATCACAATGTTTATTGATAAAGTATTTGGTAGAGAAATTTTGGATTCACGTGGTAATCCAACCGTTGAAGTTGAGGTAACTCTTGAATGTGGCGCCTTTGGTCGCGCAGCTGTTCCTTCCGGAGCATCAACCGGAGAAAACGAAGCGCTTGAATTGCGCGATGGTGATAAAGGTCGTTATTTAGGTAAAGGTGTTTTGAAAGCTGTTGCCAATGTAAATACCATAATTGCCAAAGAAGTTTTGGGTATGGATGCCTCGAATCAGGTAGCTCTCGACAAAAAATTATTAGCGCTTGACGGAACAAAAACCAAGTCGAAATTAGGTGCCAACGCTATGTTGGGAGTTTCTCTGGCTGTTGCAAAAGCTGCTGCTGACGCTCTGGAAATGCCTTTGTATCGCTACATTGGCGGAACAAATGCTAAAACATTACCAGTTCCGATGATGAACATCATCAACGGTGGATCACACTCTGATGCTCCGATCGCTTTCCAGGAATTTATGATTCGCCCAATCGGTGCTCCATCATTCCGCGAAGGTTTGAGAATGGGTGCTGAAGTTTTCCATCACCTGAAAAAAGTTCTTCACGACCGTGGGTTAAGTACTGCAGTTGGTGACGAAGGTGGTTTTGCTCCTAAATTAGACGGAACTGAAGATGCTTTGAATAGCATCATCAAAGCGATTAAAAATGCTGGTTACAAACCAGGTCGCGCCGAAGACGGTGGCGATGTTTCTATCGCTTTAGACTGCGCTGCTTCTGAATTCTTCAAAGATGGTATCTACGACTATTCAAAATTCGAAGGTCCAGCCGGTTTGAAAAGAACGCCTGCTCAACAGGTTGAATTCCTTGCCAGCTTGGTTGCAAACTTCCCAATCGACTCTATCGAAGATGGAATGCACGAAGGTGACTGGAATGGTTGGGTTGAATTGACTCAGAAATTGGGTAACAAATGCCAGCTGGTCGGTGACGATTTATTTGTAACCAATGTTGAATACCTGAAAAAAGGTATCGAATTGGGTGCTGCTAACTCAATCCTGATTAAAGTGAATCAGATTGGTACATTAACTGAAACTTTGGACGCTATTGAAATGGCTCACCGTGCTGGTTACACTTCAGTAACTTCACACCGTTCAGGCGAAACAGAAGATTCGACTATCGCTGATATCGCTGTTGCTACCAACGCTGGACAAATCAAAACAGGTTCGTTGAGCCGTTCTGACCGTATGGCTAAATACAACCAGTTACTTCGCATTGAAGAAGAATTGGGTGCTTCGGCTATCTACGGATACAAAAAAGTAATTAAAAAATAAGCTGAATAAGCTGCAATATAAAAGCCGGTTTCTGAAAAGGAACCGGCTTTTTTGTGACTTGAAAACTTTACTCACGGGGTGACTCGAAGTCTCCCCGTGAGTAAAATATAAAAACAATATGTATAGTAAAAACGAATCGAAACAACTTATCCAGGAATTCTGGATTGTATTTGCCCGGCGTTGTGAGATCGTTCCGGCCTTGCGAGGAAAAAAGAAAAAATGGGTGTTGTACGATACCGGTCTCAGCGGTATTGACCTGAAATTTGAGGTGACCCGTAATGAAGTCCTGGTCATGATTGAAATAAATCACAGGGAAGAGAGTCGCCGTCTGGAAATATACGAGATGATGCTGAACTTTCGTCAGCTGATTGAAGAAGGTTTTACTGAACCACTCATCTGGGACTATTGCTACCAAAGGGAAAGTGGACAGGAAGTTTGCCGCATCTACACTTCTTTACTTAATTTTGATTTTCACCGACAAAATCAATGGCCTGATATTTTTAATTTCCTGATCGATAATATGCTCATCCTTGAAAACAATTTCATGGAAATCAGGGATGGACTGGAGGCAGAGCTTTTCTGAAGTATAAATGCTATTATTAAAGCGTCATGCTGAACTTGTTTCAGCATCTCATGGGATTGAGACCCTGAAATAAATTCAGGGTGACCTGATTTAAGTTTTTTTCTCTCCCATGTAATGAAATCCAACTCACTTCGTCTTAACTTTGAAACAATCAGAATAGAGTTCGAATGTTAGCCAGAGATTTTAAAACCGATGTACTTCCAATCAGCAACAAGTTGTTGCGGTTTGCGCTTCAAATTCTTCAGGATGACGAGGAGGCAAAAGATGTACTTCAGGATGTGTTTCTGAAACTCTGGCAAAAACGTGATGAGTTGGGGAAGGTTGAAAATCTGGAAGCTTTTGCCATGCGTATGATTCGAAACCGCTGCCTGGATGTGATCCGCTCGCGCCGGACTGTTTCGCTGGAAGTGATTAAAAAGCTTCAGTTTGCGGAGGAAGAAAGCGCTGCAACGAATCATTTGGATTACGCTGAATCAGCCGGTCTGGTTAAACAAATTATTGGCGAATTGCCCGATTTGCAACGAACCATCATTCATTTACGCGACATCGAGCAGTTGGAATACGAGGAGATCTCCGAAGCAACTCAGTTGAATGTCAATGCGATCAGGGTAAATTTATCGCGTGCCCGAAAAAAAGTGCGGGATGAAATCTTAAAAATTCAAAACTATGGAATCACAGAGAATAAATATACTGCTTCAAAAGTACTTTGACGCCGAAACTACCATCAACGAGGAAAATGAACTGATCACTTATTTTAACTCGGCTAAGGTGGATGAGGAACTGAAATCGTATGTTCCACTATTTTCAGAATTGAAAGATCTTGCTGTCAGCGATAATCCTGAACTGGGCGATGATTTGATGAACTACATTCTGGAATCGGAGCATAAGGAAAAACTGAAATACCGCTGGATGTGGCAAATGGTTACCGGAGTGGCTGCTTCTGTGATTCTGGTGATGCTTGCGGTAAATTTTTTCAGCAATCAAAATCAATGGAAAGACACGTTTACCGATCCGAATCAGGCCTATGCTGAAGCCAGGAAAACACTCGAATTTGTTGCCGGCAAATACAATAAAGGAATGGCTCAACTCAGGCCGATCACTAAAATGGAAAATGCCATAGATCCTTTTTATTCAGGAATGAATATGCTGAATATAGGATTTGACCAACTGGACGAATTTAAAACAACGAACAAAAAACTTAACAACGAATAGCCATGAAACGATTATTAGTAACACTGATTTTGATCATCCCAATGTTGGTGATGGCGCAGGACAACAGTCCGATTGACAAGCTGTTTAATAAGTATGCCAATAAGGACGGATTTACAACGGTAAATATCAGTGGCAAATTGCTGAGTCTGGCCAATAGCTTTGCTGATTCGAAAGACGACGAAATTGAAATGCTGAATAAAATAAGCGGTATTCGGGTCTTGTCAGTCGATGATTCAATTATGAACACAAAGCTCAATTTTTATAAGGAGCTGGAATCTGACGGTTTCTTTAAAAACAACAAATACGAAGTTTTGATGGAAGTGACTGAAAAAAATAGTATTGTCCGGTTTTACGGTCGCAGTGGACCCAATCATAAACTTTCAGAATTGTTGCTTGTGGTTGGTGGTAGCAGTAACACATTGATTAGTATTCGCGGGGTAATTAATCCTGACGACATCGGCAAACTTACCGGTTCTCTCAATATGGGTATTAAAACCAAGTAATAGAAAGCAAAAGATAATATGAGACCGGTTCCCTGATTTTCAAATGAAGTCATTAAATGGTCATTAATTGTCATTGATTGTATCTCAAATGACTACAAGTGACGATAAATGACCATCTTCTTCAGAACGAAAATCTCATTGGGTAAGGATGCGGATATTCATTAAAGATAATTACTCATTGAACGCGATTTACTTTTCATCTGAAAATCCCGTGGCCATTGTGTTACGGGTTTTTTACATTTAAAGCACATAACAAGGTTTAACCTTTTGGTTACAGATTTATCATCAATGCTTCGGAAAATTATTTTACTTTTAGTCCTGAAATAAGTCCAGATAGAATGAACCCACAAAGTTTTTGGAAAAAACACGAATTCGCAGTGAATCAGACCCGGATTTTTAAGGCCGGATATGCTGAAGTATGCGTAAAACATATTGAAAACGGTTGGCTGGTTAAGAGTCGGGTAACTGATCAGGCTTCAGCAGTTTTACTTGTTGAGGAAACTAATGATTTGGCTGACGATTCTGATGTGCTTCATTTTCACACCGGGAAATCGCACGAATTATTAGTTGTGCCAGCATTGCCCAACAAAGCGGTGGTTTTCAGGAATAATAAAAATCTGAAAATTAGTGCACACGAATCGGCGAATCTTTATTTTCGGATTCCGCTTACCATGCAATTTTATTTTCAGGAGGTGAAAGACGACAACCGTATCGTGGAAATACCTCTGCAGCGTTTGTCTGATACCTGGTTTGGTGAAATCGAAAGCGGAGAACCGGCCTATTCAATTGGGAGCAACTACGATAAATCATTTTTAGAAATCAGAGCCACGGAATGGGAAGCCATTTCTTCGGTCGAAATTATTAACAATACGGCCAGTGTCCTCGACCTTCAACGCCTGATTCTGCGGGTCGAAGATTTTAGTCTCTACCTGAAAAATAAACGGCTGCTAACCAGTCATGCCACGATTGAATTCAAGGGGCAGGAACAGGCAGGAAGCGTAAATCTGGGACTTCAAAAGGAAATACATGGAGAAAAGCCTGTTCTTGTTGCTAAACCCCGATCACACGAAACCCGAAATCTGTTACGCCGAAGTTTCTTTTTTATTAAAAACATGTATCAAAACTAAGCTATGGATTTGGAACTCTCAACTTATTTTAATACCGAAACGGTCGATAAATTTATACGAATTCTGTTTATTCTGGTGCTTGGTGTCGGATCTATTCATTTGATGTCCTATCTGTTGCGGCGTTCGATTAGTAAACAACTTTCACGCCAGCGAATGATGCTGATTACCCGAACCATCGTTTATACCGGTTACATTGGCATCGTCTTAATTGTGATCCGTGAATTGGATTACGATATAACAGCCCTGTTCGGAGCTGCCGGAGTGGTGGGTATCGTAATTGGGGTGGCTTCGCAGACAAGTATAGGTAACATCATAAGTGGATTGTTTCTGGTTTCGGAAAAGTCGTTCGAATTGGGCGATGTGGTTCGTGTAGGCGATAAAAGCGGAACCGTTTATGCCATCGACCTGCTTTCCATAAAAGTGAGAACATTCGATAATTTACTGATCCGGATTCCAAACCAAACTGTAATTTCTACTGAATTGGTCAATATCACCAAGTTTCCAATCAGGCGGCTCGATTTTCAGGTAGGAGTAGCTTATAAGGAGGATTTGAGAAAAGTAAAAACCATTCTGGAAAATGTGGCACGTAACAATCCGCTTTGTCTGGAAGAACCTGAACCTGTCATTATTTTTCAAACCTTTGGCGACAGCAGCATGAACATTACTTTCGGCGTTTGGTTCGAAAAATCAAATTATCTGGCAGTACGGAACAGCGTATTTATTGAAATCAAAGAAGCCTTCGACCGCGAAGGAATCGAGATCCCTTTCCCGCATGTAAGTCTTTATGCCGGTGAATCCAGTAAACCTATCACGGTAAAACTTCAGGATGAAAAATAATAATTAGAAAGGATCCGATTTTTTCAAATGATCGGATCCTTTTTAATTATTTGGTTTGATAGTCAAAAGGCAGAATATTGTTTTTCATCTGCAGGTAAGTCAATAAACATTCCGCACCGGAAACCGTCGTCATACAATTGGTTTCTTCCGGATTAAACGGTTTTCCCCACGAATAACTTACAGCAAATTTGTTCTCCTGATTTTTATCCGATTCGTTTATCTGTTTCCACACCGATGAAGCACATTTTGCGATGAATGCTTTCATCTGATTTCTAGCCTCCGGTTCGTCGTTTGCAAACAAATAGAAAGGTACAAAATGCATAAAAATACCATTAAATGCATGCGCATTATTATTCCTGAAATCTGCGGAAGGAGAATAGAGCACTCCATTTTCAGACATCTGATTAACTACAAAACTGACAACTTTGCTGGCAATTTTAGAAGCATCCGGATGTTCTTCCTTGTCTTTTTGAATAGCCAGACCAAGTGCGCCCAGAACAATACCGTTGTTATAGCTATAATTTCCACGGTTTTGACTTTTGTTTCCTAACTGGTAATTGTCATAAATTAATCCTGAAGAATGGTTAATCAGCAGCTTGCATTGCAAATCGAGCCAGGTAGAGGCAAATTCATCAGGCGATTTTTTATTGATTTCCTTTTCTGGAATCCGATAAGCCAGAATAATCGCTTGACCCAGCGTGCAGGAATTGTAAGAAGTTAAATCCCGATTCCAGAAAATCCCTCTTGTTCCGTTATCTGCCGGATCATTGTAAAATCCGAAATACGGTGCCGGTGCCGACTTGTGCGAAGTAGTTAATCCATAATCGAAAATGTCCTGGTACGAATAATTCATCGTATACACAGTTCCTGATTCATCCTTATATGGCCTCGGGTTAGGCTTAATTCCGTGTTGGTTCAGTTCAAGTAAAGCATTGGCTCCCCAGCATTGATCATCACTCAGATTGTATTCTACATAGAGCGCATCTTTGGCCCAATCCAGATATTTTTGCTCACCCAATACTTCGAAAGCATGAATAAACATCATACTGACGTTTGCTTTTTGCCAGTCCAGAATTTTTGAATTCCCGAACGAAGTATAGTCTTCGCGGTAATGATCGTGTATATAATCAATCATTAATTTTACCTCAGTGGATTTTATATCAGGATTTTGGGCGGTGGAATTCTTAGCCGTAAATGTTAGACACATTATAATAGCAAGACTAAGCGAAACGAAATTTCTCATCAATTTATTGGTTTTTTGATTGGTTTGGTCCGCAAAAATATCAATTCTAGGGGGACTTCAGCCCCATATGATTACTAAATAAGTCAAATTTACTCGTGGGTGAGTCCCGTGTTGAACTTAAAAAACAGATTCTTCTTCCTAAAAAAATGTTATTACTTTTACAGCCATGACATCGGGACATGACCATATTCTTTATGAAGAAATTAAAAGCGGCAATGAAAAAGCTTTTAATCAAGCCTTTGATATCTACTATTCCCGATTATGTTATTTTGTTGACACCATTCTTCATGATTTTGATTTATCGCGTTCGGTCTCGCAACAGGTTTTTGTCGATTTATGGATTAAACGTGAAAAATTACAGGTCATTTCACTTCAATCTTACCTTTACCAATCGGTGCGAAATTCGGCGTTGGACATATTAAAACACAAAAAGGTAGAATCGCGCTACCTTTCTACTCTTGATAAAGATGAACCGGGAGAAATGACGAATTTAATGGAAGAAGCTGAATTGGCTGATCGTATCAACCGTGCGATTCAAAAACTTCCGGAGAAATGCCGTGAAATATTTATTTTGTGCCGTTTTGAAGAGCTCAAATATGCTGAAATAGCTGATCGACTGAATATTTCGGTTAAAACAGTTGAGATGCAAATAAGTATTGCATTAAAAAAGCTCCGGAAGGAATTGTCAGATCATCAGATTATCCAACTTCTAACTTTTATTTTTCCTAAAAAAAGAAAACTCATTACAGGGTAAGGGAATACCAAAATCGTCTAAAGGGAAATGACACGAAATTCCTTTAGACGAATGGAAAATAAACTCACACCAATAGACCTGTTAATTGCCAATAACCTGAGTGACTCAGCTACTCCTGCAGAATCTGCAGAATTGAAGGCATGGATCGGTGAGTCTCCCCGAAATAAAAAGATATTTGAAGATCACCAACGGATATGGGAAAATAGTCATCCCTACTTAGCTGTTTCCGATATCATCTCTGACCGCGAACAAATCAAGGATCAAATCATTCAGGAGCTCACCAAAACTTCAAAAACCAGAAAATTATCGGTCTGGATTTATCGTGTCGCAGCTATTCTTGCTTTGCCGATTATGCTTGGAATTGGTTGGTATTTGGGGGCATCAAGAATAAGCATTGAAACTCAGCTTTGTGAAGTTACCGCACCAAAAGGACAGATTTCGAAATGTGTACTGGCCGATGGAACTCAGATCTGGCTGAATGCCGGTACCACCATAAAATACGATCCGTCACTTAAAGGAGAAACAAGAGAAGTTAGCCTGAACGGTGAAGCCTACTTTCGCGTTTCCAAAAATAAACACAAACCATTTATTGTAAAAACTCAGAATGTCCAAATCAAAGTTCTGGGAACTGTTTTTAACATGAAAGCCTATTCTGAAGAAGATAAAGTAGAAACAACACTGGAAGAAGGAAGCGTGGAATTTAGCTTAACTGGCAGCAATACAAAACCTATTTTATTAAAGCCTGGCGAGCAGGTTGTATATAATATTCCGGATAAGAAAATAACAGTTGGAAATGTTGATTCTTATTTGATCACTGCATGGAAAGATGGCAAGTTTGTGTTTAAAGATGCAGATTTACAGACAATTATTAATAAGTTGGAAAAATTATACGATGTCAGAATTCACCTTGAAAACGATTCGTTGCTGAAACTCCGTTTTAGGGGAATGTTTGAATATGAAGAAAATATATTCAGTGCACTCGAAACGCTTGAACGGACAACAAACATCAAATACCGGATTGACGGACGGGATATCTGGCTGCAATAAAGTTCCAGGTTTCAAGTTGCGCTATGTTCAAGATTTATGCAAGTTTAACTTGTACTAATGTATATGAAAAAGCAGTTCTTCACCCTGAAGGGGTGACATATAAATAACCAGGGGTAAGTGAGGAACAAACGCAACCCCGGGAAATGTGGAAAGTTGAAAAGTCGTCTGAATATTAAGGTCCATCAAGAATAAAATGTTCTTTCGGACGAAATGGAGTTAGACTCATTATGGAAAATGAATGGAAATACTAACTAAATATTAACCTAAAATTGAAATACTTATGATGAAATAACAGTCTTACCCTTTATTTCTGCGGTTCCGGTAAGCTCTGGAACAAAAAAACAACAGGAACAGCTGCGAACTGTCCCTGTTGCAAAAACGCAGAAACTGCGAAAAAACGAAAATCATTTTTTTTACTTAAAAACAACCAAATTTATGAAAATTTATTGGCAATTGAATGAGGGCCTCTCGCCTTCGTTCAAAAAAATCTGGTTAATTATGAAACTTAACTTTTTTCTGATGTTCTTGACAGTACTGCAGGTTTCTGCGACGGTGTCGGCCCAGAATACCCGATTGGATTTAAAAATGCAGAACGCTACCATTTCACAGGTTTTTGATGAAATTGAGCGGCAATCTGAAGTGTATTTTTTCTACAACAAAAGTCAGATTGATGAGAATAAAACGATCAGTGTTGACTTCAGCAACAAAACAATCGATGATATACTGAAAAGTATGCTATCTGAACTTTCGCTTACTTATGAGTTTGCTGGGAATAATATCATTATAAAAGCTGCAGAGCTGCAGAATAATGGAGTTCAGCAACAAAAATCGGTAACAGGTAAAGTAACTGATTCGTCTGGTACTTCTTTACCCGGAGTTTCAGTTGTTATTAAAGGTACCACTATCGGAACCATTACCGACACTAACGGAAAATACAATTTACCTAGCGTGCCTTCTGATTGTAGTCTCGTCTTTTCTTTTGTTGGAATGAAAAAGAATGAGATTAATGTAAGCGGAAGAAACTCAGTTGATGTTATTCTGGAAGATAGAACTATTGGAGTTGATGAAGTAGTTGTTGTTGGCTATGGAATTCAGAAAAAGGTAAATCTAACAGGTTCAATTACTTCATTAGATGGAGAAACTCTTGCACGAAGACAGGTTGCCCAATCGTCAATGATACTGCAGGGTGTTGCTCCCGGCGTGGTTGTTACTCAACGTTCTGGGCAACCCGGACACGATGGAGGTACTATTAGTATTCGCGGTAAAACGACATTAGGAGATAATAATCCATTGATTCTTGTTGATGGAGTCGAAATGGGACTCAACAATATTGATCCATCAATGATTGAATCAGTTTCTGTTTTGAAAGATGCTGCATCATCTTCAATTTATGGTTCAAGGGCGGCAAATGGTGTTATATTGGTTACAACCAAACGAGCTGAATTTGGAAAAATGTCTGTATCATATAATTCATATATTGGATACCAGAGGCCTACTAATTTGCCTGACATGGTGGGTGCTATTGATCATATGACATTAACTAATGAGGCTTATGTAAATACTGGAAAATCACCGCTTTACTCTGAGGCTTATATTCAGGAATACCGCGAAAATATGGCGACTAATCCTGATAAATATCCAGATACTGATTGGTATGATAAGGTCTTAAATAACAATGGATTTATGCAGAGCCATTTTTTAACCTTGATGGGAGGCACTGAAAAAGCAAAAATAGCTGTATCAATGGGTTATTTGGATCAAAACGGGATTATATCTAATACCTCTTACGAACGATATACCATACGGATAAATACTGATATTCAGCTAACAAAATCTTTTTCTACTCAAATTGATGCACATATCAAGCAATCTAAGCTGATAGAACCTTCACGTGGAACCGGCGCAGCAATCCATTGGGCAGGAAGGATTCCTGCCAATCAGGCAGGAGTTCTGTCTAATGGCTCATGGGGAGAAGGATGGAACGGAGACAATCCAATTGCTTTTACACAAGATGGAGGTATACATAAAGATGAGGCTCCTTCAGTAACTTTGAATTTGATTCTGAAATATCAACCTTTCAAATGGTTATATGCTGATGTTGCATATTCTCCAAATTACTGGCAATCAAGCAGCTCGTCATTCAAAAAAGCAATTCAAACATATCGCTGGGATGGATCTTCAAGTTATCTGGCTCCCCAGAAGAGTACTTTAAATGCCTCAAACAGTCGAAATCTGACAAATAATATCCGAAGTACGTTCACTTTTGATAAAACATTTGGGAAACATGCGATAAAGGCGATGGCCGGTTATCAGCAGGAAGACTATCGTTATGATGCGCTTAGTGGCTATCGTGAAAATTTTGCTTTTCCGGATTATCCGGTACTCAATTCAGGAGGTGAAGAAAATCAAAAGTCTTATGGATCTGCATCTGAATGGGCTCTGCAATCTTTCTTTGGTCGTTTAAATTATTCATATATGGATAGATATTTACTCGAAGGGAATTTCCGTGCCGATGGTTCTTCTCGTTTTGTGAAAGGTCGGAAATGGGGAATGTTTCCATCTTTTTCTGCGGGATGGCGGATCTCCGAAGAACCATTTTTTGCTAGTCTGAAAGATAAGGTCAGCAACTTAAAGCTGCGAGCTTCATGGGGTAAGCTTGGAAATCAGAACATAGGGAATTATCCGTTTTCTTCCGATGTAAATCTAGGACTTCAATATGTTTTCGATAAGCAAGTTGTTAGTGGTGCCGCAATTACTGATCTGGCAAACACCGAAATCTCTTGGGAGACAACCACATCATCAAATATTGGTATTGATGTAACTTTGCTGAATAAACTCAATGTAACGGTAGATTATTATTACAAAAAAACGGACGATATTTTGCTTCCTTTGGATATTCCCAAAATCATTGGGATGAATCCCCCCGCACAAAATGCTGGAGTGGTAGAAAACAAGGGATGGGATTTAGGAATTAATTACTCCGATTGGGATCATGAATTCAAATACGAAATTGGCATAAATATTTCGGATGTTAGAAATAAAGTTCTTGATTTGAGGGGAGTTAATAAAACAGGATTGACCGTCAATCACGAAGGTTACCCTATGTATTCTCTATTTGGGCTGAAGGCTGATGGTTTTATTACAGAGGAAGACTTTGATGAAGCTGGCATCTATAAATACGCTAAGCAGTTTGGAAGCATTGCTCCTGGTGACATCAAGTATATTGACATGAATAATGACTCAATCATTAACTCAAACGATTATACCATTATTGGTCAAACACTACCGCGATATACTTTTGGTTTCACTTTCAACGCTAAATACAAAAATGTTGATTTTTCCTTTTTTTTACAAGGTGTCGGAAAAGCTGATGGGTTGATCCGTGATCAGGGAATAATGCCATTCTTAACGGGAGGAACTGTTCAGGAACAGCACAAAGATCGATGGACTCCAGATAATCGTGATGCAACCTTCCCTCGTTTCGCTTTTAATGAAACCAATAACGAACAGACCTCCAGTTTCTGGATGCGTGATGCCTCCTATGTGAGAATGAAAAACATACAAATTGGCTACACATTTCCAAAACGGATAATGAAGAAAATTAAAGCACAGCAATTGCGCCTCTATTTTAGTGGTCAAAATTTGCTGACTCTTGAAAATTTCTGGGATGGTTACGATGTGGAAGCTCCTTCGGGTAATGGAGGATATTATCCTCAGATGAAAACTTATAGTTTAGGACTGGATGTCAAATTCTAAAAAACACACAAAAATGAAACTACATATAAAACTGATCATTATTGTCTTCTCATTATCGTTAATGGGATGTGAAGATTATCTGAACCGATATCCTTTGAACAATCCATCGGATGTTACTTTTCTGTCGAATGAAACAGAATTAAAAATGGCAGTGGCTGGCTGTTACTCTCAATTGTGGTATCAAGTTGAGGAGATGCCATTTTTTATGTGTTTTGATCAAATGACAGATCTTGGATTTGATCGCAACGGATCATCGCTTCAGGCGATTGGCAGAGGGGCACAGGATTCGCAAAATGGCACTGTTGTTAGTTTCTGGACTAATATGTATGCCGGAATTGCAAAATGCAATTATGTACTTGCAAACATGGAACGCGGTAAAAGCGTGATTCCCGATGCTTTTTACAAACAGAGCGAATCAGAAGTTCGGTTTCTTCGGGCACTTTATTACAGTTATCTGGTTGAATTATATGGTGGTGTCCCTTTGGTGACGATTCCGTTAACTCTTTCTGAAGCACAAATGTCTCGTAATACCAAGGAAGAGGTTGTTAGTTTTATCCTTACGGAATTAGATCAGTGTGCCGAATATTTACCTCAGCAAAACAAACCAACTTTAGGAAAAGCTTCAAAAGGAGCTGCATGGGCATTGGCTTCAAGAGTTGCTTTATACAATCAAAAATGGGATGTAGCTGCTAGTTCAGCACAAAAGGTAATGGCGCTTGAAGGAACGGAATATTCACTAAATAGCAGCTATATGGATCTGTTTCAGTATGCGGGGCAAAGTTCAAAAGAAATCATCTTTTCGATACAGTATCTGAAAGGAACCGCAACACATACATTATTCCGTTCGTTTGGAAGTAGAAATGCAAAGGCATATACCAACAAAAAACCAGCATACCAACTGGCTGATTCCTGGGAATGTACTGATGGTAAACAGATAGATGAATCGCCTTTGTTCGATCCCCAGCATCCCTATGTAAATCGTGACCCAAGATTAGGTTTTACATTGGCTGTTTCTGGCTCAACATTCCTTGGCTTTCAATTTGAAACTCACGGCGACAGTGTTATGTGCTGGAACTACAACCTGAATCCGGCAAAAAGGGTTGGGAACCTGGAAGCAACACATGCCTATGCTACATTTACCGGAATATGTTGGCGAAAATATGCCGATAATCTTGATCGTTTGGCAATAAAAGAAAGTGAATTGAACACTATCGTTATAAGATATGCAGAGGTTCTTTTGAATTACGCAGAAGCAAAAATTGAATCAGGAACTATTGACCAATCGGTATTGGATGCCATTAATAAAGTTCGCCAACGTCCATCGGTTAATATGCCACCAATTACCACTACTGATCAGAATGAACTGAGAAATGCTGTACGTCGCGAACGCAAATACGAACTGTCAGGAGAAGGTTTTCGTTTATTTGATATCCGTCGCTGGGAAATTGCAGAAGATGTTATGAATCTCCCAGTACTTGGAAGAATGAAAAAGTCATATCCATCAATAGCACCAGTTGTCGATGAAGTGGGTACTGCTTCTTACACAAATATCCCTATTGCTCAACAAGGAGAATCTTCAGACTTCAAAATGCGTGTGGTTGAAATTCGTACGTTCGATAAAAATCGTGATTATTTATGGCCGATTCCTTATATTGAAATGGACACAAATCCAGAAATGGTGCAAAATCCCGGATACGGCGAATAGTATACTTTGATTGAGGTTCTCCGGGGAAACCTGGGGAACCTTTTTTTTGCCTAATCCTATTTTATCCTCTTCTGCAAAATTCTTATATCTCCACAGATTCACCTCTAAATCAAGCGTATTCCATTCTTTCATAAAACAATAAAATCCAATGATTTCAACGAAAACAATATTAATTATCGTTTTACTATCTCTCCTCTTTTCTATTTCAGAAAATAACCATGCAAAAGCTCAATCCCATTTTGATATTGTTATTTACGGAGGAACTTCATCAGGAATTTCAGCGGCTTTACAAGCCAGTCGTATGGGGAAATCGGTTGTTTTAATTGAACCAACCAGCCGGATTGGCGGCTTAACAACCGGAGGTCTCGGTCAAACGGATATCGGAAATAAAGATGCAATTGGAGGAATCTCCCGTGAGTTTTACCACAATATTCGGATGTATTATAATAATCCTAAAAACTGGAAGTGGCAGAAACCGCAGGAATATAAGGATGGCGGACAAACCCGAACCGAAGATACTGAAGCAACCATGTGGACTTTCGAGCCATCGGCTGCGCTCAATGTTTTTCAGGAAATGCTTGAGAAAGAAAAAGTAAAGCTGGTATTTAATCAGCGCTTAGACCGGGAAACCGGAGTGGAAAAAAAAGGAAATAAGATCATCTCCATTACCATGGAAAGCAGCGAAAAATATGCGGGGCACATGTTTGTCGATGCCACATACGAAGGCGATCTGATGGCAGCATCAGGTGTGTCATATACCATTGGACGTGAAGCAAACAATCAGTATGGAGAAACACTCGATGGAATTCAGTGGACTGATGAGGCTGAAACAATTTTAGACGGTTATTCGAAAAATGCAGCGAACCATAATTTTGTGAATGGCGTCGATCCTTATGAAATAAAAGGAGATCCAAACAGTGGCCTTTTGCCGTGCATTTCATCAAATGGTTCCGGAGTGCAGGGAACTGGCGACAAAGGAATACAAGCCTATTGTTTCCGTATGTGCCTGACCGACAGTCCTGAGAATCGTATCCCATTTTTAAAACCTGATGACTATAAAGAGTTAAATTATGAATTATTACTCCGGAATTTTGAAGCCGGAGAGAAAGCCATTCCCTGGATCAATTCAGAAATGCCGAACCGGAAAACAGATACCAATAACGGACGCGGTTTTTCAACAGATTTTATAGGGCAAAACTACAACTATCCTGATGCATCGTATGGCGAGCGGGAAAAAATAGCAGAAGCTCACCGCAATTATCAACAAGGTCTGATGTGGACTCTGGCCAATAATCCCCGTATTCCGGAACCGGTTCGCAAGGAGGTTTCGCGCTGGGGAACCTGCAAAGACGAATTTGAACGGAAGGATGGCTGGCAACAACAGTTGTATGTTCGTGAGGCGCGTCGTATGATCAGCGACTATGTGATGACTCAGAAAAACTGCGAAGGAATTGATGTCGTGGATGATCCGGTTGGTTTGGCGGCATATGGCATGGACTCTCACCATGTAAAGCGTTACGTTACTCCTGAAGGATTCGTCAAAAACGAAGGTAATGTTGAAGCTCATGTTAAATCTCCTTTCCCGATTAGTTATCGTTCGATTGTTCCGAAGAAGGAAGAATGCACCAATTTGCTCGTGCCTGTTTGTATGAGCGCTACTCATATCGCTTTTGGCTCTATTCGCATGGAACCTGTGTTTATGGTCTTGGGACAATCTGCTGCAACAGCAGCCTGCATGGCAATCGATAAGGGTGTTGAGGTTCAGAAAATCGACTATGAGAATCTTAAATCAATACTTGTTACAGACAAACAAGTATTGCAAGTGAAACGATAAATCATATATTTCGATTTTAGCCAACTAATTATTTCCAACCCCAACGAAACCTAAAATAATGAATAATAGAATTTTTTCATCGATCCGATTTTGCAATTTTCGTTTTTGATACATAGTTCATTATAATACCGCTGGTTGTTGAACCTGGCCGTAAAATTCAGTTAATAATTATATTTATTATTATTCAATGAGAAAACAATTGAATGTCATTATAGTAGTCAGTTTGTTGTCGATATCTTTTTCCCCGGTATCTTCAGAGAAAAAAGGTTCAGGTAATGGTATTTATCATTCCGGATGGATTGATTTGAATAAGAATGGGAAGAAAGATGTTTATGAAGATAAGGCTGCCTCGATTGACGAGAGGATAAATGATTTATTGTCCAGGATGACCATGGACGAAAAATCCTGCCAGATGGCAACCCTTTATGGATACAAACGGGTTTTGAAAGATTCACTTCCCACTCCTGGATGGAAAAATGAGATTTGGAAAGATGGGATAGGGGTTATTGATGAACATTTAAACGGGTTCCAGGGGTGGGGGCGTCCTCCGATGGACTGTGAGTTGTGCTGGCCTGCTTCAAAACATGCCTGGGCCTTGAATGAAACTCAACGTTTTTTTGTTGAAAAAACACGTCTGGGTATTCCTGTTGACTTTACAAATGAAGGTATCCGGGGAATCGAGAATTACATAGCCACGAATTTCCCGACTCCGCTGGCTTTAGGGCAAACCTGGAACAAGGAACTAATTCGGCAGGTTGGTTACATTACCGGCAGGGAAGCAAGAATTTTAGGTTATACCAATGTATATTCCCCAATTCTGGATGTGGCTCGCGATCAGCGCTGGGGGAGAATGGAGGAAGTTTACGGTGAGTCGCCTTTTTTGGTTGCAGAGTTGGGAATAGCCATGACCAGGGGACTCCAGACCGATTACCAGGTTGCTTCTACCGCGAAACATTATGCCATTTACAGTAACAATAAAGGAGCCAGGGAAGGTTTGTCCCGGGTTGATCCGCAGGTTGCACCACGCGAAGCAGAACTAATTCATCTCTATCCTTACAAGAGGGTTATCGGGGAGGCCGGTTTGCTCGGCATTATGAGTTCGTACAATGATTACGACGGTATTCCGATACAGGGTAGTTATTATTACCTGACCCAGGTTTTGCGGCAACGTTTTGGGTTTAAGGGTTATGTAGTTTCAGATAGCGACGCGGTACTCTATTTATATAGTAAACATCATACGGCAAAAGATTATAAAGATGCTGTCAGGCAATCTGTTGAAGCCGGTTTAAATGTACGGTGTACATTTCGTTCGCCAGAGTCTTTTATTGAACCGTTAAGGGAACTGGTCAGTGAAGGCATCGTTTCTGAAGAATTGATAAATTCCCGTGTCCGGGATATTTTGCGGGTAAAGTTCATGATTGGCCTTTTTGATAAGCCATATGTTGAAAATGTAGAAAAGGCCGATGAAATTGTCAATTCCGAAGCCAACCAGCAAATCGCTTTGCAAGCTTCCATGGAATCTATTGTATTATTGAAGAATGAAGGGCAACTGCTTCCCCTCGATATAAAAAACCTTCATAAAATTGCCGTTATTGGGCCAAATGCGAACGATGGAAGTTATGCGCTTACTCATTATGGCCCTCTCGCGGTTGAAGTTTCAACTGTGCTTGATGGGATTAGGGAAAAAGCGGAAAAAAATCTGGAGGTGGTTTATGAAAAAGGATGTGACCTGGTTGATGCTGACTGGCCAGACAGTGAATTACTACCTTCTCCCTTAACTGCCAAAGAAAAAACAGATATTGAGAAAGCGGTTAGTGCCGCGAAAAGTGCCGATGTAGCTGTTATCGTTGTTGGGGGCTCTCAACGGACCTGTGGAGAGAATAAATCACGAACAAACCTTGAGCTGCCTGGGAAGCAGAATGACCTGATCAGGGCGGTTTTTGAAACTGGGAAACCGGTAATTCTTGTTGTAATCAGCGGCCGTCCACTCACCATTAATTGGCCGGTGAAGTACATCCCCGGTATTATTCAGGCATTCTATCCGGGGGCAAAAGGTGGCAGAGCGATTGCTGATGTTTTGTTTGGCGATTACAACCCCGGTGGAAAATTAACTGTGACGATTCCCAAAACAGTTGGTCAAATCCCGTTTAATTTTCCAAGTAAACCAGGAGCGCAGATTGATGCTTGGGGGCAAAATGGCCCGGATGGCACACGAGCCCGGGTAAACGGGGCTTTATTCCCTTTTGGCTATGGCTTAAGCTATACAACTTTTGCTTACCGTGATATGAAAATAACTCCTGATGTAATTACCCCTGATCAAAACACTACCGTTTCGTTTATGCTGAAAAATACAGGTAAAAGGGGAGGTGATGAAGTGGTGCAGCTTTACCTGAGAGATTTAGTGAGTTCTGTCACAATTTACGAAAAAGCACTCAGGGGGTTTGAACGGGTTCATCTGGAACCTGGTGAAGAAAAAGAAGTAATTTTTGTTTTGAAGCCAGAGGACTTGTCTCTGTTAGATATAAACATGGAATATACAGTTGAGCCGGGTACGTTCAAGATAATGGCTGCAGCTTCTTCTGAAGATGTGAAATTGGAAAAAGAACTTCGTGTTGTTAGGAGTGGTTCTGCTGATATCCGGGATAAAGAAAATCTTTCGCTATCTTCTTTTGTGCATCCATCTGAAAATAAGGAAAATATAAACAATATATTTGATGGTGATGAAAATACTTTCTGGCGAGCTTATGAAAAGGGCGCATACATTGACTTTGAATTAAAAGAAGGTGCTATTCCTGAAGAAATAAGCATTTGTTGGGAAAACGAGAATGGGAAAAAATACGCGTTTGAAATACAGCTTTCGGGTGGTGGCGGACAATTTATGCCTGTTTTTACCGGAGAAAGTAATGGAACTTTAGCGACTGAAACCTATACTTTTAAAGGTTCCCCTTCTTCTGACCTGAGGTTGATTTTGTACGGCAATCAGGATAATAAAATATCTTGTATTACTGAAGTGAAGCTTAATGTCATGAAAAAAGAATAAAGACAAAATCTCTGTAAATAAAACACCCCGCTGCAGGCACAAGCAGTGGGGTGTTTAAATATTTCAAACTATTTTAGTTTTTCAAAGCTATTCCTGATGGCCTGCATCCGGATGATGTGAGCGGGCAAAATATTACTGCGCCGATGATCATGAAAAAGTTTGAGGAAAGATAATTTATCTGGCTAATGCAATGATTTTTTTTGATAAAAAAATACCTAACCCATAACCATGAAAAAGCTCTTTTTTATTTCTTTTGCCTTTTTGCTGGCCCTTTTCTCCTGTACTAATAATACTTCAGAGCAACAAGCCGATGTTATTATTTATACTGGAACTTCGGCAGCTGCTGCTGCCTGTAAGGCCATTGATGACGAAACTGCTGTGCAGGATATTGATTATTCGATGTTAAGAAAAACACTGTTGCGGAAATTCAATTAGTAACTGCGAATTTTTAATATGATAGATTTATAGAATGCTGATGATTATATGTTGTTGATGTTCAAAAAATCGACTATGAGAATCTTTAATCCAGACTTGTTACAGACAAAAAAGTATTGCTGGTGCCGGTTTGTGTGTCATCAAGCCACGTTGCTTACGGCTCCATTCGGATGGAACCTGTATTTATGATTTTAGGTCAATCGGCCACTGTTGCACCCTGTAAAGCCATTGACGACGGAATTGCGGTGCAGGATGTTGATTACATGGCCTTAAGAAAAACACTGCTGGGAAAAAATCAGGTGCTTAATCTGCCCTGAATAATTATAATAAACAATACTTGCCTACTATTTTATGAACCCAATTGGTTAAACAGGTTATGATCCTTCGACATTTTCCAGATCTTCCGATAAATCTCCGCTAAGGTTAGATTCCAGGAAGCCGCCCTCTTCAGGAAGGATTAGTCTGAAATTATTTATTTGGTCAAGAGATAAAACTCCATCGGCCAATTCAAACTCCAGCACGTGACCGCCAAAATCTTTACTATCCGATAGGAAATGCAGGTGGTAACCTGGTACATTAATTCCGCTTACAAATGGAGGACAATAAAATCCGCTAAGTGTTCCACTTACCGATTGAGCTTCAAATTCGGGTTGGTTTGCAGTCACTTCAACCAATGGTCTGTATGGTTCTTTTTGAGCAGGAACACTCCTTGTTTTTATTGAATTAAATGTACCGTGTAGCTGGATTGCATAAAATAAATTGGAACTGGTCATTAAACTGTCGATTGTCGATTTTAGTTCGCTATAAGTCATCAATGAAACAGTTGAGCTAATTTCAGGCTTGAAAAATGTTACCGTAGCAAAAGGAGTTTTAGTTGTCCCCTTAGGTTTGTATATTTTTCCATCCGCTTTAATCTGATAAAAGCTTCCATCCAGAAGCAGCATTTCCCCATCAAGTGCATTAATCGTTCCAATACCAAAATCCCCATTTTCTGCAAGTTCATTCAAGCTTGTATTCCCGTCGTAAACGCCCTGTAGCAGTGCGTCAATTGTTGACACCTGTACTATTGTTTGTTGAGGTTGTATTTTCTCTTTTGAGCATGCATAACCAAAAAGAAACAGAAATAGAATAATTCTCATTCTTATTTTAAGAGTTTTTAAAAAATGGATTCCATTCATTATTGAGAATTTAAAAGAGATTAGTACTTTGAAAAACTGACCAAAAATAGTTATAAAAATTCCCTGTGCGATAGAATAAAGGTAGAGAATGGTTAGACGGGTATGATTCCGCCATTTATGGGGTAGTATTTTTGTAATTGATTCTTCTTCGAATCCTATTTTATGGCTGTAGTACATTTTTTAGTAACACAATAAAAGAAAAATGAAATTTCCTGACTGTATGTGAATAATTGTGAATTAATGTGTTGCTAAAGTCATTGTATCCTGATCTGTTTTTTAAAAATGGGCTTTCAAAAAAAAAATAGTATTTTACCAACTTTCATACACTTAAGTTATAATTCACTTTAAGTAACATGGAAGAGACTATTGAAAAAAAATATTGAGTGATATGGAATGACTAATGTAAAATGGAACTTAAGCAGACAGAACTATTTATTGTCGTGTTTTTCACCCCAAACCCATTAAGGGGTTTATACTGCAAGCATCGAAAACGCTTGTAGATTAAGAAAGTCTCCTTCAGGGGATTTAGTGGTTCTAAAAAAATAAATGCGCCATTAGTTCATCGGAAATTCAATTAGTAACTGCGAATTTTTAATATGATAGATTTATAGAATGCTGATGATTAAGTGTTGTTGAAGTCGGGAAATAACTTTTAGCAAAGCGTTAAGAAAGTTATTCTCGAAATCAACAAGCAAGGAGTCAT
>DASRMB010000092.1:0-79002 GCA_035648135.1 Prolixibacteraceae bacterium
TGATCCAAGGAACGTGCGACCCCGCAGGGGTCGAATATTTCGTTGATTGTATGGTTTCTATAAACATGTGATGCCTCCGGCATCTTTCCTTTAGATGATCATTCTTTCTAAACCCGGAGGGTTTGTATGTGTATAGATAATCCATGATGAATTAGAACCTGCGACCCCGTAGTGGGTCGAATATCTTTTGGTCATTTATTTTCTATAAATATGAAATGTTGCTGGCATCGAAATACATGAATATGTATTTATCAATCATCAATCCATTCGAACAAATATTCGTCTTTGAACTCTATTTCGAATGCGTGTAAAAATGACAAATATTCTTCTTTAAAGCTCTTTTTCTTATGATGTTCCTTTTGCTTTTCGATATAATGTATGACATCGCTCAACTGAGAATGACTATATGAAAATGCTCCAAACCCCTCCTGCCATTGAAAATTGAAATTCGAAAATTTCTTTTCTTTGATAAAATTATTTGAAGACTTTTTTATCTCACGAACCAAGTCCGACAAGCAACAAGTAGGTTTCATTCCAATGAAAAAATGGATGTGATTTTGTGTTCCATTGATGGCGAGCATTTTTTGCCCTTTGTTTTGAGTTATACCAGTTATGTATTTGTAAAGTTCTTCTTCCCATTCTGAATTTATTAGCGCATAACGGTTTTGTACGGCAAAAACCACCTGGATGTAAATTTGTGAAAATGTATCAGCCATATCATTATTTTTTAGTTTGTTTTCAAACCCGGAGGGTTTTCATGTGTATAGAAAAATCCGTGATCCAAGGAACGTGCGACCCCGCAGGGGTCGAATATTTCGTTGATTGTATGGTTTCTATAAACATGCGATGACGCTGGCATCTTTCCATTAAATGATCATTCTTCCCAAATCCGGAGGGTTTGTATGTGTATAGAAAATCCATGATGAATTAGAACGTTCGACCCCGTAGTGGGTCGAATATTTTGTTGATCGTATGGTTCTAAACATGCGATGCAGCTGGTATCGGGAGACTTATCGGATGACTGGAGTTCATCCGATAAGTAATAACGGCAGATTGGTAATATTTTTTGTAGATTTGGTTTTCATAAAATAATGATATGAATAAACGTATATTTTTCGGTACATTAATAATTATTTGGAGTATTGTTTTGATTCAATTGAGGCCAACCTTTTCAATATTTTTGGATAATTGTATAAGTTTCTTCTCTTCACTGCCTGACTTTACGTTTACCTTTTCCTTTTCTCATTTTATAGTTTTATCTGCTCTTTCAGTATTTCTATATTTTGTTTATGAATTTGACGATAAAGAAAGACTTAATATTTTCAGGAGATATTGGTTAACATTGAAGGACGTTGATTCCTTGGGAATTAAGTTGCTACTCTTGATGATCATGGCGATTACCCTTTTTACACCTAAGGTATTATGGAATGGACAGAATATACCTGAAATCTTTATTGTCATTATTTTCTTTACGATCCTTGAATTTTTTCAATTTTCAAAAGACGTTACTGCGTTTTTTGAAAATCGAAAGTTGTCAAAAAGTTCAAGGAAAAACAAAGAGACAGCTAAACCATTTAATTTATTTACCGATGAACCGATTGGAAAGTATTCTGATTTAAATGAATTTCAACAGCTAGAAGTTAAAAATCTCAAAAATATAATTGATGTCAGTGGAAAAGAATACCTCTCTATTGCACTCAACGGAAGCTGGGGAAGTGGAAAAACTTCCATATTAAAAGGACTAAAAGATTTGCTCGAAGAAGGTTGTAACGAACAAAATATTAATAAAGGTAATTGTGAAGTTATTGAACTTAACCTTTGGCAGGCTCGTACCCCAGAAAATGCGATCAGTGAATTGGAGAATTTATTTGCTGAACTATTTAATAAGGTTTACCTGAATGTTTCGTCCCGCGATTTGGCATTTTTCTCTTTACTGGCGGAATCTGTAAATTCAGGACTTTCTTCTCAATTAAATAAATGGTTTGGTGAGAATGATACAATCCCTACATCCAGTAAACGAATAGAGCAGAAATTAAACCAAGTATTATCTCATCTTAAAAAGAAAAAACTGGTAATTCTTATTGATGATTTAGACCGCATCCCAGATCAATATCTAAATGGATTCTTGAAAATAATTTGCTACGTCACTGGATTAGAAAATGTGGTGACAATAAGCGGAATTAATAGGGAGAAGATTCTCTCACAACTTCAAAAAGCTGAAGAAATTACTGTATTGGCTGATGGTGTGACCAGATTAGAATTGGATAAGCTTAAGCTAGAAAACCTCAATGTAGGAGGAAATCGTAACACTAATAAAACGAAAAAGGTTGAACATAGGTTTGATCGTTTAGATGATGAATCATTTTTATCAAAGATTTTTGTGGTTCAACGAGAGTTAGTAAATTCTGATTACCACATCAGGAAATATGGTCTCGATAATAAGAAGAGGATTATTAGTTTCTTACAAATTGTTTATTTTGAAGATAAGAATAGGATTGAAGAAGCAATTATTAATTTCATTAACAGTTATAAATCATCATTCAATACATATCGGGAGTTAAAGCTTTTTTTTAACGAAGTGTTTGTTTACCTGATTGGGTTTGGTGGTAAAAAGCAAAATGAAATTAGACCTTCAGACTATATTGGGTTAGACACAATTTTATCAATGTCTTGGGTAAAAGTTATTTCTCCAGAGGCATATAAAAAGATTCAGGATTATATAGTTCCCTATATTTATCATGAAAATAGATTAGCTTTTGGAAATACATGGAAGAAGGAATATAATTTCAGGAAATTTAAACTTGCTAACTTTAATTACTTTAATAATGGTAATGAACTTCATATAAACACAAAAGCTTATAAGCAAATAAATTTGATGTTTAATAATCTTAAAGGAGATCTTGGCTTTGATAATCCTGATGTAGGAATTAAATATTTCCGACCTATTATTGAACCTTATGAGTTTACCTATCATGAAATATCAAAAACTTTTATCGAAGAAGAAGCTACGGTTACCAGCATTATTGCACTAATTAAACCTAAATGGGATCTTAAACCTAAATTTGTATTTTTTGATTTCATTAACCGAATTAAACTTCTTGATTTTCATATCTCAGAAAGAGTAAAGTCAGCAATAGTCTTAATTGATTTTGTTTCAAGCTCTGAAAAATCAAATATTTGGGAACCAACAGATACAAAATATATTCTTTGGACTCAAATAGCAAGTGTATTTGAAAATGAATTCTTTATAACGAATACTAAGAGTTATAGAAATGTAAAAGAAATGTTTTCTACAAACGATATCTTGGAGTTATGGGAACGGAAAAATGAATTTATGGGAATGGATGATATAAAGGAGCCAATTTTGCCTGAATATTATAGAAATCTTTTCTGTAAGTTTTTTAATGTTTCTGACTTTCCTGATGATAATCCAGAAGAGACAAAGGCAGGTTATCAATTTTTGTTAGATAAAATAAAAGTTCACAAATTTAAAAGGCCTGAAAATAAAATTGCATGTTTGACATATACTTATAATCTATCTCAACGTAAATGGGAAGGTAAAAACAGGCTTCTATATTCTGGGCTTAGTTTTAATGAAATAGGTCCAATATTTTTAGAAAATCTATTTCATCTAATTCCTCTTGAATTACCAATCCCTAAATACTTTTTTGATGATTGTTCATTAATTACTGATAGTATAAACAATGAGTTAGATGGTATTTTATTTGAATCAAAAAATCTTATTAAATTAATTGATCTGTTTAAAAATAGTTCACTTTCCTTTCCCAATTTCATGGAATACTTAAAATTACGAGACAGATGTGTTTTACCAGGTAACCAGTGCAAGACTGCAAACAAAATGCTCCTAGAGTTTTTAAATTCAGAATCTCAGTACTTTGGTCAAGGCTATGAAGAAAGTCTCAGTAAGTTTTTCAGGATAAACGAAAATAGTAATTGATTGTTAAACTTCAACCTTCTGATCAACCTGCTGCGAATTATCTATTTTACATTTACTTAACCATCATTAACATCTCTTCCGGGTGATTTGGATTAAAAAATCTGTTATTTTTGTTCAATACACTTATAAAGTCCAAAATTGTATGATCATTCGAAATCTACTTCCTGCACTGTTTTGTTTTTTATTTGTTTCCATAGCGGGTGCTCAGGGCATTCGTGGTCGCATTCTCAATGTCAATGGTGATGCTATCGCATTTGCCAGTGTCTATATTCCTGATTTATCAACCGGAACAACTTCAAACGTTGACGGGAATTATGAACTGAAACTTCCGGAGGGAAAATGGACGGTCTTGTTTCAGTACCTGGGTTATCAGACCCAGACTCATGAACTGATCGTTGGAAAGAGTTTTCAGGAACTGAATATCCACCTGCTTTCTCAAGACTATCGTATTCCTGAAATCAAGGTGCTGGCTTCGGGCGAAGATCCGGCTTATTACATCATGCGGCGGGCCATCGCTTTGGCGCCGTATTACCAGAAACAGGTTTCGAAGTATTCGTGCAAAGTTTACCTGAAAGGTTCCGGAGTGTTTGAAAAAATCCCTTTTTTGCTGAAAAAGCAAATGAAAGAAGATAACATGAAATTGAATGAGCCTTTTGTGATGGAAACCGTCAGCAAAATCGATTTTGAATTGCCCGATAAACTGAACCAAAAGGTTTTAGCCATGCGTTCTTCTGGTCAGCAAAACAATACTTCGCCCATGGGAATGATTACCAATAGCCTGTACGATGCCGAAAAATACGGCGTCGTATCGCCTGTAGGTAAAAATGCGCTTAAAGTTTATCGTTTCAGGCTCGACGGCGTTTTTGAAGATCAGGGACGGACGATCAACAAAATACGGGTGATTCCAAAAATCAAAGGGAATGATGTTTTTAATGGTTACATCTACATTGCCGACCTGTTTTGGAATATCCATTCGGCTGATTTGAATCTGCACGTTACGATGACGGACGTAAACATACATCAGTTATATGCTGAAGTAAATAAAAATACCTGGATGCCGGTCAGTCTCGATTTTGATATGGATTTCTCCGGACTTGGCCTGAAAATAAAATACCGGTATGTCGCATCAATCAGCGAATACAAGACCACTTTAAATCCGGCACTCGATCATTCGTTCCTCGATAGGCTGAAGGATCAGCAGATTCAGGAACAACAGATTTATGATCAGATTACTGCTGAAAACAAAAAGGATCAGCAGATGGAGGAAGAGAAAACTCAGGCACAAAAACGAATCGATGCAATGATGCAGAAACCTGAATTGAGCAACCGGGAAACGGTCAGGCTTAACCGGATGATTGAAGCAGAAGCACAACGAAACAGTCCACCCGAGCCGCTCGAAATTAAATCGGGCATTCAGGTGAGCCAGAAGCAGGTGAATAATGATTCGGCTTACTGGTCAACTTTGCGCCCGATTCCATTGACCGAAGCCGAAAAACATAGTTTCGCCGGAAAAGATTCGTTTTTAGTGGTTTCATCCACACCTGAATACCAGGATTCGATACGTAACAGGAAGCGGAAATTTAAAATTAAACACTTGCTGTTCGGGAAAACGTACGATTATTCCATCGATTCGATACGGAAAACCGAACGGTTTACGATTCCGATGATGACTGATCCAACCTCGGTGGCATTCAATTCGGTTGACGGTCTGCGTGTGGAATTGCCTTTTAATTATTACAAAGCCGACAGTACCGGGCATGTACTGCAAATCGATCAGCGTTTCGCTTACGCTTTTGCCCGCGAAAAACTGGATGCTTCGTTTTCTTTTCGCAAACGACTGAATGGACTGACTCACAACTGGATTTCGGCCAGTCTCGGAACAACGACTGCCGACTTTAACCGTACCTCAGGTTTAATGCCCATGACCAATGATTTGTACACGCTTTGGCTCGAAGAAAATTACAAACGATACTACCGGCGCGATTTTTTGCAACTGATGACCAGTCGCGATCTGACCAACGGGCTCAATGTGAATGTGACGCTTGATTACAGCGATAACAGTCCGTTGCAGAATCATTCCGATTTTTCATTCATCGACTACAAAGACAAGGAAATTCAGCCCAATATTCCTGAAAACAATACGCTGGAAGCCTGGCAGCTCGAAAATCATCAAACGTTTGCCAGCCGTGTCATTTTGGAATACACACCAAGGCACCGGTATCGCATACAGAACAACACCAAGGTATATGCTGAAAGCAAATTCCCGACTTATTCATTCACATACAAAGGTGCATTTTCGAATGTTTTTGGAAGTGATACGCGCTATGATCTGGTAAAACTCGGAATGCGTCAGAAGATCGATTTTGGCATCGATGATCATTTTTCGTATTCGGTTACTGCCGGTAAATTTCTGAATTCGAAACAAGTCTGTTTCGACGATTTTCAGCATTTCAATACCCAGTCAACTGGTTTTATGTTTTCGTCGTACGAAAATAGTTTCAGGCTGTTGCCTTTTTACGAGTATTCAACCCGGAAACAGTTTCTGGAAGCTCATGGAAGCTGGGATACACGTCGCTTTATTTTGAAACAACTGCCTTTATTCCGGAATTCTGCCCTGTTACGCGAGAACCTGTTCGTGAATTTCCTCAGTACTCCTGAACTGAAAAATTACGTAGAAACAGGCTATGGCATCAAAAATTTGTTTTTATTGCTGAATATTGAGGCCGTTGCTGGTTTTGAAGATGGTCAATTCAGATCCTCGGGAATACGAATCAGTGTGAATCTCAAATGAAACGGTCCGTGATTTTTTGTCGTTGATTTTGATTTTGTAAAGACGCACGGCCGTGCGTCTCTACAGATACCAATTAACAGAACACAAATGACGATTAATAATTTGCTAATCGGAGGTAGGTTCAACGATAGAGACGCACGGCCGTGCGTCTCTACAGCAACTGTTGTTGTTTTAAATTTGCCCACCGAGTGATCAATTTGTTGAATGAATTGTTATCTTGAATCAACAAAGTTATTTTTGCAATCCATGAATAAAAATATGAAGACTAAAAAAACCGCGGTATTACTCATCAATCTTGGAACTCCGGATCAGCCAACAGTAAAGGCAGTTCGCCGTTATTTGACTGAATTTCTGAACGATCGAAGAGTCATTGATATTCCGTTGGTTTTGCAGAAGATATTGGTTAACCTGATTATAGTGCCTTTCAGGGCGCCCAAATCGACCCGACTTTATCAGCGTTTATGGACCGATAAAGGTTCTCCGCTGTTATTTTATTCAGAACAGGTTCTCAGTGAACTGCAAAAAAAGATGGGAGCAAAAGCAGATGTTTTTCTGGCCATGCGCTATGGAAATCCATCCATAGGGAAAGCACTCTCTGCCATTCATAAAGGCGGTTTCGATCGTATTGTTGTTCTTCCCCTTTTTCCGCAATATGCCTCTTCATCCAATGGTACGGCTATAAAGGCAGTTCTTGACGAGGTCAGTAAGTGGAATTCAATTCCCGACCTTCAGGTTATTAGTCAGTTTTATGATCATCCTGCATTTCTGGATGCTTTTGCTGAACGAATTCGTTCGTATCAACCCGAAAAATATGATCATGTGGTTTTCTCTTACCATGGTCTACCGAACCGTCATCTGGCGAAAAATCACCCCGAAGAATCGATTCAAACCTGCAATTGCGAAAAGGTATTGCCTGAATTTGGTAAATTCTGCTACAAAGCAACCTGTTACCAAACCACCAGGGAGTTGGTGAAGCGCCTTGGTCTTAACAGCGGGGAATATTCTGTTTCGTTTCAATCGCGGCTTTCGAAGAACTGGGTGACACCTTTTACTGATAAAAATCTGGTCGAAAGAGCGAAACTGGGAAATAAAAATGTTTTGGTTGCTGCTCCTGCTTTTGTGGCCGATTGCCTGGAAACAACCGTTGAGATAGGCTGGGAATATAAAGAGATGTTCATTAAAAACGGTGGTGAAAACCTTCAGATGGTTGAAAGTCTGAATGATTCTCCTGCATGGATTAGCGCGATAGAAGAAATCCTGAATCCGTATCTTTAACGGAAAAAGGAAACGGAAAAAGGAAACAGAAAAAGGGAGAAAATTATCGGCAATTTCTCCGCGTTAAAGCCTGAAATTCAGTCCTTCATTCCTGCAGAAATTATAGATACAGACAATAGTAGGCGACCTGTCCTTCTGTCTTTACCTTGAACCTGACATCTTTGGCAACCACAAATGTTTCTCCTTTTAGGTACATCGTCCATACCGATTCACCGGGAAGCATGGCTTCAAGCATCCCACTTACAATCGTCATGTGTTCAATTGTGGCAGTGCCGAATTCATATTCTCCGGGTTCCATAATGCCAACCGTTGCAACACCTTCTACATTTTCGAGCGCTATCGATTTCACATTTCCCCCAAAATATTCGTTTACTTTTAACATGTTCTGTTTTTTTAATGATTTATAAAAGCGAACCTAAAAATACGATAAGAATACGGATTTTCATGTTTTAAGATACTGCAATTTTTAGTGCCTGATTTTTCAAATGGATGTTTTTTTGCGAAAAATATACAATTCCTCTTTCTGGTCGGATTTTTCGACTGTCTGTATTTTCAATCGAGGTTCTTCTGGTTGATCTATTGTGTTCTATGTGGCTATGTGGTTTTCTTTTTTATTTCTGGCTCGTCCAACTTAGGTTTGATGTATAGACCGAAAAGCATCGTCCGTTTAATCTTTTATTTCACCTTTCTTATTTTCCTTTTACCATGAGATCAAAAAGTTTCCCGGAATTTTCCCGGATTCACTACTCAAAATTTGCGGCTTCCTGTTAATCCGCTGTTTTAAGATTGAGCGACTGGAATCCTTCTCCCAGAATTTCATGCGTGTCCATCACGGTAATGAAGGCATCCGGATCAATCTTGCTGATAAACTCTTCCAGTATCGCAACTTCGCGGCGGCTAACCACGGTGTAGATGATGTGTTTTTCATCTCCGGAGTACATGCCTGAGCCTTTCAGATAAGTTCCACCCCGTTCCAAATCAACCAGGATTTTAT
This sequence comes from Prolixibacteraceae bacterium, assembly GCA_035648135.1. Classification (GTDB taxonomy): domain Bacteria; phylum Bacteroidota; class Bacteroidia; order Bacteroidales; family Prolixibacteraceae; genus Aquipluma. Next base: position 9,019 of record DASRMB010000092.1, read on the forward strand.
GACTTATTTCTTCGTGCTTTTCTGAAATGATGAGTAAGGCCTTGTTGTAGTCGCTTCCTTCCAGAACGATATCGATCGCACGGCCAGTGATGTAAATGACGACCCACGAATAAAGAGGAATCTGCCAGTCTTTAAAAGCAATCAGACTAAGCAAAACAATGGTCGAATCCACATAAATCATGAGCTGGCCAAGCTTCATCCGTGTTTTTTTTGCAATAATCATCGCGATAATATCCGATCCTCCGGAAGTTGCCCGCGACTTGAAAATTAATCCAAGACCGAAGCCAATTAATACACCGCCAAATACGCACGAGAGCAGTATGTCCGGAACCAGGGGAGCATCACCATCAACACGCATATAGGTAATTGCATCCATAAAAACAGACGAGAGAACAAAACCAACCACGGTTTTTACACCAAAACGGGGGCCCAATATCTTGATTCCGGCTATGGTTAGCGGAATGTTCAGCACCAGGCCAAATAAGCCGATCGGAATACCTTCTGGCCAGAACGAAAATGTGCCCTGAGTCATGTAATGCACTACAATGGCAATTCCGTAAACTCCGCCCGGAACAATGCGGTGAGGCGAAATGAAATACACAAAACCGACTGCCAGAATAAATGAACCGATTACAATCATGCTGTAATCTTTAAACCACTTAAGACTGAAAATTTTATCGTTCGGAAGAAAGGCCATAATGGAAGTTATTTGTTCGGAAGCAAAGAAACATAGTATTATCTGTTTATCCCGTGATTTTTATCAGAAAATAACTGTTGGCTGTAAGCTGATTTGAGGTTCTTCACAGAATGTGTACTTATCTATTTGAAAAGTAGATTTCAGGAAAATTACAGCATAAGATTTATCATGCGTTTTCGCAATTTGATTTCAAACTAAAATAATTTTATTCTTTCTCTCTTATGTAACTACTTTTTTAAAGATCAATTCTATTCCGTCAGAAAATAGCTTATGCCCTGAAAAACTTTTTCCCGCGGACGGTTTCCTGCGCCTCATCCCTTTTTCTATAAATATCGTTCCCCAATGGTGCACTGTTATTCTGAGAGGTAAAGTGCCAGCGGCACTAATTCATTCTAATCGGGCAAAACGTTTAATTGGCTCTTGCTCCAGAGGAGCAACATATTTACAGAAAGAATAAATAGATGATGACAATCGTCCGAGAGACATAGTCGAACAAGGATTTGCCCTGCTTTCGGACGAAATAGAAACGACCTTAAAAAAGTAATTACATAAAAAATCAGGTACGCATTATTGTGATGATCCTGATTTGAAAGATATCCAATTTACCTGTGATGCTTTGAGTGATCTGTTTTCGTAATAGGAGTTTCTGATAATATTCCTAATTTGAAAAGTGGCTATTCAATGTTCCATTGATCCTGTTTGGTGAGCCAGAAAGTCCGGGTTTTCGATTTAATCATTCACTGAATTCTTGTGGAATCCTTCGTTCAGGTTGAGTGCGACAGATATGAGGTTGCTCGATCCGGCAAGGTGATAACGGGCGGATCCGTAGTTAATATGAAAGCGCGAAATCTGGAATCCGAATCCCCATGAAAATCCAACGGTTGACATTTTTTCATCTAAGCGTAACTCTTGCCTTCGCTGGTAATTGTAACCCGCACGAACAGTGAAATTTGGTGAAGGAAGCAGTTCAACTCCAAGAACCAAATGGCGCATGAACTTTTTAGCAAAACCATCTTCAGTATAAACCGTTGTGCCGTTTGTATTATCTTCTTCAGCCTGAGCCAGATTCCATTTTTGAAGATGTTGCATGGTTGCTGCAAATCGGATCGGAGCATGTTGAAGTCTTTGGGAAATTCCAAACTGAAGGTCAAAAGGAATGGATTCTTTTTCGGCACCCTCGTAATACGTGGTGATTTGAGTGCCTATGTTACGGGCAACCAGTGAGGTAACAGTTAGCTTGTTTTTACTGAATAAGCTGACTCCCAGATCAACAGCAATCCCAATGGATTGGTAATTTTCGAAGGAAGAAAGAATTGGTTTCAGGTTAATTCCGTAGGACAGTCGTTTGTATTCATTTGACCAGATAATATTTAAGGCATATTCTGCTGCATTAAATGTAGCACCTGTTTTTTCTCCGTTCGGCAGTGCTTCAATAAAATTTCCATAGTTGATGTAATGCATTCCGACAGCAAAGTTTCCGGGTAGGGAAGTGCCAAACGAATAAGCCGCATATCCGTAATTGACTCCCGCAAAATAACTGACATAATTCAGAGCAAGCATGTTTTTCATACCGGCTTTTAGCATCGAAGGATTGTTGTACGATACATTCAGGTCGGCAGAGTCGTTTATGGCAATTTGATTACCGCCCAAAGCAGCCATCCGTGCAGAATTGGTCAGGTTCAGAAAATCGTAGGTCGACTCACCACCAATCTGACCAAAGGCCATTGGATAAACACAAGCAAGAAGAGCAATCAGAAGTATTGTTTTGCGCATATTTCTTCGTATTCGGCTTTTAATCGAACGGTAAAGTCCGGTTAAAAGTATGGCTATTCTGCAAGTTTACTATCCAGTTCTTCCGGTTTGGGAATGTCATTGAAATGGTATTTTTTCAGGATCGTTCCTTTTTTCAGAATAATCAGACCTGGATTTGACCTGATAATTGTTTTCAGGGCAATTTCGTCCGTATTGAAAAAGTCGAAATTGGCACCGGTTTCATTTTTGAAAGATTCAAAGGTATCCGGAGATGTAGCCGTTAAAGCAATGAAATTGTATCCTCTGTTTTTTGCTTCAGTGGCCAATCTGGCGGCTCTTTTCATGCCTTCGATGTTGGTTTTCCGAAGGTCGTAGGCCACAAGAATAAATGTCAATTTGTCGTCGTAAAGGAAAAAATCTTTAATGTCTTCACCTTCCGGAGTTTCAATCCTGAAATCGTGGATGGGTGGAGTGTAGCCTTTTTGAATGAGTTCCGGATCTTCCATTTTCACAAATTGCCAGTTGAGCGTATCCTTCCATGGATAATTTGCCTCGGTGAATTTCTGATTTTCACCTGTTTTTATGTTTTTGTATACGAAATTGTTTTTGTAGATAGCTTTGGGTGCTCCTTCCGGAGTTTTCATGGCATCCGGAATATTCACGCCCACTTTGTAAGGACTAAAATCGATAATGGGTAAGTGGTGATATGAATAATCGACCAGGTAAAAATAGAAAACCATGGTCATGGAAGTAAAGGCAATGGAAAGGATCGGTCCGTCTTTACTTTTGAATTTTTTACGCTGTTTAAAAATGAAAATGGCTAAGGCCAGCAAAATGATGTTTTTGTAAAATGTTTGCCAGTTGGTAATAACGAGAGCATCGCCAAAGCAGCCGCAATCGGTTACCGGATTGGTTAGGGCAAGCACAAGTGTCAGTCCGGTGAAGAATACCATAAAAATCAAAGTGAACCAACTGGTAATCCGGATGAAAAAGTTGAAAATCATGGCTGTCCCCATGGCAAATTCGGCTGCCGCAAGCAAAATACCCAGCCCGAATGCCAGCCCGGTTAACCAGGGCATCTGAAAAGCATTGAAATAATCAGTGAATTTATAGGTTGAGCCCCACGGATCAATACCTTTTACAAAACCGGAAAACACAAATGTTAATCCAAGCAGAATGCGGGCAATATGTTTAAACATGAAATAATTTTTAGAATTCAATCTTTATTAACGCAAAAACTGCATAATTGATCATATCGAGGTAATTTGCCTCAATTCCTTCCGAAATTAGAGTCTTGCCAAGGTTGTCCTCGATTTGTTTGGTGCGTTTCAGTTTCATGAGTATCAGGTCGGTATACGAACTCATCCTCATGTTTCGCCAGGCTTCGTCGTAATCATGATTTTTAGCCATCATCAGATCTTTGGCTTCCTTAAAATGGTTGATGTACAAGTCCAGTGTTTCGTCTTCAGTCAGGTCGTCTGATTCCGATGTTCCTTTTTCAAGCTGAATGATAGCCATAATGCAGTAATTGACTATTCCAATATACTCTGACCGGATTCCTTCATCAATCTTGCTGACTCCTTTTTGTTCAATACTTCTGATCCGCTGGGCTTTAATGTAGATTTGGTCGGTCATCGAACTGGGACGAAGAATTCGCCAAGAGATACCGTAATCTTTCATTTTTTTTGTGAAAATATCCTGACAAACAGCTATCACACGATCGTATTGCTGGCTTGTTTTATCCATGATTATCCTAATTTTTAGAGGCCTAAAAGTATTAATTTTATGTGTATTTTGATTGCATTTTATTTTACTTTTGTAAAACCTCTTAGTTTACGAGGTCTAATTTTTATCGTATGTTAATCACAACAACTGCTTCTAAGTTTCTGAAACGCAAGAATACCATCAATCTTAACGGACGAATTATCGATCTTTCGCAACCTGTAATAATGGGTATTCTGAATGTGACTCCGGATTCTTTTTTTGATGGTGGAAAGTATAAAACGGAGAAAAAGGTTGTTAAAAGAGCCGAAGAAATTCTGGAACAGGGTGGAACTGTTATTGATATTGGCGCTGTTTCGACACAGCCAGGTTTGGAGGGAATCTCTACAAAAGACGAACTTGACCGTCTTTTGCCAGCTGTTAAGGCAGTAAAAAAAGCCTTTCCGGATGCGTTTGTATCGATCGATACCTACCGTTCATGGGTCGCGCTGAAGGTGATTGAGGATTGTGGCCCCTGCATTGTAAACGACGTGTCTGGCGGCGATTTTGATGTACACATGTTTGATACAGTAGGGAAGCTTGGTGTTCCGTATATTTTAATGCACATGCAGGGAACTCCGCTTAAAATGCAGATGAATCCGGAGTACGACGACATTATCCGCGATATATCCCTGTTTTTTACTGACCGTGTAAAAAAGCTGAACAAAGCCAGAGTAAAAGATGTCATTCTTGATCCTGGATTTGGGTTTGGGAAAACGCTTGAACACAATTATGAACTCTTAAATCGCCTCGATTCATTCAAAGTATTTCAACTGCCTCTGATGGTGGGAGTTTCACGTAAATCGATGATTTATAAATTGCTGGGAGCAAAACCGGAAGAAGCACTTAATGGCACTACAACAGTGAATACGCTGGCTTTGATGGGTGGTTCAGATATTTTGCGGGTTCACGATGTACGCGAAGCTGCCGAATCTATTCGTATCATGAACATGATTCGTTCGACTTCAAAATAGAACCGTTTGTTTGGTGAGAATAATGATCTCCTGAATTTAATTTCACAACTTTGTTTTTTATTCAAGGGTTTTTAACTGAACCCTCAAGCCTTTTTCTGTTCAGAACCATTTGATTTTAAATACTAATTTCCGGATATGACATTGTTTATTACCATACGGGTTTTGGATGTAATTGATATTTTGCTGGTAGCTTTTTTACTTTATCAGATGTACCGGCTTATAAAAGGAACTGTTGCATTCAGTATTTTCATAGGCTTTTTCCTGGTTTATGTGGCATGGCTTGTTGTTAAAGCCATGAATCTGGAACTGCTGGGGACTTTGATGGGGCAATTTATCGGAGTAGGTGTACTGGCTTTGATTGTGGTTTTTCAGCAGGAAATTCGCAGGTTCTTACTTTTGATCGGAACAAATTATCAGCTTAGTCATAGCTTCGGACTCGAAAAACTTTTTGCTACCGGAAAAATAAAACCTGCCACCAATCAGCAAATTAAGGAAATTGTCAGAGCCTGCGACAATCTGGCCCGCTCAAAAACAGGTGCATTGATTGTTGTTGTCCATGTGAATTCCGAACTCAAAGAAATCATCCGTTCAGGTGAGAAAATGAATTCACGAATTTCCTCAGCCTTACTCGAGACCATTTTCTTTAAAAATACGCCTTTGCACGATGGGGCGGTTGTTGTCGTGGGAAACCGGATTGCTGCTGCCCGTTGCATTCTTCCGCTCAGTGAGCGACAGGATATTAATCCCCATTTGGGGCTAAGGCATCGTGCCGCAATTGGTCTTTCGGAGGTAACCGATGCGATGGTAATTGCGGTTTCTGAAGAGAAGGGAACCATCTCTTTGGCCATACATGGTCAGTTGATGCATAAAATGTCACTCGTTCAACTGACCACGGAACTCGAAAAAGTTATTGTTGAAGAATCTTAAAAAATTGATCCGTTTTCCCCGTTTGCCAATGAGGCGTTGGTTGTGGCTTAATGTATCCGGGCATGAAAAAGTAAGGCTTCACGTCAGTATTGTTTATAGATATCCGTTTGTTTCTAAGCTTATCCTTTGCCGTCAGCTTCAGCTGACGGACAGGTTGGAACCCAGAATGCAAGGCTTTAGCCACAGCTTATTGGGCTGAAAACCTGGATTTCTAATCTCCCTTTTACCTGTCAACTTAAGTTACCGCCAAATGATAATAGCTCAATGGTTAAGTCTTTAGGCACACAGGTGGATACATTAATTTTTACAATTGATGACCACAAATGACTTAATGACTAAAATTCCCTCCTCATTCAAATGAAATTCCGGACCTTTTCATTCTTCGATCATGCACTCATTGAATTTCCTACCTTTGCATCAAATTTCAGAATTAAGATGTTGATATGGAAAACCGGATTTGTAAACTCTTTGGAATTAAATATCCAGTCATTCAGGCTGGAATGGTTTGGTGCAGTGGCTGGCGACTGGCTTCGGCTGTCAGCAACAATGGTGGACTGGGTCTGCTTGGAGCTGGTTCAATGCATCCTGAAATGCTTCGGGAACACATTCAGAAGACCAAACAAGCGACTGATCATCCGTTTGGGGTAAATGTCCCGTTGTTTTATCCTGAACTGGAAATAATAATGAACATCATTGCTGAAGAAAAAGTACCGGTGGTATTTACTTCGGCCGGAAGTCCAAAAAAATATACGGCATGGTTGAAAGAACGCGGAATTGTGGTCGCTCATGTAATCGCCAGTTCTGCATTTGCCTTGAAATGCGAAGAAGCAGGAGTGGATGCCATTGTGGCCGAAGGTTTTGAAGCAGGCGGGCACAACGGCCGCGAAGAAACAACCACCATGACACTGATTCCGGCTGTCCGGCGGGTAACTTCTTTGCCTCTGTTGGCTGCAGGAGGTATTGGCACCGGCGAAGCCATGCTGGCCGCAATCGCTTTGGGCGCCGACGGTGTTCAAATTGGTTCAAGGTTTGCCATTTCCGAAGAATCGTCGGCTCATCCCGATTTTAAAAAGATGGTGACCGGTTTGGCCGAAGGTGATACCCAGCTGGCCCTGAAGAAAATCGGACCGGTTCGCCTGATCAAAAATGAGTTTTTTCAAACTGTGAATAAACTGGAACAGGAAGGTGCCGATGCCGATGCTCTGAGAGTTTTGCTCGGTCGCAGTCGTGCCAAAAAAGGCATGTTTGAGGGCGATCTGGCTGAAGGCGAACTGGAAATTGGTCAGGTTGCATCAATCATTAATGAGGTATTGCCGGTTCAAACCATTATTGAAAACCTGATCAGGGAATTCCATCAGGCCAAAGAACGAATAAGTACCGATCAGTTTGATTTTTAATACGTACGGTCAGGACATGTCCTGACCAAAATGCTAAATCATTACATCATTGCATCACCGCAATTTGAAACTTAGAATTTGAAACTTTATTTATGATACATTTTGAACGCACCAAATTAGCCAACGGATTGACCGTCATTGTCCACCGGGATAAAACGACTCCAATGGTAGCGATGGATGTTTGCTATAATGTTGGTTCGCGCGACGAACATCCCGATCGTACCGGGTTTGCACACCTTTTCGAACACCTGATGTTTGGCGGGTCAAAGCATATTCCATCATACGATGAACCCTTGCAAAAAGCCGGCGGAGACAACAATGCATTCACATCGAACGACCTTACCAATTATTACCTGACGCTGCCCAAAAATAATATTGAAACCGGTTTTTGGCTCGAATCGGATCGCATGCTTGAACTGGCTTTTTCAAAGACGAGTTTAGATGTACAGCGGAATGTGGTCATTGAAGAATTTAAACAGCGCTACCTCAATCAGCCTTATGGCGATGTGTGGCCTTTGCTGAGGCAGCTTGCCTACAAGGTTCATCCGTATCAGTGGCCAACGATCGGACGCGAAATCAGTCACATCGAACAGGCAACCATGGAGCAGGTTAAATACTTTTTCTTTGCCCATTATGCACCTGATAATGCTGTGCTGGTTGTTACCGGTGATGTGGAATTTGATAACATACTTAAGCTTGCCGAACGCTGGTTCGGACCTGTTCCAAACCGGAATATTCAACCCAAGAACATTCAGCAGGAACCTGAACAAACGGAAATCAGAGAACAAACCGTGGTTCGTGATGTTCCGAATGATACCATTTATATGGCTTATCATATGGCCGACCGGCTTCACCCGATGTACTATGCGGTTGATTTGGTTTCAGATGTACTTTCCAGTGGAAATTCATCGAGGATGTACCAGAACCTTGTTCAGAAAGATAAATTATTCACCGAACTTGATGCTTATCTTTCAGGAGATAATGAACCCGGATTATTTGTCGTTTCAGGAAAACCCAGTAACGGTGTTTCGCTTGAAACCTGCCGTAAAGCTATTGAACACGAACTTGACCGCATGAAACAAGAGCGGGTTTCGGAATATGAGTTGGAGAAAGTGAAAAATAAAGTGGAAGCCAATATTGAATACGGTGAGATGAATTACCTCAGCAAGGCTATGAATCTGGCGACCAGTGAAATACTGCAGGATGCCGGATTGATTAATTCTCAGGCTGATTTTTACCGTTCAGTTACTTCCGCACAAATACAGGAAGTTGCACAACAGATCTTTCGTCCTGAAAACTGTTCTGTTTTAAATTACATCGCTAAAAAGTAAAAATATGCTGAATCGCACCATACAACCGACGGTTAACCCCATCGAACACATTGATATTGTGAAAGCCGAAAAACGGCTGTTATCTAACGGAATCCCCGTTCATTTTGTGAATGCCGGCTCGCAGGATGTGGTTAAACTCGAATTCGTTTTTGAAGCCGGAACCTGGCATCAACCAGTCAATTTGATTGCAAGTCTTTGCAATTCGATGATTGAGTCGGGCAGCGAAAATTATACGGCAGCCGAAACCGCCGAAAAATTCGATTTTTACGGCGCGTATATTCAACTTGGGGTTGATCAGAATCAGGGCTTTGTTAGTATTGTAAGTTTGGGAAAACATTTATCTGCTATTCTAAAAGTAACTGAAGATTTGCTTAAACGACCAGTATTTCCGGAGCACGAATTTGAGGTGCTTATTGCCAAAAACAAACAGAAATTTTTGCTCGAAAACGAAAAGGTCCGCACCCTTTGCCAGAAAAAATTCACTCAGGTGTTGTTTGGCAATGCGCATCCCTATGCCATCAACAATACCATTGAAGATTTTGATCAGGTCAGCCGCGAAGATTTGCTGAAGTTTTATCAGGCCATGTATCACTCCGGAAATTGCTCCATCATCGCAGCAGGAAAGATTGATGATTCGGTACTGAACCTCCTGGAAACACATTTTGGAGGAGCCGACTGGCAGCGTGATGCTGTGAAATTACCGGATTTTATTATTCAATCCAATCCGGAGAAAACACATCATGTCGAAAAGGCGAATGGTCTGCAGTCAGCCATCAGGATAGGGAAGTTCTGGGTTCCGAAAACCCATCCTGATTTTCATGCCTTATCCATCCTGATTACAATTCTGGGCGGTTATTTCGGGTCACGTCTCATGACTAACATCCGTGAAGAAAAAGGCTATACTTACGGAATAGGCAGTTTTATTATGACTCTGAAATATTCCAGCTATATGGCTATTTCAACCGAAGTGGGCAACGAATATGTTGATCCGACGCTGACCGAAATTGCCTTTGAAATGAAACGTCTGCAAACCGAACTGGTGTCGGAAGCTGAACTGGAGAATGTGAAAAATTACCTGCTGGGTGAATTCCTTCGCGATTTCGATGGTCCGTTTGCTTTGGCCTCCAGTTTCAAAGCCATCAGCGATTTCGATCTCGATTATACGTTTTACGACGATTATCTTCGTGTTCTGCGCAAAATCACTTCCGGAGAACTCATGAAGCTGGCTCAGCAATACCTGAATCCGGACGATTTTTACACTGTTGTTGCCGGTAGCAAAGCTTAGCGGGTCGTTGCAGCTCAATATTAAACTCACGGATATTTATATTTAAATTCCTGATAAAGGGCCAACACGAAAGCGGTTGAACAGAGTATTAAACCGCTCTGTTCAACCGCTTTCGTATTCGGTGAGAATACTTTGTTATCTTAACCACGTACATCCAATTCCTGTGAATTTTTCCCGCAACGCAACCATCTGCAACGAATATTCATCCATGTAAATGTAAAAAGGAACCGGCACGATGTCGGTTTCTGTTCAGACAACCGGAATAGTCCGGTATTTTTCAACCAACAACTCAAAAAGGAATTCAAAATGAAAAAAGTCAGAAAAGTATTTGTAGGTATTCTTGCCCTAACCATTGGTGTGTTTACGCTGGTATCATGCAACAAAAGTGATCCGACACCATTGTATGCCGTAGTGGATGTTTTTGTTCAGGACATTAAAACCGATGACGGTGTGAAATACGGTATTTTTGTTTATGCAACTGCTAATTATGAAATCAAATCGGCTACAGTAACCGGCCCGGGAACCGGTGGTGAAGTGTATCAGCTAACCGCCTCGTCAAACAAGCAACAATTTGTTTTTATTCCCGCAACAGCTGATTATACCAGTGAGTTTCCGGCAGTAGGTAATTATTCGTTTGAAATCACATCAGTGAATGACGAACAGCTTACAGGAATCGACGCGGTTGGTGCTGAAAAGCTTGCCCCTATCTTGATCAAAACAGCCACCTTTACCGATCATTTACTGAAAACATCCTGGGATAATCTTACAGGTGCTGATGCGTACGTGGTGAATTTCTATTCGGCAGATAAATCAAAATTTATATTTTCGAGCAATTACCTTGCTTCTGATCTGGTTGAATTTGAATTCGGATCCACAACTTCGGGTTGGGCTTCCGGAGAATCACCTGTTGCCAATACGAGTTATGTGCTTGAATTGCTTGGCGTAAGAGCAGAAGCTGGTGCCACAAGTGACCAAGGAAATAATCTTCAATTTATCACGCTTGATTCGAAAACCATAACGTGGCAGTAATTCTTAAAAAGTAAAATTTCTTTATTCAGAACCCGGACGCTTTGCCCGGGTTTTTTTATGCCATTTCGGCAAGGGATTTCATCTTTTCCGATAGGGTGAAAATCTATCTTTTTATTTGATTTCGAACATCAAAAATGTCTTCTGTGTGATTGAAATCATTTTTTCTCGATTTCTCGATTTCTTAACGAACGATCAAATTCTTTAGAAAAAAGCCACTCATCCCTTCCTTTTCATACTTTTGTGCACAATTCACCCGGGGCAGTGAGCAGAAGTGTCTCCTGTAACTTTAGGATGAGAATGTCTCTTACACTTTACCTTTCAGAAAATACACATGACAGATCATACACAACAAATAGCCGTACAGTTAGAATCTATTCCGGATAAGAAGCGGATACGGATGGCTGTGGCGCTTGTTTATTTCAGTATGGGGCTTGCTTTTGCTACATGGGCAAGCCGAATTCCCGATATTAAAACTGCACTTCACCTTACTGACGCGATGTTGGGAAGTATTCTCTTTGCTTTGCCAGTTGGGCAGTTCCTTATGATGCCTTTCTCCGGAAAGCTCGTAACTCATTTTGGAAGCCACAAGGTTTTGCTTTTCGCGCTTCCTCTTTACACGATTTGCCTCAGCAATATAGGTTTGGTTCATGAAGGCTGGCAGCTCGCCATTGCATTGTTTTTGTTTGGATTGTCGGGTAACCTGTGCAACATTTCAATCAATACGCAAGGGATCGCAGCCGAACGTTTGTATGGGCGTCCTATCATGGCTTCGTTTCACGGCGGATGGAGCCTTGCAGGATTTACCGGTGCGCTGATCGGCCTGACAATGATTAACCTGAAAGTATCTCCATACTGGCATTTTTTAACCGTCGTATTGATTGTCTGGATAATTGTTTGGATCAATTACCCCTACCTGGAACGAAGTAAACTGAAAACAATTTCAGAAGAACCCCGCAGAAAGTTTTTTACGAAACCTGACAAAATTTTGCTTCAGCTTGGAATCATCGGCTTTTGCAGTATGGCCAGCGAAGGAGCCATGTTTGACTGGAGTGGGATCTATTTTAAAGATGTGGTTCATGCACCGCCTTCCCTGGTCATCCTGGGATATACTTCGTTCATGATCATGATGTCTACGGGGCGGTTCGTAGCCGACTATCTGATTTCAAAAATTGGTCGGAAGAGCCTGTTGCAGGTTTGCGGTCTGATGATTTCCACAGGTTTGTTTACTGCCGTTATTTTTCCTTACCTGATTCCGGCCACACTGGCTTTTATGCTGGTTGGTCTGGGTGTTTCAAGCATTGTCCCCACCGTTTACAGTACGGCTGGAAAACAAACCAAGGTACCACCGGGCATTGCTTTGGCAACCGTTTCGAGTGTGAGTTTTCTGGGCTTTTTAATGGGGCCGCCGCTTATCGGGTATATTTCGGCCGCTGCTGGGTTGCGGTATTCATTCGCAGTGATTGGTGTTTTTGGTATTGGCATCACTATTTTGGTTTCCAGAATCAAAGCGCTGCAAAACGAAAGCTGAAGATTTTATTGGATCAATTCGTTTTGTTGTGGGCTATGACTCTGTGAACATTACGATATGTCTAATGAAAATCAATTTTGGAGATGAATATGAAATATATGGAGATGCACCACCGTGCGTCTCTACCTGAAATATCCTGGTCTTGTACTTATAAACAGAATTGGCGATTCAGAATATTTATTTTCTGAATCGCCAATTGTTTTTGGACTACTTTGTGCCTCAGGTGATTTGGTGCTCGTGAACCCCCGTTAATTATTCTTATATGCCTTATCCAGAAACAAGTAACGCGCATCATTTTGTGCCGGAACTGCTTTTGATTCAACGTCAATTACCATGACTGGCGGATTTGTATCGAAAGCTTTTGCGACAGGCCATTCAGGAAGATTTGTGCCGTTGGGATTGCCTTTAATGATGAAATTGGCAAAATAATTCAGCATGGTTTCCGAAACCTTGTAATCATCTTTTGTCCATGCATAATCTTTAATCCGGTGAAGATTACCCATGCAGAATTCTATTTCAGAGGCATGTGGGGCCCCAATCGGTTCAGGCATTTGAACTGCATTTACATCTTTTTTTACTGTTCCCCCAGCCAGTCCGGAAGCTAAATCTTTTTCAACAAGCGGAGGTCTGAGTTTACTGAACAGGTAACGGTAAACCGGCTTAGAGCTTTTTTTTCGTTGCAGGTCGAACCATTTCCATGTGCTGTATGCGATAAAACGGTCGGAAGCTAGTGCTGTGGCCGATTGTTCAATTTCCTGAATATTCCCGTGAGGATATATTTTCAACACTTCATCAAAGTCCTTTGGATAAGCTTCTTTCACTTTCAGAATGTAGTTTTCATCGGAATAGGGCAAGCCCTGCATGAAAGCCATTCCGGAAATTTCAGCAGAATTCCAGCCTACCAGCAGTGGAACCTGCGCCTGTTCTCCGGCTTTGAAAATTTCAGGAATCGTTTGGGGATAAAAATAGCCGTCAATGACGGTTGGAAATCCAAAGCGTTTGGTTTCAGTATAAATTTCATAGATTTCGCGTGTACTCATCGCCCGTAGTTGTTCGATCGAGAGATTTCCTGCTGACCGGGCAAATTCAAGACCAATCTTTTCTGCTTCGGCTAATGGCACCGGCGAGAGGGTAGGGTTGATACCTGCACCGCTTTCGCCAATGGCACCGGCAATCAGGTTTTTTGAAAGAGGAGAGGCCATTTGTGCACTCACCGAGATTGAACCTGCTGATTCGCCGGCAATGGTTACTTTTTTCGGATCACCTCCAAAAGCGGCAATGTTTTTCTGAACCCATTCCAGAGAGGCATTCTGATCGAGCAATCCATAATTTCCGGAGGCTTTGTAAGGTGCTTCTGCGCTGAGGTCAGGATGGGCGTAAAAGCCAAAAATAGCTAAACGATAATTAACCGTGACCACCACAATTCCTTTTTCGGCCATGCTTGCCCCATCATACCGGGGTTCAGAGCCGTCGCCAGCCACAAATCCACCACCGTAAAAATAGACAAGTACCGGAAGTCCGTGGGTATTTTGTTTGGCAGGCGTCCACACGTTGAGGTAGAGACAATCTTCGCTCATTCCTGGTGATCTGGAATTCATGTCGCCAAATACGATGGATTGAACCGGCCTTGGTCCAAACGATTTGGTTTCTTTTACTCCGTCCCAGTTGTCGGCCGGTTGTGGTGCTTTCCATCTTAAATTGCCAACAGGTGGCTTGGCAAAAGGAATTCCAAAGTACATTTGAAGGCCGGTTTGGGTGTCGTAATTACCTTCAATTGTACCGTTATTAATTTTTACCTGAACCGGGAAATTATTGTTACTCTGTGCATGGACAGATAAACTAATCAGGCAAAATGCGAGCATGTAATAAAGTGTTTTTTTCATCTTATTTATTTTCGGGTTCCCATTGGTCTGTGCGGAATGATGAAACAGGAAGTCCATTGGTGCCGAACAGATCGCCCACAATAAAATCCTGAAACGCGTAACGAACCGCAACCGGTTCGGATACCAGCGGAGACATGAGCGTTATACCCATTCCTGTAATAAATGCTTTAGCCGGGAAAAATCTCTTGTTGGCTCCGGCTACTTCGAAACAATTCAGTTCTTTGCTATAGGAAGTCAATCCGTCCGGGGCATTATCGAAGGTTAGTTTGACAACTCCTTCGGCAACTTTCATGTCTTTTAAAACCGGACTTTGACTGGCTATCCCTTTTATTCCATAGGTTTGTGCCAATGCCAGGTAGGCAAGTCTGTTAGATCCTGTTTCCTTGTGTGCCGGATGAATGATGTCCTTTTCACCGAGATCCATGATGCAGACCATTCCGATGTTTGGAATTGCAGTTGAGGCTTTTAACTGTGCTTCGCGCAGGTAAGCTGAATTGAGGCCATTAGTACCATAGTCGAAAGGTGCAATCTGTACATAATAGAACGGAAATTCACCAATTCCCCATACTGAACGCCAATTTTCAACGAGTCCGGGCATTAGTTTCTGATATTCCTGAGGTTCATTTCGGTTCGATTCGCCCTGATACCAGATGGCTCCACGCATTCCGTAACCAACAATCGGGTTAATCATGGCATTAAACAGAACCGTTGGTGTTTGCGGGGATAATTTTTCAACCGGTTTCTTCTCCGGAAGATTTACCCAGTCAAAGTTTTTAATTCCACTTTCGCTGATCCATGGCTCGATACGGGTACCGCCCCAGCTTGTATTGATCAGGCCAACCGGAACGTTGAGTGCCTTTTGCAGCATCAACCCAAAATAGTAAGCAGTGGCGCTGAATTCGGATACATTTCCTGGTTCACACATTTTCCAGTCGCCGGTAAAATCATCAAGCGGTTCGAGACTTGTGGCTTTCTGAACGGTAAACAGCCTGATGTTTGGATTCGAAGAGATCGCAATGGCCTCCGACGAACCCAGTATCGGCTGGTTTCTGTAGCCTTTCATTGGCATTTCCATGTTCGATTGTCCTGAACAAACCCAGACTTCGCCAATGAGAATATTTTGCAACTTCAGGGCTTTACCGTCACTGATTGTAATATCATAAGGTCCACCTGCTTTTGGAGTGGTTACTTTGAGTTTCCATGTTCCATCGCTTGCTGCACTGGTGGTGTAGCTTTTGTTATTCCACGAGGTAATGACTTTAACTGATGAACTTTTGCTGGCTTTTCCCCAGATCGCGGCCTGGGTTTGTTGCTGCATAACCATGTTGTCACAAAAAATGGCAGGTAATTTTATTTCAGCAACTAAATTGGCTGATGAAAAGACCATAACTAACAGAACGGTGAGTACAGATAAAATAATTCGTTTCATTTAGGTTTAGTTTTGATTGTTTAATACCCATTTATTTTGGGATTTTGGAATGCAAGGTATTGGATAAATTTGACTGAAACAAATGTATTTTGCACAGAGACCGAAGCTTGTTTGATTGTATTTTGATTAAAATACCGAATCATACCTGTTGAAAAAATAGATTTAGTCCGATTTTCGAAATCCAGCTTGTCCGAAATATGTTTTTTTAAGAATGAAAAGGTACGATTGGATTCAGATGAGTCGTAAAAAAAACTGTTTTACATTTGTTTCCGAAAAC
This sequence comes from Prolixibacteraceae bacterium, assembly GCA_035648135.1. Lineage (GTDB taxonomy): Bacteria > Bacteroidota > Bacteroidia > Bacteroidales > Prolixibacteraceae > Aquipluma. The sequence goes on from DASRMB010000092.1 coordinate 25,289, forward strand.
CCTTCAGAAAAAAAACTATTTTTGCATAAAAATATAAAATCATGATACAGCGTATTCAATCTTTATACTTATTCGTTTCAGCTATTTTAGTTGGTTTCTTATTCATTTTGCCTTTTGCTGAAATTGCGCAGAATGGTGCTGTTTACCTCTTTAATTTTAAAGGTATTTTTCTGGATGGTACTTTAAAGGAAAACGGAATGGCTATTTCGGTTTTAATTAGTATTATACTCGCTTTGCATGGATTTGCCATTTTGAGTTTCAAGAACAGGATCAGACAAATTCGGGTGATTGTTTTTTCGATTTTACTTTTGATTGGTTTATTCGGGATGTTCTTCTTCTTTACTTATTATTCATTCAGTGGGGCACAGATCAACTTCAAAATCAGCATGGTTTTTCCTCTGGTGGCTATTATTCTCGACTATCTGGCCATTCGTGCCATTGGTAAAGATGAAGCACTGATTCGATCCATCGACCGGATTCGGTAGTACTGGGAAACATTTTCACACTGAAATTATGACTGAAATGATAAATTACACAGGAACCTATACCGATCAGTATGAGCTTACCATGGCTCAGGTCTATTTTAAAAAAGGCAGAAAAACGGAGAAGGCTGTATTCGATTATTTTTTCCGGAAGTTGCCTTTTCATAGTGGTTATGCGGTTTTTGCAGGTCTTGAAGATTTATTGGATGCTTTGGAGGATTTGCATTTTGATCAGTATGACCTCAATTATCTCATCGAAATTGGCTTTCCGGGAGACTTCGTCAATTACCTGAAAGACTTTCAATTTCAAGGGACTATTTTTGCCAGTCGCGAAGGCGATTTGGTTTTCCCCAGTCGTCCGGTATTGCGGGTAGAGGCTAATATTATTGAAGCCCAGCTAATAGAAACATTGCTATTAAACATTCTTAATTTCCAAACGCTGATTGCCACCAAAGCCAGCCGTATGCGAATGGTTGCCGGTGATCGTAAATTGGTCGATTTTGGCCTGCGCAGGGCACAGGGTCCCGGAGGTTATTGTGCCAGTCGTGCTGCTGTTATTGGCGGTTTTGATGCAACAAGTAATGTGCGTGCCGGTCGCGATTATGGTATTCCGGTGTCGGGCACAATGGCACATTCCTTTATTCAAAGTTATGATGATGAACTGAGCGCCTTTCGCGATTTTGCTGAAGGCCACCCCAATAATTGCGTGTTGCTGGTTGATACTTACGATACGCTGAAAAGTGGTATTCCCAATGCTATTATCGTGGGAAAAGAGATGGAAAATCGCGGTCATTCGCTAAATGGTATTCGGCTCGATAGTGGCGACCTGGCTTATTTGTCAAGACAATGCCGGAAGATGTTAGACAATGCCGGATTACCGAACGTGAAAATTTCCGTTTCCAATCAATTGGATGAATATGTAATCAAGAGCCTTTTGGAACAGGAAGCGCCTATTGATATATTTGGAGTGGGCACGAGCCTGGTTGTTGGCTCGCCGGATGCTGCACTGGATGGTGTTTATAAACTGGCCTTGCTGGAGGACAAACCACGTATTAAGTTGTCCGAAAATCTGGAAAAAATTACATTGCCCCATAAAAAGCAGGTTTTCAGAATTTCCGACAGTAATGATCAATGGATAGGAGCGGATGCCATCGCACTTGAAGGAGAATCAGACTTTACTAAAATGACCCATCCGTTCGATGTTCTTAAATCCCTTCCTATCAAAGATTGCCAGATGGAACCCTTGTTGGTAAAGGTGATGGAAAACGGGAAACGATTGGAGAAACCACGCTCGCTAAAAGAAATTGCCAGCTTTTCTGCGGAAAGACTAAAGAAATTATCGCCAGAATACAAACGCTTTGATAATCCGCATATTTACAAAGTGGGAATTAGTGATCGATTAATGAAAGAACGGGATGTTTTGATTGAAACCTTAAAACAAGGAATAAAATGAAAGCCTTGATTCTTGTCGATGTTCAGAATGATTTTATGCCGGGAGGATCTTTGGAGATAGCAGGTGGCGATACTATAGTGCCTGTCATTAATCAACTGCTTCCGAAATTTGAACTGGTGGTAGCAACTCAGGACTGGCATCCGGCCAATCACAAAAGTTTTGCCGGTAATCACAAAGGCAAAAAACCTTTCGACACCATTGAACTTATGGGAATGCAGCAGGTTTTATGGCCTGATCACTGCGTCCAGGGCACAAAAGGAGCCGAATTTCATCCTCAATTAGAGACGAACAAGATATCTGCTATTTTCAGGAAAGGAATAAATCCGGAAATTGACAGTTACAGTGGTTTTTATGATAATGGTCATCAGCAAAGCACCGGACTGGCTGGCTACCTTCGCGATAAAGGAGTGAAAGAACTTTATTTCTGCGGATTAGCTGCCGATATCTGTGTTTATTTCACCATCAAAGATGCTTTAGCGGAAGGGTTTAAAGCTGTACTTATCGAAGATGCGACCTGTCCGTTGGATGAAAATGAATTTGTGAAAATCAGGAAAGAACTTCAGGAAAAGGATGTTGAAATTATGCAGAGTAGTTGGATTTAAAAATACATGTCATCCCAGATGTTCTCTGATTCTGTTCCTGAATTTCCCATCTGATATTCGTTTACAAATTCCAAAATATGTTTTTTTGTGCCTGGGGCCTGGAAAGTGGTAATAAACGTATTCAGGTTGTCAAAAATGGTTTTCAATTCTGATTTAATGATTTGTATTTCTCTGATCGCCATCTTTTCAGGCATGCGTCCAAAATCGGAAATCTTTGCAAAACGCGGATGAATGTACAAGCTGAATATTTCATTTTGAATTTCTTTTGCTTGTTGTTTAAGTGCCGAAATGTAAATTTTCAATTTGTCATCGGTCAGTTTTTCAAGGTGTTCTGCTGTTTTATATACCCATTCCATTTCTAATTTCAGGAGCGTCGTTAAATCTTTCTGATCATAGGCGACCGTAACTTTTTTCATTATTTCGTCCTTTTCAGCTTTTAGAACGGGATCGGTTTCGGTATCAGGGTGAAGTATTTTGACAAGGGCAATGTAAATGCTTCGGAGGCTTTTGTTTTTTATCTCTTCTTTTTCTTTTTGTGCATTTTCTCTGGCTTGTTGTTTCTTCGTTTTTTGATGGTTTTGGTGTTGTTTTTGCGATTTGGCCTGCTCAAACTGATTTTTCATTTTCTCCTGCATTCGGGCGAAACTTTCCGGACTGCCGTCAAGGTCATCTGTGTCAACATCTATCCCAAACATTTGGCTCATAAAATGGGCAAACTCCTCGTTAAACTCCACGTTTTGTTGAGCAACTTCTTCTTCTTCTTTAAATGGCACTTTTGACCATTTGTCGTAAAATGCTTCCTGTTCAGGAGTAGGTTCTATATCCATGAAAGCTTCATCACACAAATCTATAATTGTCTGCCCGATTGCATTCGATTGTTTTTTTGTAAACTTATTAAGTTCAGTCGTCTTTGCAAGAGCTATAGCAAGTTTTATCCTCGAATGAGCCACTTTCTTCTCGAGCGGAGCAATGGCTTTGTGGTGTACTTCCAACAATTTTGAGAGTTTCTCATTTTCTGTGATTTTTTCATTCTCAAGTGTTTCAATTTTTCTGGTGAGGCTATTGAACAGCTTTTGATTCTTAGTCAACGGTATTGCTCCGCTGGTATTGATTTTCAATCCTTTTTCTTTCTTCTCCTGAAAGTCGTCGCCAAATAAAGTTGTTTGCATATTTTATGATATTTGATTGAATGATAGAATGATTTAGCTGTTCAGAGTAGCCAGCTGCGAGTTTTGACAGATAACGGCTAACTTCTTCGGCTTGAATCTCTAATTATCAATTCCGTATGTAAAACGATAGTTTGGTAAGTTATTTCCTTGTTTTCTATTTTTCGGATAATCAATTCAGCTGCTTTTTGTCCCATTTCAAAACCGGGCTGTGCGATGGTTGATATAGATGGTGAAACCACTTTGGAGAAGGGTTCATTGCTAAATCCAACAATACCAAGATCCTGAGGAATCCTGATTCCCTTGTCGCGAAGATAAATCATTACACTTAATGCAGTTGTGTCGTTTCCGCAGAAAATAGCATCCGGAGGATTTTGCAGACTCATCAGTTGCTGTGCGGCAGTGACTCCTTCTTCACTGGTTAGGGTGTTGATAATAATTAAGGATTCGTCATAATTAAGTCCATTTTTCCGGAGTGCTTCGATATATCCATTTTTCCGGTCAAAGTAAGTCATTAGATTTTGTGGCCCGGCCAAATGACCAATTCGTTGATAACCCTGATCAATCAAATGTTGAGTTACCTTAAACCCTCCGGCAAAATCGTCAACAACAATTTTATCAGTTTCAATTTCGGGCACAACACGGTCGAAAAAGACCAGAGGAATATTTTTTTTCCGGAAGAGTTTTAAATGCTCGAAAGTATCTGTTTGCATCGAAATGGAAATAATCAGTCCATCGACACGGTTCGAAAACATGGAATGCACAATACTAATTTCTTTTTCGGCAAGGTCGTTTGACTGAGAAATAACCACATTGTATCCTGCATTGAAAGCCACATCCTCGACCCCGCTGATAACCGACGAAAAGAAGTGTCTGTTGATCAGGGGTACAACAATTCCGATCGTATTCGACTTTTTATTCCGAAGGTTTGAGGCCAGCGTATTCGGGCGATACCCCAGAGAATCGGCTACAGCTTTAATTTTCTCCTTTGTTTTCAGGCTAATTCGTGGATTGTCATTCAATGCACGTGAGACGGTAGAAGCAGAGATTTTCAATTCCCTGGCAATATCATGAATGGTTGGTTCTGAGCTTTTGTTCATATCAATTCTGTAAGTTATGCAAAGATGCGAATAATTTCTTTTTCAGCTATAAGTTTTTAAATAAAGATGCAATCGATTGCACATTTCTGAATTACTTCTTATCTTTGTTTTCTATTAAAATATAGTGCATGAAAAGAATAACCTTTATTGTATCCATCGTATTGACTCTTGGTGCTTGCTCATCAGGAAATAAGAATGAGCAAAAAGATAAGCTGATCAGTCAAGTCTCATCTCAACTCGATTACCTGGTTACCAATTCGGTTAACGACAGTTTGGTTCCACGTTCGTTTGAAGCGGGCAAATATACATTGGTAAGTAAAAATGACTGGTGTTGTGGATTTCCATCCGGAAGTTACTGGTACATGTTTGAATTAACCGGTGATCAGAAATGGGAGAAAATTGCCACCGAAAATACAGTAAAACTCGAAGGTGTTCAATACCGGACGAATACGCATGATCTGGGATTTATGGTCTTTTGCAGTTATGGAAACGCTTACCGGATTACCAAAAATGAAGATTATAAAAAGGTTGTCATTGAGGCTTCTGAATCATTGATAACTAGATTTGATACTACAATCGGAAGTATCAAATCATGGGATTGGGCAAAACAATGGCAGTTCCCGGTAATTATCGACAATATGATGAACCTTGAGATGTTGTTCTGGGCATCGAAAGAGACGGGCGACCCCAAATACAGTGAGATTGCCATTGCACATGCCAACACCACACTTGCCAATCATTTTCGGGAAAATATGAGTTCCTATCATGTGGTTAATTATGACACAATTACCGGCAATCCAATTGCCAAAATTACTAATCAGGGTTTGAGCGATAATTCCTCATGGGCCAGAGGGCAGGCATGGGGCTTGTACGGTTTTGCCGTATGTTACCGCGAAACAGGTGATGCTAAATATCTTGTTGCTGCTAAAAAAATTGCAGCATACATTCAGAAAAACCTTCCGGAAGATTTTGTCCCCTATTGGGATTACAATGATCCGGCCATTCCTGACACTTACCGTGATGCATCGGCCGCAGCGATTACAGCTTCAGCACTGTACATATTGAGCTCAATTACCGACGAAGGCAAGGTCGAATATTTAGAATTGGCTGATCAGATTCTTTCCAGTTTAAGTTCTCCGGAATATCTGGCAGAATATGGAACGAATGGCGGATTTCTTCTGAAACATTGTGTCGGCAATATGCCTAAACTGTCGGAAGTGGACACGCCGCTTAATTATGCTGATTATTACTATCTGGAAGCATTAAAATACAAATACACTCATTAAAATTATATATTATGACAGTTATTTATGAAGAACGCTTTGCTTCGCATCCAACGGATGTGAAAAAGTATGATACCACACAATTACGTGAAAATTTCCTGATCGAAAAAGTAATGGAAGACGATAAGATTCGTCTGGTTTATTCGCATTACGACCGTTTTATTTCAGGTGGCGCCGTACCCGCAAAAGGTCCGCTGGAACTTACAGCAATCGATCCGATGAAAGCTCCTTATTTTTGCGAACGTCGCGAATTGGGAATTATCAATGTTGGAGCCAAAGGAATGGTAATCGTAGACGGAACAGAGTATCCTCTCGATTTTAAAGAAGCTTTGTATGTAGGAAAAGGTGCTAAACAGGTAATCTTTAAATCTGAAAATTCAGCTTCACCAACCCGCTTTTACCTGAATTCAACTCCTGCTCACAAGGAACTTCCTACGCGCCACATTACTATGAAAGATGCCAATGTGTTGCAAATGGGATCGCAGGAAACATCAAACGAACGACAAATTAATCAGTTGCTGGTTAGTAAAGTGGTTGAAACCTGCCAGCTTCAGATGGGAATGACAGAACTGCGTCCGGGAAGTGTTTGGAATACGATGCCAGCCCACACCCACAGCCGTAGAATGGAAGTTTATTTTTACTTTAAGGTTCCTGAAGGTCAGGCTGTTTGTCATTTTATGGGTCAGCCACAGGAAACCCGCCACATCTGGATGACTAATGAGCAAGCGGTGATCTCGCCAAACTGGTCAATTCATTCTGCCGCCGGAACTGCGAACTATATATTTATTTGGGGAATGGCCGGCGAAAACATGGATTACACTGATATGGATATTGTCCAGCCCAATGAGTTGAAATAATTCTTTTATGAACCGACGGAATGTTTTCAAATATCTTTCGCTGTTAGGGCTTGCTCCGCTGGCCAATAATCTTTCAGCGGCTTCAGTAATCAATACTCCTGAAATTCCGGACCGAAAGTACTGGCTGAACGTCATGATACGTATTGCTACTCCCTTGCTCGAATCATTAAGCAAAGGTGAACTCCGGAAAAATATGCCGGTTGAATGCAAACCGGGAAGGGAGCTTGACCGTAGAAAGGTTACTTATCTGGAAGCTTTTGGACGGCTGATGGCCGGTATGGCTCCCTGGCTTGAGCTGGGTGTCAATGAAACAGATGAAGGACAAGTCCGGAAAGAATTCATCCTGCTTGCTCAAAAAAGCATGAAAATGGCAGTTGATCCGCAGTCTCCTTATTTTATGAATTTCACGGAAGGTGGACAACCTTTGGTCGATGCCGCTTTTCTGGCACATGCCATTTTGCGTGCTCCCAATGTACTGTGGGCCCAATTGGACAATGAAACCAAACAGCAATTGGTAATAGCCATGAAAAGTACCCACACCATCACTCCGGGATACAGCAACTGGCTTTTATTTAGTGCGATGGTTGAAGCCTTTTTGCTTTTTGCCGGCGAACAGCACGATGAATTGCGGATGGATCTGACCATTCGAAAACACATGGAATGGTACAAGGGTGATGGAATGTATGGTGATGGTCCTGATTTTCACTGGGATTATTACAACAGTTATGTGATTCAGCCCATGTTGGCCGATGTATTGCAGGAATTGATGAAACATGGCAACAAGTATGAGAAGACCTTCGAGACAGTTCTTCTGCGTGCCCGGCGATATGCTGAAATTCAGGAACGCTTGATTTCTCCGGAAGGAACTTTTCCTGCAATCGGGCGGTCTTTGCCATACCGATTTGGGGCTTTCCAGCTTTTGGCGCAAATGGCACTTCAGCATCAGTTACCGGATGATTTGAACCCTGCCCAGGTTCGCTCAGCGCTTTCGGCAGTTATTCAGCGAATGATTGAAGCTCCAGGTACTTTCGACTCAAAGGGATGGTTAACTATTGGTTTTTATGGCCATCAACCCAATATTGCAGAACCCTATATTTCAACCGGAAGTTTATACCTCTGCTCTGTCGGATTATTGCCACTCGGGTTGCCGGCAGATGACCCGTTTTGGGCTGATGCTCCGCAGGACTGGACGGCCAAAAAAATATGGAGCGGTCAGGATTTTCCGGCAGATCACGCGATTAATGAATAGTAAAAAATAATAAATACTTATAAAATTGACGAATATGAATGAGTTATTTGATTTAACTGGAAAAGTTGCCCTGATCACCGGGGGAACTCATGGCATCGGAATGGCCATTGGGAAAGTGCTCGGACAGGCAGGCGCTAAAATTTGTGTGAACGATTTGAATCAGGGGAAACTGGATGCCTGTAAAGCTGAATACAAAGCTGTTGGGATCGATGTATTTACCGTTGTTTTTAATGTAACCGACGAAGCTGACGTTGACAAAGGAATTTCGATCATCGAAAAAGAAGTCGGTACAATTGATATTTTGGTAAACAATGCCGGAATCATTAAACGCATACCAATTTTGGATATGCCGATTGCTGATTTTAAACAGGTCATTGATGTTGATTTGGTGGCTCCTTTGATCGTCGCCAAACGTGTTGCTCCGGCTATGATCGCCAAACGCAGCGGTAAAATCATCAACATGTGTTCGATGATGAGCGTTTACGGTCGTAACTCGGTGTCAGCTTATGCTGCAGCAAAAGGTGGGTTAAAACTGTTAACCGCCAACATGTGCTGCGAATGGGCAAAATACAATCTTCAGATCAATGGAATTGGACCAGGTTATATCGCTACTTCGCAAACTGCTGATATCCGGCTGAATGGACATCCTTTTAATGATCTGGTCATGACCCGCACTCCTGCCGGCCGTTGGGGCGAACCCGAAGATGTGGGTAACGCAGCCATGTTCCTTGCTTCAAAAGCCAGCAATTTTGTAAACGGACATATCCTTTATGTCGACGGTGGTATCCTGGCCAATTTTGGCTATGTGAAAGGTGAAAATGATCTCCCGGAATGAAAAATATAATAGTTATAAGTGCGGTGCTCCTGATCGGGTTCACTTCATGTACAAAAAAGAATTCGCTTGTATTGACCAATCCTCTGGCAGTTGACCGTCCTGATGAAACCATTATTCTGAAACGGGCTGATGTGGAAGCTAAAGTTGGACTTGTTCCTGAAGGTTTTGCACCTGTACTGAAATTAAACGGACAAAATGTTCCTTCGCAGGCCGATGATCTGGATGCTGATGGCAATTGGGACGAACTGGCATTTACTATTGATTTCAAGGCTTCGGAAACGATTACACTTGATCTTCAAAATGTGGATGTTGCGCAATATCCTGAATTTGAGAAACGCACCAATGTACGTCTGGGCATTGAGCAACCGGATCACAGTTACCTTGAAGTGGATGAATATATGGCACCTTCCTGCAAGGATAGCTTTAAAATCATTGCGCAGGGCGAAAGTGTAAGCTGGGAAAACGATAAAATGGGTTTTCGCAATTATTTTGATTGCCGAAATGTGAAAGACTTGTTTGGTAAATTAAAACCGGGATTAATCATTGATAAAATCCATACTCCGGAAATATCCGATTACCATGTGCTTTCAGATTGGGGAATGGATATTCTTCACTGCGGAAGTTCGACCGGATCAGGTGGTTTGGCCATGCTGGAAGCTGACTCGCTATATCGGCTGGGCTCAACGGATACTTATGAGTATAGAAAGATCACTGAAGGTCCGGTTCGGTCGGTATTTGATCTGATTTATACCGGATGGAATGTTGCAGGTGAAAACTTGTCTGCTATTGAACGGATCTCAATTTATCCGGGTAAATATTGGTTTCAGTCAGATGTAACTGTTTCCGGATTTTCAGGAGAAAAACAGTTGGTTACTGGTATTGTTACCAGTTTACTGAAAAATGAACCGATTGATTTTGAGGCCAATTCTGATTACCGTTCAATTGCCACGCATGATTTACAGTCGTTAAATAACGACGAATTGGGTATGGCTGTTATGTTGAAGAAAGATGAAGTAACAAAAGTTGCAAGAACTACCGATATCGATTTTTACAAACTCGGATACAAAACAGTTGATGAAAAACAGTTCAGTAATGTTATTTCGCAGACTTATTATGTGGCTCAGAAAATTAATGCTGATGCACCTGCTCGTCATTATTTCTTTGCTGTCTGGGGACTTGAAAACGCAAAATGGAAAAACGCCGATAATTTCATGGCCTATATTTCTTCGGAAGCTGATTTTTTTAGTCATCCGATTGTTATCAAAGAATAATTATTGTATTAGAATTATCCCAAGGGGTAAAAATCAGGAAATAAATAGCCTGATTTTTACCCCTTGTTTTTTTGCAAAAAAGAGGATGGAAATTTTGGATGTGAAATATTTTGCTGCTGTCCCAGTATTTGATCCCAATTAAAGTAGTCAGTTTAATAGACTATATTCTTATATTAAATATCAATCAATGAGTACTATAGTATCCCATTTGCAATGCAATTTAGATTGTGAAATGACTATTAAAAATCTACTAGTCAGGAAAATATATTCTTTAACACATATTAACATTTCCTAATCTCAATATTTTTACCCTAACTTAGTATCGTTAGTTTAATCACACAAGACTTAAAATTAACGCGCGTAAACACAAACAAGATTGAAAAACTGGTTATTTTTAATGATTAGGCTTTTTACATTATTTTATTACCACCTTATGTAATTGGTCTCTTCTCTTCCCAAAAAAAAATCAGGCTATTTCGGCTATAATTTTATGTTTTAATGTTTGCATTTGATGTACGGTGACTCTAAACGGAGTTGTCATGAACAAGAAATAAACCTGATTATTCATATAAACTAACTGCCTATGTAAGTTTTTGAAGTTAAGGATCCCTAAAATCTTGTATTCGACTCTCTTTAATCAAGTTATTACTAATCATGTAATTGTTACAAACTAAACATTAGAAATTTATGAAAAAAAGTAAATTGAAAGGTGTCTGGAAAATCGCTGCATTGTTGCTTTTTTCCTGCTTTTATGCTCTTACCACTTTCGCACAACAAAAATCCTTATCTGGCACCGTTTTGGGTGAAGATGGAACCCCGATTCCCGGGGTAACTGTTGTTGTACAAGGAACTACCGTTGGTTCCATTACTGATGTGGATGGAAAGTTTACATTCTTAGTTCCTGCTGATGCTGAAGTTCTCACTGTTTCATACATCGGGATGAAAACTCAGGATATTACAATTGGAAATCAAACCAATTTTAAAATTACTTTGTTGGCTGATGTGCTTGGTATTGATGAAGTAGTTGTTGTTGGTTATGGTACTCAACAAAAAAAGACGCTGACAGGGGCAGTTTCCACAGTCGACGAATCTGAATTACGTTCAGTTCCTGCTGCAAGTGCTGCAGCTAAACTACAGGGACGCGTATCTGGTGTAACCATCACGAATGACAATACTCCCGGAGGTGAATCAATGGTGCGTATTCGTGGAATTGGTTCTGTCAATAATAACGATCCGTTATACATTATTGATGGTGTACCAACAACAGGTGGATTGAGCAAGATTAATCCAAATGACATTGAATCCATATCTGTTTTGAAAGATGCTTCTTCTTCTGCAATTTATGGAGTTCGTGCTGCGAATGGTGTTATACTTATAACAACCAAACGGGGTAAATCCGGAAAAGCAAAACTGAGATTTGATGCCAGATTTGGTATTCAGGCACCGGGTAAAAGTCTTGAACTTCTTAATACTCAGGAGTATGGCGATTTGTTATGGCTTGAAAGCAAAAATCTTGGATTAAAACAAGGTGATAATGGTTGGGGTAATTCTCAATATGGTTATGGAGCATCACCTGTAATTCCGGATTATATTATTCCTGAAGGGAAAATGGCCGGAGAGGTTGACGAAAGTACTTACAGCTATCCAAGTCCTTATAATGGAATTACAAAAGCGAGTAAAGCTGGAACAAATTGGTACGATGAAATACTTGATCCTGCCCCAATTCAGGAATATAACCTTTCGGTTACCGGTGGTACCGACAAAGGTGGCTATGCCTTTTCAGGTGGCTATATGAACCAGAAAGGTATTGTAAGCAATACTGGATTCGAACGTTATTCAATTCGTTCCAATGCTGATACAAAAATCACAAACTGGCTGGAAGTAGGAGAAAGTCTTGGTGTTTCGTATTCTGATCGTACAGGTCAGGGAACAAACAACGATGAAGGAAATGCTATTTCACAAGCATATCGCATGCAGCCAATTATCCCGGTTTACGATATTATGGGAAATTTTGCCGGAACACAGGCTAAAACAACCGGTAATGGTGCGAATCCAGTTGCAATTCTTGACCGTGATAAAGATGATTATAACAGGGATTTACGCGTGTTGACAAATGCTTATGTTCAAGTTAATCTAACACCTGATCTTTCTGTCAAATCACTATTGGGTGCTGATTATACAAGTACAAGGCGTCAGGATCGGACTATAACTAATCCTGAGTTTTCAGAAGCGATTCCTGCAGATAAGTTAATTCAGTATTATTATGGTACGTTCCAGTATAACTGGATTAATACTTTGAATTATAAGAAGACTTTCAATGATAAACACAATTTTAATTTCCTTTTAGGTAGTGAAGCTGTAAAATGGAATTATGATTTGTTTCAGGCAGGTCGGTCAACTTTTGCCAGTACCGATTTGGATTATATGGTACTTGATGCTGGTGAAAAAGATCAGACTGCTAATGGTTCATTCGACGAATGGTCAACATTCTCCTATTTTGGCCGTATTAATTACAACTACATGGGTAAATATTTAGCTGAAGTTGTGCTGCGTCGTGATGCATCTTCCCGTTTCTCCGAAGATAACCGTTGGGGAACTTTCCCAGCTTTCTCATTGGGTTGGAGACTTTCAGAAGAAGCATTTATGAGTGATGTAAAATGGCTGGATAACCTCAAAGTTCGTTTCGGTTGGGGTAAAAACGGAAATGATAATGTTGGCGGATATTACAATGCATTTACTACCTACCGGGTATATAATGGTGAATCTTATTATAGTCTTACTGGTTCTAATTCTTCAACTGAGGCAGGTATCCACAAATATAAACTGGGTAATCCTGATGGTAAATGGGAAGCCAGTGTTACAACTAATCTGGGAATTGATGCGACCATTTTTAACAAACTGGAAGTAAATCTGGATATTTACAAACGGGTTACTACTGACATGCTTTATAATCAAAGTCTTCCGTATACTTATGGCCGATTGCAATTGCCTGCAGTAAATATCGGTGAAATGAAAAATAATGGTTTCGATTTAATGCTTTCCTACAATGAAAAAATTGGAAGAGACCTTCATCTGAATGTTAGAGCCAATGTTTCACATTATAAAAATGAAATTGTTAAACTGAACAGTAATCCAAATGAGATTTTATATGGTCCGGAGCTTAGACAAAATGTCTATACTGCCAGTATGACCGGCGAACCCATTTCTTCATTCTACGGGTATGTAGTGGAAGGTTATTTTACCCCGGATATGTTTGACAAAATTGATAAATACGATGAGGTAGGGAACGTCGACGGTTTTAAATACCAGTTAAAAGATGGAGCTCATGCACCATACAATACGAAGGTTGTTACCGGAGACACTTATAGTATCCCAGGGGCGTTTATGTACAAGGATATAAACAAAGATGGTCAGATTACAGCTGAAGATCGCCAGGTAATTGGAAGTCCACACCCGGATTTTACTTATGGAATTAATATCAATCTGGAATACAAGAATTGGGATTTAACCATGTTCTTCCAGGGATCTCAAGGGAATGATGTAATTAATTACGTTAATCGTTGGATCATGTTCAATAACTTCTCAGGAAACCGTGGAACAGCACGTTTGTATGAATCATGGACAGAAGAACGTTATGCTTCAGGTGCAAAAATTACACAACCAATTGCTATTCGCGATGATGCCGTTATGCAAAAAAATTCCAGTTTCTTTATTGAAGATGGCTCATACCTCCGGATGAAAGATTTACAAATCGGATATAATCTTCCCAATTCTGTTCTTGGTAAGGCCGGTATTGAGAGTCTGAGATTATATATACAGGCAACAAATTTATTCACTATAACCAAATACAGTGGATTAGATCCTGAACTTTCTAATCCGGATGACAATCCAGACCGCTTAATGGGAGTGGATGAGGGTATTTATCCAACTTCTCAGATCTTTACATTTGGTATTAATCTGAATTTTTAATCATTTAAATTGAAACACATATGAAAAAGATAATATTTTTATCATTTATATTTCTTGTCGGATTATTTTATTCCTGCAAAAATGACTGGTATGAAATAAAACCTAAAGGACAAGGTTCTCCGGCAACATTGACAACAAAAACCGGGATCAACTATCTGTTAACAGGTACTTATGCTGTGGTTGACGGAACCCATCTGGGTACCGATGGTGCTGTTTGGGCGAGTTCTGTTTCTAACTGGGTGTGGGGAAGTGTTGCCTCGGATGATGCCTATAAAGGATCAGACTATGGTGATCAGGCTACTATTAATCCGGTTGAAGGTTTCTATGCTGATGCGGATAATGGTTATGTTGCCAATCACTGGCAAGGATTATACGATGGTGTTGTACGCGCCAATGATGTACTTCGCTATCTTCCGGATACGAAAGATCTGAGCGATGCTGAAAAAACACTAGCTGAAGCTCAGGCTAAGTTTTTAAGGGCCCACTTCTATGTAGAACTAACTTTGATTCACGGGAAAGTTCCTTACATCGATGAAAATACTGAAACTCCCAAAACGGTTGCCAACGATCATATGTTGTGGCCCGAAATAGAAGCTGATATGAAATTTGCTGCCGAGAACCTGCCTGAGTCATGGGGTGGCGATGTTGGCCGTGCAAGCAGATGGGCTGCAAAAACTTATCTTTCTCGTATTTATTTGCTACAAGGCAAATATTCCGATGCAAAACCGGTCTTGGACGATGTTTACACCAATGGTCCTTTTGAATTGATGGACAGTTATGAACAAAACTATATGATTGCATATAATAATAACAAGGAGTCCATTTTTGAAATTCAATATGCTGCGAATGATGGAGCGGATGGATCACCAAATGCAGGCTGGGGCGACTCTTTGAATTTTCCTCACGGCGTTGCCGGGATGGGTACTTGCTGCGGATTTTTCCAGCCAACACATAGCTTGGTTAGTGCTTACCGTGTTGGTGCTGATGGATTGCCCATGTTGAATGACACCTATACTGCTGATGACATGTTGCCTTATGATCCGGATATTACTGATGCTACAGTTATTAAATACGATGGTAACGTTGATCCACGACTGGATCATACTGTTGGTCGTCCGGGAATTCCATTTTTGGATTGGGGTGTTCAGGTTGGTATCGGTTGGGTTCGTGATGCGACTAACGGCGGACCTTACCTGTATAAGAAGAATATGTTCAAAAAAGCAGAAAAAGGTCTTGCCACAACAACTGGCTGGGCAACAGGAGTTAATCCAAATAACTTCCGTAAATTTCGCCTGGCTCATGTTATTCTTTGGTTGGCTGAATGTGAAGCACAGATTGGTACTCTGGCTCGTGCAACCAGTTTAGTGAATGAAATTCGTAACCGTGCTAAGAATTCTAATGTAGTTCTGTTAGACGATGGAACTCCGGCTGCTAATTATCTGGTAGAACCTTATCCTGCAACATTTGCATCCAAAGAAATAGCGATGAAAGCGATTCAGGAAGAAGACAGGCTCGAATTTGCGATGGAAGGGATGCGTTTCTTTGACCTGGTGCGCTGGGGTATAGCTGGCAGTGTAATGAATAATTATCTGCAAGTGGAGGGTACCAAGATGGCACATTTGTCCGGTAAAGTTTTTACTCCGGGGAAGCATGAAAAATGGCCAATTCCACAAACACAAAGAGATCTTTCTGTTGATGATTCCGGAACAAGTGTATTAATACAAACTGATGGATATGAATAAATAGAATTTAAATAGAAAGAGTTGTCAGTTTTGGTAACTCTTTTTATTTAAACAAAGTTATTTCCCGATTAAAAATTACTTTTAAAAAGAATCTTATACTGAAAATTAGTCATGAAGATTCTGCCTTGAAATTTATGCTTCAAACTTTTCGGTATGAAAAAAAGTGTTTTTATAAAATATCTCTTCCCATTATTGATGATTATCGGATTGCTCTCTGGTTGTGATGGACTAAAATCGAAGATCAGTGAAACTAAAATTCTGGAGATAACGGAGAGTGTTGAAGACGATGTTGTTTATGAGATGGGAACAATTAAAGCTGGTGATAAAACGATATTGGAGCTTAAGTTGAAAAACACCTTAGAAAAGCCTGTTGTTATAAACGATGTAATCCGATTTTGTGGTTGCACGATTCCCGAATTTGAAACTGCACCTATTCTTCCTCAAAAATTTTCCATAGTAAAAATTACATTTGTTGCCGATCATTTGGGACTATTCAGTAAATCCATAAAGATCTATTTGGATACCCAGAAAAAACCTGTTCAAATCTTATTTAGAGGTGAAATCGTCAGTAAGTGTAAAGAATAATAACAGTAATCAAACACTTCACCGTCTTCTTTTTAGTCTATGATTACCATTCGGAATCATTGTTGCATTGATTTCAAATTCTGACTTAGTATAAGCTTTTCGTCAGGATTTGTTCTTATTTGTTCGATAATTGGCTTAAAGTTATCCTCCTTTTTTATCTTTATGGCTGAAATGTTAAGAACTCTTTCATGGCACTAAATTATATCTGGATCTTCTTCTTTGTAGTGGCTTTCATTATTGGATTGGTTAAACTCATTTTTTTCGGTGATATGACCATCTTCTCGGAGATGATGAATTCTACTTTCGATATGGCGAAAACCGGATTTGAAATTTCCATCGGATTGACTGGCGTATTAACCCTTTGGATGGGTATTATGAAAATAGGAGAGAAGGGTGGTGTTGTGAAGATTTTCTCGAGGTTAGTTGGCCCGTTCCTCAATAAACTTTTTCCATCGCTCGGGAAGGATCACCCGGCTTATGGTTCAATAATTATGAATATTGCGGCGAATATGCTGAACCTCGATAATGCTGCAACTCCAATGGGCTTAAAGGCGATGAGGGAAATGCAGGAGACCAATCCATCAGACGATACTGCATCGGATGCGCAGATTATGTTTTTGGTGCTGAACGCATCAGGCTTAACCATTATCCCGATCAGTATCATGGTGTACAGGACTCAGCTTGGTGCTGTTAATCCTTCAGATATTTTCATCCCGATTTTACTGGCTACCTTTTTCTCAACACTTGCCGGATTAATGGCTGTTGCCTGGCATCAAAAAATTAATCTTCTGGATAAAACAATTTTAACTTACTTGGGTGGTCTCACTGCATTTATTGCTGCAATAATCTGGTTTTTTTCCGGTTTGGAAAAAGAACAGATTCAATCCATTTCGAGTGTAGCGAGCAGTTTGTTCCTTTTTTTGATCATCATCAGTTTTATTCTTCTTGCATTTATCAGGAAGGTGAATGTATATGATGCCTTTATTGAAGGGGCAAAAGACGGTTTTAAAACGGCCATCATGATCATTCCATACCTTATAGCAATTCTTGTTGCAATTGGCGTTTTCCGCACTTCAGGAGCTATGGAATGGTTTATTTCAGGTGTTAGCTGGGGGTTTCAGCAGATGGGAATTAATACTGATTTTATACCGGCATTGCCCACTGCGCTGATGAAACCTTTGAGCGGTAGTGGTGCCCGGGGTATGATGGTGGATGTGATGACTACTTATGGTGCTGATTCGTTTGTTGGACGTGTTGCCTGCACTATTCAGGGTTCGGCTGATACCACCTTCTATATCCTGGCTGTTTACTTTGGATCTATTGGAATAAAAAAT
Source organism: Prolixibacteraceae bacterium (assembly GCA_035648135.1). GTDB lineage: Bacteria > Bacteroidota > Bacteroidia > Bacteroidales > Prolixibacteraceae > Aquipluma. The sequence goes on from DASRMB010000092.1 coordinate 43,217, forward strand.
ACCCGCTATGCGCTAACATGCGGGTTAATTGCTGATTTTGTGGGTATCGTAGCTTCCATTTCAATGGCGTACCTGTTCTTCCATTAAATCAAGTTTAACGATCAATGTCCTGTCATGAGGCCGATAGTCATTGGTTATCGTTTAGTTGTCATTTGTCGCTGTTCAACCAGTTCGCTTTTACAATGACTATCAATGATGTGTAACAAATGACAATTAATGACTTAGAATTACTGCCGGCAAACCAAATCTGAAACTTTATACCTTGAATATTCACCTGGCCTTTTAATCCATCGCATCGTAAACAATTACCTTTTCCCAAAGGTGCTGGCAATCTTCGATGAATTTGAGATGAATCGGATGGGTTTGGTAGATGACCTGATCTTCCTTACTTCCGAAAAAAGCTATGTACGAATAAGTAAAAGAATCATCAACAACTTCTCGGGGCGATTCTACCGGAGTTCCGATATGGCTTGTTTGAATCAGTGGAACCGTGATTAATCCCTGCAATCCTTTTTCGAATTGCGTTCTTGCTTCAGTATTGTTGGGCTCTTTTAACCAGAAAAATACATGATGAACAAATACATTTTTGATTGCAGTTTCACTGGCTTTTGCTTGTCCTGAAACCGTCATAAAGCCTGTTGCGGCCATCCCGGCAGCAATTTTCATTACAAAGTTTCTTCTGTTTTCCATTTTTAGAATGATTTAACAACTTGTCTGAGTTGAACAAGCCGTGTTAATAGTCCTTCGAGTAAATCAATTTGCAGCATATTGGCACCGTCGGATTTTGCGTTGGCAGGGTCGGGGTGTGTTTCAATGAAAATTCCATCGACACCAACAGCGATTCCGGCACGGGCTATCGTTTCAATTAATTGAGGTTGTCCTCCGGTAACTCCACCCGATTGATTTGGCTGCTGAAGAGAGTGGGTAATATCCAGAATAACCGGACAATTGTTGCTTTGCAATTCCGGAATTCCGCGGTAATCAACAATTAAATCCTGGTATCCGAAAGTTGTACCTCTTTCTGTCAGAAAAACATTATTATTGCCGCTTTCACGAACTTTAGTTACTGCAAATTTCATTGCTTCGGCTGATAAAAACTGACCTTTTTTAATGTTTACAGCTTTGCCGGTTTCAGCTGCAGCAATCAGAATATCGGTCTGGCGGCAAAGGAAAGCCGGAATCTGCAACATATCAACGTATTCGGCTGCCATGGCGGCTTCCTGAGCCGAATGAATATCTGTAACAGTAGGAATATCGAATGTCTCGCTAACCTTTCGAAGTATCTTCAATGCTTTTTCATCGCCGATTCCGGCAAACGAATCGAGCCTTGAACGGTTTGCTTTTCGGTACGATCCTTTGAAAATATAGGGGATTTGTAATCTATTGGTTATTTCAACGATTCGTTCGGCAATTTCGAGCGCCATTTTTTCTCCCTCAATGGCGCATGGACCGGCCAGCAGCAGAAAATTAGAGTTTTCGTATTTTAATTTTGGGATCATCGTCATTTATATTTTAGACGAAGATACTTCATTTTTTACCCAAATTGAATATTGGCAAAGTCAAAGAATTAAAAATATCCTATTGCTTTTATCCGAAAAACAAATTGCAGGTTTTTGTAAATCATCATATTTTCTTAAACGCTTGATATTTAGCCTTGTATGTTCGTGTTCAATTTCACATAATTACAAATCCTGATTTTAAACTTGTTTCTTTGGCCATTCTGAAGAGAAAGGAACATGTGATCGTCAGGAGTGTCAAAATAGGTGTTGTCGTATTTGAAAATTGTTTCATCCCGAGAACATAATAGTCTGTTTGTTTCGCGTTCAGAACAGCTGGTAATTGAGCAATGTGCAGACAAAATTTCTGGTCTGTCCGATTCATCAGTTTCACCTGATCTATATCAGTTAAAGTACTTTATCTAAATGCTCAAAAAAATTCCGGAGTTTATTTATCGGTCTGTTTTGGCTGGGTTAAATGAATTTTCCTTTACTGAAAAACGCATAGTATAATTAAAACTGTTGCCTGATTTATTTTTCGTATCGTTTCCCCCAAAGACTTTTTAACCGTTCGAGTATTTTCAACTCAAGCGGATTGTTTTGCGGAGTATAGAAGCGGTGTTTTTTAACTTCTTTGGGCAGAAAATCCTGTTCAGCAAAATTATTTTTAAACGAATGGGCATATTTGTAATCTTTGCCGTAGCCCAGTTCTTTCATCAGTTTAGTTGGTGCATTTCGTATATGCAATGGCACGGGCAAATCGCCGGTTGATTTGACCAAAGCAAGCGCATCGTCGATTGCAGTATAAGCAGAATTGCTTTTTGCTGAGGTAGCGAGATAAATAGCGCATTGCGAGAGAATAATCCGGGCTTCGGGATACCCAATTTTATGCACCGCATCAAAAGTGCTCTGGGCGATTAACAAGGCATTGGGATTGGCGAGCCCGATATCTTCGGCAGATAAGACCAACATCCGACGGGCAATAAATTTGACATCTTCGCCGCCGTCAATCATCCTGGCCAGCCAGTAAACCGCAGCATCCGGATCGCTTCCCCGCACGCTTTTAATAAAAGCGGATATAATGTCGTAATGCATTTCCCCGTTTTTATCGTAGATGGCCATGTTGTTCTGTAAGCGGTCAATTACGATATCGTTGGTAATGGTGATGGTTTCATTATCGTCGGAGTTTACCACCAATTCCAGCACATTAAGCAATTTCCGGGCATCGCCTCCTGAAAAGCGAAGCAAAGCCTCATCTTCTTCAATCCTGATGTTTTTTGTTTTGAGATATGGATCTTTGGTCAGCGCAAGATCAACAATCTTGAGCAAATCAGCTTTGTCCAGATGTTTCAGTACATAAACCTGGCATCGGGATAAAAGCGGCGAAATAACCTCGAAGGATGGATTTTCGGTTGTAGCACCTATCAGCGTTATAATTCCCTGTTCCACTGCTCCAAGCAACGAATCCTGCTGCGATTTGCTGAACCGGTGAATTTCGTCGATGAACAGAATGGGATTGGGTTGGCTGAAAAATTGATTCCGCTGTGCCTTTTCAATGACATCACGTATGTCTTTTACTCCGGAATTAATGGCACTTAGGGTATAGAACGGACGGTTCAGCGCATTGGCGATAATCTTTGCAAGGGTTGTTTTGCCAACCCCGGGAGGTCCCCAAAGAAGGAACGATGAAATTTTGCCTGATTCTATCATTTTGCGCAAAACAGCTCCTTCTCCAATCAAGTGTTCCTGCCCGATGTAATCGTCTAAAGTAGCCGGGCGCAATCGTTCAGCAAGTGGTTGGTTGGCAAACTGCATAGCTTTAATGGTTTTAATTCAATCGGGCAAAGGTACGGTTAATTGCAATAGCGCTTAATGATATTGTAGGCATCCTGAATGCCCAGTTCACCTGCTTTACTTAAATCCATCGCTCCTCCTTCAATATCATCGAGATAAATTTTAGTTAATCCACGGTTATAATAAGCTTCTGCAAAATCTTTTTCAATTCCAATGGCTTTGTTCAAATCAGACAAAGCCCCTTTATAATCCCTGATTTTGCATTTCACATAGGCCTGATTAAAATAGGCATATGGAAAGTTTGGATTTATTTGCAGACAGGTTGCATAATCATTCAAAACGTCAGTGTAGTCGGTAATCGTTTCAGTAACAGTTTCCGTATTTTGTTTGGGATCTTTTTTGATCGAAACATTTAAAGCATCCGATTTTTGATCGATCAGTTCAATCTCCTCAGTCATTCTCATCCGGCAATTGCCCCTCGAAAAGTAGGTTAGTGCGTTTTTACCGTTCAGGTCAATCGCTTTTTGTAAGTCATTCATCGAATTGGTATAATCATCAATCAGGCAATAGAAAATACCTCTGCTCAAATAATTCTGGCTTTCATTGTTGTTGCTTTTAATCCTTTCGTTGAAGTAAAGTATGTCGTTTTCAAAAACAGCTTTCAGGTCGTCAACCGGTTTATTTGAAATGGTTACAACCGGATTGTAGTTGTTGAAATTATTGATGTTTTCAAGCTCAATGTTATAGTATTGAATTTGTTGGTAATCCGTCGAATTTTTGTCGTACGACGAAAGAAGAAAAATGGGTTGCAGGTCGATCACGATATTCTTGTTTTGAATGCGGCCGTCATCAATAATTTCGTCTTTGGAAGTTGGTAAATTCCGGGCATCGGCCAAAGCCAGTTTGTATCTTCTGCGGTCGCGTTCTTCTTTGGTTTCGTCCTGAGGTTCAGATTTTTTAGCCGGATCATCCTTGTTGACTGATGAACCGCTATTTTGTGTGGTCGCATTTTTATCCTGAGCTGTCTGTGATTGATTCGTAGACTGATTTTGGGCCGTATTTTGTGTTGGAGCCTGATTCTGCTGCGCCGATTGTTTTGCCTTTTGTTTTGCCTGAGCCAGTGCACTGTAATCAACATCTTTCGGATTAAATGCAAACTTAGGATCAAGTCTGGCAGCTACAGCGTAATCTTCTTCCGAACCCGGCAATTTCAGCCTTTCCTTTGCAATTCCGCGGTTCATATAGGCGTTGGCCATTGTTGGATCAAGTTGCAAAGCCAGGTTATAATCCATAATAGCTCCCCTGAAATCTTCAAGCTTTTGTTTGACGATTCCCCGGTTATTGAAGGCATAGGCATTTTTAGAATCAAGTTTAAGGCACTGATCAAAATCGCGTAGAGCCGAAGCATAATCATCCAGTTCAAATCGGGCTAAACCTCTTAATAAATAAGCATTGGCAAAGTGAGGTCTGATCATAATGGCCTGATTCAGATCCTTAATTGCTCCTTTGATGTCCTTCTGCATCAGGCGGGCATTGCTTCGGTTAATCAGGCTGTTGGTGAATTTCGGATTAATCTCAAGTGCTTTGTCATAATCCGCGATAGCTCCGTCAGTATCTTTCATTGAAATTTTAGCAATACCACGGTTATTGTAAATGGTTGCATTATTGGGATCGAGTTCGATGGCACGGTTATAATCAGCAATAGCTTTTGGGTAATCATTCAGTTGTAGATAGGCCAATCCGCGGTTCATAAAAGCATCAGGATAATAAGGTTTAATCTCAATCGCTTTGTCGTAATCCTGAATTGCACCCCTGTAATCTTCCAGCTGATGTTTTCCCACTCCCCTGAAATAATACGGTTCGGGCAAATGTGGTTTAAACCTGATCACTATATTGAAGTTCTCGATTGCACCAACATAATTACCAATCTGAATCCGTGTTTCACCAACACGCATAAACTGATTAATATTCAACTGACCAAAAGTCAGATTTGAAACAAAGATTAGAAGTATGAATATTAGTTTTTTCACTCGAAAACAAATTTAGTTAAAATGAATATCCGGATGCGATCGTGTTACCCGATTTGTGCGGGCGCAATTTAGACATAGCAAAAATAATATTTTAGTCTGAAAGGCTTCATTTTCGCTATTTTTAATTATTTTTTGAAAACATTAACCTGTGCAAACGAATCGCTAAACAGAAAAGAGCAGGATGTCGGTTTATATTTAGCGTAATTGTCTACTCTCAGAAATTAGGCAGAACCATAATCAAAGTATTTTCGGCTTAATTCGAGAAGCTATTTTATTCTATGGGGTTTATTAGGATCACTTCATATAGCTGTGGAGCCATATTAAAACGGTCAATATAAAATCTGTTTTCTGTCCTTAGGCCGGACAGGCCCTTACTTTTCCAATCGATGAAAAGTAAGCAAAAATCTTGTCAAAACGAACCCTCGGCCGGGCGTTTTGACGTCCCTCGCACTCGCTCCGATCAACCGTTGCTTCAAATTTGAAGAATGATGTTTCAATCCAATTCATTCGGGAATTTATGCAATGTTGCTGTTGTTCCGCCTAAGAAGAAAAGTAAAAGCTCGTCCGGCTTACGGGTAGCAATCGTTTTTTGTTTTGTTTTCTCAAACCCTATCTGGCCAGATGTTAGGCAATTCTCCGCTGAAACCCATTTCTGGAAGCTTATTAATTAGTTCCATTTCTGCTGTAGTCAATTCAAAATCGAACAAATTGATATTTTCTTCAATTCTTTTGGGTGATGTAGATTTTGGAATGACAATTACATCGTGTTGAATAATCCATCTCAGACAAACTTGTGAAACCGATTTGTTGTGTTTTTTTGCGATGGCTTCCAACACTTCATTTCCAAATACTTTTCCTCTTGCCAAAGGCGACCATGACTCAATTACTATATTTTGTCCTTTACAATATTCTACTAATTCCTGTTGCCAATAACCCGGATGAAATTCTATTTGATTAATTGACGGAATCACATTGGCTGTTTGAAATAAAGCTTCTAAATGTTCCTGAAAAAAATTGCTTACACCGATAGATTTTATTTTGCCATCAGCTTGTAATTCTTCCATTGCCCGCCAGGTATCCGCATTGGTTTTTTGCCAGTTGTCGTAATTTTTAGCATTTGCAGGCCAGTGTATTAAGTATAAATCAATGTAATCTACATTAAGTCTGTTTAAGGATTTTGCAAATTCTTTTTTAGTTGATTCATAACCTAAACTCTCACGCCATAATTTAGTGGTTATGAAAATTTTATCTCTTAAAACTCCGCTGGCTTTGATTCCTTTTCCAACAGCTTCTTCATTTCCATAAATTGCTGCCGTGTCGATTAGAGAATAGCCATTGGAAATAGCCGATATGACCGATTCAACTCCCTCTTGCTCTTTAGATTTGTAGGTTCCAAATCCTACTACAGGTATCTTATTCCCATTATTTAATACTAATTTTTTCATAATTAAACTGGATTTGTATTGTCAAATGATTGCTAACGTCTTGCCAATTTTTGATTTATTGATGCTAAGCAATAAATATTTGAAAATTACAATATAAAGGACTGAGATACAATGAATGTTGATAAGTTTTGGGTGCGATTAACTTATTGAATGTAGATTTTGTAAAAAAAAATCTTTTGACTAGTTTTCACAAAAAATAGCCATATGTGCGAAAGATGCAACTGGGGGAATACAAACCCTTTAATGATTAAATACCACGACGAAGAATGGGGTGTGCCCTTACACGACGATTTAGTATTATTTGAATTTTTGACTTTGGAAGGAATGCAGGCCGGATTAAGTTGGCAAACCGTTTTAAACAAAAGAGAATCATTTAGACTGGCATTTGATAATTTCAATCCTGAAGTCGTTTCTACTTTCGATGAAAGCAAGGTTAATGAATTAATGAATAATGCAGGCATAATCAGAAATAAAGCAAAGATTCTGGCCTGTATCAATAATGCCCAAAGGTTCATTGAGATACAAGCCGAATATGGGAGTTTCGATAAGTATATCTGGGGTTTTGTTGATTACCAACCAATCGTGAACAGGTTTTCCAGCTTAAAGGAAATACCAGCAAAAACACAATTATCTGATGCGATTTCAGTGGATTTAAAAAAGAAGGGTTTTAAATTTATAGGTTCTACTATAATCTATGCACATCTTCAAGCTACAGGTGTTATTAATGATCATTTAATCAGCTGCTTCAGATATTCTGAGATAGTAAAGAGCTATTAATTTATTTTATATAAATAGAATATATTTACGGATGCAGGCAACCGGTATGGTGAACGATCATTTAGTGCATTGCTTTTGCCATCCCGGGCCTGAAAAATAAAGTTTTGAATTGCTAAAAAACCGAATATGTCCGATAACTATTTACTAAAGCAGCCCACCATCTTAATTGTAGATGATAATCCCATTAATCTGAGAATTTTTGGACATATTCTGATTGAGCAAAATTACCGGATTATTGAAGCCCACGATGGGCAAACTGCGCTTGATTTGTTTGAAACGATTAAACCTGATTTGGTGCTGCTTGATGTAATGATGCCCGAAATTGACGGATTTGAAGTTTGTCGGAGAATTAAATCGGATACTAAAAATTCGAATATTCCGGTTATTTTCCTTTCGGCCCGAAATGATGTTTCAGATATTGTAAAAGGGTTTGAATCGGGTGCGATCGATTATCTGGCTAAGCCTTTCCATAAAGCAGAATTACTGATCAGATTGAAGACGCATCTGGATTTTAAGTTCACACGTGACGAACTGATACGGACTTCCAATCATCTGGTAGAATTGAATGAATTGAAAAACCGCTTATTTTCAATTATCGGTCATGATTTGCGTTCGCCTTTGAGCAATGTGAAAATGACACTCGATTTTATTCTGCAGAAAATTATCGATCCATCCGCAGCCGATTTTGACGAGATTATTCTGGAACTGTCAAAATCAACCGATGAGATGTTCTGCTTGCTCGAAAACCTTTTTGGCTGGGCCCGCTCACAAAGCGGAACCCTGGAAATTGTTCCTGAAAGTTTCAGGATAAACGATGTGGTTGATTCATTGCTCGTTTTTTTTGACGGCAGATTGAAAAAGAAAGAGATAACGGTCGAGAATCAGATTGATTCCTCGGTACATGTCTGGGCCGATTCGTCAATGATAAAGGCCGTTTTGAAAAACCTGATTTCCAACGCGATCAAGTTTTCATACCGGGGTGGGCATATTGTACTTTTTGCCGGTACTTTTGAAGATCAGATTAAAGTGAATGTAATCGATTCCGGAGTTGGAATTGAAACTGAAAGGCACAGCCGGCTATTTAGCGAAACGAAACCATCAAAAACTTTCGGTACTGAAAATGAAGCTGGCAGTGGTATCGGCCTGATGTTGTGCAAGGATTTTATTGGAAAAAATGGTGGAATCATTGAATTTGAAAGTACAAAAGGGCAGGGGAGCCGGTTTAGTTTCACCCTGCCTTGTAAGAGTCTGAATGATTGAGAATATTCCAATCGGTCTGTTAAGTTCCTGAAACAGTCTAAAGGCATGAGATGGGTTGGACTTAAGCTGTATGAGGTGAATCTTTAGTTCCTACTTTCAATACAGGTTTTACAGTGATTCGGAAAACGTCAATAGCATATATGAAATAGGCCATCGGGATTAATAATTCTTTATATTCAGTGACCTCCCATATGCGTTGGAAATTATTGCCATTCGCTAAAAAACAAGCTTGAGTAAGGAGAATTACCAAAAGGACTGATCCGATAATTATTTTGTCATTCTTGCGGGCAGTGAAAATTGAAAAGGAAATCAGTATGACTACCGTTCCCCAAAAGGTCGTTTGAGTAAATATAATATTCCACATATCAAAATTGTACGCGCAGGCAAATGCTCCTGCAAGAGCAATGAAAGGCCGTGGTACGAATACTTCGGTAGAATCATATTTCAGGAGATTTGGAAATATGATTCGGATGTAGGGCAATAAAACCAGAACTAAAAAAGCGGAGAAATAGTATGCATCTTCTACTTTACTGGTTGCAAAGTTGTGCAGATTCATCTCACTTTGCATATTGTTTTTTAATATTTCCGGAGTTTCTATTCCAATGACTCTCTGGAGCCAGGACACTTCTTCCATTCCAATTAAAAAGAAAGTAAACGCGAAGAGTAAGAATATTAACATGGTAAGGGGTTTGACTTGTCTGTTATTTTGTCCTTTCACAAAGGATAAAATAAACAGAATACAACTGAGAATCAGAAAAATAAATGATCCCCATTCAATTATCGAATCCTCTTGTGAACCGGCACTAAAAGCAGAGGGAGTAACGAGAAATATAACCAAAAAAACGAGCGAAACAATAAGTATGGTAATCACTGACCATCGCTCGAAAGTCCATCCATTTTTCTCTGCCAATATTATTTTCTGCTTAGGCCAGGGTGCATTATAAATAAGGGCTGAAAGAGATATGATAACTACCAGGCTTCGAATGATGTATTCTTGTGAGAATATTGGCCATCCTTCGGTAAGAATGCCTATCTGCCAGTAATATTTATCTAATGCTAATACGATTATAAGTCCTGCGATACCAACAAGAATAAAAGTGGCAGAAAGAATTTTGGACGTTTTGTTTTTACCTTTTTCCATAAAAATCACATCAACTGATTAGTAATTTACTTTTATAGTTAATTATGTATCAAGGGTCGAACTTCTAAAACCTAAAGGTAGAAAACATTACGGAATATAGTTCAGAAGTTGTTTTATAATCACGTAACAGAAACCTGATTTTGCCTGATGTTTTGGCTTGCATTTCAGTCTGTTATGTTTTTGTATTCCCGGGTGACAAGCTACCATCTCTGAGTTGAAAGTGTTTGTTTTTTATGGATACAACAAGATCGGTTAATCAAGCCAGACAAATCTCAAAGTTTTACAATTTCGATAGATAATAGTACCCGTTTCTCCATTTGGGCACTGAAATGTCTGATGGTTAAACTTCAGCCTCGAAATATTGTTTTGCTGGTTTCCGATAACAGTGATTGATTTTAAATCATCTACAAGTCCAATTCCCATCGCTTTTAAGAAAGCTTCTTTTAAAGTCCATATTTCCGCAAATCGTTCCGTTAAATTCCCGGTTTGACAATAGTTGGCTTCTTCTTCTGAAAAGGCATATTCAATTAAAGCGGGCAGGTCTTCCCGTCCGCTTAGTTTTTCAATATCAACTCCAATTCTTCCGTTGGTACAAAATCCGAGTAGAAAGGAATGGCTGGAGTGACTTACGTTAAAGAACAAGTTTGAGTCAACCAAAGAAAGTTTTCCAAATCTGCTTTTTACGAATTCAACTTCCATCGGTTCTTTGTTGAGATAGGTCCCCAGAATTAATCGCAGTGTGGCTCTGCATGAAAGCCAGGTGTTTTTTTGTCCTTCACCTCTGAGTTTTTCTGAGTAGATTAGTTCTTCCGGAGTTAAGATTTTTTCTAACGACAGGGAATCAGTGAATGTATGAGTACCGTAAACAATATGCAAAGGATCACCGTTTTTTAATTCAGGAATGTTTTCAGATTTTTCCCAGTTCATGTTTACTTTTTCATGTTGGCTTCTATTTCATCCAACCGGTTATCTAAAATTTCAGCAAAAAGTTTATCGTTTGGTGGAGCAAAAATTCGTGAATGTTCGTCAGGCAGAGTATGAATAACAACTCCTTTTTGCGCAAACGTTGCCCATCCGTAATCTTTCCGGTTTGGAATGTAAAAGGTAACTTTTCCTGCCCTGAAAAGATCAATCTGAATATCAGCCGGCTTGATTTCGTAGTTAACAAGAGCTTCAGTCATTATCATTTCAACATTGTCTGCCACAAACATTTGCTGATTACCTTCAATCTGAATTTTTCGATCTTTTTCTTTTATAATCCCAAGCCTGATCAGCTTGAACATGAGTGAAAACCGTATGCTTTTATATTTATTTCTCAGGAGTTGCCTTTTCCCTGCCATGGGCTCTTTTATCAATAGCCAGGACACATAGAACGGTTTTATGAGTGAAGTCTTTAGTTTGAAAAGTATCCTGCCTGTTGGCGATTGAATGTGTATGGCTTCTGAAGCGACTGAATCAATCATTCCGGTGAAACAGACTTCAGAACCATTGGATACCAGTTTTTTAGCCATATCGTAGGCGATAAATCCTCCAAGAGAGAATCCAAGCAACATATATGGTCCCTCAGGCTGTATCTTTTTTATTTCTTCGATATAGTCGTCTGCCATTTCTTCCAGGCTGTTACTCAATTCCTGGCTTCCATCCAATCCTTTGGCCTGAAAGGCATAAATGGGTCGGTCTTCTTTTAAATGATGGCTAAGTGATTGGTAGAGAAGTACGTTTAATCCTGCGCCGTGTATCAGGAAGAGTGGCGTTTTTTCGCCTGTTGGCCGAATAGTGACAAGGCATTGCCAAAGATCATTCTTTTTGTCCGATGTAAGCAATGGAGCGAATGAACGAACTGTAGAATTTGAAATCAGCGAAGCCAGTGGAATATTTATTCCTTTCAGTCTCTTGATTTCGGACATCAGCTGGACTGCTTTTAGTGAATGTCCACCCAAATCAAAAAAATCGTCGTCAATTCCCATCGATTCAATTCCAAGTGTTTTTTGCCACAGACTGAGAACCAATTCTTCTGTTTCGTTGGTTGGTTTCGCGCTTTCGTTGGTCGATTGGGCCAGTGTTTCCATTGCGGTTTTGATCAAGCTCTTTTTATCGACTTTTCCGTTGCTGGTCAGAGGTATTCCGTCAACCTTGAAAATGAGTTCAGGAACGATGTATGCCGGAAGTTTTTTCTTTAACTCTTCTTTAATGGTCTGAACAGTAGTTCCAACTCCTTTTTCCAAGTAAAACGCATACAGCGATTTTTCTCCGGATGCATTTTCTGAAACCACCACCACACAAGTTTCAATACCATCCACCGAACAGATCTGCTGTTCGATTTCTCCGGGTTCAACGCGGAATCCGCGAATTTTAACCTGAGCATCAACTCGCCCCTGATAATAAATCAGTCCGTCGCTACCAGCGGTTACAAGATCCCCGGTACGATAGCATCGGCAAAGTCCGTTATCAGGAGTCTCAAAATCAATAAATGCCTTGTTTTGTTCAGGTTCCCGGTTCAGGTATCCAAGAGCTAAACTATCTCCTGAAATCAGAAGTTCCCCGGCGATTCCTTCAGGTACAAGTTGACGGTTTGTATCGGCAACATAAAGCTGATATCCTGGTAGAGGCTGACCGATTGGAACCGTTGTTTTGGGCTGATAACCAGCTTTTATTTCGTAGGCGAGGGCAACAACCGTTGTTTCGGTCGGACCGTAAGTATTAAAAAGCCTGTGTTTGGTTTCCCGTTTGTTCCAAAGAGCTATATCGTTTGTAGATACCGCTTCGCCGCCAATAATGACCAGCCGCAAACTCTCCGGAAGCGGTTTGTTCAGGTACACATCCGACTGAATGACCTGACGCCAGAAAGCCGTTGGCAAATCCCAAACCGAAATCTGATGCTGCTGCGAATAACTCAGTAATTCGTCAGCCATCAGCATTTCAGCCGTTCTCAGATAAATGGCAGCTCCCGAGCAAAAAGAGGTGAAAATTTCTTCAATGCTGGCATCAAAAGCAAGGCTGGAAAATTGTAAAACTCTGTCGTCTGCTGTAATCTCATACAAACCCAGTGCTCCTGAAATAAAATTAGCCAACGCTTTGCGCGATATTTTCACACCTTTTGGAATCCCTGTCGATCCGCTGGTGTAGATAATATAGGCCACACTGTCGGCTGAATATTCTGTTTGAGGCCATTTTTTGTCTCCGGAAATTTCAAAATCAGAGACATTGAGTAATGGAATGCTTTCCACCAAATCAAGAACTTCTCCGTCAACCAGAATCAGCGAAACACCGGCATCGGTGCAAAAGAACTGTTTCCGTTCCCAAGGCATTGTCGGGTCGATGGGCAGAAAACTTGCACCGCACCGAAGCGTAGCCATGATCGATACAAAATAGTTGTAATTACGGCCAATTTCCACAGCCACAATCTGACCAGACTGAATGCCCAAACTGATCATTTTAACCGACAAATTCTCAACGTCTTTATCAAAGGTGCTGTATGAATAGTTTTTTCCTGAATCGAAAATAACTGTTTTCTCCGGAAACTCAGCAGATACAGCATTGAAGCGGTTGATGACATCATCAACCATCACCGGTTCACAAATCTTCTGATTGATTGATTCCGTAATCCCGATTGCTTTTTCGGCTGAAACCAGCCCGATTTGATTCACGGTTTGAGCAGGCGATTGAATCAGCTGTTGCAGGAACATTTCAAAACTTTCAACAATTGTATGTATTCCTGAATAGTTTGAATTGACAGGCAGGGAAAAACTTAGTTTATTTTGACCGATGTTGATCAGTACACTTTCTGCATTCAGGTAATTGCTTTCTTCCGAAGCTTTGGACAGAATGATGTCCGGTTTGTCAGAAGCATTGTTTCTTAAGTCAGGGTAGCGAATTCGCGTTGACCGGGAGAATGTTTCAGATTTTTTAATTCTCTTGATGTTTGTGATTATTTTTCCCATTTCATTAACCACCGGATTCGAATCATCGATTGCTCCGTTAAGCGGTACCCAGGTATTAAAAAAACCTTCGAGCTCCTGAATATTTTCCGGAAGTACACTTGAAACAAATCCCAATGTGCCCGCTGATTGATTCGACAAACGCAGGAAAAACAGCAGGAGTGCCGATGACAGAATATCTTCGGTTTTTTGTTCCGGGAATAGTTTTGCCAGTTGATTTAAGATAGCTTCATCCAATTTGGTTTCGGCAACTTTTGAACTCTGTTTACCCATGTTTACTGGCCATGCTAAATATTCAGCGACAGCGAGTTGTTTTTTCCAGAAAGGTTCAAATCTGGCCATGCTCATAAACTGTTTTACGGCTTTGGCTGCTATGGTTTGATTTGGAAGCTGCATTTGACTTCCGATTTCCAAAATGCTTTCTATATTCGCTTTTTCACCATTCTTATCGTAAATTATTTCAGGAAGTACGATTCCAGCCTGACAATAAAATCCTCTTTTCCCATTAAAATCAATTACTTGTCCCGGATTTCCGGATTGATCAAAAACGACTGATGCTTTGGCTGCAATATAGTAATCGTTTGAAATGTAAAGCAATGGAAGTGTAAATTCATTGGGATAATGGCTGCTGAAATTTGTGGCACGAATCAATGCGTCAATTGGTTTAGCATTCATATCGTGGGTAATTAAGCCAAAATAATCAGGACGTGCACCCAGTGGAAAATAAGTCCGGTTTTCCAGATTCTGTGCAACCGGTGATAATCTGTTTTCAACGATCGAAATGATTAATTCTTCAAAACTTTTTAATGCAGCTTCAAAGCATCTTGTATTGAGCGATAGGGCTGTGTCGTTTGGCAGAATAGGTATCCTCTGGCTGGCAACAATATCTCCGGCATCAATTGCATCAACAACTTCATGCCACGAAACACCGTGTTCTTTTTCTCCATTTAGGATAGCCCAGTTGGTTGCAAACATACCGGCATACCGGGAGAGTGGCGCATCGTGGTAGTTGATAGCCATTTTCCGGGCTAATGAGGTGAATGGTTTTTTTAGGATTAAACTGTTGTTGATGCTGAAAATATAATCGACAGGATCAAATACAGAGAGATCGCGCAGATTATTGTATTTGGGGAAACTTTCGGAAGCATTTTCATGGAGTAACCATTCATCGCCTGAAACCAATGCCTGAATAGTAATGCCATGATCTTTCATAATTCCCATACACTTCAGTGGAAGATTGCCTTCTCCGACAACGATACAAGTTATTTTATTCAAAATTTCCATATCCGTTTAATTTCAAATTACCATTCAATAAAAATATCAAAATTATTCCCAACTACCATTTTGCAAATTTGCCAGAGCCTGAATAATTGCCGGAACGTATGGTATATAAGTATATACCTGCCGCCATTTGCGATACATTAACCTGAATATTATGGTTTCCGGAGTTTAACTTTGGTTGTTTCAACTGAAGGATCATTTCTCCGTTTATCGTATAAATACTCAGTACGGTATCTGAATTTAACTCATTCTGAAAGCTGATTTGTAAAAGATCCCTGACCGGATTTTCAAGGAGCCAGTGCTGAGAATCCGGAGTAACTGAATGGATTTCCCCGGATGCTGTGGCCCCGTATTCAAAAGCTCCAATGTCAGACTTTGCTCCAAACGGACGCGATGAACCAGCGAAGTCGAATGGAATATGGATATCAACCTCGGCAGCGTCGATTAGTGGAGAACCTGCAAGCAACTCAAAATCGCCGGCTGATTGCATGTCGGTTGATGTAAATCCTGCTGCGTTTCCGTTCCGGGCTAAATAATTATTCTGAAGAGTGGCTTCTGAAGTTTTATCCTGAAACATGATATAGGAATCCTGCCCTGTAAAACTGGTATTGTCGTTTTCGTAATAATCGAAGTTCCCGGGATTGATAATAACGTTGGCTGAAATCAGGCTGTTTTTGCTTTTAATGCTCGAAAAGCGGATGCCTTCCGATTTCGGATTAATAATATCATTGTGTTGAATGTAAAAGGAAGCGCCGGTCTCAACCGAAACATCTGTTACAAAAATGCCGTGTTTCATCCGGGTTGGATCGGTTGGGAAGAAACTGCGACCGGCATCTAAAATGATGTTGTTAAAAATCCGGTATCCTCCCAGTCCGTGGCTTTCAATCCCGTTTCCTTTTCCCTGACTGATGAAATTATTGTAACAATCGCACTTTGAACCTCCGCCAATGATGATGCCCGACATTTGTGATTCCGTTTCCTCCTGGCTGTCATACAGAACTGTGTTGTTGTAAATCTGACAGTTGTTGGAAGCTGAACTCACCTGAATACCATCCCAACCCGAATATTCGATGATATTGTTGTATATTTTCACCCCGTCGAGCAGGCTCGGCAAAAGAAGTTGATCAATCCCGTCACATTGAACTGTTTGCCCGTAGTATTTGGAGTTCCCGACATACAAGCCTTCGTCGCCGACATTTGCAACATAATTGTCGTGAATGCTTGTATTGTACTGAGTAAAAGTACCTCTGACTGATGTCAGTGTGCAATCGGGATCTGTTTTGGCATAGATGCCGCCAATCATACAATGTTCAACCGAAACATGTTCAATTTCGAAGTCAGAACTCAGTTCGCCAATGCCCATTCCGGCTCCATTGGCGACCCGTTTTATTTGAAACCCATAGGTCTGGTTGTCGTCTCCGGTTCCGGTGAATTTGATATACCGGCAATTCTGAATGGATATGCCGAAATAATGATCGGTATCAATAATAACTTCTCCTCCTGAATTCATCATTACAATCGGTTTCCCGGGTTCACCCTGAAAATTTTTGATTACCAGATATTCGCGGTTTCCGGCAGCGAAAAACAAGGTGTCGCCGGGGTCAACGTCAGCATATGCCTGATCATTTGCGTCCAGATAGATTATTTCAGGAGCGATCAGTAAGCTTGTTTTCTGACCAACAGCCAGTTGAATGCAAGAAAATAAAAACAATAGTATCGTCAGATTTTTAATCATTTCTGAATTATTGATAATTATTTACCACGTTTTGCCCTTTCCCAGTTAACCGATTGTGAACCCTTTATGTAACGTTTGAATCCCAAAAAAACAGATAAATTCATGATGAAAAAGTAATACGGCACAAACAACAGTTTTATGCGGATTGACTTGTTTTCTAAATACCAGCCAAGCAACGCGCTTAAATAGAATAACAACTGAAGCCAAAATAAGATGCTGTAAAATCCGAATTTGAGTATTCCTTCATTCATGGCTAATAATAATCCGGCCGGAATCAGGAATAAAAGAGAGAGTGGAGCCAGTGTCCAGCGCAGAACGCGATGTGAAATATACTGAAACGATAAGGTTCCGTATTTGAAAACATTCAACAGCGAACTAAGCCGGATAACCGATTGAATACCTCCGGCTGAAATCCTGACTTTCCTTTTCAATTCTTCTTTTACATTGGCCGAAGCTGTTTCGATCGCATAGGCTTCAGGGTCGTACTGAATAGTATATCCTTTTTGAGCTACCCGAAGCGAAATGATAAAATCATCGAGTAGGGTATCTTTTTCAACTTCCTGAAAAAGTTCGGTTCGGATGGCAAACAATTCGCCGGCAGCGCCAACAACCGAATAGAGTTCAGCATCCCATTTTTTCAGCATCGATTCGTATTTCCAGTAAAGTCCTTCGCCGGCACCTGCAGCAGCATCTTTTTCTTTGCCGAAAATACGCTTTTCGCCGGAAACACAACCCACTTTAGAATCGCTGAATAGCTTGACAATCCGGCGAATGGATTCTTTTCCAAGCATGGTATTGGCATCGCAGAAGACAACAACGGGAGTAGTTACCAGCTTCATTCCACGGTTCATCGCACCAATTTTCCCGTTTCGCTCCGGAAGGTGATAAACCTCAATATCATCGTGTTGCCGGAGCAGATCCGGAGTCCCGTCATTTGATCCGTCAGTCACCCAAACCTGATGCAGCTTGTTGGGCGGATAATCAAGCTCATGTGTGTTTTCAACCTTTGCTTCAATAAAGTCTTTTTCGTTGTATGCTGCAATAAACAAAGTCACTTCAGGTTCATAATCCGGATCAGGGTTATCTTGTTTTCTCAGTCCCAGCATTCTTCTGACCCGGATGATCGCAAAAAGCAGAATTCCGTAACCTACATACGCGTAGAAAACGATGAAAAGGAAGATCCAGAATAAAATTTCAATCGCTGTCATACCATTTGATTTTAGTAGTTTTTGATTTTTTTTGCATACATGTTGAAATGATCAACTTTACCAAATTCAAACACTGCAATTTCTCTCAATGTATCTTCTATCGGGAATTGTCCGCTGTGTTTTTCTTCAATGATCAGGGTAATATTCGGATAAAACCTGATAAATTCAGCCGCACCCCTGATGGCTTCAGTTTCCATGCCTTCAATGTCGAGTTTAAAGAAGATCGATTCATCCTGTTCAATGCCCAATTCCGGCATGAGGGTATCCAGTTTTCGGATTTCAGCTTTGTTTGTGCCCGTTCTTTTCCCTCTCTGAATTCGGGAAGCACCGGTGTTGAACGGGTCAAAGGTATAATTGGTTTGGTAATCGGCATCGCCCAATCCATAAGGCAGAATTCGTACTGTATTTTGTAAATCGTTTAATCTGAGGTTTTTCATGAGTGTTTTAATGTTGTCAGAAACTGGTTCAACAGCGAAACATCGTTTATCCATCTTCGCCAGTAAAATGCAATAATCGCCGATACACGAGCCAGCGTCAATAAAAACTGAAAAGTCTTTTTTCCGCTTCAGGATAAATTTTTTAACACCCCACTCATACCCCAGATTTGCAAATTGAAAATCGTTGGTGTTATTCCGGCAGAAAAAAACTCCTATGGAAGAGCGGATGATGCGGTCGTTCTTGTGCGAGGTGTTAAATAATACATATTGAACCGAGGTAATAATCGACCTGAAATCCCTGAATTTCAGGTATTGAAAAAAGTATCTTAAATAGGTAATCAGTTGCCTCATGTTCGTTTTTTATTCATGCTGAAAATTTCAGAAAGCAGATATTTCTTTTGTTTAATTTACTCTTTCCCAACTTTCTGTTTTCGGGTTGTATTGTTTGATAATACGGGCAGGATTGCCTACAGCCACCGAATAAGGCGGGATGTTTCTGGTGACAATTGAACCTGCTGCAATTACCGCATGTTTACCGATGGTAACGCCTGCCACCACTACCACATTGGCGCCAATCCATGCTTCATCCTCAATGGTGATTTTTTTCTTTGTTACGGGTTGTTTGTGCGGTACAATGGTGACATCTTCATAACCGTGGTTAAGTCCTGAAAGTACTATGTTTTGAGCAAGCATGACATCATTTCCAATGGTTACGGGGCCGATCAGAACGTTGCTCATGCCAATGCGGGTGCGGTCTCCAATCAAAACATCGCCAACTCCGTTGTTTACCGTACAAAAGTCTTCGATGGTTGAATTATTCCCCAAAACAAAGTTGTTGAATGGCATCACATCCATTCTCGTTCGACGGCAAATGCGTGAATTTTTACCCTTTTTGTGCTTCAGCGGATTCAAAAATAACTTGACCCAGAGCCTTGGCCTTGATTGGTTTTTTGGCATCATAGCATTTAATACCATTTGTTTCAGCTTTGGATTTGCTTTAATTTTTTCGATGATGCTCATTCGCTGGTTTTATATTGTGGTGATTTTGTAGCTTCAACCGCCCTGGAAATTTCGCGGACATTGTTTGTCCAGGTATGTTGCCGGGCAAATTCTTTCCGTTTCAGGCGTATCAGGTCATTGTCTTCCTGAAGTGCCTTTTCGATAAAAGTAACATATTCTTCTTTGTTTTCAGCCAGATAAGTATAATCTGCAAAAACACTCATCGCCTCCGTTTTTGTTGCTACGGTAGGTTTCCCCATGGCCAGATATTCATCGATTTTGCGTGGATAATTGCCAATTGTCACCGGATTCAGCACTTGTGGGTTGATCGCGACATCGAACCGGTTGAGGTAGGACGGGAGTTCATTCCCGTTTTTATTGCCTAAAAAATGCACATTTTTAAGTTGATGGAGTTTGCTGGCTTTAAAGGTGTCGTCTTCAGGACCAACGAGTACGATACTCCAGTCGGGACGGCTTTCGGCAATGTATTCCAGAACCTGAACATCGAGCCGTAACGACAACAACGCGCCGATGTATCCAATAATTGGTTTCGGAATAGTTTCAATATCCGCAGGAACTGTTGTGGCCAGATTGGTGTCGAATAAACTGACATCGCAGCCTTGTCCCACGTAAAACGAATTTGAATTGTGTTTTCGCGCTAAAGCTGCCAGATAGGTTGAGTTGGCAACCACCAGATCAGCTTTCTTCATATGCTGAGCTTCAATTCGGACGCCTTGTTTTTTCCAGTAGTCAACAGCAATTAAATTGTCGCGGGTGTAATAAATATATGTTTCTGGTTTCAGAAGTTCCTTCAGGTAAAAACTCCGGAACATGTCGCTGTCGTTGAAAATGATAAAATTCTTAAAGCCAAGTTGTTCAATGGCCCATGCAATCTGTTTCGCGAATCTCCGGTTGTTTATTTTGTTCAGCCAGTCGAACAAACGTGGAGATCCGATCCAGTTGAGCGATTCAATCAGCGTTGCCGGATAAAGATTCCATAGGTTTGGTGAAATATCAATCAATTGAGGTTTCCCGGTTTTTACAATTGCTGTTCGCTTCCTGATTTTTTCCAAATTCTGATGACGATACATCGAAATCCGGTCCAGCGGAGAGTTTACGTACAGCACCCGATTGTTTTTTGCAAATTCTTCTGCAATATTCTTGCAGTTACTGCCAATCTCAATGTCCCAGGCCTGAATCCCAACTACTACAATATCACGGTTCTCTATCATGGTTTCAGATGTTTTACTTATTCGTTGCCTTTGCAGCAGATCCGATTTCCTGGTAAATTTTCAGCACATTTTCGGCCATTGCCTTCCATGAAAACATCGCGGCTTGTTTCAGTCCAAGTTTTATTTTGTCATTCCGGAGTGTTACTTCGGAGGTTAACCGAATCATTGCCGCTGTAATTTCTTCAGTTTGGTATGGATCGATAATCAATGCAGCATCGCCGGAAATTTCGGGCATCGAAGAAGTGTTTGAAGTAATTACTGGTACTCCGCAACCCATAGCTTCCAGAATCGGGATGCCAAAGCTTTCCCGGAGTGATGGATACAGAAAAACATCGCATTGGCTGTAAATGGCTGGAAGATCAGTATTTACCACGTATCCGGTAAGGTGAATCCGTTTGATTAGCTCCGGATCTCCGATCTCGAAAAGCAATTTTTCAAGCTCTTTTAAATCGTAATCGAGCATCAGAAGTTGTAACTCACTTTGTGTTTGCCTGATAAAATCAGAATACGCTTTTAAAGTACCTTTCGTATTTTTTTTCGGGTCGGTATTTCCAAGGAAAAAGAAAAAGCGATCGGGTAGATGATATTTTTCTTTTACCCGGGCGAGTTCCGCAGTGTCGGTTACCGGTTTAAAATGTTCACCAACGCCATTGTATACGGCTGTTAACCGGTTGTCACCCTTTAGTCCGAAAAATTCACCAATCCGGTTTTTTTCGAAGTTCGAAACCGTAATTATCTTGCAGCTTTTACGCACAACTTTCGGTACAATTAGTTTTCGGTATATGTTCCCGAATTTCTGATAGGGAGTTCCGCTGCCTTGCATGATTTTCAAATAGCTGTGTTCCATGTAAATGATGTCGTGCAAAATGTCGACTATCGGAATGGAAGTAAATATGGGCGCCGTATTTGATGTGCAATGTAAAATGTCGCAACCTTCGCGGGCAGCAGCGTTGGGCAGAGCGATTTGTTCCCACAAAGGATAAAAACCACCATCAAGTTTAACTATTTTAAAGTTTGCTGTTTCCTGAAGAACCTGATCATCTTCGTCGGGTTTAACGAAAATAACATACTGGTTTTTGTGATCAATCAGCTGCAGGTTCCTGATCAGTTCCAAAGCAACCATATCCATGCCGTGTTTCTTTTTGCGGAAAATCCGTTGCCCTTCGATACCTATTTTCATGTGTTTATTTTTTTAATTTAAGTCTCTGAAATTTGCGTATCAACGTATGCTTTTCACTTAAGTTTCCAACGCATGGAACTCCCCAATAATCATACTTCTGTGCGAGAAAGATTTTCTCATGGTCGTTACATCTGTCGTATTTTAGTTGATGAACACTATTTATTCGGTTCACTTGATTCATTTTCAGGATTATCTCCATGTACGGTGTGAATGAATTTTTTATTGGCTCCTTTTAGTTTGAACAAAGATCCAAACATGAGCAAAAAGGCTTTTGGCAGACTGAAAATTGCTTTTAGCGTGCGTAAGCTGTAGTACTGTTTGGGCGTTGAAAGCGCTAACGTTAATCCGGTTACGACAAACAATCCAGTCCAGTCTTGCCATGTTGTTGCAAAATTGTCTTCGATAAATGGTATTGAAAGCCAGTGAATTCCAATGGAAACTGCGCTAAAAAGGAATAAAACACCCAACAGCAAAACTCTTGGAAGGAAGGCTAATTGAAGTACTTTGTCGAAAAAGTCGATGTTTCCTTTGGTAATCAAATGGTTTATTCCGCTTCCCAAATAGTTGGAAAAATAGATAAACTGAGCGGAAAGCCACCTTTTTCGCTGACGTTGAAAATTATCTGATTTTTGGGTTTTTTCATCGTAAACAAGAGCATCTTCCAGGTAACCTATGGTTAGTTTGTTCCGCAAAAGTTTCAATTCCAGTTCCTTGTCAAATCCACCAATGGCTTCAATTCCGGCCATCATATCTTTGAAAAACAAATATTCAAAAGCCATTCCGGAGCCAATAAGTGCCGACGAGAGACCCAAAGCACGATGTCCTTTTCTGAAAATATGATTGTTAATTTCTTCACTGATTGCATCGAGTACAGCGAATGAAGTATCGGTATTTTTCGCAACCCGATGACCCTGTATTACGCGGAATCCCTGATTAAATCCAGTATTTGTTTTGGTGAGAAAATCTTTCGCCATCAGGTTGTCTGCATCCAGAACTACGGCAATTTCGAAATCTTCAGGAATAACCGACATGGTTTTATTCAGCGCTTTTGATTTTGTACTGTTTTCGAAAACTACTTCAACGACACGAATCGGCATTTTCCGGAGTTTTTGCAGTGTCCCGGCGCTGAATGAATCAGCAATGATGATCACTTCGTACAATTCTTTTGGATAATCCTGCTCCAGCGAAACCTGAGCTGTTTGCAGAATGACATTATCTTCCTTATAACCCGGAATTAGTACTGCGATCTTGCGCTGCTTATTTTCTTTTGCTGCCCGTTGCCGAATTGGAAATAATCCAGCTATCGCATAAATCAGATTATACAGAACGGTAATTCCGAGATAACCGGCCAGGATATATTCCAGAATAGGAATGATCAGTCTGAGTATATTCATGGTTTTGTATGGATTAATTGTGGGGTTTTACGAATATTGTTCTTCCGAAGATTCCTGAAATGCCAGCTAAGTCCGCTCCAGTATGAAAAAAAGTGTTTTGTTTCGCCGCGAATCAGATAAAGCAACATGTTTTTAGTTCCGGCAATACCAATCTGATAGATGATGCTGATCCATTTCTGAATACCGGTACTATTTCTTCGGGTAAACAAAATACGGTTTCGAGCCATGTAGTATGTTTTCATTGGGCTGTTTTTTCCGGTCGAAATAGATTCTTTGTGGAAAATGACCGAATTTCCAACGTAATAATTGATGAATCCTTCCTTTCTGATTTTCCACCCCCAATCGAGTTCTTCGTAATATAAAAAATAGATGTCAGGCATCATTCCAACCTTTTCAATAACTTTTCGCGAAACCATCATCGCGGCTCCGTGTCCGAAAGCTGTCACACGGTTTTCGTTATACTGGTTTTCGTCAATTTCCTTGTAGCCAATACTGTGATTCCGTATGGTATAGAGATTAATTTCAGTGTACCCGGCATACTGAATCATTTCAGGAGTATGATGATACCGGATTTTGGGGCTTATCATTCCGGCATCCGGATGCGACTGATAGAACCCAACCAGTGGTTCCAGAAAATCAGCCGGAACTTCAGTATCGTTATTGATGAACAAAAGGTATTCACCCGTCGACTTTTCGATACCCAGATTATTTCCTCCTGCAAAACCGAGGTTTTCTTTGCTTTTCAGTAAGGTGATTTCGGGATATTTATCCTTGATGGAATCCGGAACGTCGTTTGGGGAAGCATTATCGACCACGATAATTTCGGTATTGGGATAAGTTATTTTCCGCAACGATTCAAGCAAGTCGAAGGTGACCGATGATTGATTATAATTTACCGTTATAATCGAAACTGTCGGCAAGGCAGATGTTGTTCCAATCTTCTTCATCAGATACTGTTAGTAAATATTTCGAAACTTATCAGAATCCGTTGCTTCAAATTCAGACTAAAAGTTTTGAATTCTGAGCATTTTGGTCTTCCAGTTCTTTATCGAATTTTTCGGCCATGAATAAAAACGCCATACTCATGTATATAATTATTCCGGTCGGCATTTGCCCCAGCACTCCGTTTCCATAAGAAGCAGCCATGATTCCGAAATAACCGCTTACGAGTGCAATCATCCTGAATTTCAGCCAATCGTTACGGATTTTGAACATCAGAACATAGGAGCTTTTTATCAGGACATAAAAAAGAATAAACAGATGCAGAAGCAAGCCGATTATTCCATTTTCTGCCCAAATGGCAACATACCAGCTATCGGTGGCTGTATTGGCCAGAAATGTATTCGGAGAAAACCGTTTACCCCAGTTTCCAGCAGAGCCCAAACCTCCCCCAAACGGACGGGAAGCCAGATAGGTTTTCAGTTTTCGTTGATTTTCGAACCGGACCTGTAGCGAAGGATCATTCGGATCAAAAGCCGATCGCATTCGTCTGATCTGATAGTTTCCCTGGGCAATGGAGGTGTATTTAAAAAAGACGAAAACCGAAATACCCATTAATGCCCCGAGTATCATGACCTTTATATTTTTTATCAGAATAAAATAGAGTGCGAAACCCATAATCGGAACGGCAATGGCTCCCCGGGTTCCGGAAACCATCATGCCGTAAATTCCAGCTATAGCTACAAGTGTATAAAACAGTTTAAGTTTAAGGTTTTTTACATTCAATGCCAAAATTCCGAAAACGACTGCAGCCTGTCCCTGGGCTGCTCCAAACTGTCCGGCATCGGTATAAAAAGAGAAAACACGCAATTTGCCAAATAACATATGCGTGACTGCTCCTCCTTCGTTTAGCCACTGTTGCTCAAACGGGTCGACCCCAATGTATTGCTGCATCATCCCTTTTAACGTACCCAGAAGTGAAAAAATACCCCATAGCATCAAAATCAGATTCAGATCTTTTTCACGATCTAAAAGGATAAAGGTCAGGGGGATGGTTAGCAACATATATAGCGATACGCCACGCATGGCATAAAACCAGGCTGCACGCGAAACAGCTTCCGGATTAACCAATTGGAAAAGTGTATACCCAAACCAAATGCCTGCCAGTAGAGTGAGATCAGACTTTGCCAAAGACCAATTGACCGGTTGATTAAAGCTCCTGAAGAAAAGGGATAGATAGGTGAGAATAAGTAATCCGTCGATGGTTAATCCCAGTGGCCCGGGAATATATCTGTTGATGCCAAGCATGAAAAAATTTGCAAAGAATACGATGATAAATCCAATGTACGGGGCATTAAAAATTCGGTTCAGAATGATTAATCCCAGAGGCAAAACCATCAGCATAATGGAGATAATCAATCCTCCTTTTGCCATCAGGAAGGCAGATGCCAAAGTAATTAACAGGATTAGCGCTATAAAAAACGGACTTCGAATTCTGCCGGAACCAAAAACAGGATCAAATTTATCCATCTTTCTTTTGTATAAAGTGATGGTAAGCATCAGTATAAAACTGCCATCCATGCCTGATTACCTCAGGAAATTCAAGCTTCATTTCTTTATTCAGGAAATAATAGCCTAAATACATGCCAATGAGCGTGAAAACAACCGTAGCAAGGGCAACGAAGAAAATGGATTTGAATATAAAAACAGCAATTAAATCACCGATTACATTAGCGGTGAGCATTACCAAAACCTTGTATAAATTACTTTTGGGTTTGTTTATACTATCCAGCGCAACGCCTGTGAGTCTATCAATTGGAAGGATAATTCCATAAATACAAAAGATACGGAATACGTTTCCGATCAGGTCGGCAGAATCTTTGTATTCGCTACCTCCCAGAATCCAGATAAACTGGGCCGCAAATACGAATGCCAGAATTAGAAATGGTATAAAAAGAATAGTAATGGCTCCCGAATAGGTATAAAAAATCTTTTTGAACTCCGCGATATCATTCAGCATGCTGGCTTTTGACATTTTTGGAAAAGCAGTTGCTACAAAACTACGCAGCGGAATTTCGAAAAACTCGGTAAATTTCAATGGAATAGCATAAAGTGCAATTCCGGTTGAACCCAAAATCGGGCTTAACCCAATGATAAATGTATCCGCACTTTTTAATAAACTACTGCCCAGGCTGGTTCCCATCGAATATTTACCGTAATGGAATATTTTTAAAGTGGTTTCCCTGGTTGTTCTGAAAATGTCGCTCAATCCATCCCATTTGCGGTAAATACTGACTGCCGACGATAAAATATTTGAGCCAATTTGAGCCATAATAATTTTCTCAATCCCCAGGTGGAAAAAAAAGAAATTCAAGACAAGAAATGCCAGAAAACTGCCCACATTAAAGGTTGTTATGGAGAGTATTTTCTGGAATTTTTGTTCGGCCTGAAGAAAGGAAACTGCATTGTTCCATGGCAGGCTTACTAAAGCCATCAAGGGATACCATTTAAAGAAAAGGGCAAAACCCTGATTGCTGATTGAGTCGGAAAAGAATAGGTTGACAGGCGTTATTATCACAAAACAGATAATGACCATAATTAACCCAATAAAAAAACTGGAGCCTAGAAATTGTCTTTTCCCTTGCTCGTCAGAACCTGAAATATATCGGGTAATTGCAGTTCGGGTTAATCCAAAGCGAAACAAATCGACAGTAGTTCCGATAGCCGTGTAAAGTACAAAGTCGCCAAAATCTGATTTGGACAGGCTTCGGGTTAAAATGATAAAACCCAATAGTCCGAAGACCGAAAAGCTTAGATTTCCGACCAACGACAGGAAATTATTTTCCTTGACTATCTTTTTTATCAGCTGAAGCATCAGGTGATTTTTGCTTTGGAATGAAACTGAAACCGGATAATTTTTTTCAGCAGAATATGGATAGCTGACCTTTGCTTTGGAATTTCGCCAACAAAGGTTTCCATCACTGAAAGATCAACGCCATTTAATGCTACTTCAGGAGTCGTTTGGGTAAGCGATTTTTGAAGAAGGTTGACAGAATTCTGGTCAGCTGGAGTCCATTCGCGGTTTGCCCTGCATGTCAGATAGGCCTGATCAAATCGGTTTAACAGGTTTGTTGGAAAGCTGGTCGATAATAAATCAGGAATTTCAACCAGTACATAATCAAAATTCGAAATATCATTAATGCTTAATCCAGAATCTTTCAGATAATCAGTTGTTTCTGTAAATTTATCGCTGGCTTGAATATTTTTCAGATTATAATCCGTAACGGTTTTATGGATAGCTGATGAGTAATTGACATAAAGAACGCGTTTGCCGTAACTACTCAGTTTCTCCGACAATGCACTTCCGATTGTGGATTTACCTTCTTCTGCCTGAGTACTGAAAAACAAAATTTGTTGTGGTGTTTCCAGATTGGCTTTTTCGGCTGCTTTTTGTTTCACTTTCTGTGCCAGCCAATCAATGGCTCTGGTTTCAACAAAACTCAGGTCAATTGTTCCTTTGGTCAAACGGTGAGCCGGATAGGCTATGGCCACTTTTAATCCGGTCAGCTTTTCGATCCGGCCGGGTGTTTTGATGCTAGAATCAAAATATTCCAACAGAAGGATGACGAAGGCAACCAGGATAAATCCGAATATTCCGGCTGCAAAAACCAGTATTTTACGCTTCGACGGTTCAGGAGTAATTGGAAAATAAGGCGGATCAATAGGTTTGATGTTCGACGATAATTGCAGATCCTGTTGTTTCAGCTTGGCAAGCGAAAGCCCGTGCAGCGAAGAAAGGTATTCCTGTTCAGCAACGTTTATTTCGCGTTCAATACGTTTCAGAGTGGCCCCCAATGGTGCAAACGTATCGTATTCCTTCGCGAAATCCTTGATGCGCTTTTCCAGAACCATGATTCGTGCCTTCGACTCTTCGTAAGTCACCGTGTTTTGAAGCCAGTCAGCTAGAATTTGATCAGAGGTCAGACCGCCTTTTTCATTTTTATACAAAAAAACGGATTGTACGGAGGCATTTAATTCTTCTGTTACTTTTTTTGCCTGAGTCCGAAGTGATTGAAGTTCTTTCGCTTTCGGGCCTGTAGTGTCAGCATATATTTCAAGAAAAGTAATTGCGGAGGAAATTCTTGCCAAATCATTTCGTTTGGCTGTAATCTCTTCATTTTTCAGAATAATTTTCTGGGTATTGGTTAATTTTTCATCCAGCCTTTTTATAATCGATTCAGCCCCTTTAAATGTCATCATTTCAGTTTGATACCGCAATTCCAACTCGGTTTTTTGTTCGGAAATTGATTTGGTCTGCTCATCATAGTTGATGATTTTGTTTTTCTGGTTAAACTTCAGAAGTGAATCTTCCGCTGCTTTCAGCCGGTTGTTCGATTTTTCCAGTTGATCATCAAAATAAGAAAGCACTGCATCAGTCTGATTGGCTTTTATTCCGGAATAGTTTTTAATGATTACAGAAGAAAGTATTTCAAGGGTTGCCCGGCAAATTCCTGGGTCAGTTGATTCATAGGAAATCTTAACCATATCGCTTGAAGCAATCCGGAAGGCGCGAATCTCTGAAATGGCATCGACACTGAAAAACGGATGGCTCAGATTCACCAGTTCGTAAACGAAGTTGGACGCATCCTTATTCATCCTTATATTCAGATTTTTTACTGAATTTTCAAGCGATGTTTTATCAATTAAAGCTTTAACATCATCAGGTACAATTGACTGTAATTCACGGAATGATTCTTCTGAAATGTAATATGGATCGGCCTTTTCGGTCATCATACACCTGGCAAACAAGGTGAGTGATACTTCCTCCATTGTACTCCGGCTGTTAATAATGTTGATCAGATTATCAAAAGCATTGTTTACTGCAAAATAATCGGTTGCCGAATTGTTCTGCGATTCGATGGAATATCCGGAGGCAATACCAGTGTAGATTGTTGTGTCTGAGGAATACTTATTTGCCATATTATTTGTCAGCACAAAAACTAATCCTGCAAGAATGACAGGAATTATGAGTAAAAATAAAATGTTGCGCTGCAGAAGCTTGATAAATTGTACGATGTTCAACTGGTTGGTATTTAAGGGTTAAACTTCACTTCTGTTATTTCCTGCAAAATTTGAAATGAGGTGTTAAATGCTGATTTTGCAGTTTCAAATTCAATCTCTGATTTGGTTTGCATTTCCCTGATTCTTGCGAATTCACTCACGTTAACCTTGTTATTCAGAAACTCCTTTTCAGTCATTTGTAGTTGCAGATTTTGTGACTGTAAATTGTTATTGCTGATTAGTAAGATCTTGTGTTTTAGCATTAAATCGTTGTATTGAATAATGACCAACTTTCGTAATTCTTCCGTTAGCTTCTCTTTCTCCAGTTCGGTTTGCTGAAGAGTTTCCTCTCCGATTTGAATTTGGTGTTTCCGGCTGATTATTTCAGAAATAGGAAGTTTGATCGAAAGCCCGGTAGAATATCTGGTTTGTTTATTTGTTGTCAATACGCTGTTTGCTAACGGATCGGTGGAATCAGGATTGAGTAGCACATTGCCAAACATACCGTATTGGTATGATGATTCAATGCTGATATTTCTAATCCATTCGTTTTTAGTGATTTTTAACCGTAACTGATTAATGTCGATGCTAGCCTGTTGTGATTTCAATATAGGCGAATTAATACAAGCTGAGTCGATTAATGATTCCAATGATGGTATTTTTTTTCTGAAATCTTCATGAGTCCACTCAGCCTCTGATGAATCAGTGGTTTGAGCCACAGAAAGAACTGATATTCCCGAAAATAGAAATACAAATCCCAATTTATAAAGTTGTTTAATTCGCATTTTTTTTACAGTTGTTAACTACACATTTTCCTTCTGAAATACTGCCGGAATAGTACGCAAAATGATCCAGATATCTTTCCAGAATGAAAACCTGCTTTTTGCAATTTCTGAATATATATTGTCCAGACCTTTGCGTTCTTCGGGCGACATTTTGCTCGATTTTCCTCGGGCTTCAACTTGCCAAAGTCCTGTAATACCAGCAGGGCCATGAAATCGTTCGGTCCAGTTGTCGGTGGTTAAAAGTTCAGCTTCATACAGAGGGAGTGGTCGGTTACCAACAATTGACATATCGCCTTTAATCACATTAAATAGCTGAGGCAGTTCATCAATACTTAATTTACGAATGATCTGTCCAACCTGGGTAATTCGCGGATCATTTTCAAATTTCACAAAGGCTATTTGTTGCTTTTCTTTTTTTGCCCGGATATGTTCCGCTTCCTGGATGTTACTGTCGTCGCCAATCAAAGTAGAACTGTTTTCCTGGGGTTTATTGGAAACAGATTGTTCAAGTGGATCGACTTTATCTGAATGAGGAAGCATAGCCTCTTTTTTATACTGGTTCAGGTGGGCAAGTTCTGTCAGCCGTTTATCCGAATTGGCATACATTGAACGAAGCTTGTAGAAGTCGAAAACTTTGTAGCCAGCTCCAACTCTTTTTGAAGTGTAATAAACTTTGCCTTTTGATTCGATCCGAATTGCGATAATAAATAGTAGTAGCAATGGTGAAACGATCAACAATCCGATTGATGCTGATAAAATGTCAAATGTTCGTTTGAAAAATGGTGTTTTATAAGGGATAAATGACTGTGTTTGAGAATTCGTCACATTGTTGGTTAATGGCTTTATCTTTTTTAGCATCAGTATTCTGCTGATCAGAGTTTCGGCTTTGGTTGGTTTAAAGTATACATCATCAATCTTTTTTTGAAGTGCTTTTGCTACTGTTTCCTGATTCTCCTCATCATCAAGTATAATGAAAGGAATTTTTTTTTCGGTATCAAACTGATCAACCCAAAAGTTGTAAAACCCAAATCCATTACCTCCGGGAAGCCTTCTTTCGCAGATAATGGCATCAGGCAGTCCGTTAGTTGATACCCACTGGCTGGCCGAGAATGGATTATCCGCAGTACTGATCTCAACGTTATAATTTTCGAATGAAATGGGGGAAATAAACTCCGGATCGGCTCCGATGTGCAGAATATATAACTTATTCTGATAATTTGTTTCCATTAGTTGAAGGTTTAGCGAAGTAAGATTTTCTCAATACGGATTAACAGTTCTTCAGGATTAAACGGTTTAACAATATAATCTTCAGCGCCAAGTTTTAAACATTGAACCCGATCAGAACTGCTGTCCTTGCTACTTAAAACAATAATAGGTATATCATGGAAATAACCACTTTCCTTCAACCTTTTGATTAACTCGATACCATCCATATTGGGCATTTGCAGATCAGTTATGATCATATCAGGCATGTTTCCCTGCTGAAGCCAGGTAAGTGCCTCCAGGCCATCTTCTCTTGTTTCTATATGGTATTGACTGCTTAAAAACTGAACGATAAGGTTGCTTATGGAAGGTTTGTCATCTACTACAAGTATTTTTTTCATAATGTCAACTTCTTAATAGGTTTTTTCTATAGCAGCTCAAATTTATAAAAAAAAAGCATTAATCCTTATAATGTATTTGTTTATCAGGAACCAACAAAAAATAGATTTCATGTGTTTATATTTTCATTCAAAGGTTTCTTTTGTTTTTGTTACGAGTTACGGGTTTCGATATCGCGTAACTAGTAACCCGAAACGCTTATATAATCATCCTCTTGTGTGTCAAAATTTTGGTCTTGTCATAGATGTTTCATCATATCTTTTCTTCTTATTGTTAATTATGATTCAAGGAAACTTATTAGAAGCATGATTCCCGTAGGAGAGAATTGGAGAAGATTAGTCTGCCGTGATTATTTTTTGTTTTTTTTTAATCTCCAGGCTGTTATAAATTGACAATTCAACTATTTATAAGTTCAGTTTATATATTCTATTGATGAAATAGCTGGCCTCTTTAAAAAAGAAAAAAGGACAGACTCTCTAATCTATCCTTTTCCTAAACCTAACTAAACCAATAAACTAATCAAACCTAACTTATGAAATGTGATAACACTACAAAGATAAGGTGCAGGGCACAAAGTCGTGTTAAGTGAATCTTAAATAATGTGTTCTATAACATTAAATGTTGCGTTTCATTGTCTGGCTAATTTAGTTGAAACATTTAGTTGTCATTTAACGTGTTGTTTGCTAGTGGTATATATGTTTGTTTTGATCGGTGGATGATAGCTTTCCAGCAGGTGGAAAAATTGCACATCAGCTAAACCGTGAAAAACTGGTGCATATTATGGTTTTCTTGGAAGGACTCACTCAATTGCAGTAAACTCACGAAAATTTGATTGCTCAATTAGAATATGAATTTTTAGAAGAGCATTATAAAGTGAAATAAAATTAGTTCTCTGGGTTTGTCTCTCGTGTGTGGATTTGCATGAAATAGTGTTGTTAGCTGCGATGAATAAGTTTGAAAATGGATCTTATTGAATCAAGTTTTTTTACCTGTTTTGTTTCTTTTCCGGATAGAAAGAAACAGTTAAAACGGAATTTGTGTACTTTTGACAATAAGTAAACAAAAAATAAATAAATTTTATAACATGAATAAAACATTCGTTCTGTTGATCTTAGCAGGCTTAAGTGTATTCTCTTTTAAGCCTGAAAATGAACCCAAAAGACAATTAGATCCTGCTATTGAAGTTAAGATTACCGATTTACTGTCAAAAATGACTCTTGATGAAAAGATGGGGCAGTTGAATCAGTACACCAGTCACTGGGAAATGACCGGGCCTGCACCTAAAGGCACCAGCGAACAGCAGTTGCTGGAAAAGATTAAGAGCGGATTAGTCGGTTCGATGTTAAATGTTACCGGAGCGGATGCAACTCGCAAAACTCAAAAGCTGGCGGTAGAAAACAGCCGTCTGAAAATCCCGATGATTTTTGGCTACGATGTTATTCATGGTTATCAGACTATGTTTCCTATTCCACTGGCTGAAGCATCAAGCTGGGAACCTGAACTGGCAAGGAAATCAGCCAGAGTAGCTGCCATTGAAACAGCCGCCTCTGGTATTCAGTGGACTTTTGCCCCAATGGTAGATATCGCAAGAGACGCCCGTTGGGGTCGTTTCATGGAAAGCTCGGGAGAAGACCCTTATCTTGGTTCACAGTTTGCTGCTGCCCGTGTGAGAGGTTTTCAGGGCGATGATTTAAGTGCCAGCAATACTATTGCCGCCTGTGTGAAACATTTTGCTGCTTATGGTTTTATTGAAGCCGGTCGCGAATACAATACCGTTGACATCAGCGAAAGTACCCTCCGGAATGTGGTCTTGCCTCCGTTCAAGGCTGCTGCTGATGCAGGTGCCTTGACTTTCATGAACGCTTTCAACGAAATCGGTGGAACTCCTTCAACAGCAAATACTCATTTGCTTCGCGATATTCTGAAAGGTGAATGGAATTTTGATGGTTTCGTAGTTTCCGACTGGAATTCAATCGGAGAATTACTTATTCACGGTGTTGCTGCAGATAAAAAGGAGGCTGCAGAGCTCGCAATTAAAGCTGGTTCGGATATGGACATGGAAGGAAACTGTTATGTTCCAAACCTAAAAACACTTGTGGAAGAAGGTACTGTTGATGTAAAGGTTCTTGATGACGCAGTTCGTCGCGTTTTACGTGTGAAATTCCTTCTTGGATTGTTCGACGATCCTTATAAATACAGTGATGAAAACAAGGAGAAAACCTTGATTTTGACGAAAGAAAACTTACAGGCAGCACGTGAAGCGGCCAAAAGAAGTATCGTACTGCTTAAAAATGAGAATCAGTTGTTGCCACTTAAAAAAGATGGACAAAAAATTGTTCTGATTGGCGAATTGGCTGCTGACAAAGATGTTCCGCTTGGAAGCTGGAGAGCAAAAGCAATTACCGGCTCAGCTGTTTCGCTGCTCGAAGGAATGAAAAGTGCAGTGGCAAAACCTGCCAATTTAACCTATGAAAAGGGACCTGTTTACGTTTCATGCAAAAGCTTGTTTACAGTACAGCTCGATTTTAATACGACCGATAGAACTGGTATTGATGAAGCTGTTGCGGCTGCTAAAAAAGCTGATGTTGTTGTTTTGACATTGGGCGAAAACTGTTTCCAAACCGGTGAAGGCCGGAGTCAGACTGACATCAAATTAAAGGGACTTCAGCAGGAATTGCTTGAAGCTGTTTGTGCAGTAAATAAAAATGTGGTGGTTGTATTAATGAATGGCCGGCCACTGGATATCAGCTGGATGGCGAATAATGTTTCTTCAATTGTTGAAGCATGGCATTTGGGATCAGAGGCTGGAAATGCAATTGCCGATGTGCTTTTTGGCGATTACAACCCTGCAGGAAAACTTCCTGCTTCTTTCCCGCGGTCAGTCGGACAGGTTCCTATCTATTACAATCATAAAAACACTGGCCGTCCTTCAGACGGTGAAGGAAATGTTTTCTGGTCGCATTATACTGATTCTCCAAACGATGCTTTATTCCCATTTGGTTATGGATTAAGCTATACCACTTTTGCTTATTCCGATCTGAAAATCAGTTCTGAAACAATTGCGAAAGGTGAAAAACTTGAAGTTTCGGTAACTGTGAAGAATACGGGCAAAGTTGCAGGGGAGGAAGTCGTTCAGCTTTACATCCGTGACTTGGTTGGCAGCATTAGCCGTCCGGTTAAAGAACTGAAAGGTTTTGAGAAAATAGCTTTAAAGTCAGGAGAATCGAAGCTTGTTCGTTTTACTTTAGGTGAAAATGACCTCGCTTTTTGGGGACTTGACCATAAGTTTAAAGCTGAACCAGGCGATTTTAAACTTTGGGTTGGAACCAATTCTGTTGAAGGACTTGAAACTTCGTTTAAATTGAAATAACCAATTTTAATTGATATTTGAGAGGCAGCTATCCAAAAGCTGCCTTTTTTTTTGATGATTTGAAAAATGTAGCTGAATTTTTAGTTGTTTTTCAGTTGAATAGAATTTGTAATCGGTCATTTGTTTTCATACCGTACCAAAACTGTTTTCACAAAATTATTTTATACGAATGGCTGGACAATGAGATATCTTTCCGTAGTTAAAAGTCTTATTACGAGCATTTACTTTGTTGGTCTGATCGTGTTTTTATTTTTATTTGGTTTAAGCTGGATTTCATTGCAAAGCGGATGTGGATATTTTTCGAATCTGTAAAAGAACGTACGATTCAAAATGTGTCATGATTTACGGCAAATAAATTTGAATTCAATCCCTGTTTATTCCTATCGAATAGTAAAAAAATACAAATCTTTTTTTTTAGTTTTATCGCTATTGCTTTTTGTTGTTGTTGTGATTTTTACAATATTTCAAGATTGAAGCACTCGTAAATTCGAGGTACAAGGTTTTAGACGATTACTTAACTTATTCCCTTGTAAATAGGATAAGTGGACTTGCAAACATTTACCGGACAAAAAGTTAAGCTACATTCATAATTGATTCTTTTCTAATCCAATACTGTTTCCAGAATTCATCAATGGTCAGGTTATCCAATGCTGAGAACCTTCTTTTATGATTATACCAAGAC